>CAVZSQ010000019.1:0-509078 GCA_963777955.1 Calditrichia bacterium
CATCTGCGGCCCGGGTTAAATCTTTGGTGGTATCCACCAGCATGGAGGTAGCCCGGGCCAGTTCTCCGACTTCATCGTTTGAGCGGGTATCCAGATCGATCTGCACGTTTCCCCGGGCCAGGTCGCCGGCCGCTTTAACTATGGCCTGCAGGGGTACTGTAATTGAACGGGTAAAAAATATGGCGATCAGTATCTGGGCCAGCAAACTCAGCAGGGTGACGATGATGATGGTCAGCAGAATATTCTGCTGGTTGTACTGGGCGCTGGCCACCGAGTTTGACATATCGGTTTTCTGGCGGGCGGTGGTTGCCGCCAGTTTTTCTTTGATCCGGTTATAGTCCTGCTGCATGGTGTCCAGATTTTGCAGGATATCATCCTTTAGACCTTCGCTGATCATGCGGATGGTTGTCTGGCGGGCCAGGGGATAATACCGGCTGAATAAATTTTCTATAGAATCCAGTTCCCCCTGCTGCAAGATGGGATTATGCCTGTTGTTCTCCAAAAGCATCAGGAATTTATCATGAAATATATCCGTTTCGCCAAGTACTTTTTCATCCTGGGTTGCCGCCGCATATTCTATATTGCGTTGGATGCTTCCCAGGATATCTTCCATACTGCGACTCATTTCCAGCGCCGGCAAATACCCTGTTTCGATGGCCACCAGCAGTCGACCATTTTGCGAACCCAGGCTCGTATTGACAATAAAGATTATTAAATACGTGAGCGAGGCCAGAACCGGGACCAGGATCAGTTTTGTTTTAATCTTCATATTTCAAAACACCTTCTGCACTTGAAAGTGAAAAACATGATTGATGCGCCATACGAATCCGCAATCTTATTTCATGTAAAATTTATTCCGTAATTTGTACTTCCTTGACTGAATCAAGATCAGCCTGGGCGGATACATAACCGATGGCACCGTTATGATTTTTGATATAAACCAGCACCTCGGCATCGTTTTTTCTCTCGGCAGGAGGAAGACCTGTTCCCGAATAGATCTTCTTTTGCCAGTAAATTTTGATGGCACTCACTGATTTCTGATGTACACGCTGGCTGAATATTTCACGCAACGGATTGATGGAGACCAGATCGACCGGCATCATTTTTTCGCCGTCTGGCCACTTTGGATTTTTTTTCAGAAATATTTTTGAAACTTCATCCCTGGTCATTTTAGTCACCGGATTGTTTTTATTGACCACAATTTTAAATGACATAACCTGCTGTGCCAGTAATACACCGCTGAACAGGATCAGCAGGAATAAAACCGGTAAATAATATCTGGATTTCTTCCTGTATATCCCCCAACATCCATGAATATTCTTAAACTTTTTACTGCTCATCACTTAGATCCTTTTTTACATCTATCCGAGAAGTAGTACAAATAATATGCCATAAATCTGGATGGAAAATATTTGTAGTCTTAATTATTAATAAATAGTTAGTTAAAGGATTGATAGAAATTGTAAAAATTCAAAAATATTCATAAAAAACCACGATATTTCGTAGCACTACTAAATATCGTGGTTTGATGATTGTTTCAGTCTAAAAGATTTCTCACTCTGCGGCTTTGCCGGCTCGCTCGAAATGACAATAGAGGTTAAATATTCATGGCTTTGATGATATTCAATTTTTTCATTCTTGAACGCAGGGTATTGGGATGTAATCCCAGAATTTTTGCTGCTCCGTTTTCCCCCTCGACCACCCAGTGCTTTTCTCTGAGTACCGAGATGATATACTCTCTTTCCACTGATTCCAGCGTGCCGAGTCCGCGTTTTTTATAATCATGACCACCCACCGGAAATACCGGCCGCTGGATATTTAAAACCGGTTCTTTGCTGAATACGACTGCCCGTTCGATTATATTTTCCAATTCCCGGATATTTCCCGGCCAGTCCAGAGATTCCAAAATCTTCATGGAAATACGTGAAATATTGTCAAATTTTTTACCGATCTTTTTGGCATATTTTTGTGTAAAAAATTTCGCCAGGGCAGGTATGTCTTCCTTGCGTTCCCTTAAAGGGGGCAGTTCAATAGGTACTACATTCAGGCGATAATAAAGATCCTGCCGGATGATCCCCTGTCGCACCGCTTTATCCAGATCCCGGTTAGAGGCGGTGATCACCCGGACGTCAACCTTCAGTGTATGCACCCCACCAACCCGTTCGAACTCCCCTTCCTGCAGAACCCGTAACAGTTTTACCTGCAGGTCTAAGGTCAACTCGCTGATTTCATCGAGGAAAATCGTTCCGCCGTCGGCTAATTCAAAACGTCCTTTGCGCTGGGTTACTGCTCCGGTGAAAGAACCCTTTTCATGTCCGAACAGTTCGCTCTCGATCAGGTTGGGCGGCAGTGCAGCACAATTGACTTTTACCAGCGGCCGGTTTTTTCTTAAACTCAGGCTGTGAATTGCCCGGGCAATCAGTTCCTTGCCGGTGCCGGTCTCGCCGCGGATCAATATCGTGGTATCACTGGGAGAAATGATCTCGACCTGCCGCAGGACTTTCCTCAACGCATCACTGCTGCCGATTATGGTCTCAAAATTATGCTCAAGTTTGATTTCTTCGCGCAGGTAAATATTTTCTTCCTGCAACTGGTTCTTCAAGCGTTCCACTTCCGCCAGGGCATTTTTCAATTCGACTGTGCGCTGCTGTACCATCTCTTCGAGTTGTTCGTGGTAGGTTCTGTTCTCGCGAATCAGGCGGCCCTGTTCCAGCGCTCTTTCCACGGCATGCACCAATACCGTGCTGTTGCCGATCGGTTTGAAAATATAATCCCAGGCCCCGCAGCGCAGCGCTTCGACCGCTTCGGTAATATCATCAGTACCCGAAACCACGATCTGCGGTGTGTCCGGGGACCATTTTTTAATTGATTTGATGACTTCCAGGCCGTTGACCTCCGGCATGCGCAGATCAACCAGTACTACATCGGGATCGCGCTGCCGGAACAAGTCCAGGCCCTGCTGGCCATTATCGGCTATATAGCAGAGATAATCATTGAGTCTCCATGGCATCTGCTATGGCGTGAGCTACAAATGGTTCATCATCAATGATTAAAACAGCAGATCTTTTTTCTTGTTCCATTCCCGAACTTGTTCAAATTTAAATAGATGTATGGATGCTATATTAATAAGTATCGTCGAATTCTGCCTGAAGAAAAGATAATTCTTAAAAATTAATTGTCTTTGGGTTATAACGACAATATATTAATTATTATTCACAGACGACCGGGCTGATTTTTGGAGTAGAATTTATCAAGAGGTTCAAATGAAAACCTCACTTTTTAAACCAAGGTTTTATGTACTGCTGGGCCTGACCATCCTGATTATCAATGGTTGTCAGGGAGAAAAAGATCTCTTGACAGCCGATCCGCACCGACTGCAACCGGCCATTCAGATTATTACTCCGTCAAATAATTCTACCGTGAGTGGAACATTAAATATTACTTTCATGATCACCAACCTGGTTCCGGACAGCCTGGCGGTAATTGAGTTGTGGGTCGACGACCAATACAGCGGCCGAAATGCTACTGCCGCAGCGGAATCAATCGAATGGAATACAGCTGCCCTATGAAGATGGTTCCGCACATACCTTAAGCCTGAAGTTGTACCCCGACCCGGTCCGAACCTTTGCCAGTGCTGCGGTCATGGTTGTCGTCAATAATTTCAAGATTCCGCACATTTCTGAATTGGATTCCATTACCTGTATGACCAATAACTTTTATATATCATGGTCAAAAAATACCAGCCAGGATTTTAAATCTTACTCTTTCTACGAATCCCGGCAGCCTGATCTTGGAGACAGCGTCCTGATTTATTATGGTGTGAATATAAACGATACATCGCATATCGTCAGCGGTATCGCTGCTGATGAATGCCGCTTTTATAAACTTGTGGTCAGCGATAGCAGTGGCCTGACGGCAACCAGTGTAACTAAACCGGCTTCGGCCACCGGCGAAAATGGTTTTTTACTGTACTATTTTAAAATCTGGAAAGATTTGTTTCTGAGTCGCAATCAGATATCCGCAGAATATTATGATAGACATGTAGAAATTATTTCCTGCGAATTGGTAAAATGGAACAGTGGAATTTCTTTCAATCTTCATTATCAACTGCATATAGATTGGGCCGATGTCGAAGCTTATGATTCTTTTCTGATAATGCTTTTTTCAACTGAATCAGCATATCAACATTTAGAGATCCGGCGGGATGTATATCTGACTAAAGCCGAGATCAGCATTATTCTGGATAACCATGTCTTTAATAGCGGCCTTGGTCCGGTCAATCCTGTTGAAAATTTATTATATGCAAATTATGACCAGGCAGTAGCAGCCTTTCAGGCTGCAGTAAACTGTGATAAAATTTTTCCGCAGCAAATCGCATATTACGTTCCGGGCAAACTGCCGCGTATCGATGGCAATCCCTATTTTCTGGGTTTCGGTACGCTTGATTCGCTGAATAACCGTTGTATCAGCGGGTATTTTAATCTGCTGAGCGGAACAGGGTCTGCCCATGAGACAGTTTGCAGGATAATAAATTAAACCTTTGCCGTTGTGCTTCTTCTGCGGTAAATCAGTATCTGGGATTAATCAAATATGATTGTCTTGCGGCCGTGGACCAGCACGCGGTGTTCCGCATGATAGCGAATAGCCCGGGCCAGAACAATCCGCTCCAGGTCGCGGCCTTTGCGGATCAGATCCTCCAGCGAATCGCGATGGGTGATGCGCCGGATATCCTGTTCGATGATCGGTCCTTCATCCAGTTCCTCGGTAACATAATGACTGGTGGCACCGATGATCTTGACTCCGCGCTGGTAGGCCTGCTTGTAAGGATTACTGCCGGCAAAGGCGGGCAAAAAGGAATGATGTATATTGATGATCCTGTTGGGATACTTCTTGACAAACTGGGCCGAGACGATCTGCATATACCTGGCCAGGATAATCGTATCAATCTGATGCTCGGCCAATAATTTTAACTCCTGCCCTTCCTGTTCCATTTTATTCGATGCTGTAATCGGAAATACATGATACGGAATTTTATAATGTGCGGCCAGACTCTGCAGATCGGGATGATTGGAGATGATCAGGGGAATTTCGATGGGAAATTCACCGATACTGTTGCGCCATAAAATCTCCTGCAGACAATGATCATATTTGGAAACAAATATAGCGATCCGCATTTTCTTTTCGGGGAACTTGATCTCCCAGCTGGCTTTGAACTCCCTGGCTAGGGGAGTAAAAGCATCGATCAATTCAGCTGCTGAAATGGAAAAGCGGTTCATGTCCCAGGCTACCCGGATGGAAAAGATCTGTTCATCCGGATCGACATGCTCATCCAGATCCAGGATATTTCCCCCCCGCTCGAAAATAAAATGCGATATCCGGGCCACCAGCCCTATGCGGTCCGGACAGGAAAATAATAATATAGCCGTCTGTTGTTTGGGTTCAGTCATACATTTAAATATAGTGATTTTTTAATAAAGTATAAAGTACCTTAGTACCTGAGTACCTTAGTACCTTAGTGCCTTTATGCCTTTAGTGCCTTTGTGCCTTTGTGCCTTTGTGCCTTTGTGCCTTTGTCCCTATGTCCCTTTGTCCCTATGTCCCTTTGTCCCTTTTTATCTTTCTTCTTTAATCTTATTTCTTTAATCTTATCCCAAACTCCGGAGGAATCATGGAATATCAATCCAGCCGGTCAAATAATAAGACAGTCAGCAAAGGCCGGTATTATCCCCTGGGTGCCACACTGCAAAATGACGGCGTGAACTTCGCTCTCTATTCGCAGCATGCCACCGAGGTGTATCTGCTTTTATTTGACCAGCCGGATGGTGAACCAACCGTGACCATCCGCCTGGAAAACCGCACTAAATATATCTGGCACTGCTTTGTCAGAGGCCTGACGGCCGGTCAACTATACGGCTACAAAGTCCGCGGTGAGTATAATCCGCGGCACGGCCTCCGTTTCAATGAACATAAACTGCTGCTGGATCCGTATGCCAGAGCTATCAGCCACAAGTTTGTTAATAAAGATAATTTGCTTCTTAGCTTATAATCCTTCATCCGATGGCAAGGATCTCACACCAGATCTGCGTGATAACTACAATATCGCGCCAAAAAGCATAGTTGTAGATAATCACTTTGATTGGCAGAATGATGCCGGTCCGGACATTTCGTTTGAAAAATTGTTTATCTATGAAGTACATCTTAAAGGTTTTACCGCTCACCCCTCCTCCGGGGTACAGCATCCGGGCACGTATCTGGGTTTCATCGAAAAAATTCCTTACCTGCAGCGTCTCGGCATAAATGCCGTAGAATTTTTACCAATTCACGAGTTTTACGTTGAGGATCATCTCCGCCTGCGCGGTTTGACAAACTACTGGGGGTACAATACCATTGGTTTTTTCGCTCCGGAGTTATCCTACAGCACAGGCAGTTATCCCGGCTGCCAGGTTGAAGAATTTAAGACTTTGGTGCGCGAACTGCACCGGGCCGGGATGATGGTAATTCTGGATGTGGTTTTTAATCATAGCGGTGAAGGAAATGAATTAGGACCATGCCTCTCGTTTAAAGGGATCGATAATCTCACCTATTACAGTTTGATTGGTCCGCCGACCGAACCTTTGCGGTATTATGCGAATTACACCGGTTGCGGCAACAGCCTGAACGTGGACAATCCGCCGGTACTGCGCCTGGTTATGGATTCGCTGCGCTACTGGGTCGTAGAGATGCACGTGGACGGTTTCCGTTTCGATCTGGCCTCGGTATTGGGTCGCGCAGGCAAAGAGATGGGGTTTCAAAAATCGTCTGCTTTTTTCGAAGCCATATCACAGGATCCGGTATTGAACCGTATTTTGCTGATAGCCGAGCCGTGGGATCTGGGCACCTACCAATCGGGTAATTTTCCGGTGGACTGGTCCGAATGGAACGGCAGATATCGCGACACCGTTAGAAAATTTATCAAAGGGGATTCCGGGCAGGCCGCAGATATGGGCTGGCGCTTGACCGGTTCAGCGGATCTGTACAGCGACAGCGGGCGATCGGCATATAACAGTATAAATTTCGTCACCTGTCACGACGGTTTTACGCTCTACGACCTGGTTTCGTACAATCAAAAACATAATGAAGCCAACGGCGAAGACAACCGTGACGGTACTGATTATAACAACTCTTATAACTGGGGAGCAGAAGGTGCGGCGGCCGATAATCCGGCCATCCTGTTATTGCGCGAGCAACTGGTGAAAAACTTTCTGTGTACACTGCTCTTATCTTCCGGCACACCGATGATTACAGGCGGTGATGAATTTTTGCGCAGCCAGCGGGGCAACAATAATGCTTACTGCCAGGACAATGATATCAGCTGGTTCAACTGGCACCAGGTGGCGGCCAATAATCATATGGTGGAATTTTTCCGCAGGCTGATCGCTCTGACTTGCCGTTATGCTATCCTGCAGCGGCGCAAATTTTATTTAGGCCGGGACCTGGACGCCAATAATATTCCGGATCTGGCCTGGTTCCCTGCCGACGGCGGCAATCCCAACTGGGGCGATCCGGAACTGCGTACCTTATGCCTGCAATTGGACGGCAGTGAAGAGGAATCGGCGCTGGGCGATTACCAGTTGTTTATCATCCTGCATCCCGATTATCACCTGCAATCAGTGCAATTGCCCGAACTCAAAGATAGGAAGAGATGGTACCGCATTTTAGATACCAGCCGTCCGGTCGGAGAAGAGATCATGGCTCCCGGTCAGGAAGTCCAGATTGATCCGAATGACTTTTACCTGGTAAATCCCCGTAGTACGGTGATGTTATTGGGGAGAAAATAGAGACAAAGGGACAAAGGACTGAGGCACTGAGGTACTGAGTCTGAGTTCCTGAGTTACCTGAGTAAAGTCCCTGAGTACCTGAGTTCCTTAGTAAAGAATTGAAAAATTTCCACTGATTAGACTGACTATATTACTGATGCCTTAGGCAGCAAATGTTTATAGTAAACCTGGTACCTCCAATGAAAGCACGACCCCGGAGGGATCGAATTAGCATTATTGACCTGCCCAATAAGTTTACATTTACCAATAATTAGTTGAGAATAGCGTATATATAAATCTTGTCTCTGACATTTAGATTGGAATTTTATATTGACAACTTGTAAAATTATTCTGACTCAAGAAAAGGAGGACTAATGAAGAGAAATTTTTATTTATGGTCAACTGTTACTTTGATTTTGAGTATTATGCTGTTTTTTAGTTGTGAGAGTATTAAACCGGTCCAGCCTGAGGTGAGTTTAATTCAGGAGAAGGATCAATCTTCCACTACCCTGGCCAAGATAAAAACAGTCCCCACCGGCGGACTGGAAGAAGCCACGGTCAGTCCCCTGTCTGGGGAAACTGAATGAGCAACTGGCACTGAATGGTAAGAATTCAGGATTGCTTTGGCTGAGTATGTGACAAATCTCGGCGGCGAGCAGGCCGGACGTACCAGTTTACTTTGCCAATATCGGAAACAAACAACTCTCGGCCCACTGGGTTCCCGGCGATCCCAATCGCGACGACCGGACCAATATAACCTGGTTGATAGACCAGGTCGATGTGAATGATGACGGTGTAGCCCAGTGCTGATGCTAACGGAGCTATCAGCCGGGCCATGGATACCTGGGACGGTGTTCAGAATATCGATATCCCCCTCGCCCAGATGCCCGATTACGGTCTGGACTGGGGTTACGTGCAATATCCTGATGGGGATGGGCGGAGTTGCCGGCTGGTTTGCCGATGTTACACATGCCGGTTGGTTAACGCGCGCATACTTCGACTCGATTGCTCCCCCTGACGGCGGTGACTATATCCTGGGAGTTACCCATACCTTTATCTGGGTGGACGATGTAACCGGATTGCCCACCGATATGGATAATAATAATAAACTCGATGTGGCCTTCAGGGAAATATATTATAACGATGAATTCCAGTGGGGCATCGATGCAGGCTTATCCTCTGATAGATATCGAATCAATCGCCTTGCATGAAATGGGACACGGTCTCAGCCAGGCGCATTTCGGCACCCTGTTCAGAACACCTTCAAACGGCAAATTTCATTTCTCGCCGATGGCGGTCATGAATGCCGGATATGTGTACATTCCCTGGCACGAGTTGATGGCTACTGATATTGCCGGACATTGCAGCATCTGGGCCAGCTGGCCGAAGAGGTAAACTCTAAGAGACAAAGAGACAGAGAGACAAAGAGACAAAGAAAAGCACAGAGGCACAAAGTCGTATAGTCCTTTTGTCTCTTTGTCCCTCTCTTACAACGAATTCTCCACCTCTTCTTTAGTTACCATACCCAGGCGTATCAATATTTCACCCAACTTCACCCCTGGATTTTTCTTTTGTTCTTCCAGGGCTTTGGCCAGTTGTTCCTCTTTTAACAGCCCTTTTTTTATGAGATTTTCTCCTAGTGGCATCTATATCCCCTTTCCTGCTAATCTTGCCCATTATTATATGTATTGAAATCGCTTTTTTCCAGTTTTACAGTATAAAATTATCTGATATTAAAGTAGTCCCTTTACCCTTTTCCCTTTGTGTCTTTGTGCCTTTGTGCCTAATTCTCTATTTATATCCTTTGGACAACGGGGATTTGTTGATTATATTGAGAAAATGGCGATCTTTATGGAAGACAGATGCTGGAGGAATAATTATATTGATAATATTTTCCAAGAAACAATCATTAGACAATTATTTTAGAGACATCGGTGAAGTTCAGATTGCTTACACCGGAAGAAGAAGTAGATCTGGCCAAACGAATCAGACAAAATGATCATAAAGCGTTAGAAAAATTAGTCAATGCCAATTTGCGCTTTGTGGTAAGTGTGGCCAAATCATACCAGAATAAAGGATTTTCTTTGGAAGATCTGATTAACGAAGGAAACCTGGGATTGATTAAAGCCGCCTACCGGTTTGATGAGACCCGCGGATTTAAATTCATTTCCTATGCGGTGTGGTGGATCAGGCAGTCTATTTTACAGGCTATTGCCGAAAAGACACGCATGATCCGGTTACCACTAAACCGTATTGGCACGCTTACTCAAATTGAAAAAGTATACAGTAAACTTGAACAGGAATTTGAACGGACTCCTACTAATGAAGAAATAGGTACTGCCCTGAAAATTGAATCGGATGATATATCTTATACGATCAAGAAAGTTTCCCGTGTTGTCTCTATTGATTCCTCACTCTATTCAGATACAAACACCCGTTTGATAGATCTGCTGGAGAATCAGGAGGATCCAAAACCCGATGCCGGCTTAATGAATCAATCATTATCAAATGAGATCAATGATATCCTTGATACCCTGACCAAGCGGGAAGCAAGAATTTTGAAATTGTATTATGGCTTGGACGGTGAAATAGCACATACGCTGGAGGAAATCGGGGCGATTTTTAAATTGACCAGGGAAAGAATAAGGCAGATAAAAGAAAAAACACTTAAAAAACTTGGTCACCGGACTCACAGTAAAGTACTACGTCAATATTTGGGTTAGTTATCATCACTAATAAGCAATCCAAAGCACAATCCGGTTTTTTTCTCAATCCCGACAGATAGCCACAAATAGTAACAGCAAATAAATCTTAGAATATATATTCTATTAATTACGTTTAAAATAATACATTCAGTTCTTTAAGGAGAAAACAGATGCCGGAGCATAAATATCTCATAATCGGCGGAGGGATGACGGCCGATGCTGCTGCCAAAGGTATCCTGCAAACAGATAAATCCCATAAGATTGGAATGATCAGCAGCGATAAGCAACCACCGTATAATAGCCCGGCCTTATCAAAAGCACTATGGAAAGGTGAACCGTTAGATTCAATCTGGCGCAACACCCCCAAAGAACATGTCGATATTTACCTGGGGCGTCTGGCCAAAAGTGTCGATGTGCAGCAAGAGGGTTGTAGTCGATGATAAAGGGGAATCTTATTCATATGATAAACTATTACTGGCCACCGGTGGAACCGTAAGACGACTGCCTTATGAAATAAGCGGAATAATCTATTTCCGGACTCTGGATGATTATCAGAAACTGAGGACAGTTGACCGAACAGGGACAAAATTTTCTGGTGATCGGCGGGGGATTTATCGGTTCAGAAATCGCAGCTGCGCTGTCGCTGAACCATAAATCGGTCACGATGATTTTCCCGGAAGATTATATCGGCTCACGGATTTACCCCAAGGATCTTGCTCAATTTCTGAATACATTTTATCAGTCGAAAGGGGTTGAAGTTTTGGCCAGGGATAGTGTGGCTACTATTGAAAAACAACATCCGCAGTATCTGGTTAAAACGGCCAGTGGACGCGATATAAAGGTAGACGGGATTATTGCCGGTATCGGCATTAAGCCGGATGTTCGATTTGCCCAATCGGCCGGATTGAAGATTGATAACGGAATTGTTGTCGACGAGTTTCTGCAAACCTCCCATCCGGATATTTATGCGGCAGGTGACGTGGCTAATTTTTATAATCCGGCATTGAATAAAAGAATGCGGGTGGAACATGAGGACAATTCAATCAGTATGGGTGAGATTGCCGGCCGGAACATGGCCGGGGAGACTGTCCCCTATAATCATCTGCCATTTTTTTATTCCGACATGTTCGAGTTAGGGTACGAAGCAGTCGGTGAACTGGATTTACACCATGAGATAGTGGCTGACTGGAAAGAACAATTCCGCGAAGGGGTGCTTTACTATTTGAGCAATGGGCGGGTACGGGGTGTATTATTGTGGAATACCTGGGGACAGGTGGATGCAGCGAGGAAACTTATTATCGACAAAGGTCCATTCAATGCTCAAAATATCAGGGGCCGCTTACCGGTGTGATCAAGGCACTAAGGCACTGAGCAAAAAAAATCTTAGTGCATTATACGTAGTGCCCAACTGCCTTTTTTAACCTTTACCCTTTATCCTTTTCCCTTTTTTTTAACGAGCGCTCCACCTGCTCCCTGGTCACTATCACCACCGAGGGAAGAATTATAGCAGCCATTTTAATGATAGCCGGGGTGGGTTTGTTTGGTATCTTTAAATTTTCTTGCGATTGACCGGCTTTGTTTTTACTTTAATCCCGAGGGTTATCCTAATATATTTTCCAAGCATTTATTGAATTTAATGAAGAAGAGCAACTGCTCTATCCCAGTTTTCAATTAATAATGCCGGTTTAATACTTAAGTGTAGCGATTAAAGCAATTAACGACTCAATTTGTAAGTGTAAATATGACCGGGTTTAGCAGAAACGAAGAAACCTAAAAAGGAGAAGCGAAAATGTTTTGCAGAAATTGTGGTAAAGAAGTGGCTGCGCAGGCGGTAATGTGCGTTTCCTGTGGGGTTCCCCCTAAAAATGGGAAAAAGTTTTGCCAGAACTGCGGAGCAGAAACACCTGCTGTTGCAGAAATGTGCACAAAATGCGGGGTCAGGCTGACTTCGGGTGAAGGTAAAGACTGGTTAACAACACTCTTACTCTGTTTTTTCCTGGGCGTCTTTGGTGTTCACCGTTTTTACACCGGGCACACCGCCATTGGAGTCGCTCAGATTTTGACGCTGGGTGGGTGCGGAATATGGGCTTTAGTAGACCTGATTATGATTATCGTAGGTTCTTTCAAAGACAGCAATGGTCAGCTCCTGGTCAGAAATTAATATACCATGATCAAGGATTTGCTGCCATTGATAGGCAAGTTGGGACTATATTTAATACTAATAGTCACTTTGCTTATAGTCCCGACTTCTTTTTTTAATTCAGGATATCCCCCTTGCCTGATTAAAAGCGTCACTGGTCTTGAATGTCCCGGCTGCGGCATGACCAGGGCGATATCCAGTATTTTTCATGGCGATATTGCCGGGGCCTTTCACTTTAACAAGCTGATTATAGTTGTGTTCCCTCTGCTTGCTTATATCGGTATAAAAAAAATAATCGGCGACCTCGGTCAGATACCATTAGTGAAAAATCGCTCCAAAATCTAATTATTAATCTTTGTTTGAGCCATGTAATTCCTTACCTGGAAATTTAAATCCCTAAAATATACTTCAAATGCCTAAAACCAGATTATAAATCACCGATTGATGCAATTAACCGGCTGCATAATTCGCCACCGTTTATACCATTAGTCATAATTACAATACCGGAACTATCCAGCAGGTCAAATTGCGAGTAACAGGATTGGCCACCCAGGTCTCCACCATCGTTTTGATATTAAATGATTTCCAGCCGTAGGGTAAAATGACCCACCCCCTGCCCCTCCCTATAGGCCAGGAGGCCTATAGGGAGGGGTTTGGGGAGGGTCACTTGATCCAGCTGCCCGAGGAACCGCCATAACCGTAATAATATACCTTCAAATTGGCTGAATGAATAAAAGAATTTGCGGGAATATGTGTGGATGTTGTTTTTTAGATCTAATGAATTTCCATGATTAATTTTTGTAAACGATTCTTCAATAACGGTAGATCTTCTTGAATTGTCTTCCAGATGACTTCTGCCTGTACACCAAAATATTCATGAATCAATTTATTCCTCATACCTGATATTTCTTTCCATGGTATTTCCGGGTGCTTCTTTTTAAATTCAACAGGAATCTTATTTGATGCTTCTCCGATCACTTCTAAACATCTGATTACAGCTAAAAAAGTCTTCTCATCTTTCATAAAAAAATCAAACTTCATTTCCTGGGTGAATTCAAATATTTTCTTGGTGCTTTCCAGCATATCGTTCAAATAATCAATGTAAACAAAACCGGATTTCATACAGATTGCGCTTCGTTAATAATTTTTTCTTTCAAATTAGGTTTCAGGGCATCTTTCATCACCAGGTCCACCTTGACGCCCAGTAATTCTGACAAATAATTCTCCAATCTGACGAATTTAAACAAGGACGGGGATTCAGTGAATGTCACCAATAAATCCAGATCACTGTGATTTTTCTGTTCTTTTCTTACATAGGAACCAAATAGTTCTAAGGAATTCACCTTGAACTGATCCCGCAATAAAGGCATATTTTGCTGCAGCTTATCATGAATAAATTTTAAATTAGTTTTCATGGTCATTTAGATAGATTTTTTTCCTCCTGTATTTAAAATAAACATTCTGTTATTTTAAATCAATAAAACATCCTAGATCGAATAAAATTATCGTTATTGAGCTTTAAAGTAACTGAGAACGTAGATAGAGAAAAACAAAATGGCAAAAAGGGTAAAGGGGTAAAATGGAGCATGAAGGCTCTGATGCCTCGGCCATTCTGTACTGCCAGATCCATTACTCTGAAATGGTTAAAGTAAATATCACTCATACCTGTTGGTGATGAAGAAAAAGATGGGGTTATTCGACAGACATAAAAAATGAATATTCTACCCAGGGTGGGGAATTTTAGATTCCGTTTTTTGGGGAAAAGTAAATTCCGTTTGACACCAATCCCCGGATCACCTGCTGATGGCAGGTCTCCGTGCCAAAAAACGGGACTCCGATAATACTTGGCCCCAAAATAGTACCAGTCCAAATCATTCTCCTCATCCAATTTCTGCCGGTAGGCAGATCTCTGTCCCGACGCCTGTCTTTAGCCAGGTCGTTCCGATCGGGACTACGACTTTACTGCTGTATTTGTAGAGAGTTTTATCCAGAGCATTCTTATATGTTCTCTGCGGCATCTGCCCCGATAAATCGGGATTTCCGTCTCGGCAAAGCCGGGACTCCAACAATCCAAAGGGATAATAATCGTCATAAGCCTGAACAACACCATTTGCATCGCGGGTATAATAAACCTCCAGGTAAGGACGGTAGGATGCATCAGTGTACTCTGAACTGCGCATACGCACATCGCAGCCGTCGGTATTTTCATTGGTCGCCTTTAGCAGCACGCCATAATTTGATCGAGGGATTGGCCACCCAGGTCTCCACCATGGTTTTGATATTAAATGATTTCCAGCCGTAGGGTAAAATGACCCACCCCCGCCCCTCCCTATAGGCCAGGAGGCCTATAGGGAGGGGTGTGGGGAGGGTCATCAGTCCCCCTCAGCCCATTGTCCCGTCCAGTTTACAGTGCTGGTTGCTTTTATATAGGTGGCCTGCGACTCCAGCCAGTACCTGATTGATTAATATAAATAAACCCGGTGATTATCCAGGCACAGTATGTTTGAATATCTATTGATAATATACCATTAAATTTAAGAATTTCATTTATTAAATATTTGTTCATATTAACCAAAAAAATGATTAAATTTTTTTTAAAACAGAATGTACAATGACCATCTCAGATATAAAAAAAATCCTTAAGGATCAAAAGCCATTTTTATCCAAAAAATATGGTATTAAAGAGATAGGTATATTTGGATCTTATGTTCGGAACAGCCAGCATTCAAAAAGCGATCTGGATATTTTAGTTGACTTGGAAGTTATTCCTGATTTCAGTCTGCTGGATCTACTTGAATTAGAACAATATTTAAGTGAAAAAACAGGACTAAAAGTTGATCTTGCCGTCAAAATAAATCTGCGAAAAAGAATTGGCCGGCGGATATTGGCTGAGGTACAATATATTTAATGCGTGAATTTCTTGATTACCTGGATGATATTTTGGATGCGATGAACAAGGCGGAACAGTTCACTTCAGGTTTAACGTTTGAACAATTTGAGCAGGATGACAAGATTAATTTTGCCACAGTTCGAGCTCTGGAGATAATTGGTGAGGCAGTCAGAAGAATTCCGGAGAAAATAAAAGAGGAATATCCTAAGATACCCTGGAAAAATATTGCCGGTATGCGTGACCGGATTATTCACGGGTATGATACGGTCAATTTGCTGATGGTTTGGAATGTTATAAAAAACGATATCCCTGATTTAAGATTACTAATTCAACAAATTCTTAACGATTATACTAAGATAGAATAATGTCATTTCCTGATACTTACTAGCCATGTATCTGGAATTTGGGAATTTCGCCAACCGCTGGATCTGGTGATATTCTGTACTTTGCCTGGGATCTTCTCTGCTACACAATTAGTCCAATATATTTGACTCTAAAACGGCTCTAATTTAAATATTCTCCTTTCTCCGTTCATATAATCAGGAGAACTCCAATTTCAAACCGTCCAGTTTTCAGGGAGAAGGTCATTTACACTATCTTAAATTTAAAATGCCATATGTTCTGATCTACTAATTATTACTATTTTTATCAAAAATTAATAATTATTATTAATGACAACAAAAAGAAGAAACACATTATAAGAAATAAAAGAGAAAACCAAGCTAAAAACCAAGGGATAACAGTAATAAAAATAAATAGAATTAATTTATTATCACATTTCTTTTGTGCAATTGAATTTTTTAAAAATCGATAATGATATTTTAGCAATTTAATAAATCTTTGCGATGTATAGGGAGTATAAATGAAATCCGAAAATGTTAAATTTTGATTTAATTTTTTTAATATATATTTTTCCCAAAAAAAACAGGACACTCCACCCATAAGAGATCCGATCATAAAAACCAATACCAGTATTCCTAATATTTGCGGAATAATTTCCAAAAATTAAATTTCCTCTATGAAAATATAAAATGTATTAAGGATTTTCAGCACTCCATGGATTATATTCTTTTCCATTAATATAAACTTGATATCCTCGTTCGTAATAATTTCTAGCTGCACTTGCAGCTTCACCTTCACCATTTACATAGATAGTTTGACCAGGTGTTAATCCGGAGTTGCTGCCATTCTTTTCATTAATTGTACTTATAATTAAACAAATAAATTCAAAAACAGGCATTTTGTTGATTTCAGCAAACATATTTAGTATAGGATCTTCAAGTAAATTGGTATCACCCTTTTTTAATAATTCAAAAATGTTAAATTTACCTAATTGAATCGTATACGCATATTCAGCGTATCCTCCAATACAAGGATAAGATCCAAAAGACGATGAAGCAGAAAAGCCACAAAATGTAAACCCAGGACCAACTGTTACTCCCCAATTCTTCAGTTTGAAATTTGGTAAGTTTCCTTCTATAGATATGGGAGCAGATGCAAATCCTACGTTTAATGCACTTTGAAGTAAATCTGATGGATTATTAAGATTGGAGAAAAAACTTCCTGAAAAGCCACAAAAAATACCAGCACCCAGGGAGAAACCAATTGAAGCTGATGAATACATTAAAATATCACCATTTCCATTAAAAGCACAACCAGTAGCTGTTGAAACTGTCATACCTATTGAATATGCAAATAAAGGGATTATGTATCTAGCTTCATTTTGTAGACTAAACACCCATAATCCATTGGGATCAAACGCCATAATTGGATTATTCTGACAATAAACATAAGGACTTACTGAAGGATATTTTTCGACTAATGGATCCACACTCAACCACCTCCCAATCTTCGCATCATAATACCTGGCTCCGAAATAATCATACCCAGTCTCATCATCCCGCTCCTTGCTGGTGAACTTATAGCGGGCATCGGCGTTGGCGACCAGATTCCTTCCCTCCATCTGCATCCCAAAGGGATAAAAATCATTATAACTGTCAACTGCACCAGTTATTGTCAGGGTCATGCGATTACTGCCCAGATGATCCTTTAAATAATAATTCCTGGCCACGATACGGGAATAAGTTACCTCTAAATACGGACAGTAAGTGGTATCCGAGAACTCTGAACTTCGCATGCGAACGTCGCAACCATCCACATCTTCATTGGTCGCCTTCATGATTACACCAAAATTGGAATCGGGTTTCGATACCCATTTCTCTGCCATCGACTTTTTCTGACCCACCCCCTGCCCCTCCCTGTTCGTCAAGAGACGAACAGGGAGGGGTGCGGGGAGGGGGTCATTCGACAATTACTAATTTCTGCAACCTCGTTAAAACTGCATCTATATCTTTCATAATTTCTTCATTTGTAAAACGAATTACTTGTATATCATGCTGGTTCGCTAACAGTTCATTTCTAATATGATCATAATCTACCTCCTGTTTATGATGCCCGCCATCAATTTCTATTATCAGTTTCAATCTGCGGCAATAAAAATCGGCGATAAAATACTTCTCCTGTTCTCCATATTTGTAAAAAAGTGGATGTTGTCTCAAAAACTTATGGTTCTTAAATCTATTATTTCGAATTGCCTGCCATAACATTGCTTCGGCCGGTGTTTGATGTTTCCGCATTTCACGGGCTAAAAATATGGCGGTTTGCTTTGTAGTCATTTTTACCCTCCCCTGCCTCTCCCTGTAAGTCTTTCTGCCTGCCTGGCCTCAGACAAGACCTATACGGGGAGAAGAGGGGGGTCAGATTGATATTTTTTCATTTTCTTAGAGTCAAATATTGTGCCACATTAATCAACTCACTACCTACCCCTCCCTGTTCGCCTCCTGGCGAACAGGGAGGGGCCTGGGGAGGGTCATCAGTCCCCCTCAGCCCATTGCCCGGTCCAGTTTACACTGCTGGTCGCTTTAATATAGGTGGCTTGCGACTCCAGCCAGTACCTGGTCAATCGATATGTATAAACCGTGCGATTAATCCAGCTGCCCGAGGAACCGCCATAGTCATAGCAAAATACATATTACAAAATTTATTAAGTATGCTGCAAAAATGAGACAATAAAATTTGAGAATAAATATAAAATATGCTTAAAGAATCTGAGTAAATTTTACACAAGTGAGATAAAATTCATTCATCATGATTATTTCCACTCATCAATCTTCCAGTTACGTGCAGAATGCACAACGGCTGCAATTCGAATATATTCCCCTTTTATCTCAAACATAATCCGGTAAGAACCGTAAATAATTTCTCTGCATTCTTCTTTATTGATTTCTTCAATGATCCTGCCACTGGTGGGAAATTCCTGCAATCGGTCTGTGGATTCAATAACTCTTTCTATAAAAAGTGCGGCGCGGTCTGCAGAATCTCTGGCGATGAAGGCAAAGATAGATTGAAGGTCTTCCAAGGACTGTGGCGACCAGATTACTTCAGCCATTTTTTCATTAGTTCTTTTGCTTTTTCGTGTGGAATTCCTCTCCCTTCATCTATCTCTTTCAGGCCACGATCAAATTTTGATTTGATATAAAGAGCATGAATAATTTCGTCAAGATTTGCTTCTTCGGGTAAAGAATCAATTACTTTTTTGGCCACCTCTTTTACGGTCATTAAAATACTCCTGTATTTACAGGTATAATATAATATTTAATCTTTTCAATCCAAGAAATATCTTCCATACTTGGATAAAAGGAAGTTTGTACTATGAGTACCAACTATGCCCTGCCCAGCTCACGCCACGATTTCTCTCGGGTCAAGGAACCTACCAATATTTTTCTTTTGTCTTTTATTCTTTAATCTTTTGTCTTATTTCTAGCGGGAGTACGTGGGAGTCGAACCCACCCCTCCACCGTTAGGCGGAGACACGCGGTTTTGAAGACCGGGAGGGCCACCGGGCCCCCTTTACTCCCATGAATTAATACTGGAAATTTGCAGATATGGAGATATAAATGCAATTAAATTCCAATAACCAAATTCCAATAACCAAATTCCAAAAAATATAATTCCTGTGACCAACGCCAATAACCTAATACGTTCCTGTTGTTTTTATGGGGGGATGTTTTTGGACGCGGTAACCGCGCCTCTACCTGCGCCCCAACATACCGCAGCCCATCAATACACCATACGTATTCCCGAATTCAACATAAATATAAAATAATTCATCTCCATCAATAATATTGTTGTATGATTGGTAATAATTTTTCATATTTTACAATAAAATAAAAATCGAAATGTTGGCGGGTTTGGTAGGTAGGGGCGAGGTTACCTCGCCCCTACCGAATCCCAACATATCCCATACACCGGAGATATTATGCCGAAATCATTGGAAATACCCGTAAAATCCCTGACTAAAAAAATCGACCTGTCCCATTTCACCTTTCAAACCACCGATGATCTGCAAACCCTGGACTCGGTCATCGGCCAGGACCGCGCCGTGCGCTCAATCAATTTCGGACTGGCTATGTCTGATCCTTCCTACAATATTTTTGTCACCGGTATCCGCGGCACAGGCCGAACTACTATCGTCAATGATCTGCTGCATAAAGCTGCCCTGGCCAGGGAAAAACCAAATGACTGGTTCTATGTCTATAACTTCGACGATCCGGATGAACCGCGGGCTTTCAGTCTGCCCAGCCGTAAAGCAAAAGCCCTGCTCAAGAATTTTGTACGGGTTATCTCCAACCTGCGCAATGCTCTTACCGCCGCCTTCGAAAGCGAACAATATCTGGAACAAAAAAATCAACTGGTCGATATCAGCCAGAAAAAAAAGCGGGAAATTTTCGGCAGGATCGAAACCGATGCCCGCAAAATGAATATCCAGATCAAAGGCTCGGCCGCCGGATTCCAGACCATCCCGCTGGTCGAAGATAAACCGATGAACGATACCCAGTATCAGAGTTTATCCAAGGAAGACCGGGAAAAACTGGAACAGAAGATCCAGAACGTGCAGAAAATGATCCAGGATATGGTCACCGAAGCAACCACCCTGGACCGCGAAACCGAAGAAGAAGTGGAAAATCTGAATCAGGTCACTGCCCAGTTTATCGTGGAAAGCCAGTTCATGGACCTGCGCAAGGAATTTAAAGAATATGAAGATATCCTGAATTATTTCAATAATGTGATCAATGATATCGTGCAGAATGTCTATTCCTTCCTGGATGCCAAACAACAGGACTCTGCACCGGCACCGACTGCCAAATCCCCCAACGACTCCCCGGAAAGAAAAATCGATAAATACCGGATCAACCGGGTAGTCGATAATTCCCAGCTCAAAGGTGCACCGGTTATCTATGAAATGAACCCCACCTATAATAACCTGTTCGGACGCATCGAGAAAAAATCGTTCATGGGCTACCTTTATACCGATTATACCCTGATCAAGGCCGGTTCGCTGCTGAAAGCCAACGGCGGCTACCTGATCCTGGACATCGAACAAATCCTGCGCCAGCCTTTCGTCTATGAAGCGCTCAAACGGGCCGTGCGCACCCAGTGCCTGATGATCGAAGATATAAATGAATTGTACGGGGTGATGACCTCGGCCGGACTCAAGCCCAAACCGATACCGCTCAATCTGAAAGTGATCATTATCGGCCAGCAATATATCTATCACATGCTGCACAGTTATGACGAAGAATTCAAGAAAATATTCAAGGTCCGCGCCGACTTCGATTATGAAGTAAAAGAAAGCAAAAGCAACCTGTCCAAGTATATTAAATTCATCGCCAGGGTGGTGAAAGAGGAAGATCTGCGGCCTTTCGACCGCAGCGCCGTTCAGGGTGTAGTCCAGCATGCCTATCGTCTGGTGGATCATCAGAAGAAATTATCAATCCAGTTCTCGGAAATTGTGCGGCTGATCCGTGAAGCCTCTTACTTCGCCAGCAACCGCCACAGCAAATTTGTCCAGATCACCGATGTACAGGAAGCCATCCGTGAAGAAAAATACCGTTCCAATTTGTCCGAAGAGAAAATCCAGGACGCTATCCACGAGAAGATGTTAAAATTTGATATCGATGGATATGAAGTGGGACAGATCAACGGCCTGGCGGTTTATGACCTGGGCGATTATAGTTTCGGTAAACCGTCGCGAATTACCGCTTCAACATATATCGGTAACCGTGGTATCGTCAATATCGAACGGGAAGCAAAACTGAGCGGGAAGATACATGATAAAGGAGTGTTGATACTGTCCGGATATTTTGCCGCCCGTTTCGGTGAAACAGTACCGCTGTCTTTTTCTGCCAGTATCACCTTCGAACAGAGCTATGGCATGATCGACGGTGACAGCGCCTCCTGCGCCGAACTTTTTGCACTGTTTTCTTCCCTGTCCGGCATTCCGATCTACCAGGGTATCGCTGTAACCGGTTCAATCAACCAGAAAGGGGAAGTCCAGGCCATTGGTGGTGTCAATGAAAAAATTGAAGGTTATTACCAGGTGTGTAAACTGCACCGTTTGAGCGGTAAACAGGGGGTGATCATCCCCGCCTCCAATGTCCAGAATCTGATGCTCGATGATGAAATCGTGGCTGCAGTACAAAATAAAAAATTTCACATCTGGGCTATAAATAAGATTGAAGAAGGCGTGCCGTTGTTGACCGGGAAGGACGCCGGCAAGAAACGCCGCGACGGCAGTTTTACCCCCGGGTCCGTTTTCGACGGTGTACAGAAGAAGATCATCCAGTTCGACAAGATCGTCAAGCAGTTTGGGAAGAAGGAGAATAAGGGGAAGAATAATGCGGAGGATGAATAATAAAAGGCACTTAGGCACTATGGCACTAAGGCACTTAGTAAGAAAAACATCCAGACTCTAAGTTAAGTAATTGAGTTTGATTGACGCAGTTTGGTTATTAATGATCTTAATATAATCTCTATTTCCCGGATCTTTTTATAATTAGATTCATAGTCCGATTTAGAAATAAAATTTGAAATTTAATCCTATTTCAAGTTGTGTCTGTAATTCATATATCGATCCCATAGCAATATTGAGGAATCTAATATAATCCTTCGTCGATCTTCGTCCATACCCTTCAGCAACATTTACTCGGTATCGAAACCGCACATCTGCGTATTTGCAATGATAATCCATATAATTCATTTACAGGAAAAGAAGTGGTCAATTTATAGATGGAAGTAACAAAATCAATTGCCTTGCGCCATACAATCAAATCTCTAAACGTATTTATTCTGGATGACTTTCCATTTTCAATCTTATCCATGGAACTGATAATACAACAATCATACCAATATTTTTATAAACCTCAAATTTCAATAAATTATACGTTTCTTAAGTGCCTACGTTTCTAAGGGGGAGTGCCTAAGTGCCTAAGTGCCTAAGTGCCTCATCTCCTCCATCACAATCCCTCTTATTTTGTCCAGCGGCATCTCTCTTCCCCGTCCACAACTGAAACGATGCCGCGGCCTGCAGTAACAGCATCTCGATTCCGCCTATAATCCTGATTTTTTTGCCAGCCTTTTCTGCCGCCGACAGTAACCTGGTCTTCAGAGGATTATAAATCAGATCATAAACAACACAACCATCCTTTAACTTCTTCAAGCCTGGCAAAGGAGTATGATCGATGTGAGGATACATACCTGCCGGGGTGGCATTAATGATCAGATCGTACTTTGCCAGATCCTCAGTATAATCCCGGGCATTAGTAAAAAGAAATTCAGTAGTCGTATACTGATTTTTAAAGTAATTGATTAGATTCTCGGCCTCTATTGGTAAGATACTGATAATTTGAATCTTAACCGGCTTGTAAACTTCAAGCAGTACATAAAGAACGGCCCTGGCGGCACCTCCGCTGCCGATTAACAGGCAATTTTCAAATTTACGGCCGAAGGGTTTTTTTAATGATTCTTTAAATCCGGTAATATCGGTATTATAGCCCTTCCATTTCCCGTTTTTGATAACAATTGTATTAACTGCACCGATTTTTTCAGCCACAGGATCTATATCATCAAGATGGGATTTGATAGTATTTTTATAAGGAATGGTGACATTGAAACCGGAAAAATTTAATGTCTTAATCTGGGCAATAGTGCTATCGAAACTTTCCGGCTCGATCTCAATATTCTCATAGAATGCCGGTATTTTTAATAACTGAAAGGCTTGATTATGAATCAGCGGAGAGACGGAATGACTCAGGGTCCTGCCGATCAGGCCGTATCGATTTAATGCAGGTGTCATGACCGTTCTTATTTCAGGTCAGGGCCTGATGTTTTTTAATTCCACGCAGCAGCAGGTTCAGACCTGACAGGATAAAAGCAACCGGCCAGTATGTGGCCAGAATATCATACAAATGCCAGTAGGAATAATCCCCGTAATAACTCAGCATGAATAATCCGCCAATGGCACTGAATATCACCGCCCAGGCTAAATTGAACCAGTGGTAACCTCCCAGAACAATATAAACTATATTAGCCAGGGCTAAAGACAGGAAAAATACACCAAAGACAAATTCATCGGCAGTAACCAGAAAGCGGTTGCTGATCAACAACATCAGGATACCAAAACTGATGAAAAAGGTACCCCCTAATACCCCCTGTTTATCGGTCCTGTTCAGGGCGTTACTGAATTTCGATAATCCGATTACAATAAAAGCATAGAACAGAATGTCGAACCACTCCAGGGCCATGATGTCCATTTCATCCAGCAACATCAGCAGGCCAATGACAATCAGAATTATTCCCGACCAGTAATGCCTTCTCATCCGCCCTCCCCTGCTCAGCTGAGATTGATTTTGTTATTCATTTTTTCCGGTTCTTCCGGAAAAACGATCAGCATGATGACATAGGCCAGGATGCCCAGGCCATAGGATATTAACGTCCCAACCACCCACAGAATCCGGATCAGTGATACATCCTGGTTAAAATAATCGGCCAGGCCGCCGCAGACCCCGCCCAGCATCCGCTGAGATTGCGAGCGATATAATTTTTTATTTTCCACATCCAGCACATCTTCTACTTTTACCTTTTTGAATACCAGCAATAAACCGAGGCCTACCAGCAGGGAACCCCATACAGCCTGCCAGGGAATCTGCCAGAGATTAAATGACGGAAACAGACCCACCTGTTTCAGCAACAGAACGCCGCCTACGATGACCAGTACCGAACCCCAGAACAGAGACTTATCTTTAACCACGACATTGCCTGTTTCGGCATTGACCTGTTCAGGATTCGGCGGAATTATAATCAGACCGGCGATATAAGCGATAACACCGACCCCGCCGAACAGGGAAATAATCACCCAGATCAGACGCACCAGGGTGGCATCGATATGAAAGTAATCAGCCAGTCCTCCGCAGATACCGCCGAGCATTTTATTGACCTGCGAGCGGTATAGTTTGCGAGCCTTATAATCATTAATTTCCGACATCTGTACTACCTTCCTCCCACAATACGGCTATAATGAATAACGTAAATTTATGCGATTAGTTGCATTTGTTCATCAACGCTTGATATCGACGATCTGATAATTAATATTCCCGGCCGGCACCTGCACCGAAATTTTATCCCCTTTTTTCCTGCCGATCAGCGCTTTGCCCACCGGGGAAGCAACCGAAATTTTGTTTTCAACGACATTTGCCTCCGCCGGTGAGACCAGTTTATACTCGATAAGTTCTTTTCGCTCAAGATCTTTTAAAACAACCGTGGTCAGGATATAAACCGCATCGGAGGGGATTTCCTCTTCCGTGATGATACGGGCCCGGCCGATACGGTCTTCCATCAGTTTAATCCGGCTTTCCAGCATGGATAATTCTTCCCGGGCGGCATGATACTCGGCATTTTCCTTTAAATCGCCGTGTTCGCGTGCCGCTGCAACTTTTTTCGAAACCAGCGGACGTTTGACGAATTTATATTCATGCAGTTCATCCTTCATCTTCTGCAGAACCTGCTGAGTCATATATTCAAATTTCAATTGGGCTGCCCTCCCATAAAAATTGATTGCACCTTAGAGTCATTCCCGCTGTCCAGATACCAATCCTGATCGCCTGTTGGCGGGAATGACAACTTTACCCTTTTCCCTTTACCCTTTAAAACAACCCCCTTACCCCCTTTATTAAGGGGGAACATCATTCCGCATCCATAATACGCTCCACCCGCTCGACGGAGATAATCCCCTTGACCTTGCGAATACTCTGCAACACCCGGGTTAGATGATGCAAATCTTTGACCTCCACCACCAGATTCCCCTGGACCAGCGTATCCTCTAGTTTGAACTCCACCATCACGATGTTGGTATCCAGCTTGGAAATGGCCTGGGATATATCACGCAGCAGATCTCGGCGGTCTTCACTCAGCACGGTAAGATGTACCTGGTAATCCTGTTCGTTTTCAACATCCCAGGATACTTCGATCTTTTTTTCATGATTGTCGCCTAGCAACAGCATGTTATTACAATCAATGCGATGCACCGTAACCCCTGTACCCTTGGTAATATAACCGATTATTTTATCTCCAGGCACCGGCTGGCAGCATTTTCCAAACTTAATCATCATATTATCCAGACCCTGAACAGTAATACCGCTGCCCGATCGTACCTTTTTGATGTATTTGGTAAAAAACGATTCTTTCTTTTTTTCCGGGACTTCATCCGGAAAGATCTTTTTGGTCATCTCATCAGTGGTGTATTCCCCTTTGCCCAGGGCCAGTAACAGGCTGTCCAGATTCTGAAAACCGAGTTTGGGCAGCAGAGTCTGAAATTTTTCCGACTCGAGATCCATTTCATAACGCTTCAGATATTTGGTGATTATTTCCTCGCCGAACTTCAGTATTTGCGTTTGCTGGGTCTCGCGTAAATATTTCCTGATCTTCTGGTTGGCCCGGGCGGTCTTGACATAGGCCAGCCAGTCCTGGTGCGGTTCCTGATTTGCCGAGGTGATTATTTCTACCTGATCTCCGCTCTTTAATTTCGTTTTCAGCGGAACAATCCGGCCGTTAACCTTAGCACCGATACAATGCATCCCGACATCGGTATGGACAGCGAAAGCAAAATCGAGGGCCGAAGATCCATTGGGCAAACGGAAAACATGCCCTTTGGGTGAAAAGACAAAAACTTCGTCCTGGAATAAATCGATCTTGAGATTTTCCATGAAATATTTCGGATCTTCTTCCTGCATCTGCTGGTCTACCAGGCTGCGGATCCAGGTCATATGCTTTTCAAATTCTTCATCATGCGTTTTGCCTTCCTTGTAGCGCCAGTGGGCTGCAATACCGATTTCAGCTGTACGGTGCATATCCCAGGTGCGGATCTGGATCTCCACCATTCGTCCCATGTTTCCGACCACCGTGGTGTGCAGGGATTGATAACCGTTGATCTTGGGCATGGCAATATAATCTTTAAAGCGGTCATAGACAGGCATGAATTGACTGTGCACGATTCCCAGCGTGTAATAACATTCTTCGATCTTGTTGACGATAATGCGAATGGCAAATAGATCGTAAATTTCCTCAAACGGTTTATTGCGGCGCATCATCTTGTGATAAATGCTGTACAGGTGTTTGGCCCGTCCGCCTACCGTCGCTTTAATATTCGCTCTTTCCAGTTCGCGGATGATCGGTTCGGTCATGGCTTTAATATAATCTTCGCGCTCTTCCCGGCGCTGATTGATCTTATTATTGATCTGATTATAGGCCTCTTCATCCAGATGCTTCATCACCAGGTCTTCCAGTTCCCATTTGATCTGGGCCATGCCAAAACGATGGGCCAGCGGAACATATACCTCACGCGTCTCCAGGGCAATCCGTTCCCTTTTTTTGGGCGGCACATGTTCTAAGGTGCGCATATTGTGCAGGCGGTCGGCAAATTTAATGATGATGACCCGGACATCGCGGGCCATGGAGAGCAACATTTTACGGAAAGTTTCGGCCTGTCGTTGTTCCCTGCTTTCGAACCTGAGTTCGCTGATTTTAGTGACACCGTCGACCAGTTGGGCAATATCGGTATCGAATTTTTCCCGGATCTCATCGAGTACGATCCCGGTATCTTCAACCGAATCATGCAATAATCCGGCGGCGATGGTGGCGGTATCCATTTTTAAATCGACCAGGATATCGGCCACATGCAGTACATGATCGAAGTACGGTTCTCCCGAATAGCGGCGCTGGTTTTTATGCGCCTCCAGGCTGAATTCATACGCCCGCCGCAGCAGGATCAGACTATTGTCGGTAGAGTAATCGGCAACCCGGTTGATGATACTCTGGAACAGTTCATCGTACTGTTCATGTAATTTTTTGATTACTTTATCATCCGACATAGATCTAGCATCCGGCTATTTGCTGAATCCCCTTACTATATTTTATTCAGCAAAACTCTGATTGTTTCCGCTGTTAATAACTTTCCGGTGAAAATACCCCTTCTTCTGAGAACGGTGCCGGATCTGAAAACTTCCCGAATTCTTTCAGAAAGGTGAGTTTGACATCCCCGACCGGGCCATTGCGCTGTTTACCTATGATTATTTCACAGCGATTATAGGTCGGTTCTTTGGTATCTTCGAATTCTTTGATATTATAATATTCGGGACGATAAACGAATAAAACCACATCGGCATCCTGTTCGATGGCACCCGATTCACGCAGATCGGAAAGTTGCGGTTTATGGCTCTTATCGCGCATCTCCACTGCCCGGGATAGTTGTGATAAAGCAATCACCGGGATGTTCAGTTCTTTGGCCAGCGATTTCAGGGCCCGGCTGATCCGGGTTATTTCCTGCTGCCGGTTCTCCTCCCGGGATGCGTCCATTAATTGCAGATAATCAATGATCAGCAGTTGTACCTTTTTCTCGGCGATCAGTCTGCGGGCTTTGGAGCGCACTTGCAGGATGTTCAGCGATGGGGAATCATCGATATAGATCGGCGCCTCGCCCAGTACGCCCACATGCTGGGCCAGCCGTTTCAGTTCATCGGCGCTCAGGCGTCCGGTGCGCACATGGGTTTGATTAACCATCGCCTCGGTGCATAACAGGCGCAGAACCAGTGCTTCGGCAGCCATTTCCAGACTGAATAGTCCCACCGGTATCTTATCCTCCACAGCCGCATTACGGGCCAGATTCAGGGCGAAAGCAGTTTTACCCATACTGGGCCGGCCGGCCAGTACAATAAATTCTGCTTTCTGAAATCCGGCGGTCAACTCATCCAGTTTCTTGAATTTGGAAGCGATACCGGTTACACCGACCCGGGATGTATGGTACAGTTCCTCGATCCGTTCAAAGGTGGTGTGCAACAGGGGATTAACCGATTCAAAACTCTTTTTGATTCTTTTCTCGGAAATTTCAAAGATGGCGCGCTCGGCTTCATCCAGCAACTGTTCGGCGTCTTTGGTCTGTTCATAGGAACCATTGATGATATCGGTACAGACATAGATCAGTTTGCGGTTGATCGCCTTCTCTTTGATGATATTCAGGTGGTACTCGATATTGGCTGAAGAAGGCACAGTATTGGATATCTCGGCCAGATAATATGCGCCGCCGACTTCATCAAGTTGCGTTTTTTTCTTTAATAATTCGGTGATGGTGTACAGATCCACAGCTTCGTGCCGGTCAAACAATTCCACAACCGCCATAAAAATTGTGCGGTGGGCGTCTTTGTAGAAATAGGTTTCATCGATCATTTCCAGAGCCTGGGCGATCGCTTCTTTGTCCAGCATCATCGCACACAGCACGGCCTGTTCGACATCGATAGCCTGCGGGGGTGTGCGTAAATTATTTACTTCGGTTGCATATTCCGGCATACTCATAATTCCTTGTACTTGCGGTTTAACAACAGGTCAGATATAGAATAAATAAAATTCTTCCTGAAGACAAGAAGAATTAATCATTACTTCTATCTTTTTAATTCTCATTCAAATATAAATAAATTTTCTTCAAATCTTCCCAGGTTTGCTTTTTCAACGACGGATTGCGCAGCAGGGCTGCCGGGTGATAGGTTACAATCAACGGTACATTATTATAACTGTGTATTTTCTCCCGCATCGATCCCAGGGCGGCATTTGTCTTGAGCAAGGAGGCGCAGGCAAACCGTCCCAGGGCTACGATTAGTTTGGGCGCAATCAGTTCGATCTGTTTGAGCAGATATGGTTCGCATTTCTCGATTTCCGCGGGCAGGGGATCCCGGTTATTGGGTGGACGACATTTCAGAACATTGGCAATATAGACATCCTCTCGTTTCATCCCGATAGCCTGGATCATCATTGTTAATAATTGACCGGCGCGGCCGACAAAGGGAATTCCCTGAATATCTTCATCACGTCCCGGCGCTTCACCGATAAACATTAACTCGGCCCCGGGATTCCCCACTCCAAATACAAAATGGGTCCGGGTTTTACCCAGGGAACACAGCTGACAATCCCTGATCTCCCGATGGAAGGCCAGTAAAGGCAGCAGCTGCTCCTGACCAGCAATACTAACCTCATTCGAGACTTCCAGCGCAGACAAACTGGGAGTCCGGTATTCGACCGCCATCTCCAGCGGGCGGATTTTCCCGTATAATTTCTTCTGCATTTCAAAAAAATTAATAATTTCGTCAATCAGCTCAGCCATAAAATGTCCGTTTTAGTTAAACGGAAGATACGCCCCAGGAGATTAATTTGCAATATTTGCCACCTCCGAGGTGGGTATCACCTCGGAGGTCCACCTCAAGGTGGATATTTTAAACAATTCTGCTTATTTTTCGTTATACTAAGATATATTTTATCTGGTAAAATAATTCAACAGCGAGAAACCCATGCGAGTTAAAACTGCAATCAGATTTATTCTACTGCTGAACTGCTTCTTCCTCTGCCATCCTGCTGCCCTGCCTGCTCAGCCTGCTGAACCGCTGAATGGTGCTGAGTTGCAACTGGCTCTGCAAAAATTGAATGTGCTGGGCAGTGTATTATATGTTGCCGCCCATCCTGATGATGAGAACACTGCGCTGCTGGCTTATCTGTCCAAGGGTAAAAAGTTACGCACCGGTTATCTGGCCATCACCCGCGGCAGCGGCGGCCAAAATCTTATCGGCAGCGAAAAAGACAATCCGCTCAGCATTTTACGCACCCAGGAATTACTGGCTGCCCGCAAAATCGATGGGGCTGAACAGTTTTTTACCCGGGCCGTCGATTTTGGTTATTCCAAGTCCGCCAATGAATCCCTGTTGAAATGGGATGAACAAAAAATCCTGGCCGATATGGTCTGGATAATCCGTTCTATTAGACCGGATGTGATCATAAACCGCTTTACACCCGACCGGGGGGGACACGGTCATCACACCGCATCGGCCATCCTGACGCAGAAAGCCTTCGTTGCTGCTGCCGATCCCGAGCAATTTCCGGAACAGTTATCGCTCGTGCAGCCCTGGCAGGCTAAACGCCTGGTCTGGAATGGCTGGATGCAGGAACAGGCGGACACGGACTCCAGTGGTAATTCTATCGTCAAAATCGACATGGGTGAATACAATCCGCTGCTGGGTAAATCCTACATGGAGATTGCGGCCATGGCCCGCAGCATGCATAAGAGCCAGGGCTTTGGTTCGGCGGCAATGCATGGCAGTTTTCTGAACTACTTCCTGCATATGGCCGGGGTACCGGCGCAAAATGATCTATTTGACGGTATAGACCTGAGTTGGAATCGCGTACCAGCCGGAGAAAAAATTGGCCAACTGCTGACCGGCCTGGAACAGAAATTCAACCCGGCCCGCCCGGACCAGATCCTGCCCGAATTGCTCGCTGCCTATGAATTGATGAAAAAACACCAGGATAATTTTTATGTACGGACCAAGATTAAAGAATTAGAGCGGATCATCCAATCCTGCAGCGGTTTATGGCTGGAAGTCACGTCAACCGATTATTCAATTACCGCCGGTGATACCCTCTTTTATAACTGTACCGTGATTAACCGTTCACCTTTTCCGGTTACTTTCGAAGAGATAGCAGTACCATTGGCCAACCAGGATTCTACAGTCAATATCAGTTTAAAAAATAACCAGCCCTGTACTGTTAAATTGAATTTTATTCTGCCCCGCTCTGCTCCGGTTTCTTATCCTTACTGGTTGACAGGTTATCGGGGGGAGGACATCTATCCTGCCGGTGATCAGAGTCTGACTGGACTCCCGGTTCAACCCGGTCCTTTACATGCACGTATAAATTTATCATTCAACCATATCCCCATCACTTACGATGTACCGCTATATTACCGCTGGGCTGACCGGGTCAAAGGTGAACTCTACCGGCAGGTGAGTATCGCCCCGCCGGTGACCGCCAATCTGGAACAACCCGTTCTGATTTTTCCCAACGGTATGTCAAAAAAAATAATGCTGCGCCTGAAGAGTTGGAAGAAAAATGCTGCGGGCTATATAAAACTAAAACTCCCGGCGACCTGGAGCAGTGAGCCTGAAAGTACCTTCTATAATTTTTCTGCTAAATTGGAAGAAAAAGAAGTGTCCTTTATTATTCGCCCGGGACCGGGACCCGCCGATACTTCCGCAACCATGCGGGTGCAGTTGTGGAACGATGGCCGCATGAGTTCCTATGCCTGCGGCACCATTGAATACGATCATTTCCCTCATCAACTCTTTTTTCCGGCAGCCGAAGTGCACCTGACCAGTTTTCCAATTAAGACCGGCAAGGAAAATATCGGGTATATCATGGGCAGCGGAGATGAGATCCCCGGTTGTTTAGAACAACTTGGCTACAATATCAAATTACTTTCCGATGACGATCTGCAGCAGGGAAGTTTAGCCCCTTATGATGTGGTGATAACCGGTACCCGCGCTTATAACACCCGCACTATTCTACAGAACATCAACAGCAGGTTATTTGATTATGTCCGGCAGGGTGGAACGCTGATCACCCTGCACAACACCCGTTTTGGAATAAGGGCGGATCATATCGCTCCTTACCCGCTAAAAATTTCCGATGCGCGGGTCAGCGTGGAGGACGCGCCGGTAATGTTCCTGCGACCAGATCATGCGCTGCTTAACCGGCCTAATAAAATCGCCGGCACAGATTTCGATCACTGGGTGCAGGAACGCGGCCTGTACTTTGCCGATGAATGGGATGAACATTATATACCGATCCTGGCCAGCAATGATCCAGGTGAAAAATCGCAGCCTGGGGGCTTGTTATATACGTCTTACGGCAAAGGCCATTATATTTACTCGGGTTATGCCTGGTTCCGGCAGTTACCGGCCGGTGTTCCGGGGGCTTACCGTCTATTTGTCAATCTGATCTCGATCGGGGAAAATGAACACATACAATAGTAATTCTTTCGACCAGGACATACCGCTGACGAAATCCTGGCGGGCCTGGTACCTACTGGTGCTGACAAACCATCTGGTATTAATTTTGCTGTTTTACCTGTTCATGAAATATTTCAGTTAAAGGTATAACCAGGTAATATGCATCAACTGGATTGGATCATACTGGCTGCGGTATTGCTGTTCATCGTCGGTCACGGGCTGTGGCGGGGTCGCAGTAATAAAAATATTCAGGATTACCTTGTCGCCGGCCGTAGTTTAAAATGGTATACCATAGCTTTCTCGATCATGGCTACCCAGGCCAGTGCCATCACCTTCTTATCCGGACCGGGCCAGAGCTATGCCGATGGCATGCGTTTTATACAGTTCTATTTCGGATTGCCTATTGCCATGGTCATCCTGTCGATCGTCGCTGTTCCGGTCTATCACCGACTTAAAATACTGACCGCTTACGAGTATATCGAAAACCGTTTTGATTATAAGTTGCGGGCTTTGACCAGTTTTCTGTTTTTAATTCAACGCGGCCTGGCCGCCGGTTTGACCATCCTGGCACCGGCAATAATTCTGTCGGCCATACTGGGCTGGAATATTATCTGGACCAATATTATTGTCGGCAGCCTGGTAATTCTCTATACGGCCTATGGCGGTACCCGGGCGGTCAACACCACGCATACTTTTCAGTTGTTAATTGTCTTTCTGGGCATGTTTGCAGCGTTTTTTATCGCCTGGCATCTGCTGCCGGCGGGAATCAGCCTGCTGGATGCGACACGTCTGGCCGGAAAGATGAACCGGCTGAACATCCTGGATTTTAATTTTGATTTAAATAACCGCTACACCTTCTGGTCGGGAATTATCGGCGGTTGTTTTCTGCATCTTTCCTACTTTGGCACCGATCAGTCACAGGTCCAGCGCTATCTGACCGGAAAATCTGAAGCACACAGTAAACTCGGCTTATTATTTAATGGTCTGGTTAAAGTTCCGATGCAATTTTTTATTTTATTCTGCGGGATTGTCGTATTTGCTTTTTATCAATTCAATACCTCTCCCCTGTTTTTTAATACCGTTGAAACAGACCGGATCAGGCAAACTGTACAGGCTGTCGATTACCAGCAGATTGAATCGCAGTACGTTCAACTGGCCGCTGAAAAAGCAAAACATGCTCAGGAACTGGTTCAGGTCATGCGTAAAGATGATCAAGCTGTTATAGCAGAAGCTCAACGGCTGGTCCTCGCTGATCAGCAAAAAATGCAGGACCTTAAACAGCAAGCCGTAGGGATACTTCAGACTAATAATCCCCGTCTGGATCCCAGCGATACAAATTATATTTTCCTATATTTTGTGGTGAATGTATTACCGGCAGGAGTTATTGGTCTGGTGATTGCCTGCATCCTGGCTGCATCAATGTCTTCAACTGCTTCTGAATTAAATGCCCTGGCTTCCACCACTATTGTCGATATTTATAAACGCATTTCCGGAAATAAGGAAAATGCCAGGCATGATATCCGGATTTCGCGGCTGGCGACTATTGGCTGGGGTATCTACGCTATTTTTACATCTATCTTTGCCAGCAGACTTGGCTCTTTGATTGAAGCTGTGAATATCCTGGGTTCGCTGTTCTACGGAACGATACTGGGGATTTTTTTATCAGCTTTTTATTTAAAAAGGGTTACAGCATCAGCGGTCTTTATCAGCGCCATAATGGCCGAGGTTGCAGTAACTGCCTGTTTCCTTTTTTCGGGGATCTCTTTTTTGTGGTACAATGTGATCGGTTGCCTGCTGGTACTACTGCTCTCGCCTGTCGTTACGTTTTTTATCGGAAGATATGGAATTCTGAACAGTAAATGATCAGTAAAACAACAGAATACTTTTTTTATTGACTGTGTTTATTTCAAAGCTGCTTCAATAGCAGTAATCATTTGCTCATCTTCCGGTTTTATCTTGGAACCGAAACGGGCGATTATCTTGCCGCTTTTATCGACTAAAAATTTGTTGAAATTCCAGGAAATCTCACCGGCAAATTCCGGATCGGTTGCTTCCTCGGTCAAAAACCTGTAGAGCGGGTGCTTGTCCTTGCCCTTAACCGAGATCTTGGCGAACATGGGAAAAGTGACATTATAAGTAGTGCTGCAGAAATTCTTTATCTCCTCATCAGTGCCGGGTTCCTGGGACAGGAAGTTATTGGCCGGAAATCCCAGTACATAAAAACCCTGATCCTTGTATTTCAGATATAATTTCTGCAGTCCGGCATACTGGGGTGTGAAACCGCATTTGCTGGCCACATTGACGAGCAGCAGTACTTTTCCGCGGTATTGCTCCATTTTTACTTCCTGGCTGTCAATATCTTTCAGAACAAAATCATAGATCGACTTTTCGCTTAATGGTTGTTGACGGGTCATATTTGATCCCTTAAAACTTGTTTGGATGATAAACAGACTGATCAGAAAAATCATGATCAGTATAGTTAAGACATTTTTTTTATTCATCCCTTATTCTCCCGGAAGATTCATACGAACAATATAATTAGATTTTGACTTCCAAAATATTTCTGAATAATAAAACATACATTTTAAGAAAGTAATTACAATTAATTTTGACCGGACTCGCAATGAAAATTATCGCCTGTCAGGGCAGGCTGATGAAGAAACAATCTACTTGTATTGAACTGAATTACTAATTATCAATTACTAATTACCAATTTCTAATTCTGCTGTTGCGTTTTCTTTAAATCAATGATTAATCTTACCATTCCCGCACCGCAGCCAAAGCCGCCGAAAAATAAGAACAGAATATCCACCAGCCGGACTCGGCCGGTCATTTGTACTACACCCATCACGGTAGCCAATATACCCATTAATGTTGCAAAAATCCCTAACCACTTTTTTTTATTCATTTTATCACACCTCTTGTCATTAAGCCAGCAGCGGATCAACTTTCTCCGGATCAACACCCAGTTCTTTGATTGCTTTAGTGACCTGATTTGATTTTATTAATCCTTTACAGGATAATTGATACAAGGCGGCAATCACGATACATTCCGCATCGATTTCGAAGAAACGCCGCATCGCTTCACGGGTATCGCTGCGGCCAAATCCGTCGGTGCCCAGACTGAACAGTCCTCCCGGAACCCAGCGGGCGATCTGATCGGGCACCAGTTTCATATTATCGGATACGGCCACGAAAACACCCTCCTCTTTTTCCAGCAGATCGGTGACATATGGTTTACGCGGGTTTTGCTCCGGATGAAGTAAATTCCAGCGCTCAGCCGCCAGGGCTTCGCGGCGCAGTTCCTTGTAACTGGTGGCACTCCACACGTCCGTCTGGATTTTATATTTACTCTCCAGAATTTCCTGAGCGCGCAGCACCTGCCTTAAAATAGCGCCGCTGCCAAACAGACTGCGCCCTGATCCCGTTTTTGCTTTCCAGTTTTCCGCTGCTAAATTTGTACAGACCTTTGAGAATACCCTCGCGGCTGCCTTTAGGCATGGCGGCCTGGGGATAGTTCTCATTACCGATGCTGATGTAATAAAAGACAGCTTCACGGTCCTTGTACATTCGCCTGATGCCTTCCTGCAGAATAACAGCGATCTCATAGGCAAAAGCCGGATCATAAGTGACCAGATTTGGAATCGTGGCGGCCAAAATATGACTGTGTCCATCGGCATGCTGCAATCCTTCACCCATCAGGGTGGTCCGGCCATGGGTAGCCCCGACCAGGAAACCGCGGCCGCGCAGATCACCGAAGGCCCAGATCAGGTCGCCAATGCGCTGAAATCCAAACATGGAATAGTAGATAAAAAACGGAATCATATCGATGCCGTGCGTGGCATAGGCTGTACCGGCGGCGGTGAAAGAAGCCATCGATCCGGCCTCGGTAATACCCTCTTCCAGGATCTGTCCGTCACGTGCTTCCCGGTAATACAGGAAAATATCTTTGTCTACCGGATCATATAACTGGCCGGGGTGAGAGTAAATACCAAACTGGCGGAACATCGATTCCATGCCGAAGGTGCGTGCTTCATCCGGGACAATCGGGACTATTTTTTTACCGATGATCGCATCTTTCATCAGAATGGTCAGCATGCGCACAAAGGCCATGGTGGTCGAAACTTCCCGGTCGCTGCCGGCCATAAATTCATCGAACACATTTAATCCCGGCACGGTTATCGGCAAAGTGACATAGGTACGGTGCGGCACAAATCCCTGCAACCGCCGGCGCATTTCCAGCAGATACTGCATCTCTTCGCTCTTATCCGGCGGCCGGTAGAACGGCGCCTTCTCCAGTTTATCATCGGCGACCGGTATATCGAAACGATCGCGAAAGTCCCGCAATTCTTCCTCATTCAGTTTTTTAACCTGGTGGGTCACATTTTTCCCTTCGCCGGCTTCACCCAGACCGTAGCCCTTGATAGTCCGGGCCAGGATCACTGTGGGAGCATTTTTACTTTCAGTAGCCAGTTTATAAGCAGCGAATACTTTTTCCGGATCATGTCCGCCTAGACGTAATTTCCAGATTTGTTCATCGGACAGATTTTCGACTAGTTTCAATAGTTGCGGATATTTGCCAAAGAAGGACTGGCGTACATATGCACCCGGTTCAACAATATATTTTTGTGATTCTCCGTCCACGTATTCATTCATGCGCTGGACCAGCAGACCGGTATGATCGTTGGCCAGCAAGGGATCCCAGTCACCGCCCCACAGAACTTTGATCACATTCCAGCCGGCCCCGCGGAAAATTCTTTCCAGTTCCTGGACAATCTTGCCGTTGCCGCGCACCGGTCCATCCAGGCGCTGCAGGTTACAGTTGATCACGAAGATCAGGTTATTTAATTGTTCGCGGGCCGCCAGGCTGATGGCGCCGAGTGATTCCGGTTCATCGGTCTCACCATCACCCAGGAAGGCCCAGACCCTCTGATTTTCGGTATTTTTTATACCGCGATCCTGCAGGTAGCGGTTAAAACGGGCCTGATAAATTGCCGTGATCGGACCGAGTCCCATCGAAACCGTGGGAAATTCCCAGAAGTCGGGCATTAACCAGGGGTGGGGATATGAAGAAAGTCCGCCCCCTTTTTCCAGTTCACGGCGGAAATTTTCCAGTTGGGTTACCGACAGGCGGCCTTCCAGAAAAGCCCGGGCATAAATTCCCGGCGAGGCATGGCCCTGGAAATAGATCTGGTCGCCGTCAAATCCCTCCCCTTTGCCGCGGAAAAAATGATTGAAACCGATTTCGTACATGGTAGCCGCCGAGGCATACGTCGAAATATGACCCCCGATGCCGGAAAATTTCTTGTTTGCCCGCACGACCATGGCCAGTGCATTCCAGCGGATGATGCTTTTAATCCGCCGTTCAATTCTACGGTCGCCGGGAAAAGGGGGTTGTTTTTCCAGGGGAATGGTATTGATGTACGGGGTATTGGCGGTAAAAGGCAGACGGATACCGCTTTGAAAACTCTTCTGGATCAGGCGATCCAGAATAAAGCGGGCCCGTTCGGCGCCGCGGTGCTGGATCACACCATCCAGTGCTTCCAGCCATTCCGCCGTTTCTTCCGTATCGAAGTCGCGGTTGATTCCGTATGATTCTTTTTGTTCCGCTGTCTCTTCAGGCATTAAGTCTTTTCCTTCTTATAAATTAAATACTGTTATTTTTTTTCTGCTTACAGGAATCAACATTAACGAAACTATAATCCTCTCTATCTACCATATAGATAAAGATTTTTCAGGTAATAAAATTCCTGAAAAAGTAGTACCAGAATTATTGCATTACCTTCTTTATGGAATCGACGATTGCGGCAATATTTTGATGATGGTCCGGAACGATAATAATCGAATCATCACCGGCGACTGTACCGATCATATGCTCGTTTTTCATACGATCCAGGTAGAGGGCCACTCCCTGGGCCCGGCCGGGCAGGGTCCGTACCACAATCAAGGATTCATTTTGGATTACCCGGATAATCTCCTTGCTGACGAACTGTTTAATGGCCGGTTCACTGTCATCCAGATGAAAAACGTATTTGAAACCGCTTTCGGTCTGAATGCGTACGATGCCCATTTCATTCAAATCACGGGATAGGGTGGCCTGGGTGGTTTCAAAGCCATTTTCCTTTAACAGGTCGCGCAATTCATCCTGACTGGCGACATCGCGGCTGGTGATGATTTCTTTAATTCTGATCTGGCGGCTGATTTTATGTACTCCCATAATACCTCTCCTATATAATTATAAAAATTAGTAAATAAATATTCCTTATTCAATATATATGATCTTAATGGTATTTACTGTAAATTTGGGATCAATTTTATATAAATTGCAAATTGCAATTTGTAACTAATTGATTATTATAAATATAACGAAATAGATTACCCGATGAATCAGATTAAACAGCATCAACCGCCTACAAAATTACAGGCAGATTTAGTTTTACTGCTGGTCTGTGTATTCTGGGGAACTACCTTTATCCTTTCAAAAATTTTATTGGTCGAGATTTCCCTGCTCTATTATCTGGCCTTACGCCTGGGCATTGCTGCAATCCTGATGTGGTTCATTGCTCTGCGCTACCGGCAGCAACTCGACCGACCTACAGTTATGGCCGGAGTAATATTAGGAATATTTCTTTTCCTTTCGTATCTGTTCCAGATGTGGGGAATAAAGTATACATCGGCTTCGAATGCCGGTTTTATTACCGGCACCAGTGTAATCATGGTGCCGGTTTTTTCGGCCTTGTTATTCAAAGAGCGGCCGAAATTTATTACATTAATCGGCATCGCTCTGGCTACCTGTGGATTATATTTTCTTTCCGGTGGAAACTATGAGGCCTTGAATAAAGGTGATTGGTTGGTACTGGTTTGTGCATTAGCCGCGGCATTCCACATTATTTTTACCGGTCATTTTGCACCACGCCATAACATCTATCTGTTGATGGCAGTACAGTTAAGCACTATCGCCGTCTTGAATCTGATCCTGTTCACTTTTAGTAATGAAAAAATCGTTCCGGTACGTCCTGGTGCAATGTTATTATTGATATATCTGGCTATTTTTGGCAGTATATTAACTTTTCTCTTACAGACATCCATGCAGCGCTTTACCACCGCCACCCGTACTGCGCTGATTTTTACCAGCTGAACCGGTTTTCGCCGCACTGTTTGCTTTTCTGATTGCCGGAGAACAAATGACGCCTTCCGGCTGGTTCGGCGGCTTTTTAATTCTGCTGGCTATGATCGTATCGGAGGTCAACTGGTCGGAAATTTTTAATCGTAATCAAGACCGTTGCCGCATACCGTAATAGGCGTTATTCCAATTTAATGAAATAATTTAGTGGACGCCTGCCCAGGCAGGCGGCTACCACTACATTCACTCCTCTTTTACCAGATTTCCGCTCAATCGCAGTAAACCGATTTCATGCTGTTTAACTTCGTAAGCGGTGGAAATCAGGCGGCTCTTGGCCGCAATATAATTCTTTTGTACTTCCCTTAGTTGCAGCGGAGTTATGCTGCCCATTCCGTATATTTGCAGAGCGATCTTAACATTCTCCGAAGCCACACCCACATTTTCCTGTTCCAGTTGCAGGCGGGTGAGACTGTTGCGGTACTTGAGTACGAGTGCGTTAAAATCACTGCTCAGGTTCAGTCTCAATTCATCAAGATAGAATTGTTTGTCGCGGCGGTTAAGGCGGGCGTTTTGTATTTCACGGCGGGTATTAAATCCATTGAACAGGTTTAATGAAAGCTGCGCGCCATAATTATACCCATAGGTTTCATTCATCTCGAAAAACCCGGCCTGCGATTCCGAACGGTTGTAATTGTAACTGCCGGTCAAATTTATACTGGGAAAAATTGCCGATCTGATTTCAGACAACTCAGACCGGGCTACAGCCAGATCCTGCTGCCCAATCAATAGATCACTGTTCCCGGTAAGAAGACTCTGCCGCAGGGTTTCAACTTCTAACTGCGGTTCTGTATTGATAGTATCGATGACCGTGAACAACTCCTGTTCCGGTCTGGCTAAAATTATCATTAATTTGCTCTGCGCATCTGCCACGGCGATTTCCTGACCCAAAAAAACGGAACGATCGCTATTCAGATCCACCCTGGCCTGCAGCACATCCAGATTCGAAGATACTCCAATATCATACCCCTGTTGAACAATGCGCAATCTCTGTTCTGAGATTGAAACTGCTTCACGGTCGACTTCCATGATTAATTTCTTCTGCACGACATCATAATAGGTTAAAACCACATCGGCCAGGGTCGTCTCCATTTCCCTTCTGAGATTATAGCGCTCCATCTTTTCCAGACTGTTCAGGCGGGCTGCGGAAGCAAACATTTTAAATCCGTCAAAGACAGTCCAGCTAAGCACGGCAGCAGCATTCTTATTGTCGGATCCGGCATCATTTCGTATCTGGGCAGGACGGGTGGGATCGGCATATTGCTGTTCACTGTTAACCTTACTATGACTTACCGCTGCCGAGACATCCAGGCTCGGCAAAAAACCGGCATTCCCCGGACTGTAATTATTTGCGGCAATCTGCAGATTATCCCGGGCGATCAGGATACCATAATTTTTTTGCATGGTTATCCGGATTACATCATCAATGGTCAGCAATTCCTGCGCCTGCGCCAGCACATGCCAGATCGAAACTGAGCAGCCAGATAAGCATGGCTGTTACTTTAATTATGAATTTTGCAGAGGTAATACTTACCTTATATCTTTTCATAAAAACTTCCCTCGATATTTTGTGGAGAATGATCCGGGATCGTTGGAATGGTCAGAATTAATTTATATTTTCAACTTTTTCCAATTCCTGGTCATCCATATCGGCCAGGGATATAGTGCTCCCCGCTCTGGTAATATAAGTATAGATAGCCGGAACGATAAACAAGGAGAGGAATGTGCTGAAGACCAACCCGCCAATGACAGCGATACCCATCGGAACTCTGCTTTCCGAACCGGCACCCAGTGCCAGAGCAATCGGCAGCGTACCTAAAATGGTCGAGAAACTGGTCATCAGGATCGGCCGCAGGCGGGTTACCGAAGCGTCAACAATAGCCTCATATGTGGAAAGCCCCCTGGCTTTGCGTTGATTGGCAAACTCAACTATTAAAATTCCGTTTTTCGTTACCAGTCCGATTAACATTATTAATCCGATCTGGCTGAAAATATTGATGGTCTGATTAAAATACCACAGGGATAATAATGCTCCGGCCAGGGCCAGGGGTACGGTGAACATGATGATGAGCGGATCGCGGAAACTCTCGAACTGGGCGGCCAGGACCAGGTAGACGATCAGCAAGGCCAGTACAAAAGCAAAGGCCAGGCTGGATGAACTTTCCATAAAATCCCGCGAAGCACCGGCCAGATCATGATCAAAAGTTTCATCCAGAATCCGTGCAGCGACCCGGTCCATGGCGGCGATGCCATCCCCTATCGTATACCCGGGAGCCAGTCCGGCCGATACTGTTGCGGATATGAAGCGGTTAAAGCGGTAGCGTTGCGGCGGGCTGCTCTGTTCGGATATGTTAACCAGATTGTCCAGTTGCACCAGCTGGCCGTATCGATTGCGGACATTCAACGATTTCAGATCCAGCGGCTCATCACGATCATTACGGGACATCTGTCCCAGCACCTGATATTGTTTACCATTCATTATGAAATAATCGAATCGCTGACCGCTTAAGGTCAGTTGCAGGGTCTGCGCGATATCAAGTACTGCCACTCCCAGCGTACGGGCCCGCTGCCGGTCAATTTCAATCCGTAATTCAGGTTTATTGAACTTTAAATTTTCATCAACATACTGGAAAGCAGGATCTTTACGCGCCTCATCCACAAAGCGGGGTAATACCTCCCGCAGTTTTTCAAAAGTGGGCGCCTCCAGCACATACTGCACCGGCAATCCTCCGCCGCGGCTGCCGATGGATTGAGCCTGGATTACAAAAGTACGGGCGGCGCTAAGCGCGGATACACGTCTCGATAAATCAGCCGCGATCTCCTGTTGGGAACGCTGGCGTTGATCGGCATCCTTTAAGATCAATGTAATGACTCCCGAATTAGTACTGGCCGAACCCCAACCAGGGGAGGTTATCGATATTATTCCTTCTTTCTCCGGAACGCCTTCGGTCACCAGATTGACCATCTGGTCCATAAATTGTTGCATAAAATCAAAAGTCGCTCCTTCCGGTGCGGTCGAATTCAGGCGAATTTGACCGCGATCCTCCAGTGGGGACAATTCACTGGGCAGCATGGCACCGAACAGCACGATCATTAACAGCGAGATGCCCATGAACACGATTGACCATTTACGCCGGGCCAGAAAATATTCCAACCAGACCCTGTAAGAATTGGTCATACCCTGGAAAAAGACTTCGGTTTTCAGGTAAATTTTCCCGTGCTGGATTTTGCCTTTCAGGATCCGGGTGGTCAGCATCGGTGTCAACGTCAGCGAAACAAAAGCGGAGATGATCACAGCTCCGGCCAGCACAATTCCAAACTCCCGGAATAACCGGCCGGTCAGCCCCTGTAAAAAGATTACCGGTAAAAACACGGCCACCAGAGCCAGAGTGGTGGCGATAATTGCCACAAATACTTCTTTTGAACCATGTAATCCCGCCGGTATGGAATGAACACCACGTTCAATTTTTGTATAGATATTTTCCAGCATGACGATGGCATCATCGACAACGATACCGATGGCCAGCACCAATCCTAGTAAAGTCAGCACGTTGATTGAAAAACCGGCCAGATACATGATGAAAAAAGCACCGATCAGTGAGATAGGCACGGCCAGCACGGGAATTAAAGTAGTCCGTACGTTACGCAGAAAAGCGAAAATTATCAGAATCACCAGAATAAGAGCCAGCAGAACCGTTTGCACAACTTCAGTTATTGAGTCGCGAATATATTTCGAGGAATCGAATCCTACTTCTAAGGAGATATCTTGGGGTAAATCTTTGGAAATCTGATCAATACGCCGGTAGAATTCATCAACAATAGCGATATAATTAGCGCCCGGCTGAGGTATCAGCACTACTCCCACCATGGGAATATTATCCCGTTTCATGATCGTCTTTAAATTTTCCGGACCGAGTTCGGCATAACCGACATCTTTAAAACGGATAATCTGGCCGTTGTTTTCCGCCACTATCAGGTTGTTAAAATCGTCAACGGTTTCCAGGCGTCCGACAGTGCGCACAGTCAGTTCTGTGGTCATACCTTCCACAGAGCCGGAAGGCAGTTCCACATTTTCCCGTCTCAGAGCACTTTGAATATCCAGAGGAGTCAGATTATAGGCCGCCAGCCTGGCCGGGTCTATCCATAACCGCATGGCATATAACCGCGCACCCCAGATATCTACTGCGCTGACCCCTGGAATAGTTTGCACTTTTTCTTTTATGACATTGGTAGCGATATCGGTGAGTTCCAGCAGATCGCGAACCGGGCTGGTAACATTCAGATTGAATATCGGTACAGCATCCGCATCGGATTTGGTTACTACCGGATTATCGGCATCTGGAGGAAGGCGGCCCATGGCGCGCGAAACACGATCACGGATATCATTGGCCGCATCTTCCAAATCTCGATTCAGGTTGAACTCAACCCTGATATTACTGCGCCCTTCCCGGCTCACCGATGAGATAAAGCGGATACCTTCGGCCCCGCTGATCGATTCCTCCAATGGTTCGGTTATCTGGGTTTCAATCACATCGGCATTGGCCCCGGTATAGGTTGCCGACACCGAGATAATCGGCGGATCCACATTGGGATATTCACGGACACCCAGGAAGGTATAACCGATAATCCCGAACAGGGTGATAACCAGAGACATTACGATGGCCAGTACCGGCCGTTTAATACTTACTGCAGATAAACTCATGCTATGATTTTTTCAGCACCAGTTGAATAAAGCATTTATAACTGTATTTCATTTATTTTGGACAGGATGACCGGTATGCCGGGCCGTAACTGTAAAATACCGGTAGTGATCACAGTGTCACCCTGTTGCAGGCCGGAAGTAATTTCAATCAGGCGGTTGCTGCGGAATCCGGTTTCTACCGCTGCTGCCACCGCCTTTCCATTTTTTAACAGGTAGACTTTACTCCCCTGTAACTCGGGGATTAAAGATTCGGTGGGGATCATACAGGTCGCAGTTTTTTTACCGACTACCAGATCGACATCGGCAAAAGTACCAGGTGTAATATTTTGCTGCTCATTACCGTACAGAGCACGCATATTCAATGTACGTGTGGCCGGGTCAATTTTAGGTTCAATAGCATAGATCTCCGCTTCATATTTTACGGGACTGTCCTGAAGTCTGAAAAAAACTTTGTTACCCACTTCGACCTGTCCGGAGTATTTCTCAGGGACGGCAAATTCAATTTTCAGTGGATCTTTATCGATCAGGTTGGCGATTTTAGCATTGGCTAAAATAATTCCACCGGCACTTACATAACGCAACCCGATTTCCCCGGTAAAAGGAGCACGGATCTCGGTCTTCTCGATACGCGCATCGGTCAGTGCTTTCTCTGCTTTCAAAGTATTAAGTTTATTCAGAGACTGATCGTACATTTCCTGGCTGATGGCCTTAAGTTCAAGTTGTTTACGTTGTCTTAATTCGTTCTGCCGAGCCAGATCTATTTCCAATTGAGTACGTTGCAACTCCGCCTGTAACTCTAAGTCATTGATTTTTACCAGGAGTTGACCTTTTTTGACGAGTCTACCTTCCTGGAAAAAGATCTGTTCGATTTTACCGGCTATCTCACTCTGCAGTATCACTTCTTCGTTTGGTTGCAGGGTTCCTGTGGTACGGACCGTCTCTTCAAAGTTTTGTGGATTGACCACAATCACACCAACTGGTAGCGCGGCTTGATCAGCCCCACCGCCGCGAACCGACCGGCCAGTATTGCCGGAAAAGGCAGTCAGTTTGAGTACAACCAGAAGTAGTATCACCAGCGCTGAAATAATTATGGTTAACTGCTTTTTATTAAAATTCCTCACCCAATCCAGCATGTTTATTCCTTTTTACCTGTTTGCCTTTTGACCTTTTATCCTTTTTACCATCATCCTGCACCTCCCGCTGCCCCGCCTGCACCTGCCCCTGCACCGGCTGAAGCACCGCCACCCACACCCGCTGCGGAACTGAAAGTAGTACCGGCCACATTAATAACCGAACTTAAGGTGGCCGCCAGACCGCCGACCGGAGATGCACCACCACCGTGAGTGGAGGGCACAAACCAGGGGAAATAGGTGCCATACTCCTTTTCCGGGACAGTGGCCAGCATATTACGCAATTCTTTTTCTCCTACCCCCAGAGCCAGCGCATATACCAGGTATTGATTGATGGTACCCAATTTTTGTCGAAGACTTTCGGTTGGGACCTGATAACTTTTAATATAGCGCCGGAATGCCTTCCATTGTTTCTTCTTTAACTTTATATCCGCTGTATACCGGAAAATAGTAAAGGACAGTCCCAGACAAACCACACCCCCTAATATGGCAATAAACGCAGACACATCTAAAAAAATTGCCAGCAGCACACCGCTGATAATAATAAATATAGAAAATGATACAGCTATAACAGTCGCTTTACTGCTTTCCCGGTCGAACAGGGGGATCGCTTTATAATGTCCTTTAACTAATTTAGACCATTTATCAAACCAGCTCCGCACCTTGCTGGACTTTTTATTTAACAGTGCCGGAGTGATCTCATCCGCTTCCCCGGCCAACCGTTCGAATAAAAATAAAATCAGGTCCTGCTCGTAATCAAGTAGATCCGCTCGCTCCTTTTCAAACTTGCTGCGGTTAAGTTTAAATATGAATTTTTCTTTTTTAGATTGCCACCATTTTTTTAATTGCTCCGGTCTCTGTTCCAGGGATATAAAACCTTTTCTGGCCAGATCGAACAGGGTCGAGGATAAGGCGGATGAATAGATCTGTTTATCATAATAAAGCGCACTGACCACCGCCGGCGGCAGATCCTGCGGATAATTAGGATCGATTTCCTGGGTATAAGGTACGGATAATGATTTTCCGTAGTTCAGAAACAGGTATACCCAGACCAGTGCCCCGGCAGCGCATAAGAACCAACTCCATTGCCTGGCCGACCCGGCCCGCTGTTCGCGGGTTTCAGCATCATGGCTGGCTTGCTCCCTGCGGCGATTCGCTTCAATTGCCCAGGCAGTCTCTTCCGCAACAGCCGGCGACAGACGGTCCTCATCGATGCGTTGCAGTTGCGCCTGCCCGCTGATCCAGCCGGCGGGAAATAGCACCCGTGCTTCCCAGTATTTATATGCCGGCAGGGGTGCTATATAATAGTGTAAGCGGCTATCTTGAAAAGAAACCAGACCATTTAAAGGACCATGAGCCCAGGCTTTGACCTGAGAGGTATCGACCGGTTGCGGAAGATCCAGCCATATTTCTACTTTAGCGATTGATTTGGCATTCTCTTCTCCGACGAACTTGTAATAGAATTCCGCTGCATCATTATAGACAACCACTGCATTGGCTATTTCGTACTGCAATTTAAAGGTTCGTGTTTCATTGCGGGCCTGATAATACCAGCGGACATAAAATTCTTCAGCGGTTTGATTTACTGAACAGGTACCCGGCTGCTGGTCCTGACTCTCGGTAAATTGAAATGTCCCTTCATACAACCGGAATTTCTGCACCTGACCCAGTTTTTCCAGCGGTAAACGATAATCGGCCCAGCTGAACGATCCGCTGAAAACAAACGTCCTGAATTCTTCGATACTTAATGTTCCTTCAGCAGAAATAGCAGCATGGATTTGAATTTCGGCTAGTTCATATTCTTTGGCTGCGACTGCAGAAAATAAAAAAAGCAGCAGGCTTATAACAATGATATAATTCTTAGCGGCCATATTCATATTCCTGATATTTTTAAAATTCAGATGATCCCGCGTCAATCGCCCAGACATATTCCCAGGCGCCGGGCACTTTCTACCCAGGGGTGATCGACAGGCACATATTTAATTTTACCGGCCACCTCTTCCAGATCAACCGGTGCGGTACTATCTCCTTTCGCTGCTACCATCACACCATAAGTTTTCTGAACCAGTATATCGGCACAGGCGGTGCCCAGGCGGGTGGACAACAGGCGATCAGCTGCTGAGGGTGCTCCTCCGCGCTGTAAATGTCCCAGGATGGTAATCCGTGATTCCAGGCCGGTCAGTTTTTCCAGATCCTGCGCCAGACTCATGGTTTTATTCATGGCCATCAATTCATCAGGCAACTCTTCCCGTTTTTTATCTTTTTTCTTTTTATCGTCCCCTTTTTTAGCGTCTTTTTTGTCATCTTCATCGGATTTCAGATTCTGATATTCTTCGCCCGAGATGGCGCCTTCAGCCAGAGCAACAATACTGAATCTTTTGCCGCTCTGGCTACGTTTGAGGATCGCCTCGGCAATTTTGCTGGTATCATAGGGTATTTCAGGTATCAGAATCACATCCGCGCCTCCGGAGAGTCCGGATCCCAGAGCCAGCCAGCCGACCTGATGCCCCATAATCTCCACCACCACGATACGGTGATGACTGTGCGCCGTGCTATGTAAACGATCAATTGCTTCGGTGGCAATGCCCAGGGCAGTATCATAACCGACAGTTATGTCGGTCAGGGCTACATCATTATCAATGGTTTTGGGCAGAGTAACGACATTCAGGCCTTTTTGTTTAAGACGCAGGGCATTTTTCTGAGTACCCCCGCCGCCCAGACATACCAGGGCATCCAGGTGATGCCGTTGATAGTTTTCCACGATAACATCGGTCATATCCAGTACTTTACCCCCTACCATCATCCGGTGCGGTTTGTCTCGGCTGGTTCCCAGTATGGTACCCCCCTGGGTTAATATTCCGGAGAGCAGGGCATTATCAAGTTGGATACTGCGGTTTTCCATCAGGCCGCGGAAACCGTCGCGAAAACCCAACACCTGCATATGATGATATTCGATGGCCGCTTTTCCTATTCCCCGTAAGGCCGAATTGAGTCCGGGTGAATCTCCGCCTGCCGTTAAAACACCGATTAATTTGGGCATGAAATCAATCTCCTTCAGATCAACAACTTGCTTTCATTAATTGTAATGTATCAGAGGGAATTTATAAAATAATCTTGATGAATACAAAGGGTGTCATCCCGGCCTGGAGTACCTTGTCCACAAATAATAAACCGGAATTCCGCCGGCCACGGTCAGCAGTGCCGCCAGCGATTCCACCGGCCGGTTAATAAAAGCGACAATCATCAGCACCAGGCTGCCGAAAAGATATATTAACGGTGTAACCGGGTAGCCCCAGGTCCGGACCATATTAACGGAATTGATCTGCCGCTTGCGGGCGATAAAAATCCCGAGTACAGCCAACCAGGGAAAAATACTCAAAGCGAAACCAAGATAGACCAATAGTTGTTCAAACGTACCGATCAGCAATAAGACAATGGCCATGGCTCCCTGTATCACAATAGATCTGCCGGGGACTTCATAGCGAGGATGAATTTTAGCAGCGAAGGAAAAGAACAACCGGTCGCGCGACATGGCAAAATAAACCCGCGGTCCCAATATAATGAAAGCGCTTAAAGATGAGAGCAGAGCTATGCCGATCAGTATGCCCAGGATTCTGCCGAGCCCTTCTCCCAGCACTGCCCGCATGGCCGTTTCAAAGACAGTAATCTGGCCGCTCAATTCGGCATAAGGTACCGCCATAAAAATAAACAGATTGAGAATAAGATAAATCAGTATGACCAGGATAGTACCCAGTATCAGGGACAGTGGCAGATAACGATGCGGATTTTTGATTTCACCGGCGATATAGGCACTGGCATTCCAGCCGCTGTAAGCAAACATCACCAGCATCATGGCCGTGCCGAAGGTGAGACCTTCGCCTCCAAATAGTAATGCGAAGGCCTCACCTTTAAATCCCTGCTGGGAGACAATGAATAAATTGGACCAGCTTTCACCGGTCAGTAATCCCAATAAAACCAATCCGGCCACGATTATGATTTTAAAACCGGTTAGAATATTCTGTACTACCGAACCGTAGCGGACTCCCATATAATGTACTGCAGTAAAAACGACTATTATCAGCGAGGCAGACAGTTTGATATATACTCCGGTATGGGCCGGATTAAAACCGGGAATATTCTGCTGCAGCCCCTGGAAAATATAATTGACCGCGGCCAGTGCCGATGCAGCAATGGGTGCAGAAAAACCCACGAAGAAACTGGTCCAGCCGGTTAGAAATCCTAAAAGCGGGTGATATAATGTTTTCAAATATATATATTCACCACCCTCTTCAGGCATGCGCGTAGCCAGTTCAGCATAACATAACGCACCGCACATGGCTAAAATACCACCCAGCAACCAGCAGACTACTACCCACAGCGGTCCAGGCAGATAGGTGGCCATGATCCCGGAGGTAGTGAAAATTCCTGCTCCGATCATATTAGCTACCACGATACTGGTAGCGGTGATCAGACCGAATTTACGTTGAATAGGTATCGATTTATCAGACTGCTGCTGATGCTGGTTCATTAAATCTGTAACTCCGCTTCCCGTACAATTGATCCGGATCAGATCCAATTTACTCTTTGATCCGGTAAATATAAATATTATCCTGCGGTAAAAATTCCAGCAACTCAACCAGGACAAATTTTGATTCCTGCATGATAGCAAGCACTTTATTTTTAGTATAAAAATGTCTCTGATCTTGCTTTAATTTGTCCGCGTCCGGATCAATGATCACCAGCAAAGCACCAGGTTTCAAAGCGGGGATAATGTTATTGATGAGCTTTACCGGTTTACTAAGATCATGGAATACCCGCATCATCACTACTAAATCTAATTGAGCCGGCGGAAACAATGGATCTTCGACTTTCCCCAGAATCGTTGTGATATTATTGATCTTTTTTTCCCGGCACTCCGTATTAATCCGGTCCAGTACCCGTTGTGCAATATCATTGGCATAGATGTGTCCGGAGGGCCCCACCCGTTGAGCCAGTTTAAAGGTAAAATAACCTTCTCCTGCCCCCACTTCCCCGATCACCATACCCTGCCTGACACCCAGTGTATCTATTATTCTATCCGGTTGCTGCCATTTGTCACGGTCTTCTGCAAATCCACAGTTGAACATAAGATTCAGCATCAAAACTACCAGGAAATTAAATGCAACAATCCGTCTGCTCATTAAATACTCCTTTTGTTTATAATCTCAGATTGAAGTGACAAAAGAATGTAATTCTCTCTATGTTTTTACGTAGCGGATTTAATTTTGTGTCAAAGTTCTTGACCGGAAACCAGGCAAGGGGCTATTCCCGGCAATGCACAAATTATAATCACAAATGAAAGACAATATACAGTTTTATTGTGAATGATATAATTTTATTGCATGGCCGCGTTTCATATTTTAAATTGCAGAAGCATATAAAACATCATTGTACTTGATTATATTTGATTGCCACTGGTATCAGTAAAACCAGTTTCAGCAGATAACAAGTTTCCCAGCTGATTTTGATCCGGCAGTGTAGATGTATCACTGCTATTGGAAGGAAGGATAATGAGTAATTCCAACTTAGACCGGCCAGAAACCGTTTTAACCGAATTACCCGTTCCGGGTAAGACTCTTCCGGAGATATTTTTAAAACAGGTGTCATTATACGGTTCGCAAAGGGTTGCCTTACGGTACAAAAGCAATGACCAATGGCAGGAGTACCTCTGGAGTGATTATTTTAGTTTTGTCCAAAAAATTTCAGCCGCCCTGGTAAAACTCGGCCTTAAATCTTCGGACAAAGTGTGCCTGGTATCACGAAACTGTCCGGAATGGTTATGCGTTTACATGGCTGTGCAGAGTCTGGGCTGCCATCTCGTACCGATTTATCCCAACAGTACCGCTGAACAATTTCAGTATATCGTAAAGCACAGTGAAGCTAAAATACTTTTTGTGGAAAACCGGGAACAATTACTTAAAACTGAAAATTGGCGAAATACCTTACCGGATCTCACCAAAACAATTTTAATTTTCGGGGAAGCACCGCCGGATGTTCTGCCTTATGCCGGACTGCTGCTGATGGGAGCCGATGCCGGTCCGCATTTCCTGCAGGATCAGGTTGACAAATTATCAGCCGATTCACCGGCCGGGATAATTTATACCTCCGGTACCACCGGTCCCCCGAAAGGGGTTATACTGACCCAGAAGAATCTTATATTTGTGGCGCGCAGTTTCTTGACCCGTTTTCATGAAATTTATGAAGAAGAAACTATTTCCTTCCTGCCGCTGTCGCACATTGCCGAACAACTTTTAACGGTTATTGCCGGCACCATTGTGGCAGACAAAATATCTTTCGCTCAGTCGCTCGAGACCGTCAGGGAAGATCTGCTGCAGGTTCGGCCTACCTTGTTCTTATCTGTTCCGCGGTTATATGAAAAAGTTTATTCGGCAATTCTGGAAACGAGCGCGGCCGCTTCATTCTTAAAGAGACATCTGTTTAATTGGGCCTTAAAAACAGGAGATAAAGTCAGAAAATACCGCAACAGTTCCCAGCGCATTCCAAATTTTACGCTGAATCAATGGAAAATTGCCGAGCAACTTGTCTTCAAAAAAATCAGGAAAAAAATAGGTCTGGAACGGACTCACATCCTGGTCAGTGGTGCTGCACCGCTGCCGGCTGAAGTTTCGCGGTTCTTCGGTTCGATGGGTATGGATATATTTGAAGTGTTCGGATTAACCGAAACCACAGGTATATGTTGTACCACCCTGCCCGGAAAAACTATTCCCGGCGCTGTAGGGCCAGCCATACCTGGCTGCGCGGTAAAGATCGCCGATGACGGGGAAATCCTCACCCGGGGAGAAAATATATTTTCCGGATACTGGAAAGATCCAGCGGCTTCTAAAGAAGTGTTAAAAGATGGCTGGTTCTATACCGGCGATGTGGGTTATTTCGATGAGGACGGTTATATTCACATTACCGACCGGAAAAAGGATCTCATCGTTACAGCCGGCGGGAAAAATATTGCTCCGCAAAATATAGAGAATTTATTAAAACTTAATCAGGGTGTTTCACAGGTGGTGGTGGTCGGTGACAGAAGAAGGTATTTAACCTGCCTGTTCACGCTGAACAAGGAAAGTTTACCCAAATTGTGCGCACAACTGGGTATTGGATTATTGACGGTTGAACAGGCTGTTGAAAATAAAGTGATTATCAATAAGTTTCAGGAATATATAGAAAAAGTAAACTCGGTACTGGCACGTTTTGAAACCATTAAATATTTCCGCATATTGCCAAATGATTTTTCAGTCGAAACCGGAGAATTGACACCCACCCTTAAACTAAAACGGCGCATCATCAACGAAAAATATAAACCGATCATTGATTTGATGTATGTTTAGTTGAGGCGTCGCCCCAACATATCCCGAAATGATATAAAATTATTTTTAAGAATCAGTTTGCAGATTTCAGTTTATAATTTCCCAGGGTAATATAATTTTCCCGGGTTGATTTAACTCTTCTCTCACGCGCATTACAGCTATGCCAATATATTTGGGTGTTTGCATGATCTTCCCGGCCCATTCTTCATAGGGGGTTTCAAAGGTGGTCATCTTACTGTTGGACGATTCCCTGATCAGCAGTTGTCCTTTACTTTCTGCCACCAGCCACATATGGGCTGAAAAGATATCGGTTTTACCGGCATAGATCAAAGAACCGATATCACCCACCTTCAAGTTATTTTTGATATTCTGAAGATTTTCCGAAGGTATATAATCGATGGTCATCTGCCGGTCCGGTTTTACATACCGTAGATCGCTGATACTTTTCTTTTGAAAAAATTTAACATGGGAGATGGTCCGGGTGACCTGACGGGTAAAATTTCCTCCCACCTTTTTGCTCACATCATCCAGCAACCATTTGTTTTCCGGCAACCAATCGGCCATGGTATAGTGATTTCGCGTGCGCATACCAATGATCCCGTCTTTATAACGGATCTGCTGCAGGTTATTAAAAAAATTATCCCAGCTATCGGATATAGCCAAAGCCAGAATATGCTCGGTAAAAACCATGCAATTGGTCTGTTCAAAATTTACCAGGGGTTGGGTTTCCAGTAAGGCATAGGGCCCATCTCCCGAACAATTCAGATCATACGGCATTCCTAAAAATAACTGCGAATAGAAATTCATCCGTTCGGTAACAGTCATGTTTTGACCGGCTGTCACGGTCAGCAGAGAATCAATCTGTTTATTGCTCATATTAAATAGTTGTTGGTTATGATCCCCGGCAGGCGCTTTAGTACAACAATATAAAACCAACATAAAGGCCAGCACACTTTTCATCACGATTCTCTTCATTTCTTAATGACCACAGACAATTAAATCCAACCAGCTGAATTTAATAAATTGTATTCTCAAACTCTAATAGTACCCCATGGAAAATACTTATTCTGCAAAAAAATAGATCCTGGTCAGCCATTTACTACTGTCCGGCTCTTTCCCGGGATCGGTTACATATTCTTCTATGACAGGTGCTTTATGTTTCAAACCATTACATATGCAGGTAAAGATCCAGAGCCTTATAAGCATTGGCCGATTTTTCATAAGGCCCATAATAATCGATTACATAAGTTTTCCCTGCCGGGATGGAAAACATACTAATTTCTTCGCTCTCCACCTTTCCCTTAACCGCTACGGCTGCAGCCATATCGGTAAGCTGATTTTGTTCATCATACGTAAAATAGAGACCGACTGGACCGCCGGCAGGTTTAAGTTTTTTCTCGGATAATGCTTTACCTATTGTCGCATAAGCCTGCGTAAAAAAATCTTTAATTGCTGCAAATTTCACTTCCTGCCGGATCAGTACATAATCCTTGGCTGTAAAGTCTTCAATCCTGATCTGATACTGCCTTACCTCAGCATATTCTTTTTCACTTAGTTCTTTCAGTTTTTCCAATCCCTTTTCGAAATCCGTACCGATCATTTTATCCATACTCATAAACAGCATCAGTATGTTCCAGGGAAAGGGATCTTCACCATACATGCTCCAGGATACCTTGGTCCCGCCATTATTTTCCGTCAGACGGATATACCCATCTGCCTTACTTTCCATCGGTTCAATAAAATGCAGGTGATAGCCTATCTCTTCATCCTCCTTGACACCGGTGTTCAGCATTTCTCCCGTCCCCGTCTTATCACCAATCCATTTATACGACGCACCTTTTTCTCCATCTACGCCTTCAATGGTAACCTTCACGGCCGGATCAAGTTCAGTCCAGGGCGTCCAGGTCTGCCAATTGCGCCAGTAGCTGGCATAAGCGAAGACCAGGTGCCTGGGTGAATTAATGATTACCGATCTCTCTACCGAATATTTTTTCGGGGCGATAATCCCTAAAAGGATGATTAGAACCACTAAAGCCACCAAGATGATTCCGACGATCTTCAATGCCTTCATAACTGTCTCCTGTATGTCTTAGATTATAAGTCAAGTCTATAATAAGACGTTAAACCAAATAAAAGCCAATTCTATTCTTGGTTTTTGAGTTTATTTATGTGGCCAGATCTTTTCCCCGGATATGCGCAGTGGGGGCAAGGCGGTGCCGTGCCCCTACGAAATCACAACAATCAATCAAAATTCCAGCGATTGACCATAATTCAATACCTGAACATCGACACCCGATTTCTGAATCCGTTTTTTAAATTCAGCGGGATCGGTATTGATTACGTCAAAGGTCTGATAATGCATGGGCAGCACTTTTTTAGGTTTCAGGAATTCCACCGCTTTAACCGCGTCAGCCAGACCCATGGTAAAATTATCGCCAATCGGGATTAAGGCGATATCGATCGGGTTCATCTCGGCGATCAGCTTCATGTCGCTGAATAAACCCGTATCGCCACCGTGATAAATTGTTTTTCCTTCCAGCATGATCAGTACACCGGTGGGTGTCCCGCCGCTGCTGCCATCGGGAAAGGTGGAACCGTGCCAGGCCGGGGTAAATTTTACCTGACCAAACGGAAATGAACGTGAGCCGCCGATATGCATACCGTGAGCTTGAACACCATGATCGGCACAATACCCGGCAATTTCAAAATTGGCAATGACCAGCGCACGATTATTTTTAGCAATGGCCAGCGTATCCCCGAAATGATCGCCGTGGGCATGAGTGACAATAATAAAATTAGCCTTGACGTCCCTGGCTTTTACAGGTGAAGTGGGATTACCATCCAGAAAAGGATCAATTAATATACGATGCACCCCGCTCTCAATCATCCAGGCGGAGTGACTGAAATATGTTAACTTCCCCATGGCGGTACACCTCCCAGATTTATTTGCTACTGACCGGGAGATTAATTTTCCTGGCTATCAGGCAATTGCCTGTCAGGCAATCGCCTTGACTTCATCCGCTGTCTTACGTACGGATTCAACCGATTTCTTGAAACTCTCTTTTTCTACCGTATTCAGATCGATTTCGATGATTCTCTCTACCCCATCTTTACCCAGGACTACCGGTACACCGATAAACAGTCCCTTAACTCCGTATTCTCCTTCCAGCAGCACACAACATGGTACTATTTTCTTTTTATCGTACACAATCGCTTCAACCATTTCCAGTGCACCCCAGGCTGGCGACACAAAGGCTGATCCCGATCCCAGCAATTTAACCACTTCTCCCCCCGCCTGGCGGGTCCGGTTTTCGATTTGCTCCAGTTTTTCGGCAGTCAGAAATTTTTCTACCGGCAAACCGCTGATCCGGCAGGCACTGCGGATCGGTACCATATCATCGCCGTGCCCACCCAGGACAACAGCACTGACATTCTCCACCGAAACTTGAACTTCGCTGGCAACAAAATAACGATAACGGGCCGAATCCAGTGCTCCGGCCATACCCATGATTTTACTTTTAGCTGGTTTTAGTTTTTGATATAGCCGGTAAACAATGGCATCCAGAGGATTAGCCACCGAAATGATAATCGCTTTGCTACAATATTTTTTGATCCCTTCGGCCACGGCATCGGTTATTTTTAGATTGGTGGCCAGTAATTCTTCGCGGGTCGGAATTGTGCCATCCGGTCGTTTGGTGCGGGGTACGCCCGCCGTATTAATCACCAGATCCGATCCCTTAAGTACCTCGTATTCTCTGCTGCCAAAGGTTTTCACATCGGCGCCGATGGTGGCTGATCCCTCGGCGATATCCAAGGCCTTGCCTTTAGCTAAATCCGGTTCCTTTATATCTACCATTGCCACTTCCCGGGCCAGTTGACGCTGAACTATTTCCTGCATCAGCACCCCACCGATATTACCACCACCGATCAAACCGATTTTATTCAACATAGAAGTCTCCTTGAAATATAATGAGAGGATTGTCTTAGCCAATAATCAGAATAACGTATCATAAAGAAAGTCTTCATTCAGACTTTGCCGAGGATATGTGTGGCCAAATATACAACTATACCTTTCCCAAAGCAAGTAGTAGCAACGCCTGACAAGGCCTGGGAGACGCATAGCAATGCTTCTCTACCGCTTTAATTAAATATCTATTTGAAGTACAATTCAAACTACAATATATTTAATCAAAATTGGATATAATGTCACCACTCGATTCGTTAACTGAAAAATTAGAACACCTCTCTTTGCCGGTAAGGAAGAATGTAAAACTGGCTCCCTATACCACCATGGGAGTGGGTGGTAAAGCTCTGCTGTTTGTTGAAGTGCATACGACAACCGAACTGGAACAAGCCATTACCCTGGCCCTTGACGATTCAGTCCCCTACCTGGTGCTGGGACGTGGCAGTAATCTGATCATCTCGGACCGTGGTTACGAGGGTCTGGTTATCTTAAATAAAGCCGACCACTGGCAGATTCTGCAAAATCATTCTCCGGCCTCCCGAAAAAATAAAGCAAGCAGCCGCTATATCAGTCTGGAGAAATCCAGCGAGATAACAGACCTGTCCTATTCGGACCATGATGCAGAAGATATATTGGTCCGGGTGGAATCGGGAATCCGCATGGAGTTTTTGATTAAAGCCTTGTTGAAGGCCGGGATAACCGGGTTACAGTGGTTTGCCGGAATCCCGGCCACAGTCGGCGGAGCGGTGTTTATGAATATACATGGCGGAAACCATTTCTTCGCTGATTTTATCGAACAGGTCTGTCTTACCAACGGCCGGACCACCAGAATAATGAATAATGATTATTTTCAATTCGACTATGACTGGAGCATTCTGCATCAAACCGGGGAAATCGTGCTATGGACCGACCTGCATTTAAAAAAAGGGGATGTACAGAAAGCCGGAGCACTGGCCCGGGATTGGGCCAGGCGGAAAGCGAATCAACCCCGCCGCTCGGCCGGTTGTGTTTTCAGAAATCTGACCGCTGCCCAGCAAAAACAATATAATTTGCCAACCCCCTCCGTCGGATATCTGCTTGATAAGGTTTTAAATTTAAAAGGTAAAAAATGCGGTGATGCTGTAATTTCACCTAAGCATGCTGCCTTCATTGAAAACCTCGGCAAGGCATCCGCAGCCGACGTAATTGAATTAATCAAACTGATCCAGCAAAAAGCCAGGGAGCAGCTGGAACTGGAACTAAAAACTGAAATTCAAACAATAGGGAAATTTTGACGTGTCAAAATTTATCATTCAGGGTGGGCTATCCTTAAGCGGTGAGATACACACCGCCGGCAATAAGAATTCAGCTCTGCCGGTCATCGCGGCAACGGTATTAACCGATGAATCTTGTACTCTGCATAATGTGCCGCAAATCCGCGATGTCGAGACAATGCTGGCTTTACTGCGGGATCTGGGAAAAAATGTCGACCGGATCAGTCCGGAAAGTTACCGGATCAGCGGCGCGGTACAAAAATCCAGACTGGAAAATAACCTGGCCGGTAACTTGCGTGCTTCCATTTTATATATGGCTCCCTTATTAGCCCGTACAGGCCAGGTAGAAACAGTTCCACCGGGCGGATGTGTCATCGGCCGGCGTAATGTCGATACACATTTCGATGTATTAGCAGCGTTTGGCGCGAAATATCAGATAGAAGAAAAATATTATAAAGCATCGCTCAGCAAAGCCAGAGCGGCGAATATCTTTCTGCTGGAATCATCGGTAACAGCCACTGAGAATGCCCTGTTACTGGCTGCCCTGACTGCAGGACAGACAATCATTGATAATGCCGCTGCTGAACCGCATGTCGTCGATTTAGCCGATGTGCTCAATAAAATGGGAGCATATATTCAGGGGGCCGGAACAAATCACATTCAGATCCAGGGTGCCAGGAAACTATCAGGATTCGAGCATCGTATAGTTCCCGATCATATCGAGACAGGAACCTTCGCCATAGCAGCTGCCTGTAATAAAGGGGATCTGCTTATCCATGATGCTTATCCGGAGCATTTTTACATTGTGGGCAATGTTCTGAAAAGAATGGGTGTGCATTTTAAATTTGTTGCCGAGCATACTCTGCACTTAAAACCATCGAGACTGGTTTCCAATGACCTGAAGGTACGGGTGGGATTATGGCCGGGATTCCCCACTGATCTGATGAGTCCGTTGATAGTACTGGCCACCCAGGCTCATGGAGTTACCTTATGCCATGACTGGATGTACGAGTCACGGATGTTCTTCGTGGATAAACTGATCGCCATGGGGGCACAGATAACCCAGTGCGATCCGCACCGGGTTTTAGTTTCGGGTCCGACCCGGTTACGGGGACAGGAATTGAACAGTCCGGATATCCGGGCCGGTATTGCCCTGATGATTGCCGCGCTCAGCGCCCGGGGGCGCAGTATCATAGACCGCGCCGAACTGATCGACCGTGGGTATGAAAATGTTGCTGAACGGTTGAATAAACTAGGCGCCCAAATTCAACGGGAAGAATAGGCTGAACACCTACCTGAGGAAGCGGAATAGCCACGGCCGACCCGGTAAGATCAGGCCGGTCAGTAACCAATTCCTGTGCCTCCTGGGCCGGGAGAAAGCGGTAATTCCTGGTTACCCGGACTTGTCCGCACTACCAGAATCGGAATTTTTATCGAATGTCTGACATTATCGACAGTCTGTCCATGAATAATATCGCCGAAAATTTGGTGGCCGTGCGAACCTAAAACGAGCAGATCAATACCCTCCTCTGCAACGGATTTAATAATTTCTTCGGCAGGATTGCCGTGACGGATAACTGTTTCTACAGCTAAATCACGTTCTTCTATCTCGCGGGCCAACTCTTCTATATACTGATAATCACTGCGGCTGTGCAAACTATCTTCGGCGGCGCCATAAACCATCGTTCCGGGTGTATCTACGATATGAATCAGGGTTAATTTGGCCTGGTGTAATTTTGTCTGGGTTATGGCCTCGGAAATGACGGCTGAGTCTCCAGCACTGTGCTCGATAGCTACGCCGATATTTTTATATTTTTTAGGTTGAATTCGTGAGGCAACATCTTTTCCGGATGAGATAATAGATTCATCCCAGGGTCTGCTTTTTCTAAAAAACGGTACAATCACGATATACAGCAGAACTCCCAGAACAGTTAGAATTATTGGCACAATAATCACCAGTAGCCACATGCTGCTGCTGGCCCAATCAACGATGGAATCAAAAACCAATTTCAGGTTTAGTATAATGATAATCGTTGCGCTAATCCAGGCGGCCAGTTTTACCCACAGCGGGTTTGAAAAATTACCCATTTTATTTTTAGCGGAAGTAAAATGAATAAGTGGTACTATGGCAAAAGGTAATTGCATACTGAGCACCACCTGGGAAAGTATCAGCAGTTTATAAGTACCTTCGTTCCCGGACAGGGCAATCACCACAACCGCCGGCAGCAGAGCCACGCTTCTGGTTATAATTCTTCTCAGCCAGGGACGAAGTCTGATATTTAAAAATCCCTCCATGACCACCTGACCGGCAAGGGTACCGGTTAAAGTAGAACTCTGTCCCGCGGCAACCAGGGCTATACCGAAGGCGATTGGCGCAAGATTAGATCCCAGGATCGGCTGGAGCAGATTGTGTGCTTCCTGAATTTCCGTAACGACTAATCCGCGGCTATAAAAAACCGCAGCTGCCATTATCAATATGGCGGCATTCACTAAAAAAGCGCCGTTTAAGGCCACGGCAGAATCGACCAGATTGAATTTACAGGCCTCGTTTTTTCCGGTATAGGTATTTGAAATCATTCTGGTTTGAACCAGGGAAGAATGCAGGTAGAGATTGTGCGGCATGACCGTCGCTCCGATGATGCCGATGGCGACATAAAGTGCGCCTGAACCAAGGTGCGGAACAAATCCTGCTGCAATTCCGCCCCAGTCCGGTTTTGCTAAAAATATCTCAATGATAAAACTGATACCGACGGTAAAAACCAACATTAAAATAAATGCTTCCATTTTGCGTACCCCGAGCCGTTGTATGGCCAGCAGCAGGAATGTATCAAAGGCGGTAACCAGACAGCCCCATAATAAAGGTAAACCGAAGAGCAGATTAAGACCGATGATGGTCCCTAATACCTCAGCCAGGTCACAGGCGGCAATGGCAATTTCGCATAAGATCCACAGGAAATAATTCAGATATTTAGGATACTCCCTCCGGCATCCCTGCGCCAGATCGTGTCCGCTGACGATCCCCAACCGTGCCGACAAGGTCTGTAATAAAACTGCCATCAGGTTTGACATTAATAAAACCCAAAGCAGCGTATATCCGAACCTGGCTCCGCCTTCAATATCGGTGGCCCAATTGCCCGGATCCATGTATCCGACGCTGACCAGGTAGGCCGGGCCGGCAAAAGCAAAAAGCCTTCTGAGCCAGCCGCGCTTCCTCACCGCTACCAAACTTCCATGGGGGCCAATATGATTATCTTTAACGGTAGTCTGACCTTTGCTTCATAAAACCTTCCGATCCATTTGTTGTACGGGTATTTTTTGTTTGTACATGATCAACTACTCGGCATACTGCCTGGGCAAACTATTTTTTAGGAAGTTTGATATTGTATGGTAACTGTCAGCGATTGACAGCCGCTACGTTCTTAGAACGACCTTTGATAAATTTCAAATTGTAGTTTTTGTTCAAAAGGACCTTTTCCTCTTGGTATATCCCCATCAACCTGGATACCTCTTAAATTGAAATCCTCAAATCCTTTTCCGGAGTAACTGGCTGAAAACGTGGCCGAAGCCCCGGGGGAAAAATCCCGGAACTCGTCTACCACAATTTTGACCGCATCTGCTGTGTGCGGTTGGATTATGTTGCCATCATAATAAGTAATGAGCAGTCTGAAGGCAGTTGTCGGTTCTGATTGTTTGTCGGCCCACAAACTAAAATTGACCAGAACTGTCTGATCCTGCCCTTTAAAATTTTTAAATACAATCGTATCGGCGCTGAAGTCAATTTTACGGGTAAAGGTCACATTATCTTGCGCCAATTCAGTTTGTTGCCATTGCTGCGCACTCGACTTGAAGGTCTGGTTGTGCAGATGGAGCGGCCTGGTGGCAAAGTCCGCAAATGCCTGCAGATTGGCAACATGCTTGTTATCCGGATAATAAGCGGCAAATTTATTAGCCTCTTCATCGACGTTCCAGGAATAACCCCATTTAATGTAATAATAGAAAGCTTCTTCCTTTAATTCTTCACTGATACTCTTATCTTCACTGTCGATATATTTCTTAAGGATAGCTTCACATTCCGAAAATTTACCCCTGTCATTCAGCGATTTGGCATAACGCATCTCTTTGTCGCTGATGTTTTCTTCCTCTTCCAGAATTTTAATTTTTCCGCTGAGTACGACCTGGTAGGTGCCATCCTGAACATAGCCCACGTCGATCAGTTGAAATCCTGGCAGTAATACCGTAGCCGCCTGGCTTTCCACCAGATCCTGGATCACCTGGAAATTTTCCACGGTCGTTTTGGATTCGATACGGATGCCTGCTTTTTCACAGGCCTGCTTTTTAGCATCGACAAGGGCCTCCAGCCGGTCCTGCTGGGCGCCGTCATTCTGTTGATTGCTGATTCCTTTGACAGTGATTTCGATTACATTCTGGGCATAAAGCCCTATAGACATGAAAAGTATAATTATTGCAGTTTTCATCCCCGACTCCTCTTGTGGTTATATCTGCAAATGAACTGTTAACTGCTGATAAATTTTAAGCCAAATTAATCATATTAATGTAATTTTTCACCAATTCTCAGTATGTTTTTATCAGGATCTTTAACATAAATCAATATAAGCACAGTCGATCAGCTGCTCTGACTGAATTCCCAGTTGTGCCATAAGTTTGCGGGCAACCTCCACACCTGCCTGTGCAGATTCACCTTCAGCGAGAACAACTTCCAGTTCTATAAAATCTCCCAGTCCCTGAATGCGGTCCAGATGCACCCTGGTTCGATCGATGAGATAAAGTGTACGGTGCTTACGCAGGCGTCCCAGTTGACCGCAGGCTGCAGTCAAAGTATCCCGCAACGAAGCGGTCTGGGCAACGGGTGTACGCAGATAGAACGACTCTTTCGGTCCGGGCTGATCCGCGCGTTGATAGAAAATAAGTTCGCCCGATTTATTGGTGAATTCACGCAACTTCAATCTGCCATTTTCACAGCGAAAGAAGGTATCATCCTGTTCAATTTCGATGGGGTCGCCGGAAGTAAGCGCCGCTACTTTGGGCACCAGCTTATCAATACTTTTAATACGGGCTTTGATTTCAATATTCCGGGCCATTTTTTACTTACCTCTCACCGTACCTGGCTGGTGAACGTTTAGCGCCTGTCAATCTTTTGAAAGTTGTTTTTTTATTTCTTTATATTTTTCTTGTGAAGCCTTGAAATTCGGATCGATTTTTAACGCTGCTTCATATTCCGACAGCGCCTCATTAAGTTTTCCGGCTGCCCGGAAACCATCCCCTAGACTATCATGGGCATTTGCATCAACAGGGGCCAGGTGTACCTGTTTTTGGAACATAGCTATGGCTTTGTCATATTTATTCTGTTTTAACAGGAAATAGCCGTAGTTATTATAAAACTGGTAATTATCCGTGGAATCATCGAATGAATTTTCAAATATTTCATATTCTTTTCCGGCCTGGTCCAATTTATTTTCCTTTTCATAAATCTGGATCAGCAGCAGGCGGCCCTGTTTCTCATCGAGTTTAAGCAGTACGGCGGATTCATTTTTTGCTTTCTTTATATCTCCCCCTCCCAGAGCCGGTGCCTGCAGATAATAATATCCCAGGTAAACATGCCCGCCCACGTGGGTGGAATCAAGTTTGACAGTTTTTTTAAATTCATCAAGTACTTTGGGAGCGAGCAGAATCCTTTTGAACATATTGGAATTCTGCAGTTTCACGGTCAGAGCCTGCCCCAGCCAGAAATGATAATCTGCCACTTTATCGTTATTTGCTACAGCTTTTTCACAGCATTCAACAGCATTTTCATAGGCACCTAACTGCAGATGACAACGACCCAAATAATTATAAGCTGCATCATCTTTTTCATTTATTTTTACTTTTTCTTTAAAAAATTCCTTGGCCTGTTCATATTTTTTTTCATTAAACAATTGAATACCCGGATCCAATTTATCACCGGCAAATAATCGACTGTAACTTACGATACTGACAAATAATAGCATGTTTATAAATTGTACCGATTTCATATAATTACTCACTTTTTTATTTAATCACGAATGTGACTCAATAATCTGTAAAATAATCTTCAGATCAGGATCTCTCACGATCTTTGTCCAGCAGCCATTTTTCGGCAGCAGCTACCGTTGAGAAAACCCTTACCGGCAAGGCGCGGTTGACCGCAACAGTTTCAGCGAAATGCATCAAATCACCCTTAGCGTTTATATCGACATAGGCGATAGCCTCCAGTTTGCCTATAGTCTCCTCGCTGGCTTCTGTTGCGATCTTAAAAACATCCAGCGTCTCCAGGCGGGATCCTTCCAGCCGCTCTTCAATCAAGACCCTGGAACATTTATGCACGATACATTCGTGCAGCACCTCCTGCAGATATCTAACGACATTCTCCCTGCTGTTTTGACCGGTAACGATAGCGTGCAGATAATCAGGTTTCTGCTTGATCTTCAGTTTATAGGTCATCATCAATCCCTTCTACGGGCAGGATTTGGGAATATTAACTGACCAAGATTAACTTCATAACTCAAGTGAATGAAAAAAACCGGCGGATTTTTGCCACGCAACTGCCATAGCCGCGGGAAAGTGCAGAACAAAAATGTTTTTCCAATGAGTCCCGGGTGATATCATATTAATAATTATGGCCGATGACAACTATGGCTGTCATGATCATGGTCATAAATCCTACATAAAATAAACCCATTCTCATGCGGTCGATTTTATCCCGTTTTTCTATTCTAACATTATCATATTTGGGTAAAGATGAAATTGAAGCTTTATTTATCGCCTCATTCAACCTTATAAAATCAGCAGTACATCTAAAACTGGTACCAAATCCACCCGGTCGTTTTATACCCCTGATATTGATTATATCCGCACCCATGGTGCAGGCTTCCGTCCTTAAAAACTGCATAACGGCTTTTTCGCTATAAAGTGCACTGAATCGGGTATCGCCCAGGTCAAGCGTTCCGAGAACCACACCGATAGCCGGATCAATTCGAATATTTTCTTTTATTATCAGCGTACAATCCGGCACCTTGATCAATTCCGGTTTTTCATAACCGTTCCGTGATATAATAGGTGAACAGGCGATATTTATAACTGCCATGACAGGCTAAAAGGACAAGCACCTTAGCATTAAGCATAAGTATCCTTCTTGAACATTAGTCTATTAATTCAACGCTGGTTTAATATATCATTAGACGAAGCAAGCACCACAAGCACAGCGAGTATTCCGATTATCGCACCAGAGGTAAAATGTGATTTTCGTTTTGATTTTATTTCATTGCTATAACCATAGGTATAATATTTTTGATCCATTACGCTTAATTCTTTGAGATAGGGCTCAGGGACGCTTACCTTGGTACTGCCTATAATCGCGTGTCCGATACCCCACCCGATCATACCGGTTCCGAATCCGACCAGAATACCGCAGGCGAATAAACCTGACCCGCCATAATCTTCATTCGCTTTTGCCTGACCTTCCAAATAATAATCGGTTTTATATTTGTTGAATTGGTCAGTAAATTTATTTAAGGCTTTTTCGTTTAACAAAGATTCAACGTCGTGCCGTTTAAGATTTACATTGACCAGCACGTCGCCAATTACCAACTGTACCTGATTGTATTTTTGAATTACTTCCAGGGCACATGATTCCTGTCTCACAACCACAACCTTTGCTAAACCATAAATAAAAGATGAGTCGGCTGATTGCTTCTGCAGGAAGTACAGATCTCCGAGGTTTACACCGTTCAACTCTCCCCTATCAGCCGCAAGGACGTTATCCAGGATCTGCGTAAGTGACATCAACCCCTCCGGCTGAGCGCCGCAGACTCCAGAAAATATCATTAAACAATGACTTACGATCAATATCACCGATATACTTCTGCGCATTATCTGCTCCTGGTTAGTCTGGACATTTTTATTACCATTCAATGGAATCTTGAAGCGTGAATTAGAATTCCGATATTTAAAATATAATCAAGGCTTCGTCCGGATTCAATTAAAATCTGATATCGCTCCACGACCGGAAGCAACCTGGCTATGACGCAGATTCAGTTTGCCAGGCACCCGAGTATCTTAATGGATACGTTGTTTATTTCATCGTTATAATAAATCAAAAAAAATATCTTGTTTCTATTAATAGAAACAGATATATTCTAAAGCGTATGATCTCAACTAAAAATATAAAGGAAATATCGATGATCCTGGCCAGAGATCAGAGATGCCGGTCTGATCGAAGAGTTTTTTAAGGAAATCATGACCAAATCTGAATTAAAAAACCTGGCGTCGCAGATGGGATATTGTAAAATTGCTGGTCCGGGGAACCACCCAGCGAAAAATCGCCAGTGATCTGCATTTGAGTTTATGCAATATCACCCGGGGTTCGAAAGAATTACATAAAAAAAATTCGGCAATAAAAAAAATAATTCAATTAACTACATAAAAAAGAATTTGTATAACTAGGAGAAAATGATGCAGGTAAAAGTTCTGTTGGACGAAAAAGAAATTCCGAGACAGTGGTATAATCTGGCCGCTGATTTCAAACATCCCATGCAGCCACCGCTGGGACCGAACGGTAAACCCATTTCGCCGGATATGCTGGCCCCTGTTTTTCCCATGAATCTGATCGAGCAGGAAGTCAGCCAGAAAAGATGGATCGATATCCCCGAGGAAATTCTTGAAATATTGTACCGCTGGCGCCCTTCCCCCTTGCACCGGGCCGTCTACCTGGAAAAAGCACTGGGTACACCTGCAAAAATATATTATAAAAACGAAAGCCTTTCCCCGCCGGGAAGTCATAAGCCGAATACGGCCGTGGCCCAGGCCTGGTACAATAAACAATTCGGCATTAAAAAAATGACCACCGAAACCGGTGCGGGTCAATGGGGCAGCGCCCTGGCCTTTGCCTGTTCCCTGCTGGGACTGGAATGCAAAGTATACATGGTCCGGATCAGTTTTGACCAGAAACCGTTCAGAAAAATGATGATGCAAGTCTGGGGCGCCACCTGTATCGCCAGTCCGAGCGACACCACCCAGGCCGGACGCAATATTCTGAAAAAGATGCCGGATACGCCGGGCAGTCTGGGCATCGCCATCAGCGAAGCCATCGAGGCGGCGGTTACCGATCCCAAAGGGGAAACCCGCTACTCGCTGGGCAGTGTGCTCAATCACGTGCTGCTGCATCAGACCATCATCGGCCTGGAAGCAAAAAAACAGTTGGCCAAGGCTGGTGAAAAAAAGGTTGACGTGGTCATCGGCTGTGCCGGCGGCGGCAGTAATTTTGCCGGACTGGCTTTCCCGTTTGTCAACGATAAAATCAACGGTGCAAAAATAGACATCATCCCGGTAGAACCAACATCCTGCCCGACTATGACCCGTGCGCCTTTTGTTTATGACCATGGCGATACCGCCAAGATGACACCGCTGCTGCCAATGCATTCGCTGGGACATGATTTCATTCCCCCCCCCATTCATGCCGGCGGTCTGCGTTATCACGGTATCGCTCCGCTGATCAGCCATGCCATCAATGAGGGACTGATAACTCCCCAGGCCATCGATCAACTGGAGTGCTACGAATCTGCCGTGACCTTCGCGAAGACCGAAGGGATCATTCCGGCTCCCGAGACCAGCCATGCCATCGCCGTAGCTATCCGCGAAGCGAAAAAGGCCAAAGAAGAAGGAAAAGAGAAGGTGATCCTGTTTAATTTCAGCGGACATGGTTTGATGGATCTAACCGGATATGAAAAATATTTTAGCAATCAGTTAACGAATTACGCGCTGCCGGAAGCCGAAATGAAGAAGTCACTCAAGGCTTTGGAAGGTTTACCATTACCCCAAAAGGCCTAGACTACCTTGCTAATATATATAGAAGCTGACAGCGCTACGTTTATATTAAGATTTGAGTATTATGGAACAAAAATTTGATACCCGGCAGGGCTATTGCAGGAAGTTAGGACACCATCTGGCCTTTAAATATTGTCGTGAAGAACATAATGGCTGGCCCTGCCTTAAAATCCGTGATTGCTGGTTTGACGGGATTGATATCGATAAATTTCTACAACAGAATTATCAGCAGGACGAAATTGATCACCTGCACAACAGCCCGCAACCAAAGATCGGAACTATTATTGAACTGATCCAGCAAGCCCGGAAAAATATAGATTACTTATGAGCTAAATCTGACAGTGAAGATTTAGTTCAGGGCATTTTCTGGTTTTCCAGATCAATAGGTGTAGACAACCGGTCAGGTGTTACCATCTGACCGGTATAATTTTGTTATATTTGTTTCGGCAAATACCATCTAGTACTACTTTAACAAAACCATTTTTAAAGATTCTTTAAAATTATTTGCCTTAAGTGCACAAATATATATCCCGCTGGAAACCCTGGTTCCTCTAAAATCTGTTCCTGACCACTGGATAGATTTAAATCCGGGTGCTTGTTTCGTATTGACCAGGGTATTGACCAGCCTGCCCGCTGTATCATATATACTCAGATTAACATCCGTTGCTTTATTCAACACATAAGATATTGTAGTAACCGGATTAAAGGGATTGGGATAGTTCTGGAATAATCGAAAATCTGCAATCTGATAATTCTGATCGTCCGGCAGTGACGTGATTAATCCGTTGGCATCTGTTTTTACCAGATAGATATCGGGCCTTGATCCGGCCCCAAAACTATGAGTATATCCTGTTAAAACAAAACCACCATCGTCGGTTAGTTCCATATCATCAGCCATTTCCTGATTTGTACCTCCATAAGTTCTGGTCCACAAGGTATCACCGTCGCCATCGGTCTTCACCAGGTAAAAATCAAAAAAGCCGGCACCATAGGTATCTGTATATCCGGAAAGAGCATATCCACCATCTGCTGTTGTTTGGATTGTAAAAGCTCTTTCATCGGCAGTTCCACCATAAGTTTTCATCCACAATGAATCACCCTGTTCATCCGTTTTCATCAACAGAAAGTCCGACGCACCCGCGCCAAAACTGCTGGTATATCCCCCTATTATGTAGCCGCCTTCCGGCAGCTCTTGAACAGAAAAAGCAATTTCATAACTGGCCCAGTTATATCTTTTTGTCCAGAGTGTATCGCCGGTACTATCCGTTTTTACCAGATACATATACCCTGTTCCATCGCCATAAGTATAGTCATCTCCATATCCGGCCATAATATAACCGCTGTCGGCCGTTTGCTGAACCGATTGAGCACGTAAATCTACCCTGGCAGTGCAACCGTAATTTTTACTCCAGCTCAGCTCGCCGTTCGCAGTTGTTTTAGCCAGGTAGTAACAGGCATAATAATCCTCATCGGCATACCCGCAGATGATATAGCCGCCGTCGAAGGTTGGCTTAATATCCTCGACATACTCCGCTTCGTCACCACCGATTTTTTTAGTCCACAGGGTATCGCCCTGGTTATCTATTTTCACCAGGTAGATAGCCGATCTTGCCGGTCCGGTACTGATCACCGCACCACCGGCCAGAAGATATCCATCACCGGTTTCCAGGATATTGTTGGCCCATTGTGACCAGGTGCTGCCGAAAGTCTTTGTCCAGGCAGTATCACCCAGCTCATCTGTTTTGACTAAATAAATATGCATTGAACCGCCGTCGCCAATCCGGCTATATCCGGCGACCAGATAACCCTGATCTTGCGTTTGGATCACCGCGTTTGGTTCTTCGGTCTCGACAGTACCGTATGTTTTTTCAAAATTAACCTGAGCCATTACATTCATTACTGAAAGCATGATGATCATAATGCCAGAGATTTTCATGAGCTTTTCTCCCTTTTAAATTTCAGATGTGCATGAATCTTTTCAGACCAAGACAGATTATCCGATAATAAAGTATGATTGGCTTAATTTAAAAAATCAAATATATTTAATTTGTATTTGCCGTCACAAGTCATATTATTTTCAAATCTTCTTTACAAAATTCATCACTATCACATTCAGAGCAAAGATGATTTGGATCCCGCAGGTCATTCTGCACAGGAATCAGCGGACTGATCCTCATTATTATACTCAAATGGGATTAATATTTAACAATTTTGTGTTTATATAATCTATTTATAACAATATTATATACGTTTAATTTTTATTATGTAGGATATGTTATTTAAACCTGAATTACCTTAAAACACAGGTCACATTGATGTTTAAGCCCATCACCAATCCCTATATTGTCGGGAATCCGATTAAAACAAAAAAAATGTTTTACGGCCGCGAGGACGACTTCGAATTCATCCGTAAAAAACTGGAAAGTGGCAAAAAAAGTTACATCATCGTACTCTCCGGTGAACGGCGCAGCGGTAAAACCTCGATCCTCTTTCAGATTCTTAATGGCCAGTTAGGAGACAATTTCATCCCGATCCTGATCGACATGCAGACTATGGCCGGACTAAAAAATGAGGTTGAGTTTTTCGAAAAGTTTGCCCAGGAAACCATACGTTACCTGGACGACCGGTTTGATCTGCATAAATACAACTTTCATTCCGAGCAGGAGAGCCCCTACAAGGTTTTTTCCCGATTGCTTAATGACATGCATACAAACTACCCCTACAAAAATAAACTATTCCTGATCGACGAGTATGAACTGATCGAAATGAAAAGCAGCGAAGGTAGTTTAAGTCCAAGTTTTGTACCATTTTTATCCGGGATTCTGGAGAGTGAACGCCGGATCTCGTTTATCTTTACCGGATCAAAAACATTGTCCGAGCGGGATACCACTTACTGGCAAAATTTATTCGGCAAATCCCTGTTTCGTAATGTCAGTTTTCTATCACAACAGGACACTATTCGATTGATCACCCAACCTGTGGATGGTCAAATCACCTTTTCTGATAAAGTGCTGGAATCAATATATCGTCTTACCTCAGGCCAGCCTTTCTACACCCAAATCGTAGGTCAGCACATTGTCGATTTTGCAAATGAACATCAAAAAACACATATCAGCACCGCTGAGCTGGACCATATCGTTAATGACATTCTGGAAAATCCCCTGCCGCAGATGATCTATTTCTGGAATAATCTTCCGGAAAGTCAGAAACTGCTGCTCTCTCTGCTGGCAGAATTATTAGAGGATGAAAATTCTTATCTGACTGCTTCGGAGGTTGATAAAAAATCCCGTAAAAAGAAATTTGGCGTCAATCTGGACATCCAGCTGATCAATACCATTCTGGAAACATTGTACCACCATAAATATGTAGCCAAATCTGATAACAGTTATTCTTTCCAGATAGATTTGATGCGTCAGTGGATCAAGCGGGATCACTCAATCTGGCGTGTATTGAAGGAAGTGAACATCGAATCCATCATCAGGTCAGAACGTATTGCTTCACCCTCCATGGATATTAATCAGGCAGCTCCGGCACCAGGTATAAAGAAACGCTGGACCTGGTCAATCGCTGCTGCAGTGATCATTGTTTCGGTAGTCACAGTATGGTTATTGTTCGACCGGACAGACGGTTCTTCTATTCAGAATCAACCTCCGGCAACCAATCCGGCCGGGATCTTGTCCGGGAACGGAAATAAATCAGACCTGGATAAACCAGTACCGGTAAAAGAAGTGATCCAGGATGAGAAAACCAACGAAAAATCAAGACCGACCATCCCAAACTCATCTGAAAAAAACAGGTCGAGACCTTCAACAGTGAAACAAAATCTGACCAAAGTGACACAACCGACCACAAACGACCTGGCACTGGACAAACTGGAATCCGTCCGGATGCTGATGCTGCAAAAAAAAGTTGAATCTGAAAATAGCGGAGCAGCTGCTCTGGCTGCCGGCACATATACTAAAGGACTTGCTGCCGAAACAGAAGCTACAAATTTCGCTGCGCGTGATGATTATGAGAGTGCCCTGGAAAAATACCGGCAGGCTCAGGATATTTTCGCTCAGGCAGCACTGGAAAGTAAATCGGCGCTGCAACAGGAAAAAACACAAATTACCGGTTTGATTCAACAAATTGATAAAATTCAATCCGAGCTTAAGCAGCAGCACCGTTCCCTGTCTGAATACCGCAGTGCTGAATCGTTAAGAAACAAGGGAACTGAACAATCCGCACAGGGTGACTTTACGCTGGCCCATAAAAGTTACAGCGAAGCTCTCAGCTTATATAAAGAAACCATCCATATACGAGCGGAGGACAACCAGAAGATCCAGACTGCTGTTCAGGGGTATGCCCGCGCCCTGGAATCTAAAAACATTGCCGGTTCCAATTATATCATCAGCAGTTACAAAAAAGAATTGGAAAGTGAATGGAAACCATTTTTTAATGTAGCTCAGGACATAAAAATTACTCTGAGTACTCACGAGATTGAATTCAGCAATACCACGGCAAGTTTGCTTGCCGATGCATTGTTACAGTACCGCGGCGCCGGTGGTTCAGGAAATAAAAATGTCTGGAAATTCGAGTTGGTTAAAACAGGATCAGACTGGATTATCTCAAAAATAAGTGAAGCTAATTAATATCTATTAAGGGGGTTTTATGTTTCAGCGGATTTTTTTAGGGTGTTTTATTATTTTACTGCTGGCCACTGATAGTAATGGTCAGACCTTGCAACAACAAATAAATAATATGTTCGGCGAAGTATTGGCTCTAAACCTTAGTCCCGGACAGCATGGAGAACATTTCCTGCCGGTCAAAGTGGCCAGCAGTCAGGCATTAATAAACTCTTTAAATACATTTATCGGCACGAGCGTAGCATCTTTTCCACTAAGTTCATCCACGGCCGGTGTCACCTTTGATTTCGGTACCGGGAAACCTGTTCAAACTTCCACCAGTTTTGGTCCTATTTTTGCTGAACGTGCTCAGACTATCGGTGGTAAACGGATTAGTATGGGACTGAATTTTACCTACATTGTTTTCAGCAGAATCCGTGGTATTTCTCTCGAAGATCTACGGCTCACTTTTACTCATCAGGATGTGGGTCTGCCGGGCCTGGGTGACAGTCCCAATGAATTTGACACAATGGATTTTTATATGCGCATGGATATTGCAGCAGCTGTTATGGCTGTGTATTTTACTTATGGAATAACCGACCGCCTTGATGTCGGCCTGGCCGTTCCGTTCACCAATATCCAGCTGAAGACCTCCCCTTTCGCGCAAATTAACAGTTTCACCTGGGTGAGTAATGACAGTGCCAACCACTATTTCGGCGGGACCCAGACCGAACCGATCCTCACCAAATATCCGACTCCAATCAATGATGATGCCACAGGTATTGGAGATATTGCTATCCGGGCAAAATACAATTTTATCAGAGAGCGGTCCGTTGATTTTGCCGCTATGCTGGAGTACCGGATGGATACGGGAGACGCCGCAAATTTTTTAGGTGCAGGATTTTCAGCATTACGTGCTTCGGTAATAGGATCAAAAATTTCGGGTGATTTTGCACCCCACCTGAATCTTTCCTACTTGAAAAAATTTACCGATTTGGATCGTGATGAATTTGAATTTATTGCCGGCTATGACCAGAAAATCTCCGGATGGCTGACACTGGCGATCGATGTTGTGGGACGATTTGACCTTGGCGATCCGATTGAGGGTATGCAATTCCCCACCAGTGTGGACATTAAACGGACAGTGGGCAGTACGGAATATGTCAATACTGTTTCGTTGACCAATCTGCCGAATTATGATCATGATAATACGATCGATGCTGCCTTCGGTTTCAAGTTGAAATTAAAAGAGGCTCTGCTGGTCATGAGTAACATATTTGTACCCTTGAATCATACCGGCTTAAGAGCAGATATTATTCCGACGATGGGCCTGGAATTCAGTTTTTAACACGATAATCGAAGAAAATATGAGGCTGAAACTTAGGCCTGCTGAAAATTAAATAAAAGATATAGGCGATGATCGGAACCACAATAGCACACTATAAGATTTTAACTAAACTTGGTCAGGGTGGAATGGGACATGTATATCTGGCCGAGGATCTGCAGCTTGGACGGCGTGTTGCCATCAAGTTACTGGCACCGGAATTTGCTCTGGATCCTGGTATTAAGGAGAGATTCAAGCAGGAGGCCCAGGCCGTGGCAGCGCTCAGTCATGCCAATATCGTTACGATCTATGAATTTGGAGATTTTAATAATAATCCATACATCGTGATGGAATATATAGATGGAAAGTCCCTGCGTGAAAAACTGGCAAAAACAAAACTTCCCTGGCCGGAGGCTATCACCATAATCCGGCAGATCTGTGAAGGATTGAATAAATCTCATCGTACCGGCATCATCCACCGTGATTTAAAACCGGAGAATATTCTGTTTGACTCAGACGGAGGAGTAAAGATATTGGATTTTGGTCTGGCCAAATTCCGGAATCATCAGAACATCACCCAGAAATCCATGCGTCTGGGCACGATCAATTACATGTCTCCGGAACAATTACGGGGCAAGGAGATAGATGTACAATCCGATATTTTCAGTCTGGGCGTGATTTTGTATGAAATGCTCTGCGGTCAACTGCCCTTCACTGCTGAGTATGAGGCGTCCTTGATCTATGCCATTCTCCATGAGCAGCCCCGGCCAATAAAAGAGTATGCTCCCGGCCTGCCGCCGGCCCTGCAGAAAATTATCGAGATGGCGCTGGCCAAGGATAAAACATCACGGTACAGATCGGTTAACGAATTATCCCTGGATCTGGCTGCAATCCAGGACCACCCAGGCAGCGCTAAACCTGAATCTGAAATAGGTGATCCGGGCAGTGTTGAACAACTGCTGGAACATCGCCAGCAGATAGATAAACTGATCGAGTCAAAATATAAAAAATCGATAGTCATCCTGATCAGCGATATCGTCGGATCCACCGAGTTTTTCGAACAACGGGGCGATATTGAAGGCCGGGCAATGGTCAGCCGGCATCACCGGCAAATGTTCCCTTTGATTCAGAATTATCAGGGAGAGATAATCAAAACTATGGGCGACAGTATTATGGCATCTTTTCATGATGTGGCAGCTGCCACCCGCTGCGCCTGCGAAATGCAAATCAAACTGGCTGCCGAGAACAAAAAACTTCCTCCTGATGACCGGATTAAAATCAGGATTGCCTTACATTATGGTATGGCTGTAATTGAAGAGGGTGATGTTTACGGCGATGCGGTAAATGTGGCAGCGCGAATCGAAAAACTGACGGACGGTGACCAGATTATGATCTCACAGTCCCTGGTGGATGCCCTGGGGCATGATACGGATCAGACGGTGGTACATGCCGGGAACGCCAGTGTAAAAGGCAAAACCGAAAAAATCGCCTTGTACAGACTGCGCTGGTTCGATGAAGAAATAATAAAACCTATCACCGAGCATGACAGTCAATTGAAAGATCTGCCCACACCGCCGGCACTGACCGTGAGTTTCGGGGCAAATATAACCGCCCCTTACAGGATGAAGATTCCCCCGCAGACCAGCGGGGAAACTCTGGACCGGCAATTGCAAAATCCCTATATGAATCGCGTTATGATTCAGGACAGCGCAGAATTTTATGGCCGCCGCACTGAAATTGAAAAGATCTACTCACGTATCGGGTCTTCCCGACCGCAATCCATATCACTGGTGGGTGAACGACGTATCGGCAAATCTTCCCTGCTCAATTTCATTTACCAGCCGTTCAACCGTAGCAAGTACCTGAAAAATCCGGACGAGTATATTTTTATCTTTATCGATTTTCAGGAACGCCGCGGCATCGGCATCAAAGAATTTTTTACTATTATATTCCAGGCTCTCCTGGATGCTTTCGACGGCAACCTGGAACTGAATCTCGAACCGGATTATGAAGGCTTTAAAAAGGTAATCTCAACCTTCGACGAACAGAAACTTAAATTAATCATGTTGTTTGATGAATTCGAGCTGGTCACAAAAAACGAAAACTTTGATACCGAATTCTATTCTTTCTGCCGTTCGATTGCCAACAATTATAACGTAGCCTATCTCGTTTCTTCCGGCCGCAATCTGCAGACATTGTGTCACAGCAAACAAATATCGGATTCTCCGTTTTTTAATATTTTTTCCAATATAACCCTGGGTCAATTTACTGTGGACGAAGCAAAAAACCTGATTTGTAAGCCAGCCGAGAAATTAAACTATTCATTGAGTTCATATGTTGATTTTGTACTGGATCTTGCCGGATTTTATCCATTTTTCATTCAAATGGCCTGTGCCGCCCTCTATGAACATATAAAAAAGGGAGAGCAGCACAGCAAATCCTTTCTGGAAAAAGTAAAAGATGATTTCCTTGATGAAGCCAAGGTTCATTTTCAGCAGATTTGGGCCACTGCTGATGATGAGCAGCGCGAAGTTTTTCTGAACCTGAGTCTGGGCAAAAAAATTCAGCCTGAACAGGAATATCTGCTCAAGATTCTGGAGAAAGAAGGATATTTAAAACCGGGTAAAAAACGTCCTGAAATATTTTCTTCTCTGTTTAAAAACTTCATCCTGAACAGATTCGGAACTGGACGAAAATCTTCCTCCCGGATCTGGTCTTTCATAAAAAGTGCCTGATGCTTATCGTTTAGCTCTGATTATCCAATCTTCCACATCATTTCTTTCACGGGGAATTTGTTCGGACAGAACGCGGTAACCGGAGCCGGTAACCAGAACATCATCTTCGATCCTCACGCCGAATTTTTTATCGGGAAAATAGATACCAGGTTCGACTGTTACTACCATACCCGGTTTCAATTTCATACCATAGTCGGCAACATCATGTACATCCAGACCAAGATGGTGACAGGTACCGTGGATCAGGGCATCGATATATCCGGCTTCACGAATTACAGTTCGTACCCTGTCCTCGACGTCCTTGGTAGTTATACCCGGCTTGATAATTCCAGTTGCAGATTTCAGGGCCTGCAGCACAACATCGTAGATATGGGCTTGTTCCGGATTAAATTTTCCATCGACAGGGAAAGTGCGGGTGATGTCGGCGGCATAATGCTCCCATTCTGCTCCGACATCGACAAGCAGCAGCTGGCCTGGTTCCACTGAACGGTCGCGCTTCTGATAGTGCAGAATGGTCGATTCTGCTCCGGTACCTATGATCGGATCGAAGGACATGTGCTGCGCTCCCTGGCGCTTGAACGAGTTTTCCAGAATTCCGTCCAACTGATATTCCTTCACTCCGGGACGGACCCCGGCCAGCATATCTGTTATACCGAGGTAGGTTATCTGTACGGCCTTTTCGATGGCAGAAATCTCGGCCGCAGACTTGACCATACGCATAGTTTCAATCTGCTGCGATGAATTTTTGAGGTATGTCCCGGGTACACGAACCATTATTTTTTGATAAAGATCCAGATCGGGTGGTAGATACCCTGCAGGACCAACCAGTGACGAAATGAGCTGCAGGATGGATGTATGTTTCAGATTTGCGATTAAAACTTCATCGAGTTCACCCGTGCGCATAATATCTTCAAATCCAAGTGCTTTTCTAAGTGAATCACTTAAAGACGGACGGCGACCTATCCAGCGCTCAAGTTCAATATCACGGGGAGGCAGGAATAAAACCTGGCGGATCTGCTCCTGCGGGGCCAGCAGCAGTATAGCTCCCCGTTCATCCACACCCGTCAGGTACCAGAAATTCCCATCCGCCCGGTAACCGGTCTCAGTCTCAATTCCCTGCGAGTAGAGCACGGCGATCCCCTCCCCCAGCGATTTCAACAGAGCTTCGCGGCGTTCGATATAAGTTTTAGGGAATTGAATGTTCTTTTCTTCTTTTTCCTGGGCCAGGACAAAGGCAGGAAGTATTAATAAAACCATGAATATTCGCATCATAATTCCTCCACTAGGCACCTAAAGACTGAACCAGGCAGCAGCAGGCATCGATCTTATTCATCAATAGAATTTCACCTGGACCAGATAGCTCTAATATAAATCCGAAAGGGGCAAATATGCGATTACTCTTTTCAGATAATCGACAAAATACAAATTGGAATTATAAATACGCATACCTTCGGGCTCCGCAGTCGGCATAAGTTTAGTATCCAATAAACTACCGTTGTTTAAATCATAAAGATACAGATTCGTATGATAATCATGACTCAGAAAATAATCATCATCGATCGTTAGAAAATATGACTCACCTGAGTATGGATTGGAAGATAGCAATTGACCATCATAAGAAAATTTTGACAGGTAATTTCCCGATAATGAATGAAATAAAACATAGAGATCACCATTATGACATTCTAATCCGGCAATCCTGGAATAATTTAGCCCGCTTAAATCAATTTCTAAATCGGTAGTGTCCAAGGTCAAATTATATCTGTATATCCATTGTCTGCCGAAATCCCAAAACACGAAGATTGAATCATAAGCAATATAATCACCACTTGAGTATCCAACCAACTCGGTAGATAGATCAGATTTCAGATCATATTTATATAATCCCAGAGATCCGAGCGGATGATAAAATAGTATATCCTGAGTAATACAAAAATCCTGGAAGTCAGTTTGATTACCAGAAATTTCGTCTGCTCTTTTAAATAACCTTACCGAATGGTAAGGATAATTAAGCATAAAGGTTGAGGAATCGACTTCAATCACTGAACTATCGGTTAAAAAATACTCCAATTTGAAAAAATAATATATTAAACTTTCATCTATTTTTTCCTTGAATATAAAATTTGGATAAAAAATATCCCCGCTCTCATGGTAGACAGGATTTAGTGAATCCACGATAACTTCAATATTATCTTCAATAGAACTCAGCCTTATTTTTAAAACAGACTTCTTGTTTAAAATGATTGAATCCTTGCTTTCAATGTACAGGCTATCATAATTCACCTGAGTGATGGCAAAATTATTCCAGGCGGGTGAGCTCGGTATACTCATGGTGGGATTTGAATTCTTTGAACATGAAATAAGCAAAACCAGGAAAAGAAAATTTAAAATCGATATTACTTTCATGATCTATCCTCCTCTGCAGGGAAGGTCGAACTAAAATAACACTCTCATTTTGACTTGAAAAAGGGACTGGATTCCCTGATCATTCATTTAAACCAGGAATATATTGATTATATTTAAATCTCAACTTGATTCGTGGTACAACATACAATCGTTCCATGTATGGAAGAGGAATAAACCGGTATAACGTCCGGCATCAATCCAGAATACTATTGCAGAAGATAAACTGTCAACCTGATTAATATAATCACAGGATAACCGATGTCCAATAAAAAATCACTTATATTTTTCTACCTTTTTATTGCTTTTCTCTTGTAAAGATATATATTTAAATTAAAAGCAATATGTGTAAACGAATCATTTTCCTGATATACCTGCTGTTTTTGTCTGCCGGCTGTGTACGGCCAGTCGGAGTTGATTTTTGATGACACTCAACTGGCCACCATACAGATCTTCATCGATCCGGATTCACTGGCTCTTATTTATGCACCGGGCAATGAAGAAAATGACCATGAATACCCGGCCCGTTTTATCTTCCGGAATGCTGCCGTGCATGATTCGGTTGAAAATATCGGTTTCCGCCTGAGAGGAAATACATCACGCTATGCAGCCAAGAAATCATTTAAAGTTTCGTTTAATACTTTTGAGCGCGGACGTAAATTTTACCGACTGGAAAAACTGAATCTGAACGGAGAACATAACGATCCCTCCGTGATCCGCGCTAAATTGTGCTGGGATCTGTTTAAAACCATGCAAGTTCCCTCGTCCCGCGCCTTCCACACCAGGTTTATATTAACGGCGATTATTATGGTCTGTATATTGCAGTCGAACATGTCGATGAAAACTTCGTCAGGGAAAATTTCGCAGATGACAGCGGGAATCTCTATAAATGCCTGTGGCCGGCGGACCTGACCTATCTTGGCACCACACCGAATGTTTACAAATTGATGAACGGCAACAGGCGCGTATATGACCTGATTACCAATGAGGCAAGCGGACGATTATACCGATCTGGAGAGCCCTGATCTATCTCCTGCAATTCAGTTCAACCGAGGATTTTCCGGAATTGATTCAGCAATATTTCAATGTCGATCTGTTCCTGCGCGCCCTGGCAGTTGATGTCGCTGTCAGCAGCTGGGACAACTACTGGTTCTTAAAAAATAATTACTATCTGTATCACAATCCCGCCAGCGGCCAGTTTGAATTCATACCGTATGACTACGATAATACCTTCGGCATCTGGTGGGACGGAATTCTAGCGGGAGTTGACTGGGGAAACAGGTATATTTACAGCTGGGGACATCCCACCGAAGACCGGCCATTAGTGGAAAGAATCATGGCGGTAGCCTGATTTTAAAAACCGCTTCAGTTATTACCTGAAACACCTGCTGGACCATGGTTTTAATCCCGATACACTTTTTCCCAGGATAGATGCCATTCATGATATGATATTATCGGCTGCCCATGACGATCCGTACCGGCCGCTGGACTATGGTTTTACCGTAGATGATTTTCACAAATCCTATGATCAGGCCCTGGGCGCCCATGTCACCTATGGTTTAAAGCCGTACGTAACAACCAGAAGAAATTCCGCTCTGTCGCAATTGATACTTAAGAATATGGCTCCCGTCCTATCAGACCTGGAACATTTTCCCATGACACCGCAGACCAGTGATCCTATTTCGTTTAAAGTAACTATTCTGGATGACCATTACGTCCAGGCTGTACAACTATTCTGTTATATCGATAATTCCTGGCAACTCATCGATCTGCTTGATGATGGAATCCATGACGATGGACAGGCCGGAGATAATATTTACGGCAACATTTTACCGGCATTGAATCAATCTACAAGTATTTCCTATTATATATCTGCCCGGGATGACTCAAATGCGGTCTCAACCTTACCGGCCGGTGCTCCGCAAAATGTCAACGAAATCAAAATCGGTTATGCGCAGGTAGCACTTTATATAAATGAATTCCTGACCAGTAATATTACAGATAGTGTCGATGAATCCGGCGATCATGAAGACTGGATCGAAATTTATAACGGCGGTTCAGGCAATATTTCCCTGAACGGTTTGTACCTGAGCGACAACTTCAATAATCCTGCCAAATGGGCTTTGCCTGATACAGTTCTTTTACCGGGAGAATTTTTATTAGTCTGGGCCGATGAAGAAGGGAGCGAAGGAAGTCTACACGCCAATTTCAAACTGGACAAAGACGGGGAAAGGATTGGTATATTCAACAGCGACTTCGCCGGCCGGGCGCCGATAGATACCCTTTCTTTCAATCTGCAAACCGCGGATGTGTCCTACGGCCGTTCTACCGATGGCAGCGTCCCCTGGGAATTTTTCAATAATACCACTCCCGGTCAATCAAACACCACAACCGGGATTAACCCTGCTGTGCAGAATTTAGTTAATCATTATTTTGTGCTGCAGCAAAATTATCCCAATCCGTTCAATCCTTCCACCACGATTCGCATTGAGATATTTGTGCCAGGGAGCCTGCGGATAAATATCTGCGATCTTAACGGAAAAACCGTCAAACAATTGCAACAATTCTATGGTTCACCGGGATATTACGAATGGATCTGGGATGGTCATAATAATGAAGGTAAACAGGTCGCTTCGGGTTTGTATTTTTTAAACGCGGTGCTGCGAGCAGGTAATCAAACGATCAGCACCTGCCCAGTTATGAAGATCGTACTATTAAGGTAACTTTTGTTACAAATCGAAGTACTTCAATCCCTTTAATTTACTTTATAAGAACAGACTTTCAGATAAGTAGAATATTTTTCCTACCTTTTGTTTTGCTTTTGAAGTGTAAAGATTTAAATTTCGATCCTGTAACATGGAATCAAAAGATGAATAATAAAATCCGAGTCGTCCCTTCCTGGGATCAATACTTTATCGGCCTGGTGGACGAGATCGCCAAGCGGGCTACCTGTGACCGCGGCCAGAGCGGCTGCATCATCGTCAAGGATAAACGTATTTTATGCAGCGGGTATGTCGGTTCTCTGCCCGGTTTTCCCCACTGTGACGAAACCGGGCACCTGCTGAAAAAAGTTATCGATGATGACGGTACAGTCCGGCAGCACTGCATGCGTACCATCCACGCCGAACAGAATGCCATCTGCCAGGCTGCCCGTTATGGTATTTCGCTGGAAGGAACCACCCTCTATTGTTCGATGGAACCATGCCGGGTTTGTACCATGCTGATCATCAGTTGCGGTATAAAAAAAGTTGTGGCCAAAAAGAAATACCATGCCGGACAGGAAAGCCGCGAATTATTACAACAGGCCGGGATTGAATTGGTGGTGTTATTGGACGAAACGTGAAAATTACGATAATCAATCATAAACCGGGACATATATGCAAAAATTTTCGTTTACCCCGTTAACACCGCAAACCTGGGACGATTTCGAAGACCTGTTCGGCAAGCGCGGAGCCTGCGGCGGTTGCTGGTGTATGTACTGGCGCTTAAAGCGGTCCGACTTTAATCAAAAAAAAGGCAGCGGCACCCGGAAACTGATGCACAATCTGGTTAACAAAGGACATAGTCCCGGTATTATCGCTTACCAGGGGAAAATAGCGGTGGGCTGGTGTGCCGTGGCACCACGGGCAGAATACCTTGTCCTGGGAAACTCCAAAATTCTCAGCCCCGTTGATACGAAACCGGTCTGGTCTATCGTCTGTTTTTTTATACGCAAAGAATACCGGAACCAGGGGGTCAGTATTGCTCTGCTCAATGCTGCCGTGAATTTTGCCCGGAAGCAAGGCGGAAAAATTGTGGAAGGTTATCCGGTTGAGCCCAAAAATAATACCATGCCGGCAGTATTTGCTTATACCGGTCTGGCTTCCGCTTTCCGCCAGGCCGGTTTCACTGAAGTCGCACGCCGTTCCGAAACCAGGCCGATCATGCGCTATACTATATAGAATATATTTTTTGAAATAGAATTTTATTTAGTAAATTGCTTTAATTGTTATATAATAAAATTTAACCCGACGCATTCCGACATGGGGAAGTCCGTGAGAATCGGACACAGTCGCGCTACGGTATTGAGCAGCCGTTGAGGTGAGCTCTAAGTCCGAGTACCATGATAATCGTCACTCTGTTTTTGTCGCGTCAACGAAGGGAGTGTATTATGACAAAGAATTTTTGCTCGCCTAAAAACTTCATCCTGATCCCGATCTTCATACTGACCAGTCTTACTGCTCTTGCAGCACAGGAAAAAGGCAGTATATCCGGTACAATACATGATCAAAAGAGCGGTAAACCTGTAGAAAATGTATCCATTTACCTGCAGCCTGTTTCGTATGGCGTTGAGACCGGTATGGATGGACGTTACAATCTCTCCGGTATTCCGGCCGGAACTTACCGGATTGTGATCAGCCGCATTGGCTACCAGTCCATCACCGGCCAGATGATCACTATCCATGACGGTGATACAATTGAACTCAACTTTGATTTACAGCCAAAAATATTATCAGACATCGGGGGAATAGTCATTACCGCCACCCGCAGTCCATCCTTAAGCAACACCATTCCGGCATCAGTGGATCTGCTGGACCGGGTGAAACTCGAGCATCAAAATCCACAGAATCTGGCTGAAGTGCTGAATAATATTCCCGGACTTGCAAATTAAAGATTACGGAGGACTGGGCGGTATTAAATCCGTCTCCCTGCGTGGATCTAATGCCGAACAGGTCCTGGTCCTTCTGGATGGGCAACGGCTTAACAATCCCCAGAACGGCCAGGTCGATTTCAGCACACTATCTGCTGCCGGTCTGGACCGGATTGAGATAGTCCATGGCGGTAATTCCGCTTTGTACGGTGCCGATGCCGTCGGTGGTGTGATCAATCTGATTACACGCCAAGACAGTGAAAAACCCGGAATGAGTGGATCATTCAGTACTATGCTGGGTTCGTTTAATTCCCGGTCGAATGAAGGTTTACTGCAATATCAACGCAATAAATTTTATGCAGCGCTTACCTATCATGATTTACACAGTAGCGGTGATTATAGTTATGCGGATCTGAGCGGGCAGCAGCAAAAGCGGGATAATAATGATCTATTTTCACAGGATCTGTTTGCCCGCATTAAATTCGATTTCGGGAACCTGTGGTACCAGCAAAAATTAAACCTCTCCTATAAATTTTACTATACAGAACGAGGCAGTCCCGGTCCACTCTCATTTCCCAGCCAGACCTCCAGATTGTATAATCGGACCGATCAGATCAATGCCCTGTATTCCCGCAAAATTTTCAATCCATTGACCGAATTGCAATTACAGGGGTATGCCCACTTTGGCTGGAACCGTTACAGCAGCGATGATTACTCGCTGCCTGACGAGAATAGATCCCATAACGGCAGCTATGGTCTGGAAGCGCAAATAAAAACTATTCCATCTGCTGCCCAGCAGAGGATATTCGGCCTGGGCACACGATACGACTGGCTGACCGGCAGTGATTTTTTGACAGATCACCGGCGGATTTTATACTATCTTTTTATTCAGGATGAGATAGAATACAGTTTTAAGCGGCCGTCAGCAATTAAATCTGTACTGATAATACCGGCATTACGATTCGATTCTTACTCGGACTTCGGATCGCATTTCTCTCCTAAAATCGGCACTGTTTTTAATTTCGGAACAACCTGGAATATTGCTATCAAAGGAAACGCCGGATTTATATACCGTGCTCCGATTTTTAACGAACTATACTGGCCGGAAGACGACTGGTCAAAAGGTAATCCGGAACTTAAACCGGAAAGTGGTTATGATTGGGATATGGGCTTACGGTTACGTCCATCATTACCGGTAGAATCGGTTTTGGATATAACCTATTTTCAGATCCGCATGAATGACCTGATCGCCTGGCAATTCCAGGATCAAAAGTATGCGCCGCAGAATATCGACCGGACCCTTTCCAGAGGCATTGAACTTAACACCGAATTGCAGCCGGTCAAAGATGTCATTGCTGTCAATTATAATTATACCTACCTGTCGGCAATAAACATGAAAACAGACAAAACACTGAATTACCGTCCCCGTCATACCGGTAATGTATCACTGCTCTTTTCCTGGGGCGGCGCTAAATTAGAATTACAATCTCAATCGGTAAGTCACAGGTATACGGATGCGGCAAATACTCAAAAATTAGATCCCTATACTATATATAATATTATTTTTTCGGCGCATCGTATTATGGGACCTGTTGAGCCTAAGTTATCCCTGCAGATTAATAATCTTCAAGACAGGCAATACCAGATTATTCAGGATTACCCTCTGCCCGGGCGGGAAGTGCGGGTGAATTTGGGAGTGGCGTTTTAAAGTGGTTGAGCATACACTATCAGCGGATTTCTCTCCTTCTTAATTCTTTTACAGCACTGATCATAGCCAGATATGTATCCGGTGGTACGTAGTCGGGAATCGAATTTCCGGAACCCAGTCCGAATCCTTTTGATTTCAACCGGTATTCCCTGCCCTTTTCCAGAACTAGTTTATAAACCGTATCGGTATCATACAGGCACAGGTCATTCATATCGATTCCGCCAAAAAGTCCGATACAGCCGTTATACAATTCAATCCATTTATCGAACGGGGCAATGATGTCTTCATTAGAATGTTTTGCGTCGATGCCCAGAGCGATCAGATCATCCATCACGCTGAAGATATTGCCACAACTGTGCAGCAGGAATTTCTTGCCGGCTTTATGGACCAGGTCAATGATGCGCTTGTATTGGGGGAATACATGCCGACGGTAAGTTGCCGGCGACAGCAGTGTGGATACTTTGTAACCCAGATCGTCACCCATGCGGAAGAAAACGAATATATCCTGATAACGTTCAATTACCCACTCCACAACTCTTCATAAAGGTCGCCGATACGCCGATACAGATCGGTAAATAATTGCGGATCTTCAAATTGCATGAGGCACAGGGATTCAAAACCGACCAGATCTTCGCTGGCTTCAAAGATTCCATAACCGCAGCCACCATAAGCTTTCATACCCGCCGGTAAAGCAGTGCGGATGGCCTCAAAATGGGGAGCATGTGTCTGGCGGAATATTGCCGGGATATCTTTGAACGGATATTTCTCAAAATCTTCGCGTGATTGTATTGGCCCTTTGCCGCCCCTGATCGCACCATGTCCCGGAAAACAATCGCAGACCGAAGCTTCATAGGCAAAAGCATCATAGGTCATGCTGCGCCAGAAATTGATAATTTTAGCATAATAATCGCGGTAATCTGCTTCAGTCGTTCCGCTGAGGTCAAAAGATTGGTTGGTAATTTTAGACATCACCTGCGGATCGATACTATGTTCATATAAAGGCAGTCGCGGAGGTTTATTATTGTACAAAACCTTTAGGATGTTAGAATAATCGGGAATGAATTCAGAATTTATCATTATAAAGTTACCGATAAAAAAATAGTACAGTATGGCCTGCTGTTCTATAAATACTAAAATCAAAAAAATATTTGTACCTTTTATCTAATTGCATTATTTTCTGACTGTGCATGACGAATTCTTGTTATTTGCACGACAGACGATCAATTAATATCTTGTGGTCATTTTTTTAGTTAAAATATATATCTCTGTACAATAATTATTGGTGTTACTGTTTTGATCAATAATCTGCGGAATAGTAGTAAAGATCTATTCCCGGGTAAGAGTGAATATAATTTTACATATTTGTGCAAACCCTGAATACTATGCATAATAAATATAATAAAATTTAAGTATAAAATATTTTTTAAAATATCATTACAGTATAATAGCCGACCACTCTTGAAATTTTATTTTTGTGAATCTTAACCGTATGGAGGAACGGAAAATGTATCGAAACAGTTACAGTATTAAAGCAATCTCGCTTTTATTAATCATTATTCTGGTATCGATGCCAATGGTGCTGATTGCTCAGGATCAGGCTGAAACTTTTAGCCAGGGTAAAATGGATGGTGAACGTGACACCAGAGGTAATGCGGTCTGGATTCTGGCTGGTATCGGATGTGGTATATTCGGTGTAGGTGCAGCCTACTTTATTAAACCCAGCGTTCCGGCTCAGGTACTGGTAGGGAAGTCTTCGGATTATGTACTGGGCTATACCGAAGGCTATCAGAATAAAGCGCGCAATAAAAATGCGGGATATGCATGCGCCGGCTGGGCACTCTTCGTGGCTGTTTATCTCGCCGCCGGTGGATTTAATACCAGTTCCAACTAACTCGAATGAGCCGAGGTACATTATTAAGAGAGCATAAGCGCATTGAATATTGGACTGTTTTGCGGGAGGTGTTGCTTACTTACTTTATTCTATTACGGCAGATTCAACTTCACCGCTAAAATTATGATAATTGGTGCAGTTTAAAGCAGGATGAGAAAATAAAATGAGAGTTTCCACTTTGTGTAAAAACTTTTTACGCTGGTTTTATATGATAAATCTGATTAATTCGATTATCGTTTTGCCCTGCTGTACGGCTCAGGTGAAACAATCTGGTAGTAACCTATCCTCTCACTCGCCAATATATTTTGGAGCTAAAATTGGTACGGCAATTGCGGACGGCGATATTCAAAATACCTGGAAAACTGTATTCGGTGGTTCGGCCCTGGCTGGTTACCAATTGAGTCTAAAACTGGCCTTTGAAGGTGAATTTAATATATACCCGCTTCTACCGAAATCGGATAATAATAAAATTATTGATCCAGGGTCAGGCGCTGAAATAGAACTGTATGAATTCGGCAGTTACTTCGGTCTGTTGATGTCATTAAAATATTCACTTTATCCTGTCGCGGTTCACGATATCTCTCCTTTTATTTCCGGCGGTGCAGGTTTTGAATTTATCAGATGGGATCTCACCGACGAAGTCAGAGGCATGACCGATATGGCCAGTAGTGACGGAATTTACGCCACGGCATTTACCGCATCGATAGGTGCAGATATCCAGGTGCAGGAGAACCTCTTCACTTTTGTAAATTTTCGTTACGTTTATCATCTCTGGTCGGATGAGTTGATTGAATCAAAGCATAAAATCAATTTCAATGGCAATGTATTTATTTTAACCTTTGGCGGAGCATTTTATTTATAAGCGTCAGCAATCTGATTTTTAGCAGTCAATTTATGCGCCTAGCCATACTTATTACAATAATAGCCCTATCATTTTCTAACGTTCAGAGCCAGGTCTATAAAACACTCGAAGTGGAATTTACCCGAATTTTCAAGGATAATAAATCAGAGAATGTCGTCAAGGGCTATCTTTATTATGATGGATTTAAATACATTTCGATTACCACAGAGCCACTCAAACAATGGATGATATTCAATAATAATGAACTTCTGATTTATTATCCTGATGAAAAAAAGGCAATAAATATCAAAAGTGAATATCCGGTCAACTTACCCTTTTTTCAGACGTTTATCGGTTTAAATGATGATAACTTCGGATTGGCCAAACTGGGTTACACCATCAGCAAGAATGAAATGCAAGGAGATAGTTTATTCGTGCACTGGCAACCGCCGCAAAATGCTCAAAAAGTTCTGGGCGAGTTTATTTTGATCTTAAAAAGTAACCGCATCGTACGTATTGATTCAAAATCCCCCCGGGGAAATCTTATAGGTCAAACCTGTTACGGAAATTATCTGAAGCATGGTAAGCGGTCTTTTCCCTTGGAAATCAAATCAATCCTTTATGCAGATGACAACATTACCACCGAATCAATTATCTATAATAATCCGGTTTTCGATGTTGTACTGCCTGCGGAGATTTCACAGTTCACTCTACCTGCCGGCACCGCTGTAAAGGAAGTGGAATGGTAATTGGTTCGTTTTATAAAAAATATTCGCTAGCCGCCATTTTCGTTTTTGTACTGTGCTCGAACTCTTTTGCCCAGAACAAGGAAGATCTTCATTTCATTATAACTCATAATTTACTGACCAGGTCTGCTGTGCAAGAATCCCATTCTCAGGCGACAATGCAGACATCCGAAATAAAAATATTCTGCCTGGGGATGATTCGCATATATCAACTTTTTGTTTCATCGCAACAGAACAATCAATCCATCTGCACTTTTATACCAAGTTGCTCCCATTTCGGTTATCAAGCGATCAGTGAATATGGCACCTTCTGGGGTATTCTGATGACTGCTGACCGGCTGCAGCGATGTCATGGCTTCCCGGTAAAGTATTATACTTTAAATCCGCTGACGGGAAAATTCCAAGATCCCATTTATCCTTACCATATAAACAGGTCTTCAAGTTGCGAGTGAATCTAAAATTTTCCAAGGCCATTATTCTGTCAATATTACTTGGTAATATATTTTCACTTTATGCCCAGGAAAACTACTATACGGCACAGAATATTTACCGCTTTGCTGAATATTTATATGCCGAGGGTGATTACTTGCGTGCTGCCGGCGAATATCAACGCTATATGTTTTTCTCGGATATACCAGCAAAGGATAGTATTCTGTTCAAAATCGGTTTGTGTTATGAATTATCGAATGAGCCCGGGATAGCCAGAACCCATTTTCAAAATTTAATCTCTACATGTGCTGGCAGTGCACTTTCGGATTCCACCTATTATCACATTGCCCTTACCTATTTTCAGTCACGCGAGTATGACCAGTCTATTGACTACATCACCCGACACATGTCATTTATTTCATCTTTACCCGGTCGTCAGCACATGGGATTTTTAACCGGAATTAATTATCTTTATAAAAAAAAGTGGCAAAGCGCTTACGATTACTTTTCCGTGATGCCGGCCGATTCAGTCTGCTATCTTGATACTAGCCTGTTATCACTATTGCGGGAATACTCCAAACAGGGCATCCAACTTTCCAGAAAAAGCAGAACTGCTGCAGGACTATTTTCAGCGATTATTCCCGGAACCGGGAAAATATACAGTAGGCATTTATATGACGGACTTTATTCCTTCTGTCTAATCGGTTTAGTCACCTGGCAGGCTTATGCTGGATTTCACAAGGATGGAACTCAGTCGGTGAAAGGTTGGTTTTATGGCACGGTTGGAACCATCTTTTATCTGGGGAACATATATGGATCAATTGTTTCAGTTAAATTGTACAATGATACACTGGAAAACGATTTAATAAATCGTATTGATTTAAATTTGATTTGGAGATATTGATACTCACCGTATCCGGATTTCCTGACCAACAACTACTTTATATTAAATAAAACTGAAATCCATGCATATCCTTAAAACCAAATTCAGCAGAATACTGCAGATAACTATCCTCTCCTGTTTCCCGGTTTTACAGGCCCAGGATTTATGTTTAATGACAGCCGATAAGTTTTATGAAAATCACTATTATGAGCAGGCCATAACTGAATATGAGCGATTTCTTTTTTTCAATCCCGGGGATGAACAGGCCGGAATTATTTATTATAAAATCAGCCTGGCTTTACGGAATCAGGAACTGTGGCCGGCAGCCCTGAAGGCAATGGATAAATCTATCTTCAATACAATTCAAGACAGTATCAAAGACGACAGGACCATCGCCAAAGCCGTTATTTATATGGTGCAATCAGATTTCAGCTCGGCTGAATTCGAGTTGTTGCGTATTGCCCATTTTTCTGACTATACCATATTAAGACAAAAAGCCTTCTATTTTCTGGGAATATGTTATGTTTACACAGCCAGGTGGGAAAATGCCTCTGCTGCGTTCAATAATTGCTATGCGTCTTCCCCTTACATCAAATCAAAAATAAATTCTTTGCTGCAACCTATTCATAATTTAAATTATAAATCGCCGGTTTTGGCTAAATGGTTGTCAACTTTTATGCCCGGGACCGGACAAATCTACGCCGGAGATATGCGGAACGGCTTGAATGCACTGTTATTGAATTCTGTAACCGGCTATCTATTAATTTCTTCTTTATTGGAAAAACAATATCTTGATGCGCTGTTAATAAATATTACCATCTTTGAGCGTTATTATCGCGGTAACCGTTTTAATGCCGAACATCTGGCACAAGCACATAATGACCGGATTAATAGAAATTATGCTAAGAATCTATTAGATCAGCTAAGTAAGAAAGAAGTATTTCCAGGTTATTGAGTACTTAAGTAATATTGAAAAGAAATAAATCGCAGCGGTTTTATTGAGAAATAAATAATCCTGGTTGTCTATCCGGCGGGACTTACCCCGGTGCTGCAATTCGCTTTTAATTTAAGTAAAATTCCTAATCACAGCTGGGCTTTTAGCCTGGTCTGGTCAGACCATTAGCAATACCGGGCCGTGGAGAACAAATAAAAAGCTTGAAAGCAGTCAATTTATTTTACATATTGTTTGAGTAGAAAGTCGATCCTCTATTAACGATACAGACGTAGGTAATATTCGGGTACAGATTAGGATCAAAATGAGAGAGCAGGATTATAATGAGGATCTTAATCTCCGTCATATTGATAGTTATATTAACCGGCTGCAACAATTCGACCGAGAGCGATGATTACCTTGCTGAGGGAAAAGCACGGTTAAAATTGATATTCGTTATTTTAGCGGATCAGCCGAAGTATCCAGCAAGACACTCAACGAACATCGTTACGAAATGATTAAGTTAGAGTTACCTGACAGCATCAGCATTGAAATTCTGGCTGACGACTTTCAGACAGGAAAGTTTGAATGGATTAATCGAGGCCCCGGCCCCGCAGGTGGTCCCCCCATAATTTTCATGCTGAAGTATAATTTTTTTGGCGGCACTTTATATAACCCGGTTTCCGGAGTTTTGCGTATTCAAGAAAATAATACAGTTCAGATAAGCGGAACCTTTAGTCTGAAAGTGCATGACGCCGCCGCAAGCAGTTTTAATTCCGGAACTTTTAAAAATATTGAAGGCAAATTCAGAGCCCTGGGAGCGGAATTGCTTGCCCATTAACCTTGCAATATTATTAACATAACAGTATCTGGATGTAAAACAAACCAAAATATAGAAAACTGGCTTTATGAAAGTACAATTAATATTATTTCTCTTCCTGATCTTACTATCCATCTGTTCACCCGGTTGTAATATTACCTCACCGCCGATCACTGAGCACAAGATTATCGGCAGCTGGACATGGCTGGAGTCATGCTGTGGTTTCGGCGGAGATCTGCGCACACCGGAAAATACCGGACATAATATTGAGGTAAGATTCACTGCATCATACAATTATTACCAGTATGATAATCGCATTTTAGAAAGGGATACCTATTATAGTATTTCAGAAAAAATAATCTGGGGTGACGCAGTTGATAAAGTACTAAAGATTGACAATGATGACGAGATGATTATTCAGTTTAACTCGGCAGACACATTGCTTTTGACAGATACCTGTATCGATTGTTACCGGCATAAATATGTACGCATTAAAATGTGAGCTGATACCAATAGTTCGATCATTTCGATATAAATACAAAGCGGATAAGATGAAGAATATTTTACATTTTATAATTGTACTTTTTCTCTTTAATCTATCGTGCAACGGATTACTGGAATCAGTCACCTCTCCCCCATTCATCCCAGCCCTACAATCCGATTCAAGCACCTTCTATTATAATTCATTTGAGGCCGATTCAGTTTTGACCGGCTGGAATGGATTATCAGTATATGATCTGTACGATGATGCCCCATTGAATGGAGGATCAAAATCAGTTTATATTTCCGGCGGTTGCCTGTATCCTCATGCCTGGTATATTTTCAGTCCCCCCGGCCGGGATATCGGTGTCTTTATAGAATTTTTTGGCAAAAATCTCGAGATTGGCGGTACTGTTGAATTGGCTGTCGGTTCGGGTTACGCCGGTGATGCACTGGAAATCGTGGTGATGGATTCCACCTGGCATTATTATGATTCGGATACTACATTGCTGTGGCCTGCAGACAGCACCTTGACTTTGATGCTGAATTCAGGGGGATATGAACCGAGTGCCATGTTAATTGATTGCCTCAAATTAGTTGAAATCGATTAATTCAGATTATACTGGTTTCTGAATGAAGTGCAAATAAAAGACAACCCGGCATTAAATATAGCTGCGGTGAAGATCGAATTATTCAGCAGGTACTCTACGTGGCACTTGGATGGAACTTAATTATTAAGTAATATAATTTACAATTCATCCATTGTAATAATTCACTCAATTTTCTGGGAAAAAGGTATGATCAAGCATTTACTATGTACATCTGTGTTTTTTATATTCATCCTGATATCATGCGATGACATGACCTATGTGCCCGAAAAGGAAAATGTGGTTGATATTGAAAAACCGGATTACACGGATGTGAATATCGACTTTTCACAGTCAGCCGACACCCTGGTTTTGTGGGGTGAAACAGTATTACATTACGATATAAATCCCGGAAATAAAACACTTGATCGCTTGGATATTTATATTGATGATCAAAAAGATCAATCGACGACAGATTTAAAAGATGCTACCCTTAATACCCTGTCGTATACAAATGGCCTGCATACACTTCGCTTCGAGGCATACGTACACTCTGGAAATAACAGCCTGGTTGATAAATTAGGGTTAGAGACAGCATTATTTTCCTATAACGTACCAGTCAGAATAGACAATGCAGTTCCGGTGCCAATTACTATAAGTAATTTTGAAACCTCCAACGGAATGTTAAAAATAACATGGCCCAAATATGACCATATTAACTTTCAAGAGTATCAGGTCTATATTAATGGTTCCAAAGAATGGATTATAGACTCATCACAAACAAATTATTTCTATGATTCAAAATTCAACGGCATCAATACTTACTACCAGATTAATATTAAAGCTGGTGGTAAAACTATTCAGGGTATATCCGTAGCCTATAGTGATTATATACATTTAGTCAGTTTAAATCTTGACGAACAGAAAAGAATGGTTTTCGAGTGGGAGAAATTTAAATATGATCATAATTTTATCTCTTATAAAATAGTAAAAGGAGAGAGTACCGTTATTGCGGAAATTCCAGATGTCAAAACAACTACATATGTGGCTAGTGAAGTACCTTTTGGAGATGAAATTCAATATCACATTGAAATCTACATAAATAATTATGAGGGCAGTCTATATAAAACCAACAGTTTGAAAATCTACATTGGTGAGAAAACACTAATAGATCTTCGTTCTATTTTCTTTGATCAGCAAACAAATTCTTATTTGTGCAATACCGGTGGTAGGATAGTACGTTATGATGATAAATTTAGCACAATTTTATCTGAATCTGATCTCACGGATGGACTAGGGGGAATTTATTTTTCTCATAATCGCTTGTTCGGTACAAGTGTGACTAAAATTATCGAACTTGATCCGGTCACCTTAGATTCTTTAACCACTCTCAGAACCGAAGAATTTGGTACAGAATTTCCAATAATTCCCGGCCAGATTGCATACATTCCTGATAATAAATTACTCTTCTATGCATTTAAATTTTACTCAGCTTCATTATATTCAGATAAAACTTACCTTGTAGATCTCATCAATAAACAGATTCTTGACAGTGCATACTATGTACACCAAATAAACTACATTTGGGTCTCAGGCAGGATGATCGAAGAATATACAGATGCATATTCGATTAAAGATCTCTCCACAGACGGGAATTATGTACTGCTTTATTATCAATCGATTTCTAACATTAATTTTCTTTATGATATATCCGACGACTCATTCCGGCAAGTGTGCGAAATATCTCATCATGAAGTCTGCTTTTATAATCCAGCAAATTGTTTCATTGAAGCAACAGACGGTAAAATTATATTACGGAATAATACTGATGGATCTGTAAATAAGGAAATATTTCTGGGATTTTCAAATCTTTATAATCCGGTTATCGATCCAGTTACCAATTATTTGGGTGGCATAGATCCTGATTCTTCTTATTATACAATCATCGATATCCCCTCCTCACAGATAATTAAAAGAATAAAAATCGACAATATCTATCTTAATCTATGTTTATTAAATTCCACACTTTTCAGTCAATCTGGCTTTTACATGCCTATTGAGTGGTAGGGAAATATGAAAAAATATATCAGGCTAAGTCTAGTACTGTTACTGGTAAATTATTCAGAGCTCCCTCGCTCAAGGTATATCTTTCCGTTTTCAAACGGGATACAATATGCAGAATATGGAGCAGTTAAAAAAAATGCAAAAGGGATTGGCCGAGTCCATACGCGAAGAAACTGGCATCCCGGTTGAAGTGGTAAACGACTTCCCATCTTTCTATAATTTTCAGGTACAATTCCTGGTAACTACGCCTGAATTATTCAGCACAGGGCTTTATTTCGATTTTTATTCAACCGGCGGCAGAATACACTATGAAGATTACTCCGGTCAATATGGCTTTGACCAAACTATAACCCAGATGACAATAGGGGGGATAATTGAAAAAAACTTTTTCAGGTTTGCACAAGTACATTTCATTTCTGTCATTTTAAAAGGTTTTGTATCAAGAAATGACTTAAAGAATAAAAATTACCTTTTAATTGATAATTCTATCAGTAAACAAATTTATAAATTTAACGCTCTCTCTGTGGGTATGCAACCTGCCCTTGGTTATGCTTATAAATTTTATTTTCTTTCTATTGGATTGGAATTAGGATATAAAGTGGATTTCTCAGGATTATTTCATTTGGCTGGTGACGAGAATGCATATTTAGTTTATAATAATCAGCCAATTCATCCACAATGGGATGGTTTGAATATCAGTTTAACGCTCGGCTTAGGATTATTTTCCAATTCGTCTGACAAATAAGATGTCATATAAAAGAAATTGGCTGGAATGTCATACAAGTATATGGGTAACTAATTGAAGTTTAAATCGATTTTAGTACTGCTATTTTTACCTGCATTATTGAGCGCCCAGGGGAAATATATAAAGAGCGAGAACAATGGAGTATGTTTAAGCGGGGGTTACGTTAAAGATGATTTCTCCGGTGCATTTAATTTAAAATTGGGATATTCATTTCATGGATTTACCGACATCGGTCTGGCTTATTCCAGAATATCTTTAGACGATGCCAGTAGTCTGGTTGGCAACTTCTATGGTTTGAATTTAAATCTTCATTTGTTTAAGCAGCGCCCGGCATTACCTATTTCATTTTTAGTATCGACTTCCTATAGTCTGGGAGGATATTCAAGTGAATTTTTAGAACATAATAACCCAGAAATTCAAGCCTCTGCTTTTAGTTTTGGTGGAACGATCTATGGTGTGTTGAGTCAGGGACATCAGATCGAAATAATGCCAGAATTAGGTCTTGGTTATACCATGGCATCTGCCCAGATCGTAAACAGTAATGCGTCCGTAGATAAGTCGGCTGCCAGTATGTATATGAGTATTTCATTGATTTTTTTTGAAAGTGACCGAAACCTTTTTGTGGTTACCCCTGGCATTACGGGTGCTGAAGGGAATATAGCATATTGGATTGAAGTAAATATAGTACGAATTCTAGATTGATGAAGATAATTAATTATTAATCCATATTACTTGTCTTCTGCTTCGTGTTAATTTCTGTTCATCACTTTAATACCCTGCAATTCAAAATCAGCTGAACGCAGCATAAGTAAATTTACCTCTGCTGCGTCCAGCGATTCTTCTTCCCTACTTATTCAACAACATCTTGTGCACACCGTGAAAATCACCGGCAGTAATTCTGTAAAAATACGTGCCGCTGGCTAAATCCGCAGCATTGAACTGGTAAACATGCGCTCCGGCCTCCTGCTGTTCATTCACCAGCGTGCGAACTAACTGACCGAGTACATTATATACATCCAGTTTAACACGCGCGTTTTTAGGCAGATCATATTTTATAAAGGTAACCGGATTGAAGGGATTGGGATAATTATTATAAATCTGAAATTTTTTCGGTACATAATCCTGGCTGAGCGGATTCTCTTCTATTCCCACCACCCCGGTTGAGTCGTATTCATCTGCACCTATGTCCGGATAAGTTGCATTCCTTAATTCACCGTCAATATCATAAAGCACCAGGGCCAGAGGAGTAGCGGAGCTGTCTACCAAGGCCGAAATTGCATGCAGGTCGGTTGCTGATTTATATCCTGGGTTTGTGGATATCGAATGCGCATCCATGCCACTGGCAGTTCTGAAATCTGCCAGGGTAGCCTGGTTGCTATTCCAGTAGCCTACGGTAGAACCATAAACAAAAAGATCATTATAATCACTGCTATTTATTGCCCCAGGCGAATAGGCATAATAGGAATATCCTGTACCTTTATTGACCAGCAGGTTGTTAACCACATTAATTCCGGAACCGGCATATATATATAGAGCAGACGCCTGGTTATAAGCTGCTGGTTACATTTACACTGTTGTAATACACATCCTGGTTGGTATCGTTGTACAGGTACAAGCCCTGATTACTGCCCGTCCCCGTGGTGATGAAATTATTGGCGACCAGGCCGCGGGCCGTGCCGATTCCTGTGCCCCCCGTGCAACTGTACAGGTATATCCCGTAACTGGATCCGCTGACCCGGTTGGACGTTACCTCCAGAGCATCACTGCAACTCTGCAGATAAAATCCATAGGACGGCGAGTTATTCACCACATTGTTCCTTACTTTCAAATCCTTCTCATACAGCAAATAAGCACCATAGGAATACTGGTTGTCAAACTGGTTACCCTCAATCAGCGTGCCGCTGTTTGGCTCACTGCCGCTCGCACCGCTCTGGCTTATTCCGTATGAACCGTAACTGAACAGGTTGCCCTGCAAACGACGCGATGAACTGAGCGCGTTAGAAGCATAATACAATGTTGCATTGCCGCTGCTGCTGCTGGGACCGCTAAGTTTACAATCCACCAGGTAAAAATCCTGTACCCCGCCGGTCAGGTATAAACACGTACTGTAGGTGGCATTGTTGGCCGTATTCCCGGCAAAACCCAGTCATTTAAACGCACAAAATCCGCACCCTCTAAATATAAAACATAATTGTCCGAACTGCCCCCGGCCGTGTAATACAGCGTCACGTTATCGCGGTTGCCCGATTCCGAACGAAAAATAACCGGACGGTTGGCCGCGCTGCCCGGCACCGTGTATAATACCTCATGAACATTATATGTCCCGTTGCGGATCTCCAGTGATACCGAGTCCGAAATCCCCTTCAGCAACAGATCGTCAATGGCCTCACCAACCGTGGCATAATCCGGACTGCTGCCGCCCACCGTGTAGGTGCCGGCCAGCGGTGTGGTCGTCCCTACTGCCGGCGTGAATTCATCCGCACCGATATCCGGCGTGCTGGCATGCCGCGTCTCGCCGTCCAGATCCGTCGTTACCGAACCCACCGCATTACCTTTGCCGTTCAGCCAGGCACCTAATGTATGCAAATCACTCTCAGACGTGAAATTCGGATATACCGATACCGAATGCGCTTCCATTCCGCTGGCCGTACGGTAGGACGCCAGATCATACTGGTTCACATTATTCCAGTTGCCCACATAATTCCCGTTGGAAAACAGATTGTTATAATCGCTGACGCTCAGCGCCGACGGTGAATAGATATACAGCGCATAGCCATAACCGCTGTGCATCAGATTATTGTTCCGCACATTATTGGTACCGCCGGCATAAAAATACATCGCCGAACTGCTGGTGGAGTTGGATTGAATGTGGATACTGTTGTAATACACATCCTGGTTGGTATCGTTGTACAGGTACAAACCCTGATTACTGCCCGTACCCGTGGTGATGAAATTATTGGCGACCAGGCCGCGGGCCGTGCCGATTCCCGTGCCACCCGTGCAACTGTACAGATATATTCCGTAATTGGATGCACTGACCCGGTTGGACGTTACCTCCAGAGCATCACTGCAACTCTGCAGGTATAATCCATAGGACGGCGAGTTATTCACCACATTGTTCCTTACTTTCAAATCCTTCTCATACAGCAAATAAGCACCATAGGAATACTGGTTGTCAAACTGGTTGCCCTCAATCAGCGTGCCGCTGTTTGGCTCACTGCCGCTCGCACCGCTCTGGCTTATTCCGTATGAACCGTAACTGAACAGGTTGCCCTGCAAACGACGCGATGAACTGAGCGCGTTAGAAGCATAATACAATGTTGCATTGCCGCTGCTGCTGCTGGGACCGCTAAGTTTACAATCCACCAGGTAAAAATCCTGTACCCCGCCGGTCAGGTATAAACACGTACTGTAGGTGGCATTGTTGGCCGTATTCCCGGCAAAACCCAGGTCATTTAAACGCACAAAATCCGCACCCTCTAAATATAAAACATAATTGTCCGAACTGCCCCCGGCCGTGTAATACAGCGTCACGTTATCGCGGTTGCCCGATTCCGAACGAAAAATAACCGGACGGTTGGCCGCGCTGCCCGGCACCGTGTATAATACCTCATGAACATTATATGTCCCGTTGCGGATCTCCAGTGATACCGAGTCCGAAACCCCCTTCAACAACAGATCGTCAATGGCCTCACCAACCGTGGCATAATCCGGACTGCTGCCGCCCACCGTGTAGGTGCCGGCCAGCGGTGTGGTCGTCCCTACTGCCGGCGTGAATTCATCCGCACCGATATCCGGCGTGCTGGCATGCCGCGTCTCGCCGTCCAGATCCGTCGTTACCGAACCCAGCGCATTACCTTTGCCGTTCAGCCAGGCACCTAATGTATGCAAATCACTCTCAGACGTGAAATTCGGATATACCGATACAGAATTCGCTTCCATTCCGCTGGCCGTACGGTAGGACGCCAGATCATACTGGTTCACATTATTCCAGTTGCCCACATAATTCCCGTTGGAAAACAGATTGTTATAATCGCTGACGCTCAGCGCCGACGGTGAATAGATATACAGCGCATAGCCATAACCGCTGTGCAGCAGATTATTGTTCCGCACATTATTGGTACCGCCGGCATAAAAATACATCGCCGAACTGCTGGTGGAGTTGGATTGAATGTGGATACTGTTGTAATACACATCCTGGTTGGTATCGTTGTACAGGTACAACCCCTGATTACTGCCCGTACCCGTGGTGATGAAATTATTGGCGACCAGGCCGCGGGCCGTGCCGATTCCTGTGCCCCCCGTGCAACTGTACAGATATATTCCGTAATTGGATCCACTGACCCGGTTGGCCGTTACCTCCAGAGCATCACTGCAACTCTGCAGATAAAATCCATAGGACGGCGAGTTATTCACCACATTGTTCCTTACTTTCAAATCCTTCTCATACAGCAAATAAGCACCATAGGAATACTGGTTGTCAAACTGGTTACCCTCAATCAGCGTGCCGCTGTTTGGCTCACTGCCGCTCGCACCGCTCTGGCTTATTCCGTATGAACCGTAACTGAACAGGTTGCCCTGCAAACGACGCGATGAACTGAGCGCGTTAGAAGCATAATACAATGTTGCATTGCCGCTGCTGCTGCTGGGACCGCTAAGTTTACAATCCACCAGGTAAAAATCCTGTACCCCGCCGGTCAGGTATAAACACGTACTGTAGGTGGCATTGTTGGCCGTATTCCCGGCAAAACCCAGGTCCTTTAAACGCACAAAATCCGCACCCTCTAAATATAAAACATAATTGTCCGAACTGCCCCCGGCCGTGTAATACAGCGTCACGTTATCGCGGTTGCCCGATTCCGAACGAAAAATAACCGGACGGTTGGCCGCGCTGCCCGGCACCGTGTATAATACCTCATGAACATTATATGTCCCGTTGCGGATCTCCAGTGATACCGAGTCCGAAACCCCCTTCAACAACAGATCGTCAATGGCCTCACCAACCGTGGCATAATCCGGACTGCTGCCGCCCACCGTGTAGGTGCCGGCCAGCGGTGTGGTCGTCCCTACTGCCGGCGTGAATTCATCCGCACCGATATCCGGCGTGCTGGCATGCCGCGTCTCGCCGTCCAGATCCGTCGTTACCGAACCCAGCGCATTACCTTTGCCGTTCAGCCAGGCACCTAATGTATGCAAATCACTCTCAGACGTGAAATTCGGATACACCGATACAGAATTCGCTTCCATTCCGCTGGCCGTACGGTAGGACGCCAGATCATACTGGTTCACATTATTCCAGTTGCCCACATAATTCCCGTTGGAAAACAGATTGTTATAATCGCTGACGCTCAGCGCCGACGGTGAATAGATATACAGCGCATAGCCATAACCGCTGTGCAGCAGATTATTGTTCCGCACATTATTGGTACCGCCGGCATAAAAATACATCGCCGAACTGCTGGTGGAGTTGGATTGAATGTGGATACTGTTGTAATACACATCCTGGTTGGTATCGTTGTACAGGTACAAGCCCTGATTACTGCCCGTACCCGTGGTGATGAAATTGTTGGCGATCAGGCCGCGGGCCGTGCCGATCCCCGTGCCCCCCGTGCAACTGTACAGGTATATTCCGTAACTGGATGCGCTGACCCGGTTGGACGTAATTTTCAATTCGTCATTACAATAATAGAGATACATACCATAGCCGGGGGAGCCTGTTATTACATTTTGATTAATTACAGGCGAATCCTGGTAACTGAGGTAGATACTGTACGTACCTTGATTATTAAATGTACAATTTTGAACCTGGTTTGCATTGCTGAGACTGGTGGTATTGAGCCCCCCCAGATAAATTCCATAGTAACCGCTGTTCAGGGTAGAGTTCTGGACTACAATATTATTTACTACGGTATTATATGAATAGACCAGGCTATGATTCGCACCGTTGGTTCCGCCGCCGTTCAAAACCGAATTGGTTATATTGATGTGCTGGCTGGAATTGGCCAGGTCAAAAACTATGCCGTAGGAAGTACCCAGAGCTGCCAGAGTGAGATTATTAAAATTAATATACGAAGCCCCATTTAACCGGACGACATAATTTGCCGGTGAAGTACTGGCCGAATAGGACAAGGTTACATTTGCCGCATTACCGGATTGAGCCTGGAAGGTAATGTTATTTGCTGCGCCGGCACCGCTGATCGCCGGAATTTCGATCTGTTCATTATAACTGCCTGTGATTACATTGAATGTAACTGCGCCGCTTACTCCTTGCGAGGACAAAGCACTGACCGCGGCGGTGAAAGACGCATAACTCCCGCCGGAACCAATAGTATAGGCTCCGGATAACTGGGCCAGGGAACTACCAGACTGAAACATGATAAATACGGAAAGAAGTAACAGAAATAATCGATACATTTTTTCCCCCTTTTAATACAATTGTTGAATTTTGTAAATTGTTGTTAATATTTGTGCAAACGAATTAGCCAAAAAAATATTCCCATCAACTTGACATTTGCCAGGTAAAGATTAATAATCAGAAAGAAAATCATCCGTGTGCAGTTAATCAGTTCACTGTTTTACAAGAATTGGATCATTGAAAATGAATTAATTAAAATACTTGCAAACAGAGTAATTAATTAGCAGATTAATAAAGTAGTATAAGTCCTTCCTTATTGCTTAAATAGAGTTACAATCTTTCGATTTTGAAGTGCCGAACGAATATGCAGGAAAGTAAAAATCACTATCCTCGTCAGAAAGAAATTCAGTTCAATCAGGAAATGAAATAAAATACAGATAATATTAAAATTCAGGAGGATGTTTATGAAAAGGATTTATCTAATCGCTGTTCTTAGTATCCTGCTTATTTTCTTCTCATGCCAGGATAAAAAAGACCAGACCGCGCAAACCAAACCTGCTGAAGAAACCATCACTGCCAATATTCAGGTAAATGCCGTTTGCGTCTGGGATAAAGGTTCCCTGCGTGAAACACCGGGTAGTGACGGCAAATGGCTGGGCTCGATGTCCTTAGCCGAAAAATTAATCTATACTGGTAACAGTAAAATTGACTCTTCGGGTAAACGACCCGTCACTTTTTATCAGGTGAAATTGTCTGATGGAAAACCCGGCTGGGCTTCGGAATACACCGTTGAAATTAACGCCAGTCCGGCAATCGTAACGGAACGAACATACCTGTACAAACGTCCTGATTTTTTGACCAAGTCCGACCTGGAGTTAGTACCGCTGGATTTTGTGGCCGCCAAGGCAGGAGAAAGACAACTGGGTGGAAGTTGTAGGAGCTGAAAAGAAAAAGAGCGGCTGGGTAAGCAAAAATTCACTATTGTTCTCTGAATTAAATATTGCCGTAGGGGTCCTGGGCCAGAAAGCCCTGAGCCAGCCCGACAGCAGTAAACGTATGGCTGAAATTAAGGCAATTATTGATAATCCGGCCTTTGGCAGTTCCATCTTTATAAATTATTTGAAAAATGAATTGCCGGCCTACCAGGATAGTTCCCTGTATGATTCCGCAGGAGATTAAACAGAATACGGTTATGAAGAAAATTCAAAATGAGAATAAGAAAATTCCCGGACAGGAATCAAAATATACTGTTCTGATCACAGGTGCCAATCGTGGTCTCGGATTGGCCATGACCGCGGCCCTTCTTTTACAAGGACATCGGGTGGTGGCTATCATCAGACACAACAATGACACGCTGCAGAATTTACTGGATAAACACAGCGACGCTTTATCTGTTTTCAATGCTGATGTGACCGATGAGGCAGCGGTTAAAAATGCAATAGCCGCAATATCAGATCGGATTAAGCACATCGATATTCTTATTAACAATGCCGCGGTCCATCTTGATCCGGAGCGACTGCTACTTGAACAGGTAGATTTCTCGGTATATTCCCGAACTTTTCTGGTAAATGCGATCTCTCCTCTCATAGTCATCAAATATGCCCTGCCGCTGGTTCGCCGGGGACAGAAAAAATTGATTGTAAATGTTTCTTCTGAAGCAGGTTCCATTAGCCAGGCCTGGCGCAAAAGCGAATACGCTTATTGCATGTCCAAGAGCGCACTCAATATGGCCAGCCAGATCCTGCAAAATGATCTGCAGCGGGAGGGTATTAAAGTACTAGCGCTACACCCAGGCTGGTTCAGTTCGGATATGGGCGGGAAGGAAGCACCTATTACTCCGGCCGCAGCTGCGGAACAGGTAGTATCCCTGTTATTGAAATCATTTGATCTTAAAGGCCCCATCTATTACGGACCTGCCGGCGAGGTACTGCCCTGGTGAAATAATTTTGCCAGTGTCGGTGAGGAGTCTATAACTTTATGGATAAAATATGCACTACCACATGTTAAAGAATTCTGTACGATATCAGGCGATATATATAACCGCAAAAGTGAAATATATTCTGAAAACCGCCCTTTACATTTTTTCGATATCCATTTTACTCACATCATGTGCTCACAATTTTTACAATTTTGGCATATACGAATCGAATTTCGGCGACAGTTATCTTTCTGATGGTTTAACCTTTGCATATAAATACCACATTTTAAATGAAACATCCAATCCGAGTTATGCCACTAAAGAAGCGAGCAGTCCGATTAAATTACTGGCCGTGAAGATAACCAACCGGACTGCCCGGACGATCCGGATTAGTGACGATATTATATTTCTTAAAAATAATCAGATAATTCAACCCAGCACATCGGATTTATTTTTAAAGAATGTGGAACAAAATTCACCGATCTATATTTTATACCTGGCCCTGACTCCCCTTAAATTAACTCATGCTACCCATACTTCCATTCAGTCTTATCCGATCGGTTTAATTCTTGGACCCGCACTCGCCTTTGGCAATATATTTACCGCGTCCAATGCGAATTCAAAATTACTAAATACTATAAATCAATACGATGTACTTTCCAGATGGATATTCAGAGTGGTGAAACCATCGCCGGCCTGTTATGTATTCCATCTTACGACTATGGTCCTGTTACTATACAGCTGAGGGAAGATTGATTTTTCGATGTAGCCAGATAAAATTCAATCTTCAGCCAGATTTCAGGCAGCAAACTGTCCTTTAGAAATATTAGCCATGTGTTAAAGTATTATCGCAGGTAATTATAGAGACGTCCTTTAAGAAATCACCCGACAGTCCGGAAAATGAAAGACTGACCCTGGAACAATATTATCAGAACATTTCGCTGGACGAAGTTGAATATCTTCACTTTGTTCCAGGTTTAAATCCGCCCACGGTTTATTTCAGGATAATCTTCGAAGGCGGCGAAGCAAAATTCGAACGTGACATCGACGACTGGAACTTCATCGAATCAAAACTAACCTGGATTGAATAGACAGCCTGTCCCGACCTGCCTGAAATATCTTTTCATTTTACTTGCTTGCAAATCCGATATTGCATAGGATATAATTATTATAATTTTTTGACCATTTTTGGATAGGTCGAATTAGCAAAAAGGATATTTAGAATGTATACACTGATCATAAGTATTTTTATTGTCCTGATCACCTCCTTCTTCTGTTCTATGACCGAAGCAATATTGTTAAGTTTAAATCCCCTGACGATCAATAAACTTAAAAAGAGGCAACCTCATGCTGCCGAAGCCTGGACGCGCATGAAAAGCAATATCGGCCGGCCGATCGCCGCCATTTTAATACTGAATACAATTGCCAATACCGGCGGGGCCTCGGTTGCCGGCGGTGCTTTCACCGAAATTTTCGGTAAAAATTCGCTATGGATTTTTTCCCTTTCGATCACCCTGACTATTTTACTGGGTACTGAAATTCTGCCGAAAATTATCGGCGTCACTTTCCGCGACAGGCTGGCCCCCCTGGTGGCTAAACCCCTGGAAACGATCACCGGGATCTTGCGACCGATAATTTATATAATAGAAACCATGTTTCGGCGGCTCAGCCGCGATCGCGAAAGCGAACAAATAACCACTGCCGATATCATTACCCTGGCTTCGATGGCCCGGCTGGGCAGGGTGATCGGTCTGGAACAGGAAAACATCATCATCAATGCCATACGTTTAAATCATACCACGGTCGACCGGGTGATGATCCCCGCGGACAAGGTCAATTTTCTCCACCGCCACGATAATATTGACACTATCCTGGACCAGGCCATGAAAACCAGCCGCACCCGCTATCCTATAACCTCAACCGATAAAAATTCAGATATCGATCACTTCATCAATATCAAAGGTTTATTACCGCTGATCAAGGGAGATTTAGCCAAACCGGAACTACTGCACCGGCCCCTGCTGAATGTCTTTGCCAATGATACCTTGTTAAGCGCCTTGCGAACCATGCTGGCCAACCGCCAGCACATGCTGGCCGTGGTTGGGAAAAACCGTAAATCTGTAGGAATCATAACCCTGGAGGATATCACCGCCGAATTGTTGGGTGCGGATATTGAAGAATTTAAATAGAATTCTAAAACGATGCTGTTATGATGGCCCGGGCGGCGAAATCATCCGGATCAGGATCCAAATTCTTAATCTGTTGATCCATATAACTTAACTTAAACAGGATATTCCTGCTGATTTTGTAACCAATTGCCACACTGTAGCGCGTGACATTGTGATCCCATGGATTCATAAGTACTACCGGGCTGGCGGGCGGATGGCCGAATTTTTCGAAATTTAAAATATCATAACTGACCGCCAGATAACTGCCGGTAATAAAAGGTGGCTCATATTTAAGATCAAGATAAGCACCATAGTTTTTCAATTCAAATTCGGCCAGATTTCCGGATGATTCCAGCACATACTGCAGCTGAGTATAGGCAGGTACATTCCAGATGGAATAAGCAATTTCGCCGGATAATTCGAAATACGAATAGCCAATGACCAGGTCGGTACCAAATATCTTTTGATTAAACCTCTCCAGATTACTCCAACCTTGATTGTAAAGACTTTTCTGCATGAAACTACCGTATCCTGCTGAAATGCCCTGCTGCCAGAAGATCAGCGGTTGAAAACTGAACCTGCCGACCAGTCCAAAATTAGCCAGATTGGTATATTCGGCAGGCGAAGCCAAAGCCCCGTTGGTCATTGCTATATCCAGGTTCATGATGTCCGGAATCAGGGACAGGCTGATCATACCGCCTGTACTATATCCTCCTAAATAAACCGTTGTTATACCCACATCGTCCGTACCATAGACACCCGTATTCCCTGCCAGGGGCCACAGACCGTGGGTTTCGGAAATGTTGATAAAATATCCGTACAGCAGAGGTGCCTGGCCAAAAAGATTATCTGCAGCCAGTTGCCGGCGCGGATAAAGCCCGAACGGCATCATAAACCTGCCAATACTGAACGAGAAAGGTGAATTTGCAGCGGACCAATTAAGGAAGGCCAGGCTCAACCGCGTTTTGCCCAGCAGGCCGCTACCCCAGGTGTCCCATTGCAGACGGGCATTAAAGGAAAATTGCTGATCAATCTGTGCGAAAGCGAATATATTAAACTGAGCAATGGCCAAGTGCGCATTGCGAAAATCAGCAGCTAATTCATTGCCGACAAAACGTGAATCACGGCCTCCCTGAGCCACTTCGAAATCAACACTTCCGTTCCAGAGCAGTCTGAGCTTGCGTTACACCGGAAATTACCAGCATCATCATTACGGCCGAAATTATTATTTTAATTTTCACAGAACACCTCGACAACTTGAATTTTATCGGTAAATCCTTTAAAAGACATACTCTGCATATTGCAGATCTTATATTCTTTGTTTACCGTCTGCAATACCTGCTGTGGAATTAAAATTTGCCCGGGCCCTGCCGAGGCGCATAGACGCGCCCCCAGATTGACCGCTGATCCGATGACGGTATAATCCATTCTCTCTTTGGCGCCCATGTTACCCAGAATCATGGATCCATAATTAATACCAATGCCGATTTGAATGGATTCGGTACTCTTTTCTTTATCCCGGAGCATTAGTCTTTGAATGGCCACGGCGCATTCCAATGCATTTTCCACAGAATTATTTCCGCCAAATAAAGCGACCATTTCATCACCGACAAATTTATCGACCGATCCTCCGTAAAGCGCAACTGTCTCTGCCTGCAAACCAAGGTAAGTATTCAACATTGATATGACTTCCTCCGGTGAACGATTTTCACTGTAGGAAGTGAATCCACGGATATCGGAGAATAAAACTGTAAGATTTCTTCTATCCCCGCCCAGAGCCACCTCGGAATTTGAAACATTTTTTATCATATCGATTGTATGGGAGCCGACATAGCGCATCAGGTGCAGGCGTTCACGCAAACCTACGATCATTTCATTGAAGGTCTGGGTCAATAATCCGATCTCATCCCTGGTACTTGCTTTTAAATTTACCTGCAGATCTCCCTGTTTGATCTTATTCATAGATTCCACCAGTTTCAGAATGGGACGGGAGAATGTTCTCCCTAACAGCAAAGCCAATATGATAGTCACCAATACTCCCACTCCCGCGGTACGCAGGATATTTGTCCGCACGGTATCCAGAATACGCAATTCGACGGCCTTGGGCACGGTTGCCAGATAAAATGCGGGCTCCCCTTTACCCAGCGGACTGATGAAAGCGTATGTATCCTGGCCGTTAAATTCCATGGTAAAGGCTGGACTCGACTCCTGACTATTCACCACGGCATCAACCAGCGGTTGTTTCTCCCTGACGAAATCCTGAAAAACCAGCCGCTGTGAAATATCCAGGGTATCGGTCAGCGTGGTGCCGATAATCCAGTCCTTATAAAACAAAGTTATATCAACCTTCGACTCCCCTTTCAATTGCTCAGCTTCGTATTTAGTGATCATGGTTCCGAGCGAGATTGTACCGATCAGACGATCACTATAGTAGAGCGGAATCGTGGCCACCTGGAACAGATTACCATCCATTGCCCATAGTTCACCCCAGGTTGTCTCAACATCCGGTTCAATTCCACTCAAGGCCCGGGCGATGCTAGGGCGAAAAGACAGATCCTCTCCAGATTTATCCGGTTCACCAAACCGGGCCAGAACATGACCTTTCTTATCGGTAACGATAAATAGATCTACATTGGCAAAACCGGAAAATTCCTGGACACTGAAATACACAGTACCGGGATCCTGTAATTCGACATTAGCTTTGAAAGTCGAATTTTCACCGATCAGATAACTTGATTCTACCAAACGATCATAGATAAGACTCTGCTGCCGGGAGAAAAAGGTCTTGGTTTTATTAAAATCTTCAATGACCTTTTGTTCTATTTGTATGGAAAAAGTCCTGTTAATGACCAGTAAAACCCCTAAAACTATTACGGCCGTCAATCCGGCCAACAGGATGAATAATTTGGTTCGAATATTGATTCGCATATTTTACCTGCTCAGTATAAAATCTTTCAGTGTGGTTTCTCCCGTCTTAATAATTACCACCTCGCTAATTTCCTGAAAATCGGGGTGGTAAACTCTGATGGTGTAAGTGCCGGCCGGTAAATTTCCCAGTTTGTACTCACCATTCGGTTCAACCCGGGTAAAATAGGGTGTATCCAGCGATAGAATTACAGCATTCATCTGCGCATGGATATCGCAGAATATTTTAATTTCACCCAGTTTGGTTACCTTCTGACTTACCACGACATTAGTCGCCCGGCGTCCAATGTTGAAAGTCGCCCCCCGGGTGATACTGAAGACATTATGAAAAAATTTATCCTTGTTGATAAATTGAATCACCGTTCCGGGGGTCACCGGCACGACTCGGGGAATAAAAGATGCATCTTTTTGCAGGATTTTAACATCCGCTAACGGTTCTAGCGCCGGTTTGAAATTCCGGGGATAGGCACTTATAATGACATCAATAAAATCTGATTTCAGAATTTCGCTGCTGCCGGTAATTGTTTTAGTGCTGATCCTACGGTTACGGTACAGGTTTCCCCTGAACATGCGGATTTCTTTCTGCACTGCCGGCATACTAATCGTTCCGGATATTTCACCATTCTGCGCTGCAGCCTTACCACCGATTATTAATAAACATATAAAAATGAAGTGTAAAATTGAATTCTTCTGCTTTTTATTTACCATATTTTCCAGATCCTTTATTATCCAATTTTTCAGCAAGAATTCCACTGCTTCCAGGTGCATAACTTTCAAATTTCTCAAATTCCCAGATTTTACGATTCTCTCTTATCAGGATGGAAATAAATTAGTTCCTACATCACCACTATAAAGACAAAACTGTCTTAATATATTTCCGGTTGGGCAAATAATTTTTAAATTTAAACATACAGCTCATGACCAGTCCGGAACGATGAGCAGAGAAAAAAAAATGAATTTCGCCTTGAAAATGAATCATATATTTATCATATTTTAGATAAGAAAAGCATTTTCTTCCCAACCTTTACGAGACGTAGAATATCTTTAATGTGTACAATTGCCTGAAAGAGAGTGTTACTTAACATTTAAAGGGGAGGTATGCTAATGCTTTATCATGACATCAAATTGGATGATTTCGAATTTTTTTATCTGGTCGAATTGACCCGGCAGAAAATAAAACCGTTAAGCCGCTGGGAAAAACCACTGGCTAAAGAAACACAACGCTGGCTGCAGCGTCAGGGCCTTTACGTGGCAAGCATTCCCCGTAAGACCTTATCCGGAAAGCGGATCGTCGAAACCGTATTCAGTACTTCTCAACGCTATACCGATTTCTATCAGCACAAATTTCACAATGAACTCATCAATAAAAATCCGCAATTTCAATCCCTGGAAGGATTTTTATTCGGTTATCCATCCTGTTGTGTACAACAGTATATCCGCCGGCCTTACCTGTCGAATAACTTGAGCCATAAACGGCAAGCGGTACTGTTTCACTGGGCCTGTCCGGATTGCCGGGTGACACCTGAATTGATTCCCTATTATCAGCCGATTCATGACCGCATCAGCGAATGGCATCGGCACACCTTCCCGCTGAAAAAACCTGATTTTATCCACCATAGAATATTTCAAAAGGCGGCTGCCACGTTATTACTAACAACCGGCTTATTATCGGCTCAAACCGGCATTGACAGCACCCATTATATTCCGCTGGCCGGGCCGGAGGACCACAATGGACTTTATTACGCCGAGGAAGTCTATCTGGGTACTGATCTGCAGAGTTACAGTCTCGATAAATGCCAGGCCTATGCCAGATTTTTTAAATCAATCATCGATACATTACTTTCCATTTCATTGCCGGCAGATACACTGCCCACTGATCGAACCTATAAAATAGATCACTATCTCAGAGGACTGGTTCAATGTCCAAAATGTGGCCAGGATGTAAATATGGGTTATGTTTCCCTGATAAATCCTTTGCGCAACCTGCAACTGGATATTCCTTACCTGGGCATGCACTTCATGGAATATGGATTCTTTACTTATGACACGATCGATGCTGCCCAGCGCGTGGATATCGATACATTGAAGAAAATATTGTACCCCTATGATCCCAAACACATGCTGCCGTTTAAAGGTGACAGCGACGGCGACGGATTAAGCGATGCCGAGGAGGACAGTCTGTGGCTGGATGGAAGCGTCGCCGCCGGCATTGCGGATATGGACGGCGATGGTGTAATCGATGGTGCGCAAATTGCAGAAGAACTTACCCGCTTATTTCCAAAATTAAAACAGGAAACTGATCTTCTCCACAGTCATATTGAATTTATGCCGGTGTGGGGATTGGAAAATTGCCAGGTCTGCGGTGAGATTCATAACATGGGACATATCAAAATAAGCAATCCCGAGAATAACCGGAGTTGCGAAATACCTTTTTTAAGCCTGCATGCCCTGGCTCACGGCAGTTTTGCCTATAACGGAACCGTACACCAGGATCAGCGCAGCGATGCCGTTGAACTGTACCGGGTGATGAAAACCCATGCCGTGATCATCAGCGCAGACAAGGACAACGATGGCTTGAAGGATGTTGAAGAAGAGTATTTTGGTTTTGATGCCGGCCAGGCCGATTCAGATCAGGACGGCATAGCCGACGGCATGGAATTGGCATTGGTGCTGGCCGACAGCATTAAAGCGCTGCCCAGCGAACCCCGCACCACAGCACCATATATAGAGTATGTGGACATGGACGGGTTACAACTTTGTTCGGTATGCGGGGAGAGGATCCCCATGGGAGTAATGAGAATATTCAATCCCCTGATCAATACGATTGAACCTTTCGAAATCAGCTATTATGCTTTTCATTTTATCTTGAAAGGAAGTTTTGCCTGTGAAGGGGCTTCAAACAAAAGGACCGATCCGGTAAAATTAGCCCAGTACCTGGATTATCCCACCGGTATGGATTCCGATAAAACTCAAACCGTACCGGGTAATTTTGAGTTGCAGCAGAATTATCCCAATCCTTTCAATCCCGAAACAGTCATTGCTTATAATTTGACCAGCCAGACCGACGTAACGCTGAGAGTCTATGATCTCCGCGGGAAAGAAGTAAAAACGCTGGTCAAGGGAATACAGGGACCTGGAGTTAATTCGGTGATTTGGAACGGCACTGATAACTATAATCAGTCCGTTAGTTCGGGAATCTATATTTATCAATTATCAGCAGGCCATCAACAGCAAAGCCGGAAAATGTTGTTTTTAAGATGACAGCTCTATAGTTTTGAGACCCCGCGGACAATATCACAAACATAAGTATCGATTCGTTTTGACGTCTTACGGTTATACTGTTCCTGAATTTTTTTAATAAAAGAGTCTACTCTCTTATTTTGTACCAGGTTGATGGTACAACCGCCGAATCCGGCACCCATCATGCGTGCCCCCATTACGCCCGGCAGTCTGGAGGCCAGTTCGACCAGTACATCCAGTTCAGGACAACTTACTTCGTAGTCATCCCGCAAACCGGCATGGGATTCAAACATACGCTGTCCGAAACTTTTAATATCTCCCGTTTCCAGATCAGCGCAACCCTGCAGTACTCTGAAATTTTCACCGATGACATAGGCACAGCGTTTATAAACAATCCCGGGCAAACCACGGTTATTTTCATCCAGAAAATTCATACTGACATCACGAAGATTTTGAATGCTGCTATCTATCTTGCGTAGATGGCGAACTCCCTGTTCGCATTGCCTGCGGCGCAGATTATACTGGGAAGAAGCCAAAGCCCGGTGCACATGGGTGTCGCAGAGGACCACTTTAGTCTGATCGGCCGGGAAAGGAAATTCCACATAAGAGAGATAACGGCAATCGATGCGGAAAACTTTGGCTGCTTTGCCAAGTACATTGATGAATTGATCCATAATACCGCATTTGACACCTACGAACTCATGTTCGGTAGCCTGGCCAATCCGCACAAGTTCAACTTTTTCCACGTCAAGTTCATACAATTCATTCAGGGCAAATCCGATTGCTCCCTCCAGGGCAGCCGAAGACGACAGGCCGGAACCGATCGGTATATTCCCGCCGAAAACACAATCAAAACCGGAAATCTTTTTTCCCCGCTTGATCAGTTGTGCGGCAACTCCCAGCAAATAATTCGGCCAGCCTTTGGACGAGCGGCGCAGGTTGCGCAAATCACCTTTAAAACTTTGCCGCAGATCATAGGCATAGATCCGGCATAAACTATCCCGGCGTCTGGCAATAGCCATTACGATCTCGCGATTGATCGCTCCCGGCAGTACAAACCCGTCATTGTAATCTGTATGTTCCCCGATAAGATTAATCCGCCCCGGAGAGCGGACCAATAAAGGAGCGGCTGCAAACTGATTTTTAAATTCGTTCCTGATCTGAGCGGCAAAAGGATGCATGGACGGTCCTATTTTCAGGAGATTGTTCGTTTCCTACTGCTGAGAAAAAAGATTACACCTACCACCAGCATGATCAAGCCCCACCACAGGGATGTATGCAGCTCGGCTAATACCGTGATACGGGCGGGAGGAGAGATCATATCCACAACACCGGCGATCAGCACCAATCCACCCATGGTGATTAAAACGAGTCCCACAAAATACCAGATCGATTTCATCTCTTTTTGACCGGACATGGCACACCTCCCTTTCTACCAGAAATATATATTTAATAAAATAAAAATAATCAGTGAGACAACCGCATAAAATCCGGGCTTCTTGATAAATGAAAGCGTTCGCTCTTCCGACAGTTTATCGGTTAAATCGATTACCAGATCTTTTAATTCAGCGTCTGGTTTGCGTTTGGTGTGCAAACTGATCATGATGGTCGCGGCGAAGCAAATCAGCCAGGCCCACCAGGCCCGCCAGAAGTTTGCTGCCATATCGCTGCTGGTGGTTGACAGGGTGATCAGATTCATAGTGATCCATTCATACTTCACGGCAAAAAACAGGACCACTGAAGAGCCCATACCGGCCAGCAATCCCCAGAAGGCACCGGCGGGTGTAATCCAGCGTACAAACATACCCAGGATCATGGTAGCGAACAACGGTGCATTCACCCAGGAAAAAATGGCCTGCATATAATCCATAATACTGGGAAAACTTTTAGCCCAATAAGCAGTGACGATACTTAATAAAACCCCTACTATCGTTGCTACACGACCCATCCAGACCAAATGTTCATCGGTAGCGTTTTTATTCAAAACAGATTTATAAATATCATAGGTCCATACCGTATTAAAGGCACTGATGTTACCGGCCTGACCGGCCATAAATCCGGCCAGTAATGCGGTGACACCCAGTCCGATCAGCCCGCTGGGATAATAACGTGCGATTAACAGGGGTAAGGCTGAATCGTAGTTAATCCGCCCTTCTTCCTGCAGCAAGGCATAATTAGCCTGAGGATCCGTGGAAAGACCGAGGGCAATCAGACCACCAATGATCACGATAAAAGGCATGGCCATTTTGAAGAATGAGGCAATTATGGGGGTCATACGCGCTGCCCGCAGATCTTTAGCTGAGAAGGCCCGCTGGACCACCAGAAAATCGGTTGTCCAGTAACCGAAAGATAATACAAAACCCAGCCCCAAAGCGATGCCGGCCCAGGTAATAAGCATGCCGTTTTCGGAAGGATCTATCGAGGTAGACCACAGTGCTGAAAACGATTCGGGAACCCGGCTGAATATTTCATTCAGACTCCCGATCTCGATAATACCGAAAATGGAAACCAGGAATAAACCAAACCAGATCAGAAAGAACTGGATGATTTCGGTAAATATAGCCGACATCAATCCGCTCAAAGTGACATAGATGGCCACGGTCGCTGCCGAAGCCAACATGCAGACATTCCAATCCCAGCCTAAAAATGTACGCATCACCAGGGCCATGGCATACAGGTTTATGCCGGATACCAGCAAGGTCATGATCGCAAAAGCAAAAGCATTGAGTACCCGTGTTTTCTCGTCGAAGCGCAATTTAAGATATCCGGGAATGGATTTGATTTTGCTGCTGTAGTAAAACGGCATCATATAGATGGCCAGGAACAACATGGCCGGAACGGCTCCGATCCAGTAAAAATGGGCCACGTACATGCCATACTTGAAAGTATTGCCGGTCATACCCAGTAATTCCAGGGCACCCAGGTTGGCTGAAAGAAAAGCCAGACCGGCCACCCAGGAACTGTTCTTTCTTCCGGCCAGGAAAAAATCATCACCGCTGGTGGTAAAACGTCTTAAATAAAAACCAATACCCAATACAAAGGCAAAGTACACTGCAATGATAATCCAGTCGATAAATCCCAAACTAATCATCTGCATAAAGACCTTCTCCTCCCCTGGTATGCGTATCAGCACCAGAACATTATAATTTATGATATTTATTTACCTGAACCTATCCCTACCTGCCTGTTTAAATTCCAGCTGCTGTGCTTAATACTTCCGCTAGATCATTTTTTGTCAGAATGGGTGCTTTCCGATGAAGCGCGCAGTTTGGGAATAGGTTTCCTTTAAAATTCCATACATCTGCCGGTATAACGAATAAGCGTCGCGGTAAATCGCGACATTTTTCTTGACCGGTAGGGTACGGCTTTCAATCTGTATAGTACTGGAGCACGCTGCAGCAACGTTTTTATAACATCGTGTCCCCACAGCGGCTAACAGGGCAGCTCCAAAGGGAGCACCTTCGGTTACCGACAGGGTCAGCAATTCCCGGTTAAAAATATCGGCAATGATCTGCCGCCACAGTACGCTGCGGGCACCTCCGCCGATAGTGCGTATCTCTCTGACCGGTGTACCGAGATCCTTGATCAACTGCAGGCAGTCCATCAAACTGAAGGCCACACCTTCCAGTACCGCCCGGGCAAAATGATCTTTGCCATGCCGTACAGTTATGCCATAAAAAATACCACGGGCATTCGGATCAGGGTAGGGAGTACGTTCGCCGGTTAAATATGGTAAAAATATCAACCCTTCGGCCCCGGCAGGAACACCTGCCGCGCCCTCGGTAATGATCTCATATACATCCCTGTTTTCCCGGGCAGCCTGTTCTTTCTCCACACCGGCAAATGTATCGCGGTACCAGCGAAAAGAACCACCGGCGGAAAGTGTTACGCCCATTAAATGCCAGTTCCCGGGCACCGCATGACAAAAAGCGTGCAATCGTCCCTGTGGTTCAATGGTTAAACGATTGGTATGGGCAAATACTACTCCTGAAGTTCCCAGGCAGACCGAAATTACACCGGCCTGAACCGTCCCGCTGCCCACGGCTCCGGCAGCCTGGTCGCCTGCTCCGGCTACGACAGGTGTACCGGCAACCAGTCCGGTATCCGCAGCCGATGCCGGCGTCACCTGGCCGATAATTTCCGCCGATTCGGTTACTTCCGGCAACCACTCCAGCGGAATTCCCAGCGCTGTGGTGATCTTTTCGGACCAGCGGCGCTGACCAACATCCAGCAACGAGGTACCTGCAGCATCCGAGACATCACTATTCAGGACTCCGGTTAAACGGTACTTGATATAATCCTTGGGCAACAGAATATGTTTGATCTGCTTGAATATTTTTGGTTCATTATCATGCACCCATTGAATTTTGGGCGCAGTAAAACCTGGCAATACCGGATTGCCGGTTATGGACATCAGTTTTTTAAAACCAATTTTCCTGGTAATCGCGGCACATTGAGCCGAGGTGCGCTGATCATTCCACATGATGCAGGGACGCAGCACATTGCCCTCTTTGTCCAGGATCACCAATCCATGCATCTGGCCGGTCAGACCAATCCCTTTTATATCACCGGCCGGTACAGCACTTTTCGAAACAACGGCACGAAAAGCTTCGCAGGAAGCCCGCCACCAGTCCTGGGGATTCTGTTCGGTCCACAGGGGTTTGGGGGTAAACATCGGATATTCGGAAGTATGTGTGGACAGTATTTTTCCCTGTTCATTAATCAGGATTGCTTTACTGCCGGTTGTACCGACATCCAGACCGATAAAGTACTGCATAATAGCTCCGTCACCTTTTGTTAGTACATATCTGAATAAACAGTATTTAGCTCAATAATTGTCCGGTGGGTAAAAATATAAAAGCCATCAATACGATGCAATCGATTTGTAATGATTGGAAATTATATCATGAAAATGGAATCACAGAAGTTCTTTGATATTTCAGCAAATTGAGTCCGCAGCAGTTTAAGCGCACCCGGCAGAGCGGCCATAATATCACCGGCCACTAATCCATCTTCACCTGCCGAGCCAGCCGCCAGATCACCGGCCAGTCCGTGTGCAAAAACACCCATACGCAGCGCATTTTCTGCTGAGAATCCCAATCCATACATGGCGGCAATAACGCCGGTCAGCACATCCCCGCTTCCGGCTGTAGCCATCCCGGCATTCCCGCTCAGATTGATATATACCCTGCCATCCGGAAAACCGATCAGGGAATGGGCTCCTTTCAAAACGATGACCGATTTCAATTCCCGTCCAGTTTTTTGAAGAATCTCTATCCGTTTGCTTTGCAGATCTTCCGGGTTTGTTTTGGCTAGACGGCACATTTCACCCGGGTGCGGGGTCAGAATTGTCGGAGCCTTTCTTCCTTTCAACACGGACAGATCTTCGGCCACTGCCGTAAGGCCGTCTCCGTCAATTACAATAGGCTTGCGGATAGCCGGCACTAAATCACGCACCAGTCGTTGTGTTTCCGGGTGTAAAGACAATCCCGGTCCGATTACCACCAGGTCGACTTGCCTGGAGTAGTCCAGCAGGAACTTTTTATTGTCCAGTGCAATACTCCCCTCAGCAGTCCCCTTTTGCGGCAGAAAAACAATTTCTCTGCCCTTTTTACCGATAGCCGGAATCACTTTTTCAGGAGTCGCCAGGAAAGAGAGACCACCGCCGCTTTTCAAAAAGGACTGAGCGGCGAAGTATGGTGCGCCAAGATAACTTGCCGATCCGGCAATGAATAGTACTTTACCGCAGGCCCCTTTATGGGTGTCGCCTTTACGCGGCGGCAGTGCAAGCGGATTATTGGTTTCTACCCTTATGTCCTGACGGTTATACAATTCCGGCGGGAATGAAATATGGCTGCAATACAATTTCCCGCCATGGGCATAACCGGGATACAGCAAATTCCCGGTCTTGGGCAGGCCGAAAGTTACGGTCATATTTGCCTGTACCGCAGCACCCAGTACCTGCCCGCTATCACCGTCGATTCCGGAAGGGATATCCAGGCTAAGCACTGCTTTGCCGCTGGCATTGATTTTGTCAATAACTGTTTTGTAAACACCATCTATCCGGCGGGCCAGACCGGTACCAAACAGGGCATCGACAACAATATCAGACTTGTCTGATCAAATTAGCTACGGTTTTTATCTTGTCATATTGGTAAATAGTAATTGGTAATTGTTGGATGATATTATAATTTATTTTTGCCGGACCAGTAAATTTAGCAGGATCACCGAGGATTACAATCTGAACATCAAATTGCCGGGAATGTAATTTACGGGCCAGCACCAGACCATCACCGCCATTATTGCCCGCACCGCAGCAGATCAGAATTTTTTTATTTTGCAGAGTCAAATTCCTGTCGCATAGCGAAAAAGGCAGCATCACCGGCATTTTCCATCAGCAGTTCTGCCGTAATTCCATACTTGTTGCAAGCCTGTTGATCCATTTCCCGCATCTGCTGGACGTTGCTTATCTTCATGATATCATCCCTAATGTTAAATTTACTGTACGGTAAATCCGGCCGGAACTTTAAATTTATCCGGGGAGATTGTTACGTTCTCCTCAACCTTGACGGCGCGTTGAATTGACTGTACACTGCTCGATTTCGTATCCTGGTATAATAAAATCTTATTCCAACCGCCGTACTTGGTTATGGTTCCCTCTCCGTCATTGTATTCAAACACCTCGCAATTCTTACCGGCTACGGTCAGCGCTGCTAATTTTTTATATTTACCCGCTTGGCGGTCTGCTTCCGTACCAAACTCGGTCCACTCCACCCGCAACTCGGTTCCGCGGGAGGCGGTTCCCTGTTTGAATGCTTTTTTTTGTTTATGCTTCAGCAGATATAAATCCTTGCCGTCACTCAGATAACTTTCCTCCAACTTCACTCCGGAATATGTATCTTTGCACTCTTTCATGCCGTATTCATCAAAATAAACAATGGTCTTTTGCTTGATCTCCATATCTCCCATTTTCATGATCAAATCAAACGTAATGATACCGGTTTTAATATCATATTTTTTCACAGGAGTCTGGGCGGTAAATAAGAATGCCAATACGATGACAGCAAACAATACCGAACATATTCTTTTCATTTTTGTCTTCCTCCTAATTTAAGCTGACTTAAATGATATTTTATTTACAGATAAATGATCCAGGTTATGTGCAAGTACAGACTTATTTGATTGCCCTCAGATCTCATCACGAATATAATAAATCTACAAGATGTATGGTATTTGAAAAACACAGAAATAGGCGAAGACTAAAAACGCAATTATCAGTCCGACTGCAAAGATCCAGTGTGGTTTTAGAATCTGTCGCGCTTCTTCGTTGAATAATTTCGGCATGACCACATAAAGCCTGATCATCCCCTCGCCGGTGCAAACTGTATAACGCGCCCCGCTCATACCGATCCAGTATTTTAGGAATATGCCGATGAATACGGCCCAGATGATGGGGTTGCCCAGAATAGCACCGGTACGGGTGGCCAGGATCACTTCGCCTGAACCGATATATTCGGCACACCAGATAAAAGCAGGACCGACTAACGCAAGAATAGCCAGGCCTTTGGGCGGATATGCTACATCCAAATATTTACTCTTATGCCTGGTAATAAATATTCTCCCGATCAATTACATTGAATTAACGCATCAATTAAGAAGAAAGCCATATCTTTTCCTCCTCTTAACTGAAGATTCTCTATAAGCAAACGTCCGTTTTTAATCTCGATTTCTTTCGAATCAGTCCATTCACCTGTCCAGGTATCGAATCGCTGCAGCAGATATATCCCATCGGCGACAGCAGTGATCAACAGTTTTGCCTTATCCAGTGATTTTGTACTTTTATTACACATCCAGATATAAAACATTTTCCCGCCTGATTGGAGCCCAAGTGCTTCCACTCCGGGATTGTTACTTGAAACAGTCATTTCCTCCAGGGTATTCGCATTATATTTATCCATTAAGGCAATAAAATCGGCCAGTGGATTTAAAATGATAAAAATGCCTTTGTTCGAAATGCCACTGCCACCACCAGGTCATGGGCAGAATCGGCGTCGGCGAAAAAAATCCGCGCCACATGCCCAGGTGAAACTCGCCTTCATATAATTCAGCCGGATGGTCCTTGCCCGGACCCTTCCAACCTAAGGCAAACTCACCGACTACATCCGGTTTTTTGAACCTGCCGGTATATTCCAGGATACTTTGCTGCATATTATCAGTAGGACCGTAATTGTGATGCTGGGTGATATCCAGGTTCTTTATATCCCATAATCCCGGTATTTCCTGCCAGACCACACTGGTCGAGACGAGATGCTTATACGGATCGATCCGTTTCAGATAGTCGGCCATTTCCTGGTGCCAGCTGACTATATCCTGTTCCGGTACCCCCTGCCCGGTTATAACGTTGTCGATTTCGTTCCAGAATTCCCATACCGCCAGGTTAGTGGAATATCCCCATCTGGCCACCATATACCTGAGCCGGTTTTTATACATCCTTCTGGCTTCGGGATTGGTAAAAAAATCGTGCGGAGTTTCACACGGTCCGCCATTAACCAAATTATAAGGATTCCTGCGCCAATTATCGTTAGAGCCCCAGCCGTCCAATGTTGGTTTGAAGACACCATGATAATCGAGTGTCAGCATCATATATACTTTTTTTTCCTGGCACAGCATTAACAGGGAATCCAGTTGATCTGCCGTTTTTTGGTAGTATCTGCCCAGACCCGGAGCATCGAGTACATCCATCGGGCGATCATAACCGATCAAAATACCGGCCAGATGTGCTGCAACCGGTTGTGACCAGTTGAATTCAATTTTGATAAAATTGGTCCCGGCCGGCAATTCGCCTAAAGATGCAACGAAGATACGATGCCAGTCTTCATAGGTCTCCCAGGTCTGACTGAATTCCATATTGGTTACTAGACTATATTCTTGATTATCCTCCGAGTAATAACATTTAATATCATTTTCAGCAATTGAAGTCCGATAATACAGTTTCAGTTTAAAATTTTTAATTTCCTTTACGTTATAGATAATCGATTCAGCCGAGTTGGATGGAATAATAATCCTGTCCAGGTCGTCTTCGCTAAATTCTGTTTTACCCGAAGACAGAGTCAATCCCTCAGAATGTGAAAATGTTTTATCCCAATTCTGATAATCATCCATAAACTGGTGATAGGTCACGACTTTTGTCCATTCCAGAGGAAGATTCCACGGACACATCCAGACCCTGAAAAAGTTCCCTCCGTTTGCCGCCAGTTCATCAAGAAAGGTTTTATAGGAATAAAATTTTTCGTCACCCCACCTGGGTTCATATTCCCAGCAAAGGTTTAATCCCAGACCGCGGAAAGGTTTGCCCGAATCGAATAAAAAGGTGTAATTAGAGTTGGGATTCAGTCTTAAAAATCCATTGCGCTTTGACTCCGTCACATCCAACTGGTATGTCTTTGATTTTACTGTGTCCGACTCATCATCATGCTTGCTTATCGTTTGAATATAATATAGATGTTGACCCGACTGCAGCGGAGTGTACCTGGCTTCCCAATGTGAATTTCCAAGCAGATCATCTTTATAATAAATAGGGAGTACCAAATTTTTATTATCCGGTTGCGTGATTATTGCATCCACCTGAATTTCTTGAGCGTTATAAGGATTAGTAAAAGGACTCTCCAGTTGTATGTCTATAAAAAGTGTAGCAAACTTTTCTATGGTCTGAGCAGATGCGACAACTGATATGGCAGGTTTGAATATCTTACAAGCAGGTGTTACAAATATTAATACAGTTAATATTATTCTTAGAAATTTTGTGAGAATCTTATTCCATCTGGACATAACAATTTCCTTGTAAATTGATAGCACAGGCATGGTCAGTGTACGATAAATTTTTGAAATATGATTTCGCCTTTGCTGGCAGCAATTTCGCTTCCCGCTTCAATGCTGGAAAGAAACCATTCTGGTTGCAGTGCCCCCTCACTGAGGGTATAATCAAAATAATCTTTAAGGTTCAACTCACCTTGTTGTGGCATTTTGTCAGGCAAAAACGCGATGAAAATCCATTTGTTTAGTGCTATCATTTTATACTTTTTGAGAATCTATCCGCTAAATCAATCATACTATAGTTATGTGATTTTAACCAGATTAATTTTTTGCTGTAAAAAAAACTTTCTTATGACTTAAGACCAATATGAGTTACCTAAATCTCAGGTCCGAACCGGAGTTATAATCATGATAAATCCGGTGAACAATGCACAGTACGTAAAAATATTCAACAAGTCAGAAATTTATACACGATTTTTAAATATATATGGATAGATCAACTATCTGGTTCATACTCACTTAAGCGTAGCGTCATAATAACTTACTGATACTTTTGAAATCTTAATGAACTCAATATCAGAGACTGCTTCCCCTTTTTATTGAAATTATCATTGAAGGTTGCAAAAAGCCGTGGGATAGCAATAATTCCCTGTAATTCTGAAGCGATAACGAACAATAATCCCCCTGCTGCTATCCTACCTCCCATTTTTGTTGGTAGTATTAGTGTATCCTGAACCTGAATGCCTTCAGGACAATAGTTTAAATACAGATCTCCAATATAATTTGCTGCATTTTCTTTTATGGTAAGTTTTAATTTTGGAAGATCTACGACATAATCACTGTTTCCGTCCTTATCGATAAAAGTAACTGCCTTTACTTGATATGTTCCAGGCGGGACACAAAATCCGAATTGTTCATCAGCTTTTAACAGGATTCTAGATGGCTTAACTTCGGGTTGGTTTTCTGGTTCTAATATCATTTGAATATTCAGAACTCTATAGAATTTTTTAGGAATTTTGCCATAAATGAGTTGCTTGTTTGAATCAATCACAGACTACAAGTTCTTTAAAAGGATAATATTTTTCTTCAGGATCAAAGAAGGCGCCTTCTGCTCTGGGATCGAAGGTAACACCATTTTCATCTTGTGCCTTGATTTTGCCATAGAAAACATGCGGTGCTTTTTCGCTTCCTGTAATAATTGCCGGCGCTCCCCGATTCCATTGTGGATAAAAATAGTAATAACCTTCCACACTGCTATTACAGTCTGGTTCCTTGGCCAGAGTATGCAGGCTTGTACAGACTGCAGATCCAAGAAATGATTAAGAAAATAAACAATAAGGGTAAGTATCTCATAATTTATCCTCCCATATCTATTTTATAAGTGATACATGACCAGGTACCTGCCCTGACTTACACAATCTGCGGCTGAGACCAATCGATATCATATGATGCCCATTAATATTACGGTGTTCCGTACTATTTAATGATTGTATATATTACCAGCTAGGGATTATTATTTTACACTTTATGAGATACTAACTGCCTCATCCAATATACCAGTATTATTTGATTTTAATCAGATTAATTTATTCGCGCCATAAAAAACATGCTCTGACCTGGCAACAGCAATTCCGGTCATAGGTTTTGTGAGTTACAGTCAACCGATTAAGTCTTTTAGTTAGTTTAGGCACCTATTGCTGATCCTGGTTCAATCCGAGTAAGGTAGATTGATATACAATTTACCCAGATCATTCAGATCTCCCGGACCGGCATTAAACAAATTGGTGTACCTATCCTCCGCCCCGCGTCCGATAAACCAGGCGTAGCGGAAAACATCGTCCCGGCTTTCACAGATAGAAACCATTTGCTGCATCTGCTGTGCCTGCTTTTCATAAGAATTGATCTGGGCATTCCAATTGGCCATCTCGGTGATCCAGATTTGCTTGCCGTATTTTTGCAGCCGGTCCAGTTGCGACTCCAGCCCATAGTCATACCAATGAAAAGCAAGGTAATCTATCCGGGGATCTCTTCCGCCATTGGCAGTGCGGTAGGCCTCATAAAATGCGTCAAGCCAGACTACCGGATCCGAATAGTTCGCCATGGTACCCCAGGTCATCGCCGGTCCGACCAGACTAACCGTTCGCTTTTGTGCAGCCAGATCGTTTATTACCGTCTCGTATTTGATCCAATCCGCGGCAGCCTGGACCGGGGTGCGGTCAGCCTGATCGGTCAGATTGGGTTCATTCAGCACCAGCAGGTATTCAATTTCGGGATGGGCCAGGATAAAATTTTTCACTTTGATCATATCAGTTTCGCTGGTATTGCCGCCCCATAACATGGGAATAAATTCCATCTGATACCTGCTATAATAGTCTGCTGCAGCACTGGTTTCAAAATACCAGTTGTACCACCAGCTGACTCCGGTTTTAAGCGAATCCAGATCGGCCGGCAGGGTCAGGTTGTAAGCCAGACCCCTTTTGAAACTTTTTTCAATCCGGTCGGGGGGATAATCATTTTGATCCGGTTCTGAACCATTATTGCAGGAGTAAAACGAAAAATACAGAATTGAAATTGCTGATAAAATGTACTGATTAACCATCTAGCCCTCAGCTATTTCCCATCTCCCAACCCTCTTGACACTTTTTTTCTAATCAGAACATCCAATACATTTGCGAGAGTTCATATGTTGGTACTATATATGTATTCTCAGATCCTATTAACTCCTGTTCTGAAAGATCATCCAGGCTTAGTTTGAAAATACCCATTCTAGGAGACGTATTCAAAGCATAGATTATAAAATTACCATCAAGTGTTATACACGGATGGTATATATTACTTACCCTGCTAAGCTTATAATTACTATAATGTAAGTCGGATAGATTGAGGATAGTAATATATGTGGACCATCGACTAAAGATAATCTTCTTACCATCCGGTGAGAATTCCGGGTTTTCTATAACGTAAGATTGAGAAAGTGAATCCTGGTTAATATCGAAGATGATTTTGGTTTCTGAACCGGTAAAATTTGTCAGATACAGACTTATGCGGGCGACCATAAGTTTGATATGCGACCTGCTGGTAATTTCTATCCATCGCATACTGGGCTACCATATCTATGCTATCAGGGGATATCCTGGTTAAATTTTCTCCTGATGGTGAAATTGAATATAATATCCATTCAGATAAAAAAAATATTTTATCGGCCGAGGCATACTGTGGATCACTAATAGCCGCATCGTGAATAACACTCAGTCCGCTGCCATCTGAATTGATCACAGCCAGCCCTTGTGGAAAAGGTGCCATGTCATTTAATTTGCCCAGGGCGATAGCGATTGACCGGCCATCCGGAGAAATTGAAGTCTTATTGATATAATTGGTTTTACTCTTCCATACTGTATTAACCGAATTATCCAGAAAGTTGCAAATTTTAAGACTGGCAGAATCATAATTATTGAAGGAGTATAAAAAGTGCGTTCCACCCGGAAACCACTCCAGAGACCTACAATATCCCTTCTCCGAATATGGAATCATATCTATGGATTTATTTAGGCTCGACATACCAATCCTGAATACATCAGGCTCATCCTGGTTAAAAGTCCAATAGCAGAAAAGTTCCGTTTTCTGCGAGAAATCGGGTACTCCCGTCATATAGTCACAGTTCCAGAGTGTAAAAGTCAAAAGCAATAATGTGCATAAAACTTTCATACAATCCCCATGCTAATTATTGCTATAGAATATATCATTATTATATACATAATTATACAGAATATCCTATGCAATAATACAAGATTTTGTGATTAAAAGGTAACCGTTTTATTTTTTATATTGACCTTGCGTCTTTGTGCGTCGGATCTATGACCTTTTCCCTTTACCCTTTTCTCTAAACATATTAACTTATAATGGTAATTTGATTTACAGCTAGTTGCGCCAAGAATCAATAAATTGGAGAAGATATGCCGGACAAGCTTACAGCCTTTCGTAGTTATCGCGCAAAAATGAATAAGCGTATCGCCGGAATTGAGCACCTGGGCATCAAACGTTTTTTTAACCTGGATACGATGGCTTATAAAAAAGGTGCACTTGACTCCCGGACTAAAGAGTTGCTCGGACTGGTTGCTTCCTGCGTCCTGCGCTGCAATGATTGTATTGATTACCATCTGATTCAATGTGTCGAGGCCGGCTGGAAGGATGAAGAACTGTACGATGCGCTGAATGTGGCTTTGATTGTCAGCGGAAGTATTTTCATTCCGCATCTGCGCCATGCCGTGGAAACGATAGACGAGTTAAGAAAAAGAAAGAAAAAAATAATTACACGGAGTTCCACGGAGAGAAAAATTTAGGGCTAAGTAATTTGTACTTTGGAATATGGTTATTGGTAATTGGAATTTGGAATTTGTTTAATTGTAATTTGTAATTAGTAATTGGTAACTTGATTTTGGAATTTGGAACTTGGAATTTTTAATATAATCTAATGATGAGAATACAAAATATATATTATTCCTGGAGGTTTTTATGTTATTCCGTTTCCCATTCATTATACTGTTTTTTATGGTGGCATTAATGACGGCATTTGCTAACGCACAGAGTCCGGAGTGGATGAACGGTTCTCAGTCAAAACTCGAGCAGGAACTTGTTTCCAAATACGGAGAGACTCAACACGAGCGGATCAGCAGTGGATTGAAACAGGTCAAAGATTTCTGGCGCAGCCAGGATGGTGATGCCGCGGTTTTCGAAGAGTTTATCCGTACCAATTTTGCCGGCGATCAGGCCACCCTCGATGCCATGTTCGTCCGTTTCGAAAATCTGCTGGAACAACTTTATGGACACATGAATGAAATCGGCCTGGAATTCCGCCGGCAAACCGATCTTGATCTGGGTACCGTTTATCCTTTTGACGAAATCTTCGCCGCCTATTCTCCGGATGCCCACATCACCGACTGATTTTTTTGCCAATAAACTGGCCTTCATTGTTTTGTTGAACTTTCCGCTGACTACTCTGGAAGAACGGTTGAGCAAGGGAGCACAATGGTCACGTCGTCAGTGGGCAGAGGTGCGGCTGGCCCAGAGATTTTCCAAGCGTATTCCGGCGGAAGTCAATCAGGCCGTGGCCGCCGCCACCGCCGTCGCCGACCAGTATATCGCGGATTACAATATCTATATGCATCATCTTATCGACGCAAAAGGTAACCGTCTTTTCCCGCCCAAAATGCGCCTGCTCTCGCACTGGAACCTGCGCGATGAACTGAAAGCAGACTATGGCGATCAAACCAACGGCCTGGCCAAGCAAAAAATGATCGTCCAGGTCATGGAACGGATTGTGACCCAGACGATTCCGGCGGTCGTGGTCAATAATCCCAACATCGATTGGAATCCTTTTTCCAACGAAGTAAAAGCAACAACTGTGCAGGATGTTGAGGATAAAGGCAGGGCATCGCTCAAAGTCACGGCTGATCCTGAACCCGATACACGTTATGCCACACTGCTGCAGACTTTTCTTGGAGCCAGGCAAGTCGATCCCTACTCCCCTACTGCCCCGACCCTGATTGCCCGCAGATTCGATGAAAACCGGGAAATTCCGGAAGCACGGGTCAAAGCCATGCTCGAAGCGGTGCTGAAATCACCCCTTGTACCGAAAGTCGCCGGGATCATCGAGCAACGCCTGGGCCGGAAACTTGAACCATTCGATATCTGGTACAACGGTTTCCGTCCCCGCGGAAAATATTCCGGAGCAGAACTCGACGCTATTGTCAGGAAAAAATATCCCACAGCGGATGCTTATAAAGGTGATATGGTCAATATGTTATTGAAACTTGGTTTTACACCGGAACGGGCAGAATTTTTAGCCGGAGGTATCCTGGTGGATCCCGCGCGGGGTTCCGGTCACGCCGCCGGGGCAGCCATGCGTTCGGCCAAAGCACATCTGCGTACACGCCTGGGCCAGGACGGTATGGATTATAAGGGATTTAATATCGCGGTTCATGAAATGGGGCACAACGTGGAACAGACTATCACGCTTAACGATGTCGACCATTACCTTCTGAATGGAGTGCCCAATACGGCATTTACCGAAGCAATAGCCTATGTATTTCAGACCCGTGATATGGACTTGCTAGGACTATCTGCCGCAGATACACAAGCCGAAGCGCTCAAAACACTGAACGAATTCTGGATGACTTATGAAATCGCCGGCGTCTCGCTGCTGGACATGGAAATATGGCACTGGATGTACGATCATCCCAACGCAACTCCGGCCGAGTTGAAGTCGGCGGTGTTGCAGATCGCCGGAGATATCTGGAATACCTATTATGCGCCTGTGTTCAAGAAAAAGGATGTCATTCTGTTAGCAGTCTACTCACATATCATTCATTCATTTCTTTACCTTCCCGATTATGCCATCGGCCATCTGATCTCGCACCAGATTGAAGAGTATCTGCAAGGAAAAGAGAATATCGGGGTTGAACTCGAGCGGATGCTGAAAATCGGCAGTGTCACACCCGATGTCTGGATGAAAAATGCCACCGGTTCAGCGGTCAGTGCCGAACCGTTGCTGCAGGCTACGGAGCGTGCTGTCAAGGAATATAAGCAGAATAATTAACCATAAATCAGATCGTCCCACAGGGACAAGTGAGAATAGCCCGGCAATTTATTGCCGGGCTTAAAAAGCAGGAACACATTACATTCATCCCTGCAGGGATGAATGTGATTTCTGCTTATTTTCCTTTTAATAATTTTATACAAAGATCCTTTATGACCCTGATTTTTCAGAGGGATTATATTTTGAATCTTTATTAGTATTATAGTTTGACCAAATCACCTTCTTTGATTTTGTTTCAATCATGAAAATCCGTAACTGCAGCCCTGACCATTGAAAGTCATAGATATAAGGACGATCATAGAATAATTTAAAAGTCTCTGCCTGTAATCAGATCAAATCGTTTTGAATTTTCAGTAGTCCCAAAAGCAATAGCCTTCAATAAAAATGAAATGTCTGGATTTTACTTGATCGACCAACAGTTGCAGCTCGGGAGTTAAAGGAAATATTCGTTCTTCATTTTTTGATCTTTGGAGTGAATCAATAATTCGGTGGTAATTCTTTGTCGAGTTGACAAAATGTTTACTTAGCCAGTCATTTATGAATTTTGAGTCACACATATTAATTGCTGATTTGGATATAAAATTCCCCTCATTGATTGCTTCTTTTAAAACAGCAGCGACATTTATTGATGTTAACATACCGAAGGCATTATTTATTGTCCTGGTTTCACCATTTATTATAGTATATTCAACATGAGGCAATATTATTGAGACCGTGTCAATATCAGATTTAATAGCATTAAAATTATTTTGTAAGCCATAACCTCTGGGTGACAGCCTGAAAGCAGAGTGGCAAGTAAAAATAGTATAATAATATTTTTTTATTCATATTCAGAACCCGATTTATAACACATAAATGATTTATTTTGGGATTATAAATACATTATTAATTACAATGTATATTTAGCCTTACTTTAATTTTGATCACTAGTTAAAAAAGGAACAGCCTCTTTAAAGAATTATCCGGTGCTTCAACAAAAGCCCAGTGACCACAGTTTTTCAGAACAACTAACCTGGAATTGACTATACCTTTCTGCAGCAAATCTGAACCAATACTTGATAAAAGGGAAGCATCACGTCAGGGCCAACCGCAATGAGGGTTGGAACCTTTATATTCCCAAGATCATCTCTGATGTCATAAGTAGTATATTCATGCTGTTCAAAATATTGTGGTGGCTTGGCTGATACGATGATATGGTCCAATATCTTATCGAAATTTTCTACTGCATTTGAATAATTGTTTCAAATGAAAAAACCGATGATCAATGCATCGAGTCGCTGAGTATTGCAGCGACTGGCTCTCCGCAACTCAAGAGTTGCGGCTACCAATCAGTAATCACCAGAATAAACTGCGTAACCTAAAGGTTACGACTACCAAATTATTTTGACCTCGAAGGTGATCTTTTGCCTCTGTGCCTTTTGCCCTATTTCTTTAATCTTTAATCTTATTTCTTATCCACTCCTCGGCCCAAACAAAATCGTCCCCAATCTGATCATATTAGCCCCTTCTTCGATGGCGATTTTGATAACTGTCGCTCATACCCATGGATAGATATCGCATCTGCACTTGCGGATGATTGATCCTGGCTAACTGTTCAAAAATTAATCGCGTCTCTTTGAAACAGGGCCGCAAGGCTGCGGGATCGTCCAGGAACGGTCCCATGGTCATCAGTCCCTGTATTTGCAAATTTGGCAGCGGGAGAATCTGTTCGACAACCTCCTGCACTTTCTCTGGAAACAACCCGGTTTTATTTTCTTCACGGCCGCTGTTTATTTCAATTAATACCGGCATTTTTATTTTTGCTGCGGCACATTCTGCGTTTAACGCTTCCGCCAGCACTAACGAATCCAGCGTTTGGATCATATCAAACAAGCGCACAGCTTTCTTAATTTTGTTTTTCTGCAGATGTCCGATCAGGTGCCATTGTACTTCCCGACCGATCACATTCTGCCTTTGCTCCGTTTCCTGTACATAATTATATCCAAGGATCTTAATGCCGGCTTTAATAGCCGCCTGCACTTCTTCCACTGTTCTGGTCTTGGCCGCTGCGACCAGAATTACTCCGGCCGGAAGTGACTTGATAATACCTTCAATTCGGGTTTCGATATTTACATGATTCGAATTCATCATTATTATTTTAAAATTAATTTCTTTAATAGTATAACCGTCATGTTACAATATATCAATATTTTTCTCGAATTGATTTCTACAAATTGGCCGCAACTCAAGAGTTGCGGCTACCAATACGTTACTTCCATATTTCCCCGCGATCTGATGATCGCGGCTACCAATTTTGTTGCGCTCCGGCATTATGAAACTTCTTTGGGGACTCTTTTCCCCTTACCCTTTGCCCCTTACCCTTATCCCTTTGTCCCTTTGTCCCTCTTTAATATTGACTACAGAAACAGGTGTGGTTAAATTGATATTACTAACGGGGCTGTAGCTCAGCTGGGAGAGCGGTACGTTCGCAACGTACAGGTCAGCGGTTCGATCCCGCTCAGCTCCACCAGCCAGGTCCCACGCAATAATACTTCACCCAACCCCGCCAGGTCCGGAAGGAAGCAACGGTCAGTGAATGCATTATGTGCCGTGGGTTAACCTGGCTTTTTATTTACCATAAATTTATAAAGATATTAATGAAATTTTTTGTATATTTCTACAATATGAAAAACATGCAAACTGACAACAGCAAAATGAAGCGATTCTTTTGTCTTTTGTCTTTTGTCTTTAATCTTTAATCTTAACTTGATATGACCTACATAGTTTTAGCGCGCCGCTGGCGTCCACAGCAATTCAACGAACTCATCGGTCAGGAACATGTTTCCAAAACGCTGGCCAATGCCATTGAAACCGGCCGTATTGCTCATTCTTATATCTTTGCCGGACCGCGCGGTATCGGGAAAACCACCACCGCCCGCATCCTGGCCAAAGCCCTGAACTGTGAAAAGGGGCCGACTCCCACTCCGTGCGACGCTTGCAGTCCCTGCCAGTCTATTATCAAAGGAAATTCACTGGATGTGCTGGAAATCGACGGCGCCTCCAATCGCGGTATAGATGAAATACGAAACCTGCGCGAGAATATACGTTTCACCCCCAGCCAGGGCAAATACCGGATTTATATAATCGATGAAGTGCACATGCTGACCAAGGAAGCGTTTAATGCCCTGCTTAAAACGCTGGAAGAACCACCCAAACATGCCATTTTTATTTTTGCCACGACCGAAATCTTCCGTGTACCGGCTACCATCCTGTCACGCTGTCAGCGCTTTGATTTTAAACGCATTGCCATAAACACCATAATTGATCAATTGCAACGTATTTGCGCTGCAGAAAATATCCAGGTCGAAGCCGACGCTTTGTTACAAATTGCCAAAAAGGCCGATGGCTCGATGCGCGATGCGCAGAGTATTCTGGATCAGATCATCTCCTATTCCGGTGAACAGATCAGCAGCGCCCAGGTCAGTACCGCCCTGGGAATTATTAACCAGGAACTCTATTTCAAGTTCACCGAGAAAATACGCCAGCGCGATATCAATGCCCTGCTGCTGCTTTGCCAGCAGGTCAATAGCGAAGGGTATGATCTGGGAGAATTCCTGGCCGGCTTCGAAGAACACTTTCGTAATTTGCTGGTTGCCAAATCGCTGCGCAGTATGGAACTGATCCACGTAGCCGAGCATTATCACCAGCAATATCTGCAGGAAAGCCAGAATTTTGATATTTCCGATCTGTTGATGTATTTACAGATTATCGCTGAAATGCAGAAAGATCTCAAATGGACTATACAACCGTACCTGAAATTCGAATTAGGTATGCTCAAGATGGCTCAATCACCATCTACCCTGGACATAGAAAAACTGCTGGATAAATTAAATCTGCTCAAAAAAAAAGCTGATCCACCCAAATCTGCTGGCCACAATGTATCCCCAACCACGGTTTCGGTCCCGGTCCCCCCTGCTGGGCTGAAAGCGGAGGAACCTGTCTCTTTTAATTTTTCGTTGGCCGGTATTCAACAGGTCTGGCCGCAATTGGTCGACAAATTTCGCCTGACCAAGGTGAATTTAGGGACTGCCCTGGAATTCGGTACACCGGATAAGCTGGAGGATTCAATTCTGACGGTACGCTATGACCGTATCGATTCCTTTCACCATACCTGGTTAAATAAGAACAAGAAGCATGTGGAAGATGCGCTGGGCAATATTTTTAAACAATCTGTCCATATCGAAACCCAGCTGCAGAATAATCCTGAAGCACAACCCAGAAAATCTGCGACGGCGATAAACGAAGATAAAAAAGATCTGCATAAGTTGATGAAAGAAGACGAGTTGCTGAATAAATTGATCAATGATCTGGGACTCGAACTAACCCGGGGAGGAAATAATTCGTGAAACCAAATATGAGCGCGATCTTGAAACAGGCCCAGAAAGTCCAGGAAGAAATGCAGAAGGCACAGGAGAATCTTGAAAATATTACAGTCGAAGGCAGCGCCGGCGGAGGCATGGTCAAGGTTGTGATCAATTGTAAATATCGCATTCAATCAATCAGCATCGATCCGGAAGTAATCAAGGTTGACGATAAAGAAATGCTGGAGGATCTGGTTGTAGCCGCCGTTAATCAGGCCATTTCCATAGCCCAGCAAAAATCCAATGAAGAAATGGAAAAAATCACCGGCGGTCTGCTGGGGGGAATGAATTTACCGGGTGGTATGAAATTTCCGGGATTATAAAGTTATGGCCAACACCATTTCCCCTGCCCTGGAAAATCTGATTAATCAATTACATCAGTTGCCCGGAATTGGCCGTAAAACGGCACAACGCCTGGCTATATTTCTTTTACGCAGCCCGCAAGAATACAGTTATGAGCTGGCCACAGCTATCACCCGCGTAAAAAAAGAGATTAAGTTTTGTGGAACATGTTTTAATATCACCGAAACTGAATTATGCAGTATCTGCTCCGATCCCCGGCGTGAGACCTCCACCATTTGTGTGGTGGAAGATATTGTTGACATCATGGCTATTGAAAAGAGTAATGAATATCGCGGACAGTATCATGTCCTGGGGGGTGTGATTTCTCCGCTGGCCGGTATTTCGGCCGAAGATTTGAAGATCAGGGAATTGCTGCGGCGGACCGACAACGAGTCCGTCAAAGAAATCGTACTGGCCCTCAATCCCAGTACCGAGGGCGAAGCGACCATGATTTATTTATCCAAACTGCTGAAACCCCTTGGCAAAACTATAACCCGCATTGCCTCCGGTATCCCGCTGGGCTCCCACCTGGAATTCATCGACGATGCCACCATCGGCCGCGCAATTTTAAGTCGCCGCGAATTATAAGTTCACCGATTCTTCCACCGCTTTTTCAATTAAACGCTGAGATTCATCTTCTCCCAGGAACCGGTCAATCAGATTATGTCCCAGGTAAATCAACGGTGTTAACAATACTGCGATTAAAAATTTGTAGGAATAATTGGTTGCTGCCACTGTAATGAAATCCTGCGTCTGTATCTTACCCGGCAGCCAGAAGGCGATGGCAATGATAACAAAACTATCGATAAATTGAGATACAGCCGTACTGCCGGTGGCCCGCAACCAGAGCATGCGTCCCTGTGTCTTCGCCCGGAATATCCAGAAAATAACCACATCAACCAGTTGACTGATCATGAAGGCGGTCAGACTGCCGACGATGATCCACAGCGATTGACCGAACACGGCTCTAAACTGTTCATTATTCACCGGAGAAAAATCCGCTGCCGGTATCTGGATAGCCACATAAAGCAGAGCAAAAGCATAAACAATCAGGATCGCGGTCAGGAAAGTCAGCCGGCGTACACCGTTGCGGCCGAAATATTCATTGATCAGATCGGTGGTGATAAATACAACCGGCCAGGGAATTACTCCCATACTCATGGCAAATGGTCCCAGCTGGATAAGTTTCCCGCCGATCAATTCACCCAGGATGGCATTGGCCACAAAAATCCCACCCAGTACTATAAATACTATTTCACGTTTGGAAAAAGACTTTAGCATGTCTGTTTAAGTCCTACCGTTAAAACAATGGGAATATAAACATTTTTTTTATTCATTAATTCCAATATTTTATTTTCATCAACTATTTACCTATCCCCTATTGGGCTTTTTTAAAAGTGTTGATTTGTCATTCCTCATCCCGATTCTTGGGATGAGGAATCATTTTTTTAAAATAAATATAGATTTTTCCTCGTCCGGCAACAACCGGACTCATCAGGATGACACTTTGGGTACAGATTCTGAGGAGACTAAAATAAGAAGCAATTTATTTCGTAACTGAGTTCTGATAAATAATATACCAGTGCCGACATGGCCGCCGAAGCCGGTATAGTCAATATCCAGGCGGTTACTATTTTACCGGCTATACCCCAGCGTACAGCCGAAAGCCGGCGGGTTGCCCCGACCCCCATGATTGCCCCGGCAATGGTATGGGTAGTACTGACCGGAATACCAAATAGTGCAGTACCCAGTAATACTATCGAACCGCCGGTTTCAGCACAAAAACCACCGATGGGTTTTAAATGGGTTAATTTCACCCAAGCGTATGAATGACCCGCCAGCCGCCAGTGAGCGTTCCCAGACCGATAGCCGAATAGGCCGCCATTACCACCCACCAGGGAATATAGAAACCGAGCGATTTGTCATAGAACCACTTGGGCAGATCGATATTACTGGAGAACAATAAAATTGCAATAATGCCCATTGTTTTCTGGGCATCATTAGTACCATGCCCCAGACTGTAGCATGCCGAAGAGAATAACTGGCCGATCCGGAAGACACGGTCAACCTTGCGGTTCGTCCAGGAACGGAAAATCCACATTACCGCAATCATTAATATAAAAGATATAATCAGGCCGACTAGCAGGTGATAAAACATATAAATATCGATACTTTTAACAATCCTGTCCAGATCAGAGACTCTGTTCCTGCTTTTACCAGTGCGGCTCCCACCAAGCCACCGATTAAAGAATGGGATACACTGATTGGCAAACCATAATGGGTGCACAGATATGTCCAGATGATTGCTCCGAAACAATGCGGCAAAAATTAATTGTTGGTTGACGATACTCGGATCAATAATTCCCTTACCGATGGTCGTGGCCACGGCTAAACCAAAAATAAAAGCCGCCGCAAAATTAAAGAAAGCAGCCCACAAAACAGCCAGGCGCGGAGTAAGTACACGGGTAGAAACAACAGTGGCAATGGCATTGGCGGCATCATTCATGCCATTTAAAAAATCAAAGAGTAATGCAACCAGGACAAGGATCAGGATTATTGCCATGATTCTTTCTCCTGCAATTCCCGAGTGTGAGTTTAGTCGTGGTATTAGTAAATTCCTGCTTAATATTCCTGTTAAAAAATTATTCGGTGGTTACCAGTTAATTATAGCAATACCTGGTTAAAGATATGTTAAGATTATGTTAAGATTTTGTGAAATTAATGATCCATCCCCCTGATCCCTTTCCCCGGTGCCCCATACGCTTGTGCAGAGTATTACAGATGCAAGTCGAAAGAATAAAGCCAGGGGACTAATGGAGGAATGGTTCGGATGAATCTTATTTACGTAAAATAGTTCTGTTATGTAATAAATTAGCGCAGCAAAAGCGGCAGAAACAGGCAGTGTTAATACCCAGGCGGCTACAATTTTGCCGGCAATTCCCCAGCGGACTGCTGATAAACGGCGGGTAGCCCCGACACCCATAATGGCCCCGGCAATGGTGTGCGTGGTACTGACGGGAATTCCCATTAATGCAGTACTGATCAGGACGATTGACCCCCCGGTCTCGGCGCAGAATCCGCCCATCGGTTTAAGATGAGTCAACTTCATGCCCATGGTACGGATGACATTCCATCCCCCCAGTCATGGTTCCCAGACTGATCGCGCCGTAGGCGGTTAAAATGACCCAAATGGGGATATAAAATCCCTGTGACTTGTCATACATCCACGGGGGTATATCGACCGTGCTGGTAAACATCAGGATAACCATGATACCCATTGTTTTCTGGGCGTCGTTCGTTCCATGTCCAAGACTGTACAAAGCCGATGAGACCAACTGGCCAATCCTGAAAACATGGTCGACCTTTTTATTTGACCAATCCCTGAACAACCAATTCACCATTATCATCAACAGTAAGGCCAGCACCAGGCCGAGTGCCGGTGATAAGAAAATAAAAATGACTGTTTTATATATACCGCTCATAATCAGGGATTCACTGCCAGTTTTTATCAGAGCAGCCCCGATTAAGCCCCCGATCAGCGCATGAGATACGCTGATCGGCATACCGTACTGCGTGCATAGATGCGTCCAGATTATAGCACTGAGCAGCGCCGAAAAAATCAGGGTATTGGAAACCACTTTAGGGTCGACGATTCCTTTACCGATTGTAGTGGCCACGGCATATCCGAATAAAAAGGCCGCAATAAAATTGAACATGGCTGACCACAGCACGGCCTTTTTAGGCGTTAATACTCTGGTCGATACGACCGTGGCAATCGCATTGGCGGCATCATTCATACCATTAAGAAAATTAAACAGCAGGGCTATAAAGAGAAGGATCAGGATGATAGTCATACTTTTCCCGGAACCAGTACCGATACCTCAGGCATTTTTAATCAAGATTGATTCAAGAACGTTTGATGCATCTTCACACTTGTCGGTTGCAGTTTCCAGACTGACGTATATCTCCTTTAATTTAATGAGCGTGATTGGATCGGTAACTTTATTGAATAAATCAGCAATAGCCCGGTCAAATATCTGGTCAGCCTGGTCTTCGTAGTCATTCACCCGTTTTAATACTTCAGTAAAAGATTCAAGATCATGTAAATCCCTCAACAATTTGACTCCCTTAGCCAGCTCGATGATTGACTTGCAGATAACATCTATCAGTGCAACCATGTTGCCCGGAATATGATCGACATGGTACAAGGAAAACCGGCCGGTGCTGGAATTGATATAATCAAGCACATCATCCAGCGCGGAAGCCAGGTAATGGATGTCCTCCCGGTCGAACGGGGTTACAAAAGTAATATTGAGTTCATGGAATATCCGATGGGTGATGGAATCGCCCTTGTGCTCCAGGTCTTTGATCTCCTCTACGATCGGTTCCAGTTCCTCCATATTCATCGTTGATGAAATTTTTTTCAGAACTTCCCCAACTTTAATCAGGTTTTGCGCAGATTCTTCCATCAACCGGTAAAACTTGTCGTCCTTGGGCATTAACTTTCTGATAAACTGGTCAATTTTCATAATTATTTAATTCTATTTAAGTTATATTTTTGGTTATCAACTTTCAGGCAAAATAAAGTTAATACAAAATATTTTAAAATACCAATGCATCTTTTCTTTTTCGACTTAAAACTCGAAGCGGATACCCAGTTGTAAAATCCGGCCGCCGGATGCAGGATTCAGCGATACATTTCTCTTCGAATTGCGATGCAGTAACGGAATCACATAACCAATAGTACTACCCACCAGCGCACCGGCCAGGATATCGGTCGGAAAATGTTTACCGCTCTCAAAACGCAGGAAACCTATGGTTGAAGCCACCAGCAGCGTACCGCTCCACAGATAAGGTTTCCATCTGGATTTGGGGAAATAATCACCGTACACGGTCGAAAGAAATACAGCTGTGGCAAAAGCAGTGGAAGTATGACCTGAAAAAAATGAACGGCGGGCCTCTGCGCTGATCTTGTCCTGCCAGGGCGCCTGTGGATTATAAACATACGGCCGGATTCGCTGCACCCGGCCTTTCACCAGCCTGGGTAAAGCTGTTACCCATAGGGCGGTTTCCAGGGACATGATACCTACCGTGCGCCAGTCCTCCCGGATTTTCGTGGGGAGGAGTAATAGTAAACCCGCAGCACTGGTTACCTGCAGTCCGACCAGTACATCACTGATCTGTGAAATCGATTTTGAATAATTATAGGTAGCCGCTCTATCGAAAGCATTCACCTCGCGCCGGGATAGTGTGCTTATTTCCTGTTCGCTTAATGGATTTATGGAGTGCTCGGTCACTAAGGCACTGATGGCCAGGACACCACCGCTGCCGATGATCCAGCCATCGGTGGACCAGCATGTCTGGTAAGGATTTTGTGCTGCACTTGGTAAGGCTATCCCCAGAATAATCGAACATCGCAACAATATTGTCTTTAGCCGGACCATGGGGGATATCGTGTACATCTTTTATTTTGCCGGGTTAATATCTTGTCGACACTTCAGTTGCAGAAAATTTAATGTTTCTTTCGAAAATCCTGCAAACTCCGGGATGTTCAGATTTATCATTTTATTCCAATTCACCGTCTGTTTTGGCCGAACTCTGGTTAAGCGATTCCCTGTAATCAACGACCAGGGAGACGATAATGCCCGTACCCAGAATGACGACAATTACTAAGAGCGAGATCGGCGTGGGAATGGTAAAATAATGTGAAAGTATCATTTTAGTGCCCACATAGGCCAGCACGAATACCAGGCTGAATTTTAAATACCGGAATTTGTTGATCATGGCCACCAGGGCAAAATAGAGCGAGCGTAATCCCAGGATGGCAAATATATTGGAAGTGAAAACAATAAACGGATCGGTAGTTACCGCAAAAATCGCCGGAATTGAATCTATGGCAAACAGGACATCCGTACTTTCAATGACCAGCAGCACCAGGAATAAAGGGGTGATAGCCCGCCTGGTGCCGATGCGGGTAAAAAATTTTGAGCCTTCATAATCACTGGTAACCGGATAAAACTTCCTGACCAGCCGGACTAAAAAATTTTTACCCGGTTCCATCTCTTCCTGTTTGGTAAACAGCATACGCAGTGCAGTCAGTATTAACAGTCCGCCAAAAACATAAATCATCCAGGAGAAACGGTGAATCAGGGCGGTACCGGCGCCGATCATGATTCCGCGCATAATCTGGGCCCCGACAATACCCCAGAACAGCACCCGGTGTTGGTGCAATTGAGGCACCTTGAAATAGGAAAAAATAATAGCGATAACGAATATATTATCCAGGCTCAGCGACTCTTCAATTATATAACCGGTAAAATACTCCAGAGCCGCATCAGCCCCTGATTTTATTTCTGCCTGATGTAAGCCGATGCCCAGCCAGTGATGCTCATAGGCAAAATATATAAATAGATTGAATAGTAAGGATAGGCCAATCCAGAAAGCGGTCCACAAAAGCGCTTCTCTGGGCCCGATAATGTGTTCCTTACGGTGGAAAACACCCAGGTCCAGAGACAGCAGGACCAGGATCAATAGAATAAATGCTACCCAGAATACTGCCATTACCTGCTTATAACTTCCACTCCCAGCTCTCGGTAGCCAGTTCGGTAGCTGGAAAGATTCCCTTGGCCTGTTTTTCGATCCGCAATAATGCTTCATCGTCATTATTCGGATCATGATGGAACAACAGCAGTTTTTTAGCTTTGGCTTTTAAGGCTAACTGACAGGCCATTTCAAAATTACTGTGTCCGAAACCCTGAACTTTCAAATATTGTTCCAGATCATACTGGGCATCATGGATCAGGACATCACACCCCTCGGCAAACTTCATCAGGCGCTGGTCGCTGCCCGCATATTGTTCGACGTCCGTGGCAAAAACCAGCGAATGACCGTTCCATTCAATACGGTAGTTATAACTGCCGTCTTTGGGATGAAAATAATATTTCATCGTACTGATTACCAGTTCGGCACCATCCGTATTGGTTCTGTTGACCGTACCCAGATGCGGCAGATGATCATCTTCGACAAAATAGATGATCATATTTTCATTCACATTATAAAAATCTTTCTCGCTTCTGAATTCGTCCATTGATACCGGGAAATACTGCGGCTCGACTAATGTTCTTAAAATATCTTCAAAATCCACCCCCAGGGTGGCCGGGCCGATTAAATGCAAATGAACATTGGGCATATACAAGGGAGCAAAAAATGGAAAACCCAGCAGATGGTCATTATGCGTGTGGGTAAAAATGAGGGTGATATTGAGGGGTTCTTTGGATTTCTTGCCGTGTTCCAGTATCTCAGGTACCAACTGCCGCCCTGCTTCAATAATCCCTGAACCCGCATCAAAAAAAATGATCTGTCGTTTTGTTCTGACCATTAAACAGGTTGTATTACCCCCGATACGTGTACCCTCGCGCGGTGCTATCGGATAACTGCCACGGACACCATATAATTTTGCCAGAAAACGATAATCCTTCATAATCCCTCAAATATATGTCGTTGACCTAAAACTATATTATATGCTGGACCTGTAGTCAGTAGCCTGACCAAGAATTTCAAATTCAAGCAATGAATCAAGATCCGGTTTCTATCCTTCTGATCTCATCCCGCAATTCTGCAGCCTTTTCATATTCTTCATCTTCGACCGCTTTTTGAAGATCTTTCTTCAATTTATCCACTTTGCTGGTAGCAGTATTCAGAGGATGCTGTTTGTCTTCTTTTTCCAAATGGGTCGGATCAAAAGCGCCCATATTCATAACCTCTTCTTCGACAAAAATCGGAATCATCCCGCGTACCGCCATGGCAATTGCATCGCTGGGCCGGGCATCGATATCCCAGCTTTCCAGGTTTTTGCGTAAACGGATAATGGCATAATAAGTATTATTCTTTAATTCGGTAATCAACACGCTGTCAATTTTAATACCCACGCTATCTAAAATATTCATGGCCAGATCGTGGGTGATCGGCCGGGGAGGTTTTATATTTTCCAGACCTAATGCAATCGACTGGGCTTCATATTCACCAATGACTATGGGCAGAGTACGATCCCCGTTTTTTTCTTTCAGGATAATACCGCTCGCTTGTGACTGTGTCAAAAATATACCGTTAACACTAACTTCAATCATGACACACACAACCCCGCTTCAAATTAGACCGCTTCAACAGAAGATACTTCCGGTACCTGTGTTTTAATGATTCGCTCAATTCCCTGCTGCAGCGTTATTTTAGACATCGGGCAATCCCCGCAGGTTCCGGTCAGCCGCAGCAATACTTTACCGTTTGCATCAATTTCTACCAATTCAACATCGCCACCATCCGCCTGTAATCCCGGCCGTACACTTTCCAGTGCCCGCAGAATTCTATCCTTCATTCAAAAGCCTCTTTTCCTTATATACATAACTATATGAAAATTAAAAATTTTTACCTTAAAGTCAATGCATTTTTTAATATAAAATCGGTACTTCAAAACCGCCGGACAAATCACCAATTACCAAACTTCCATATTCCAGCTTTTGACTACACATTAAAACTGAATTATATCATTTTTCCTTCCCCGGAGCTGATTCCCTCTTCTGATCATGTTAACTAAAATCATTATTGAACTGTATTTACATCACCTATAAATTATTGGCCGGAATTCTGAATGACTTTGAATTGTCTGGATTTATGAACAAAACGGAAATGTCCCATGATTAATCCGCATATTTTTCGTGAATACGATATTCGCGGCGTGGTAGACCGTGATTTGAACGATGAAGTGGTCTACCAATTAGCACAGGGATTCGGTACCTACCTGCGGCAGCAGCAATTAAAAAAAATCTCGCTGGGCGGTGATGTCCGCCTTTCCACGGAACGGTTTCGCGGCATACTGATCAAAGGATTCAGGCAGGTCGGCATCGATGTGATCGACATCGGTATCGTGCCGACTCCGGTGCAGTATTACAGTATGTATAATTTGCCGGTTGACGGCGGCCTGATGATCACCGGCAGCCATAATCCGGCAGAATATAATGGTTTTAAATTGACGGTTCAGAATGCTCCTGTTTACGGGGCTGAAATTCAGAAAATTAAACTGATTATCGAGGCGGGAAAATTTGCCTCCGGCCAGGGCACAGTCGAAAAGACAAATCTGATCCCGGCCTATATCGAGCATATAAAAAAAGATATAAAGATAAAAAAGAAACTAAAAGTCGTACTGGACTCGGGGAATGGTGCCGCGGCTCTGGTGGCCCACCGCTTATTCAAAGAACTGGGAGTGGAAACTGTTGACCTGTTCGACACACCTGACGGCCGTTTCCCCAATCATCACCCTGATCCGACTGTGCTGGAATACCTGCATGACTTGATCGAATCCGTTCGAGCAGACCCACGCCGATCTGGGCATCGCTTATGACGGTGACGGCGACCGTCTGGGAGTTATCGATGAACACAGCCAGGTGATCTGGGGCGACCGCCTGTTGATCATTTTTAGCCGCGATATTATCCGGCGTCAGCCCGGAGCAAAAGTTATCTTTGAAGTAAAATGCTCGCAGGCCTTGCCGGAAATGATTGAAAAATTTGGGGGTCAACCAATCATGTGGAAAACCGGTCATTCCCTGCTGAAGAAAAAAATGAAAGAGACCGGAGCACCCCTGGCCGGGGAGATGAGCGGACATTTATTTTTTGCCGACCGTTATTATGGTTATGATGATGCTATTTATGCGTCAGCCCGACTGGTAGAGTTGCTCTCCCATGGTTCCAATCCATTATCCGCCCTGCTCTCGGATGTTCCGCAATATTTTTCGACTCCGGAAATCAGGGTGGACACGGTCAATGATGAAGAGAAATTCAAAATAGCGCAACAGGCCAGGGATTATTTTTCAACCCGCTATGAGGTTATTGCTATAGATGGAGTACGCATTCTGTTTGGCGATGGCTGGGGACTGGTACGGGCTTCCAATACGCAGCCGGTACTGGTTTTACGGTTTGAAGCAAGGTCAGCTCAACGCCTGGAAGAGATTAAAAATATGGTCATATCCAAACTAAAAGAATTTGGCAAAATAGAGATCAAGAAGTCATGATCGAAATCGCTAAACAGGCTGCCCTGTCCGCAGTGACCATACTTATGGAAAATTTCAGGAAGATCACTGCCGATCACATCCGCGTCAAAAGAAAAAACGACTTTTTGACCCATGTGGATGAAAGTTCCGAGCATGAGATTATCCGCATCCTGCATCAGGCTTTTCCGGATCATGCCATCCTGGCCGAAGAGAGCGGTTTAAAAGATATCGCCGGCGAATACCGCTGGATCATCGATCCTCTGGACGGTACCAAGAATTATATTTCCGGGATACCGGTTTTTTCTATCTCTATTGCCCTGCAATTTAAAAAACAGGTCATCCTGGGAGTAGTGTACGATCCCATTCATCAGGAACTTTTTTCGGCGGAAAGAAACAAGGGAGCCTGCCTGAACGGCCAACCCATACAGGTCAGTCAGACCGGTCATCTGGAGGATTGCTTATTCGCCACCGGTTTTCCGTTCAAATTTAAAAGTTTTCTGCCGGCATATATGGATTGTTTCGAAGACCTGTTCCGGCACATTACCAGTGCCAGAAGAATGGGCAGTGCCGCCATCGATCTGGCCTATGTTGCAGCCGGCCGTTTCGAAGCCTTTTGGGAACTCGGCCTCAATCCCTGGGATTGTGCGGCAGGATCGCTGCTGGTCGAAGAAGCAGGTGGAACGGTAACCGATTTCTGGGGTCATGAACATTTCTTAGAAAATTCTTATATTGTTGCCAGTAATGGCAGGATTCACGCAGCTGCCCTGGCTATTATTCAGAAACATTTTCCCGGATATAAAAAAGTAGAATAAAGGAAACACTGATGAAAACAACCCGTCTCAATAATACCGGCCAAACCAGAGGTGAATTATGCCTGATGAGTTGTGCCTCCGGATTACCGCTGGCCCGGCGGATTCTGAATAATCTGAACAAGATTATGAAGCAGGAAAAACAATCGGGTGGATTGGAAATCATACGGTCCGAAGAGATAACCTTCGCTAACGGAGAAATAAAAACCATTATTAAAGATAACATCCGCGGTGCGGATCTGTATATTGTACAGGCCATCGACGATCCACAATCCCCTAAAAGTATCAATGATAATTTACTGGCCCTGCTGACGGCCATCAACGCAGCTTACCAGTCCGACGCCGATTCGATCACCGTGATCAGTCCGCAATTCCCTTATTCCCGGCAGGAACGGAAAAAAACCAGGGAAGGTATCACCGCCAAACAAATTGCTGCCTTCATGGAGATGTCGGGAGCCAACCGCGTGATCACTCTGGATATTCATGCCGAAGCCATTCAGGGTTTTTTCAACCGCACCCGGCTGGAAGATCTGCATGCTTCCAATCCCCTGATTGGTTATATCCGCAAGCATTTCCCCACAAATAACATGGTGGTGGCTGCCGCCGATGTCGGCAGTGCCGAAAAAGCACGCTATTATTCCCAGCGCCTACAGACCGATTTTGCTATTGTCGATAAAGCCCGCGATTACTCTAAAAGCAGCGTCATCGAGAGCATGCGGCTGGTGGGGAATGTGCGCGATAAGGATATACTTATCCCCGATGACATGATCGGTACAGGCGGGACCATTGTCAATGCCGCCAAACTGCTGCGACTTCATCACGCCCGGGATATCTATGCTGCCTGCAGCCTGCCCTTTTTCAATCCCCCGGCCCTGGATGTGCTGCAGGAAGCCTTCGGCAGAGGAGAGATTAAACGTGTAATCGGAACTGATGCGGTATTCTGGGGTGACGACTTTATCAAAAAAACGCCGTGGTATGTTGAGGTATCTATTGCGCCGCTGTTCGCTCAGGTGATTTATAATATTAATACCAAGAGGTCGGTGTCGGCGTTATTAAAGTAGGGGCAGGTCGCGACCTGCCCCTACAAAGTGGCGATTCATGAATCGCCACTGCTAATTCAAATCTATATACCCATTAATATGCTTACTCTTATCGATAATGTGATTATCCGCGTCAACGACAGCACCATGACAGTTATTGCAACTTGCTTCGACATCGATGTGCCCCATCGGCGGCAGTAAATGGCAACTACCGCAGACCGCCTGACCTGATCCGGCTTGTGTCCAGTCCATTTCCTGATTATTGCCCAGCATAGCATCGGTTTCATAGAAATCCGGATTGGCACTGGCTGATTTTCTAAAGATAAAATTCCCATGACAATAGGTATTACTGCAGGATGCCGTAGCATGATCCCAGCGCGGGGATATCTTGCCCTGCCAGCTGGCCATTCCGCCAAATTGTACGTTAATCCCTTCCTGTTTATCAATATGATCAGGATCATCAAAACCGGTGAGTGTGGATGACACAGATCACAAGTTCCGGGTGTAGGCTGTGCTCCAGGTATCGCCGCTGAGGTGAATCTGATGTGCACCCACACCGATTGCCGTTGTAACCGTATCCCCCATCAAATCCTGCGGAGGAGCCCAGGAAGTGAGGGCCAAAACCGAGGCATTACTATTACCGTGACAGAGGTTGCATGCTTCCATGCCAGCCGTTTCGCTGTGACAGGCATAACAGGAAGCACCGCTGGAACCACCCCGGTAATCGCTGCCATGGCAGGTGATACAGGATTCATAGCCGGCGGCCTTGACTTTATTGCCATGGAATTCCGCTGAACTGAGCGTATTCCAGTCCGCCGGATGAGTGACACTGGGGGGGGGTGTTATTTCTTCGGTACAGGACCAGATCAGTACCACTAAGAAAAGACTGGCAAAAATAATTAATGCTTTCACAGTCAAACCTCGCTTATATAATTTAATGATTTTGAATTATTTTCAAAAAAATTCAAAAGATAACCTCACAAACTTTGATTGCGATCTTTATCATTCTGCTCAGTTTGTTTTTGTATAAGCCGTATATTCTTCCGGATGATGATGCCGGAGATCTTCCTCGCTGATTTTACCGTCCAGCCAGGTCAGGTTCATGGGATATTTTTCCGGATGATAAATTACAAAGAACCAGTGCCAGATAAATATAGCCAGGGTGGCCAGCCAGGCTTCGAAATAATGGATAACTTCGGATGTTTCAAACATCCAGGTCGGCAGATAGTTCATAAAAAATTCAGGAAACCATAATACCAGACCGGTGAAGGCCATCACCGCAGTACCCCAGATCAAAGCCAGATATTCTGCTTTTTCGGTATAATCCCAGCGGCCGAAGCGGGGACGGTGCTCAGAGAAACCCAGATAATATTTCATATTCTGCCAGAATCCGGTAACATCGGAAATTTGCGGACGTAAGGCCGATATTTCCTTTCTGCCCTGGCGATGAAATAAGAAATAAACCAGTTGAATCAGCGATATACTTATCAGTATAACCGCGCCGATCCGGTGCAGTACTGAGCGCAGAGACTCGGTCATTCCGGCAGAAACCAGTAAACGTACCCAACCGGCATCAGGAAATTTTAGGGCAAAACCTGTTATCACCAGAATAAAAAAACTGAAGATCAGTAAAAAATGCTGGTACACTTCAAAAGAGCGAAAACGCTGGTATAAACGGTCCTGTTTGCGGGCCTGCCGTTTTTTACGTATATAACTTACCAGGATAATCAGGTTATGCAGAACCATGCTGCCGACAATGACAATAATCAGCCACATATAGACGGTTCGTGCATAAAAAGTTACCGGATTACGTTCGGCCAGATTCTTGGGATGTACAGCAATACTGCTGAATTCCTGGCTGATGTTATCATGACACTTGCTGCAGGTTTTTTTCAGATTAGCCGGATTCACACTCGACTCAACCGAGGATTGCTCGCGGATCGCATGGGTCTCATGGCAACTGGTGCAGTTGGCGGCATCGACAGATCCTTTTAATATAGCCAGACCGTGATAGGTCCGGTTATAGGAAGCGAAGCGCTCGGCATCTAATCCGAAGCGCGCCATCATTGCCGGCGAAGAATGACATTTGGCGCAGATCTGCGAGGATAAATTCAGACGGTTGGTAATCGCGTCAATTTCCTGAGGCGACTGAATTTTATGTTCCCCGTGGCAATCATTGCAGGTGGGCGATTCAAAATGACCGCGTTGTACGGCCCGCCAGTGGATACTCTGCAAATATTCCGCCTTCACCTGCTGATGACAATGACCGCAGGTTTCGCTGCGGTTTAATTTGTTAAAACTGGAGCGCGGATCGGACATTATATAAATGGCGTGAGAACCATGACAGTTGGTACAAGTGGGTGCGCCGCGGGCTGGATCTTCGCGCAGGATCCTGGCATGCACACTCTGCTGATAACCGGCCACCGGTCCATCCCCCTGGTAACCCAGATATTCAATTACCCGCGGATCCAGATGGCATTTACCGCAGGTAACAGCCATGTTCAGGGGATAGATTGTGGATGCAGAATCAGCAGCCGGCAGCATATAATGACTGCCGTGGCAATCCTTGCACTGGGCCGGAGATATATTTTTTCCCCCTGCCGAAGTAGCATGGATACTCCCGGCATATACTTGTTGTACATCCTCATGACAACTGCTGCAGTTGACCGGGGGTAATTCCGATTCATGTTCGGGACTCTTGACAGTACTGTGGCAATCCACACAATTGAATCCGCCATGAATCGATTTTTCGTATTTGCCCTGATCTACATATAAGGAGATTTCGGTACTATCATCGATACTTTTAGACAGACCCGAGTCGGCATGACATTGTAAACAATCTTCAACTGATTGGCCGTAGACAAATGCCGTTGAGAATAATCCGCAAATAAATATGAACCGCTTGATTTTTAACCTCCTAATCATCAACACTGTGCTGGTGGCATTCAATACAGACATTGCGGGCATAGGCATCGTTATGACAACTCAGACAATAATCCAGATCCCCTTCAGCCTGACGTTTGTGCAATCCGCCATTCCGGGGATTGGTCCAATTGGCATAGGCATGATTGCGCGGCATGACCATTTCACGCTGATGACACTCAATACAGAATGCGCCTTCCTGATGACAGGTAAGGCAATTATCCTTATTGGTCCGGACATCGATTCCATGATTATTTTTATAATTCAGCGGATGAGTCAAGCGGTCCAGATTATCCCCTTCATGACAATCGGTACAGTAGGAATTCTGATGACAGTGTACACAAGCTTCTTTATTCAGCTGTGCGGTCGGTCCATGATCCTTATTCCAGCCGGTACGGTGATCCGCAGGTTTAAACGGATGGTCCTGTTCATGGCAGACCAGGCACTTTGCCTTATCTTCATTATAATCCATACTGCCATGACATTCGCGGCATTTATTTTCGGCAGGAATTTGTCCGACGCCGGCCGGGGATTCCCGCAATTCAATCCCGGCATGACAGACCTTACAATCCTGATCCGATTTAACATGTAGCTGGTGAGCAAATTTCGCCCGCAACTGGACTATCCGCGGTACCTCTTGTGCCGCGTCCGGATCAGTATGACACACCTTGCATTCGGTATCTTTTTCATCGTGGCAATTGTAGCAGGTCTGCATCGCAGGCAGCAGATTGTCCTGGGGTGATTGACTGGCGGATACCGGCTGATGACAATCGGCACATTTGGCGCCGGCTTGCTGCAGGTGGAATTTATGCGAAAAGATCAGATCTGCTTGCTGGGAAAAACCCGATAAGATCCAGCAGGCCAAACAAACTATAACGAGAATTAGCAGTCTTTTCATAGTGGTACACCTTCTCATTTTACCAGATAAAATGAATATGATTTAAAAGACGATTATCGGAGTCCGCAAAGCGGTTATTCAACCACTGGTACTCCAGATCTGCCTTCCAGTGTTTGGTGAAGTTGTAATGCAACCGGACCGTGTTGGCTAACTGGTTTTCATATTCATAGATTTCTTCAAAACGGTAGCGGGTATAGTTCACACCAACCGAAGCAATCAGGTTCTTCCAGATTTCATAGCCATAATCGAACATCACCCCGACCTGATCGCCAAGGTCTCCGGTCTCATAAAGCAGATTGATCGCGCCGCGATTGTCATTAACTCCCAGCATCAAACGCTGTCCCGAGGCCTCTTCCAGAGAGATATACTGGACTCCGGCCGATAAACCATAGTCGGCGGTCAAAGCATAATTCGTATTCAGACCGGCCTGGGTATATGGTTCGATCTCAAAGATTTTGAAATAAGAATCGGCATAAATTTGTGGAGTCTGTTGTTTGGCAAAAACACTGACAGCCAGCTTATTGGAGGGGGCGTACCTGGCCGAGGCATACAGACGATGCAGGGTCGAGTTCAAAATATCATAATGTGTCTGCAGGATGAATTGGATCTTTTTAAGTGAATAATTATTCAGATTCAAACCCACAATCTGCCATTGGTTCTCATTTTCCCTTAACCTCTGCAGGTAAGCCAGCTGCACATTAGTGTTGTAAAAATGACGATAGGTCAACGCTGAACCATAAACCGTGGCAGCATCGAATTCGTATACTTTCATTTCACGGAACAGATTGGATTCCACGCCGCCGAAGATCTGCCAGCTGAGATCGGCCACTGGTTTCAGGGTCAGGTTTACACCATCCAGGCTACCAAAGGGAATTCCGGCATGCAGGAACTGTCGGCCGATTTCGAAATCCAGCAAATTATCAAAAAGATTACTGGCTGAGACCGACATCCGGTAAGCCCGCCAGGGCAGCTGACCCGGTTGCGGCTGGCTCAGCCAGCGCATGGAAACATTCAGGTTCAGATTGTTCCAATTTTCGGCCAGGGCAGAGAAACGCAGGAATTGATAAACATTGAGAGCCGACTTTGATCCTTCCTGTTCATAGACGTACAGGGAGGAAGTATAGCGGCCGCTCGTTTCAATGGTTTGCGCTGTAATACTATGAATACAGAGCAACGTGGCGATGAGTGAAATCAGATAATTTTTCTTCATAGGCAAAACCTATTGTTAATTAAAGTTATTGAGGCATTTAAAACTCTCTATAAAACGTCAAATATCATGCCAAATTATAGTTTTTAATCGGTTTATTATAATCACGACTTTTAGCCGGAATTCGGTAATAAACCGGGCCAATTGAACTAAATTTATTAAAACTTAACAAATTATCGAATATTTATTTGTTTTAACTGGAATCACTTTTACATGTTAGAAAAAATATGAGACATGAAAGCGACACTGTGAGAATTTCAGGTCTCAAAATAAAACAGCCGAGATAGATAGGGAAATAAAATCGTTCGTATTGATGTGATATTAAATCAGAATTTGAGTATTAAATAAAAAAAAGACCTTCCGGAATAATTCTCCCCCAGCTCCGGAAGGTCTTCGATCAGAGTATAATATATTTATACTCTTTTCTTACCAGTTACTGGCTACAGCTTTCCGATCCGAAGTCAGAATGGCAGCACCGGGAACTTTATTATCCATCAAATGCAAATAACTCTGCTGTAATAATTGTACAGCATAATCGGGATTATGAACACCATGACTGCCGTCCTCCTCGACGAATATTAAATTCCATCCTGCTTCCCGCTGGATGTAGGTGGAATTGTTCGTATCGCCCAGAGCCTCAGCCAAGGATATACCGCCGGTAGTGTCCAGGCCGGTAGTGATCAAGGCATCTTCCAGCATAGTCATCAAGCCGGCAACTTCGTCCTGAACCCCTTCTACCTGGTTATCGCCATCAAAATCTTCCAGGGCCATAATATCTTTAAACGATGATATAGTACCATGGCAATTGGAGCATGCTAACACAGTGGGTTCAAAGGTATGACCGGTCTTGGCCGGTTCCGTTTCGCTCACATATTCAACCCGGTTTAAATGGCAGGTTTTGCAACTATTCTGGACATACAGATGGGAAGGTTGTGCCCAGACAAAATCTTCCGCGGCAACAGCCTGGTAGCCGGTTTTGGCAGCCATCATATCCCCCTGCACGCTGCCATGAGGTCCAAAGTTAGACCGGCCAATGGCAATTTGCGATTCGCCTCCGCGACGGGCATGGTGACATTGCATACAAAGTTTGCCGACACCACCGTCAGTGATCAATGGAGATTCGCCATTAGCAGTCACCAGCTGAACATCAGCAATGGTCCGTAGCTGCGCCGGATTAGTTGCGTCGTGGGAATCATGACAGGTAGTGCAGCCCATCGATTGAAAAGGCGCCACGGTAGTATCCGGTCTGGCGCTTACCGCCCCGCTGCCATAGAATGTACTCAGATCTCCGGATAAACGAACACCCGCGGCAACCCCTTCATGACAACCCTGGCAAGATACCGCATCGGCTTCGGCCATAGAACTATGAGCAGATTCCTCCCATTCCGAATAATAAGGATGGTGGGTGCCTTCATGACATTTCGCACAATTCTCAGCCGACCAGTCAACAGTGTTACCGCCGCCGGTAAGGTGACCTGAAGCGGCACCGTGGCAGTTTTCGCACTGGACGTTTTCGAACTTGGCAATCGGTGCTTCGTCATAGCCGCTGTTACCCAAAGGTCCCTCATACCCCACGGCATGGCAGGGATTGCAGTAGGAAGCCGGATGACCGCTGCCCTGCAGAGTTGCCCAGGCACCGGCATGACCGGTTTCAGACCAATCGTTATATTCACTGGAATGGCAACCCGAACAGGCTGAGGAACCCACGTAATAAGGCGTCTGGTATGGTGCATACATCCCGACACCCATAGTACGCAGACCCAGACCTATAAGTTGTCCCCCGACCACATGTACACTCACTTCATAAGCCCCGGCGTCATCCGGTGCTTTCCAGACAACTGTATCCCCAGTGGCACTGTTAAAAGTACCGCCGGTGGCGAACCAGTTATAAACCAGCGTTCCAACCTGATATCCGGTTGGAATCGTGATGTCTGCGGTAAATGTTACTTTACCCCCCTGGGCTACAGAATCATTGCCGCTGACATTAATGATCTCGACTGCGATCGTATCGTGGACGACTTTCTCGACTTCCACGATCTTCTCTTTTTCCGATTCGCAGGATGCCAGCAACATCAATCCCAGCAAGGCTACCGGAACGATCAGCGCCAGTAATTTGTGCATAATAGAGTTTTTATGCATTCATTCACCCCCATTGTTAAAAGATTAGTCATTTGTTCCTGTTTAATAAATTCTTTTTGCAATCAATTCAATTACTGAGTTTAGCGAATCGGTCAGCTCCGATTCTGCTATAGGTTTAATAGCATAATATTGAATTCCCAGCTGACTGATCTCTTTACCCAGACTCTATGCCGGTATCCGACGTGGCGAAAAAAATATCCACATGCTGGTTAATCTTACGGACCGAACGCAGAATATGTGCTGAATAAGGGCTCAGAAAATCGTCATCAACAATGATCAGAGAAGGATTCTGGGCACAGATGGTCGACATGACATCCAGTGGATCTGCAGATCCATCGTAAATCATCAGAGCATTTTTTTGCCTGGGAATTGCGTTCCCGACCATCTGATTAAGATTTTGATCCCTGGATATTAACATTATTTTCATTGCAGGCATCCTGTGCAATTGATATGCCAAATACTCTGAAAAATACCCTTATAAATTAAAAATTATGTGTAATATTATATAAATATGTATAATATTTACTAATATTGTATATGATATAATAGGGACAATGGAGCACACTGGCCATTAATGTCCCTGATCAGTTCTTAAAGTGAGCGTACCTTGTCGCAGTGGGACATGAATGTGACAAATCCCTTATTTAATCTTACCAGCTTTTTGCTTATATTTGTCATTATGTTCAGGACCATCAACAGTAAATTTATTTTCTTCACTATCATCTTTATCATGCTAAGTGTTGGTCTGCCCACTACTTTTTTGATCCGCCAGTTCAGGGCTAATTTTGAACAACGTACCAGCGCCTTGCTGGAAACCACCATGGAAGTGGTTCATGGCGACGTAGTCAACGTAATGTTGAAATATGATCACAAAAGGGTTCAGGACATTATCGATAAAATAATGCGCTATAAAATCATCCGGCATCTGCGTTTTTTCGATACGGTGGGCAATATACGATTTGCTACCGATACCACCGAGATCGGTAGAAACATCGATGATGTAGATAAGGGACACGTCCAGATCGGCGAAATAGATCACAAGGTTATCCTGTTACTGGAAAATAAAAAAGTATACACCTCCACCCGTGCTATTGTAAATCTGCCGGAGTGTCAATCCTGTCACGGGATTAATCCGGTCATAGGTTATCTGGATATCGATGTTAATCTGACCCGGGCCGAGAGATATTTTTATACCGGCTCATTTCATATCATCTTTCTGGCTATCGCTATAGTGCTGTTGTTATTTTTCGGATTTTATTACCTGTTCAACCGCTTCATCAGAAAACCGCTGGACCGTTTAACCCTGGCGCTTAACCAGGTGGATGAGGGACAGCTGGATACCCGCCTGCCGGCAAAAAAAGCAGATGAAATCGGCATTCTGGAACGACAGTTCAACACCATGGTTTCCAACCTGCAGGCTTCCCAGCAGAAGATCGAAGAACTGCACTTCGAACAACTGCAGCGGGCGGATAAACTGGTAACCCTGGGTGAATTGGCCGCCGAAATGGCTCATGAGATCAACAACCCTGCCGGTATTGTCATGTCCCGCGCTGATTATCTGCACATCAAGGCTGATGAGAATTTGGCCTTAAAAAAATACCAGGATGACCTGCAGGTGATCATCAATCAGGTCAATAAAATATCGCGGATTACCGGTAATATTTTAAAGTACAGCAAAAAATTACCCAAGCAATTTCATACTGTGGATTTAAAGCAGGTTCTTGAAGAAAGTCTCAATGTACTGGAACCGCGCCTGGCTATGAAAAAAATTGATCTGCACAAAGAATTCAAAGATAATGATTGTCAGATTTCAGGCGATGCCCAGCAACTGGAACAGGTTTTTACCAATTTGATCAACAATGCCGTTGACGCGATGTCCCAGGGCGGATTTTTAACCTTAAGCCTGGAGCGCAATGAACAGCATCAAATTCAAATTAAAATCAGCGACAGCGGTAGCGGTATCAGTGCGGATCTGCTGGACCAGATCTTTACTCCATTCTATACCACCAAGCCCCCCGATAAAGGTACGGGTCTGGGACTGTATATTGTCAAAAATATCTGCAAAAACCATAATGCCGATATTCATTGTACCAGTTCACCCGGCCTGGGGACTACTTTTACGGTAACTTTCAGAGGGAATGATTTGAAAAAATGAAAAAGATCTTGATCGTTGACGACGAAGAAGATATGCTGCAAAGTTTACGCAAAATTTTATTGCAGCGGCAGTCCTACCAGGTAACGACCATAAAGGACAGCAGGCAGGCTTTACAACTGGCCGGTCATGAAAAATTTGATCTGATTATAACCGATTTCAAAATGGGCGATATTTCCGGAATCGATATATTAAAAGCGGCCTCCGGTAAATTTCCCGATGCCAAGGTGATCATGATCTCCGGGTACGGCACAATCGAAGCCAGCGTGCAGGCGATGCAGGAAGGCGCCTTCGATTTTATCGAAAAACCATTTACCTCTAAAAAATTATTCGCCTGCATTGACCGCGTATTCGGACCGCAGCTTGAAGCAAAAACCTTCGGCAGTGATGCCGGGGGGAAGGTGGTCGAACTGCCGGGTATTATCTTTAAAAGCAAACAGATGTCCGAGATAATAACTCTGGTCGGCAAAATTTCTTCCGGAGATTTAAATATACTGCTTACCGGTGAAAGCGGCACCGGCAAGGAATTAATAGCACGGGCAATCCATAATCTGAGCAAGCGCAGTATCCATCCCTTCGTGCCGGTGAACTGCGGTGCCCTGCCGGAGAATCTGTTTGAAAGTGAATTATTCGGCCACGAGAAAGGGGCTTTTACCGGTGCCATCAAGACCAAACCGGGATTGCTGGAATTTGCCAACCAGGGTACTTTTTTCTTTGACGAGATCGGCGATCTCAGTTTGACCCTGCAGGTAAAACTATTACGCATGCTGGAACAACGCCAGATCCGGCGGGTCGGCGGCCAGAAAGAAATTGATATTGATGTAAGGATTATTGCCGCCACCAATAAGCAACTGGCCGAAGCCGTCAAAGAAAACAAATTTCGTGAAGATCTGTATTATCGTCTGAATACCATGCAGATCGAGATTCCACCCTTGCGCGAACGGACTGATGATATTCTGCCGCTGGCCAATAATTTTCTCGCCGAGTTATGCCGCAAGAATGAAAAAATCGTTACCCGCTACTCCTCCGAAGCGGAAGAATCCCTCAAATTATATAACTGGCCGGGAAATGTCCGGGAGTTGCAGAATATGATAAGCCGGGCTTATTTTCTCACCTCCTCCCGGGTAATTCAAAAAGCAGATTTACCGCTGCCGGTCAGCGAGAAAACTTTTTATATCGATCAGCAGATGTTTGATCTATCCTATAAGCAGGCCAAAGATGCGGTCCTGGAAAAATTTGAAATCGAATATCTGACCGGCCAGTTGCGTAAATATAAAGGTAATATTTCCATAACTGCTGCCAAATGCGGAATTGACCGGCGTTCGATTCATCGCTTAATTAAAAAATACAACATTATGTATAAAGACTAGGGGGTGGATTATGAAACTTAAGATTCCTGCTTCCATGCGAAATTGGATTTCATTAATCGGCACTATGATTGCGCTGATCTGCTTTTTTATGATCGTTTTCCTCTTCTTTATCACCATGATCCTGGGTCAGGGCGGCTCTTATATCGGCCTGGTAATTTATGTGCTGTTACCGGCGGTGATGATTATGGGATTATTGTTAGTCCCCATAGGTATGTATTTCCAGCTGCACCGTCGAAAAAAATCGGGACAAATTCAGGAGCTGACCTGGCCGCGGCTAGATTTAAATGACTTGAAACAACGCCGCTTCTTCTTCAACTTTGCCATTGTAACTACTATTTTTCTGTTTATCTCGGCTGTAGGCAGTTATGAAGCTTTTCATTTTACCGAGTCGGTCCCCTTCTGCGGTACCATTTGTCATGAAGTCATGAAACCCGAATATACGGCGTACCAGCATTCGGCCCATGCCCGCGTGGCTTGCGTCGACTGCCATGTAGGTGAAGGAGCAAACTGGTACATGCGGTCGAAATTATCCGGATTGTACCAGATTTACGCCGTGACCACCAACATCTTCCCCCGGCCCATTCCGACTCCGGTTAAAAACCTGCGCCCGGCCCGCGAAACCTGCGAACGCTGCCACTGGCCGCAGAAGTTTTATGCCCAGAAATTCAGGGCCGAACGGCATTACCTGAATGACGAGCAGAATACCGAATGGGATTATCAGCTGATTATGAAAATCGGTGCAGAATATTCAGCCCTCGGACTGGTCGAAGGTATTCACTGGCATATCAATCCCGATGTGAAGATCGAATACCTGGCCAATAATGAAAAAAATCTGGAGATACCGTGGGTACGCTATACCGATCAAAAAAATAACCGGGTGATCACTTATCTTAACGAAGAAAATCCCATCGATCCCGACACGGTCAAAAACCAAAACATACGCACCATGGATTGCATGGATTGTCATAACCGGCCATCGCACAGTTACAAACCGCCTGCATTTTTCGTCAATGAGGCGCTGACTTCCGGTTTAATTCCCAAAGAATTACCCCAGATCAAATCACTGAGTATGCAGATCTGTGCCATTGAGTTCAATCAGACCGATTCCGCCCGGCAGTACATTCAAAAATCTGTCAGCGAGTTCTACCAGAGTAATTATCCGCAAATTTATCAGGAGAAAATGCAGCTGGTTGAGAAAGCCTGGACTGGCTTACAGGAAGCGTATCTGCAAAACATCTTTCCGGAAATGAAAGTGCGCTGGAATGCTTATCCCAACCATATCGGACATGTAGAATTTCAGGGATGTTTCCGCTGCCATGATGATAAACATAAAAGCTCTGACGGGTATACAATCGCCAAGGACTGCAATCAGTGTCATCATATCATTGCCCAGGGTAGTCCCGGCCAGATGTCTATTTCAACTCTGGATAAACCCCTGGAGTTTAAGCATCCGGTTGATGTGGGCGATGCCTGGCGGGAAGGATACTGTACCGATTGTCATACAGGCTTAAATCCCTGATCCCCGCCTGCACTATATTCAAGCGAGGCGCCCCCTGTGCGGGGATGACTGCTAATGTCATACCCGATTGATAAAGTACGAGCATGATCGTATGTAATCGGGTATCTGCTTCATCGCAAATTAATTTGGTCTGAACAGACGGTACAAAAACTATCCCCTTTCACATCCAGATCGTCGACCGTATTGGAACTGGCCATGACGCATTTATAATTATGACAATGGCGCAGATTCTGTAAATGGCCATATTCATGAATGGTTTCTTTGACTAAGCGCCCGATCAGTTTATGTTCATCGGCCGGCAATCCGTAAAATTCATTGATCAACCGGCAACTGGATACGATTGCCGCGCTGCCCCCCAGACCGGCCAGACCGAAGACAAAGGTCAAAACGGGGATATATAAATCCAGGCTGGTATAGATTATGACTTTATTTTGCTGTGTGGAAGGTCTGCTGACCTTTTTAATAATTTTTATCGCATCGTATTGTTCCCGGTTCTGATCGTAACAATCCTGAACCGTTAGTTCCGTATCGTAGCGGGCAGCTATTAAACCGCTGCGCTCACACAGCAGGGAGATCAGATTATCGAGCAGATTATTATGATTGAATTGGACGGTAATAATTTCGAGTTCAGGCATTTTCCGGGCGTTTTATTCCGTACTTCTGCAATTTTTTATAGATGGTAACCCGATCTATGTCCAGTACTCGGGCAGCATTAGAAATATTCCAGTTATTTTTTTCCAGTACACTGATAATATGCGCTTTTTCAACATCGTCCAGTGACAGGGTGGTTTTAAACGAAGTCTGCAATTCAACATGGTTAAGCAGGAAATCTGCGCCGTTCAGAACATCGTCCTGTGTTACCACCATAGCCCTTTCGATGGCGTTTTCCAGTTCCCGCACATTCCCTTTCCAGGGATATTTCATCAGCATTTGCAAAGCAGCAGGGGCAATGCCTTCCACCGCTTTGTTCATTTTGGCGCGGTAATGGGCGATAAAATGCTCAACTAATTCAGGAATGTCTTCCGGCCGCTCACGTAAAGGTTTAATGTTGATCGTATACACCTGTAAGCGGTAATACAGATCTTCGCGGAATTTTCCATCCTTCACGAATTCTTCCAGATTGGTATTGGTAGCCGAAATCACCCTGAAATCCGATTGAATGATTTCATTGCCGCCCAGACGGGTGAATTCCCTGGTTTCGATTGCCCGCAGCAAATCCACCTGCGTTTTGGGTCCGATAGTACCGATCTCATCCAGGAATAAAGTTCCGCCGTTGGCAATTTCTAGTTTCCCTTTGCGCCGGTACATAGCCCCGGTAAAGGCTCCTTTTTCATGTCCGAATAATTCACTCTCCAGCAGGGTTTCGGTCATCGCCCCGCAATTAACCGTAACGATGGGAAAGAAACGTCGATCGCTCTGGGCATGAATGGCCTGGGCTACCAGTTCTTTGCCGGTGCCGCTTTCGCCGCGGATCATCACCGTTGTCGAAGTCTTAGCCACGGTTTCGATCAGTTTCTTGACCTCGGCAATATAACGGCTTTTGCCGATTATCTCCGGCGGCCGGGTCAACTCTTCCAGACTTCCTTTCAAACCGATGTTCTCAATGGTCAGGCGCCGCTGTTTTTCCGCATTACGGACCAGATGACTTAAACTATCGGGATCGAACGGCTTGGTGATATAATCAAAAGCCCCTTCTTTTAAAGCCTGTACGGCAGTATCTACCGCTGCGTAGGCCGTGATCATGATTACCACGGCATCTTTGTCAATTTCTCTGATGCGCCGGTGCAATTCCATGCCATCCATTCCCGGCATTTTAATATCGATAAAATAAATATCCCAGCGGGTCGTACTCATTTTGTTCAGGGCTTCTACCGCATCCCGCGCTGTATCGACCTGATAACCATCTTCCGTAAACCAGCCGGACAATGACTCGCGGACGATTTCTTCATCATCCACTATCAGTATTTTTACATCATTCTTAGCCATACTCAGGACGCCTTTAATTGTTTAACCGGAATTTTGATGATAAAGGTAGAACCTTGATTAACTGCTGATTCGACCCAGATTTCTCCGCGGTGCCGTTGCACGATGGCATATACCGCCGAAAGTCCCAGACCCACCCCCTTAACTGCATTTTTAGTGGTGAAGAAAGGTTCAAATATCTGTGTTTTCAGATCTTCCGGTATTCCTTTACCTGTATCTTTAACATACAGGTATACCGCTTGCTCAGACAATTTCAACTCCGTTTTGACCGTGAGCACCCCTTCATTCTCCATTGCTTCCACCGCATTGACGTACAAAGCCAATAAAGCCTGTTTGATCTGACTGTCATCAATCTCTATGGCCGGCAGGTCGGTTTGGAATTCACGAATCAGTTTGATATTATGTAATTTCAGATGATGGGCAATCAAGTCGATGGAATTATCAATAACATGGTTAAGGTCATGGGCTTTGATCTCGATCGCTTCCTGACGGGAGAACAGCAACATATTTTTTACGATCGTACCGCTGCGCTCGCTTTCTGTTTCGATCATCCGCAGATACTTGAGCATGGCTTCTTTTTCAGGGATAGGTGTATTTTCTTTGATTAATTTTTTCTGGATTAATTTGCTGTAAGTAAGTATGCCGGCGATGGGATTATTCAGCTCATGGGCTACGGTCGCCGATAATTGTCCCAGTGAAGCCATTTTTTCAATCTGCAGATTACGTTTCTGCGTTCGTTCCAGTTCCTGTGTCTTTTCCTGAACCCGGTTTTCCAATTGATTGGACCAGCTGGTGATCTCCCGTTTTGCTTCGCGCAGATCCGCAGTCATTCGATTAAAGGAACGGGCCAGACTGCCCATTTCATCGCCGGACGTGGATTTAATCTGATAACCGAGATTGCCGTTGGAAACTTCCCTGGTACCAAGGATCAGTCTTTTTACCGGTACATGTACAAAAAACCAGATCATTATCCCCACGGTCAGGGCCAGGGCCAGCGTGATGGCAATATTGGTCGAGATCATGCGCGAGCGGTTTTGTTCAACAATAGTATCCATCTTTTCCAGGGAAAGACTTATGCGCAATAATCCCAGATAACTATCCGCCTGTTGATGCGCATGACAGTCCGCTGTATAACAACTTGGTTCGTTGGCAATCGGTCTGACATAAACCATCAGGCGTTTTCCCCGGGCATCAAAAAAAATATGATGCCAGGCTTCGACAGGTTTTTTTCTCAGTTCGCCCGAGGATTCATGACAGGGTGAACATTCCCGTTCGGCAAAGTCGGCTGTGCGATTTATTTCTTCTTCGGCAGTCGAGAAGGCAATCCTGCCGGTTTTATCAAAAAGGGTAACTTTCTGGATTCCTTCCTTTTGGACGATCCCTTTCATAATGGAATTAGTCGATTCCGTGGCATTCAGCAGCATAGAATTTCTCATAGACCCGGCGACCACTTCGCTGGTCCGGTAAGCGCATTGGCGGGCGATCTCGGCATATTGCTCGGATTCTGTTTTGATATAATAGAGTGAAAAACCAACGGTCAGGATGATCAGAACCACAAAGACAAGCACAAAGAGTTTAAAACTGAGCAGGCGATAAAAATACATCTTCGACCTTATTAAATATTTGAATCAAATTAACAAAATATTTAAAAAAGACAAATTTGATTTTTACATTTATAGCTAAACGAAAAAGGCACGAGGATTTCGTGCCTTCTTGTATTCATATTTTTCACGCCCTGGTTGATTACTCATTATGAGCCAGCTCTTTGCTCAACAAGAATTCCTCTGCCATTCCATGCCAGTTCTGGGGTGCGATTTCCCGTAAAAAACAGTCCTTGATTTGCCCTCCATCGGCCAGTACCGGTATCGTATCAGCGCTGATCAGTTGGTTCAATTTGTCCACAGTGTGTTGCAGCCAGGTATAGGCGATTTTCCCGGTGAGCAGATTTTTCAGATGAGTGCTCAAGCTGGGCACCCGCATCAACATGAACCAGCCATTTTCATAAGGATCTGTTTGCCGAAACTCACCGGGTTTATTCACTTTTTCATTTACCTGCATTACTTCTCCGCTGACCGGCGCCAGGAATGAAAGCGATTTACCGTCAATCTCCGCGCTCCAGGCTTTTGAACCCTGCTGCAGATATTGTCCTTTTTCAGGTAAATTCCAGCGCGCTTCGGCACCTACTAACTTGCGGGCAAAATCATCGATTCCAATTTTAACGATATCGCCTTTTTCCGGTTTGACCCAGGTATGACCCTGGTGGTAAAAATAACTGCCATCAAGATAAAACCAATCGATCAGTCTGATTCTTTTTTTACTTCCGGCCACAGCCAGTGCTGCTCCGGTAACCGGTGTATTCATCCAGCGCAGGAAGAAGTACATCAGGATTAAGAAAAAGATAACCAGGACATATTCGAATCCTTTGGTCGAAAAGATATCTATATATTTGAAACCTTCCATGTTTCCAACTCCTTTTCTTTGAGATCATAAATATTATCAAATTTGCCATTCTTGCCAGCGCTGGCCCACAGCGGGGATTCACTCAACACCGGCATACGATTTACTATCCAGCGCAATACGACGATCTCGACAAAGATTACAGCCAGAGTAACTTCTATTTCCATCCAGGAGGGTATATATCTTTGTAGCGCCTGCCAGTTATAGGCGATAACCGAGATATTCAGACGGTTCAGAACAATACCGATCAGCGTAGTGACGGCCGCAAATTTTATCAGCTGCATGTTGCGATGCCGGAAGGCCTGTACGAATAAGATAAGCGGAACTACCACAAAACCAATCATTTCTACCAGATACCAGTAGCCCCAGCCGGTATCGATATAAGTCCAGTGCTTCTCATGAATGAACATCAGGACTTTCAGAAAAGCATAAACAAACATGCTGCCGGCGCAGATTTTGGTCAGGCTGAAAACGATATTATCATGTGATTGCTCGATCCTGGGACTGAGCAGGTTTCTGAATACTTTATGGCTGATACTTCCTTCGAGAATCACCATGGACAGACCGGCAAAGATGCTGGAGATGAAGAACAGAATGGGAATGAATTCTGAATACCACAGCGGGTGTATCTTGCTCTTGGCCATCAGGAACAACGCCCCCAAACCAGCCTGATGCAGGGTGGAGAGGGTGATGCCAATCACCACCGTGCCCAGGGTCAGGGAATGCAGAATTTTACGGATTCTTTTCCAGCCCAGCCATTCGGCAATGGCTGGTGAAAATTCAATAAATTCAGCCAGCATATACAGTAAAAAATGCCAGGCCACCAGAAACATTACCGAACTTACCCCGAATGAATTGCCGATGATCGGATTGACCACATTCCAGGGACGGCCCAGATCGAGTAACAGCGCTCCTGTGTAAAACACATAAGCCAGCAGCCCGTTGAGTACTGTTATCCTGGCGATCGGATGGTATTTTTCCAGATTCAGGACATAAACCAGGAACACCAGCACATAGGCACCGCCGGCGAAGGCGACGCCGGTGATCACATCAAATCCGATCCAGATCCCCCAGGGAAAATCCTGGGACAGATTGGTGACTGAACTCAGTCCGAAGATGAAACGAATAATGATCAGCACGGCTCCGACACCAATAATTATTGCCGACAGAACATTGAACGGGGTGATTAGTTTACCCTTGGGTTTGAGTTCCTGCCGCAGGAATTTGAAAAATCTATGTCCTTCCGACTTGAGTAATAATTTTGAATCGACTGCTGTTTCCATCTTCACTCCTCCCCCTCAGATTTTTCCTTCCTGTCTTTGGTAGCAGCATGCAAAGCCAGCAGGAAAGCCGGTAACAGAATATCTACCACAGGCACACTATATAGAAACGTTTTGGTATGTTCCGGATACGGCTTTTCACCCAGATCGGTGCGGAATCCGATCTTTTCAAAAGGAACGGCCGAGAGGTATAACACGGAACTTCCCCCCACCTCCTGTTCGCCATATATATAATGAAGATAGGAATCGGGTTGCGTATAAATTCGCTTGTACGCTTCCTCTAATAAATCCCTGCGGCGCCCAAAAACGATTGCTTGTTCCGGGCATTCAGTGGCACAAGCCGGCTGATTACCGGTTTGCAGCCGGTCCCAGCATAAAATGCACTTCTGTATTTTGGGTATCGCTTTATCATATTCGAATTTTGGAATTTCATAAGGGCAGGATATCATACAAAACCGGCAGCCCAGACATTTACTTTCACGCCAGATTACAGCTCCGTCAGTCCGATTTATATAAGGCCTTGGAAACACAGGCAGCCACACAGGCTGGTTGATTGCAGTGCATGCATTGTTTCTTGACAAATATTTCCTGTCCCTCAACTTCAAACCGGTTAACCAGGGTCCACTGTGTCGCCGAAGTATTACGCGGACCCTGAAACATGGCATCCAGGTCGGGTTCCGGCAGATCATGGGCTTCGGCACAGGCAACGGAACAGGTCTGGCAGCCCACACAGCGGGTCGTATCGATTAACAACCCTGAAAACTCTTTTTCAGATTCACTCTCCTGTGCACGAATCTGATCCAGCGGGAGAGCCGACAGGCCGATCACCCCCAGAGTTTTGACAAAGTTTCTCCTATCCATAAATTGTATGCTCCTTATTTCAGCTGTCGCTGTAAGTTTCAGTGGTTCAGTTTAATGAACTGTTTTGGAATGATGGACCAGATCAAAAGACAGTAGCAATATAATGGCCAGGATAAGACAAAGAATTACCATGATTTCCCCCTTTTGAATTTTACTTTAAGTTTTGGTGATATGGGAAAAATTTTTGTACGATCAGGGCCCAATCCTGATTGGACATCTGCCTGATATACTCCGGATCGATCTTACCGCCGTCATTCAAATAATGTCCCTGCTGGGCATACAGATACAAATCGTCGCGTAATTTTGTGTTAAGCAGTGCCGCCTGGGCATGTGGTAATAGATTATTAGCCTCACTGTTCAGACTATCTGCTTTAATTTTGAGGATCCATGATTTTTCAACCTGTGACGACGGCAGGGGCAGATTCATTTTACAGGCCGGATTAATGCCGACAACCTCCCCGGACAGCGGTGCCAGTTGCGCCAGAGCATGTTCGCCCAGCTGCACATCCCAGATTTTAGTTCCCTGGGTAAGATGGGATCCTACCAGAGGTAATTGCTGTATCTTTACCTGGTCAGTAAACAGGCTGGAAATAAAGTCATCATATCCCACATATAGATATCCCTGATCCGAAGGAACCACCCAGGTGTGGCTAAGATGATACAGCCGGTTTAATTCATTACCTAGCGGTAGCAGGGCTTTATCCGGACTTAAAAATATCGGCGATTTATCCGATTTGTCTTTTTCTTTTAAAATTCTTTCTTCACGGCGGGTCAACCAGTCTATCCCCAGGAAGACCAGAATAGTCAAAAGAACCAGCGCGAATACCATTTTTTACTCCTTTCAAACTACTTTCTTCACTTTTCAGTATCTCAAAATCTATGCCAGTAAATTTCACAATAAAATGATCTATCTAACCAAATGATTATGTTTAAATTAGCAGAATACTAAGAGATATAGTGAAATTAATGATGTGTTGAATATAATTACATATATTTGGATATTTTATATAATTATAACAATATTAATAGGTTATAATTGTTGATTATAATTACATTATGTTGTATTATACAACATATATAATTTGAACTAAGGCAATAGGCAGGTCAATCTGCATTTATATAAGTTATTTATATTGTGGCTACGCTAAACTGTAATTTTTTTCAACATTAAATCAAAATATCATCTGACCAGCCAATTTTAATCAATTCAATTTTGGTTGGATCTGCTGTACCCAGATGGTGACGTGTGTCGGCTAGAAATATATGTTTTGGCGGAGGATTGATCGGGCGATCTTCCTTAAAAAATAGTCTGCGTTTGGTCTGAATTATGCGTACACCTGTGGCATCCACGGCTACCGGATCAAATCCCACTAATAAACCTTTATACGCCCAGGTGTATTTGGCACTGAAATGATGGGGACCGACACCGTGAAATAAGGGGGTAAGCATTACCAGAATATTTAGGCGGGTTTTATTCTGGACCAGCGGTAATTTCCAGATTGCAGCCAGATCAGCGCAGGAATCATCATGATAATCCCAGGGTCTCTCTACAAACATTATATAATTCTTGATCAGAGTACCGACTCCCGACCAATCATGGGTACGCATCGGCCGGATATTGATCAAAGCCGTGGCTTTCATAAAGACCGGATCAGTAAGCAAACTTCGATCATTAATACTGATATTTGCGGGAGTCACACCGCAATCTGTAACCCGCATTTTAATATGTGATTCTAATTCGGGAGGAGTGGCCAGGCGCGACCAGATATTGGTCTTGATTCCCACCACATCGTCCCGATGTAATGATCTGCTTCCAGGCTGCAGCTGCATCCGCTTGATCAGTCAATGCGGAAACGGCCTGATCAAGCATGCCCCTGAGCAGGTCAGCGTTCAGCTTATTATTGGCATCAATCACAGCTGCGTCGCGGATCAGTACCACTCTGCTTTTCGTCGCAGTTTGCGCAAATCCCTTTGCCGGCAGATTCAAATAAAGCGCACCGGCAATTGCAGCAGCGGAGGTATTTTGCATAAATTCACGCCGGGTATAGACTTTCTTCTTCATAAGTGCTCTCCTGGCTTATTCTGATTCTGAAAAACCGATTAAATTATTCTCTACCTGTTTACAGATCTTTTCGACACTGCTTTTACTTTCACTCCTGAAGACAATCACCAATACCGACCGGTCGAGTTTATAACCGGTCCAATATTTATCTTCAATCTGCAGCACACTTCGCTCTCCGGCATCAGCCAGAAAAGTCTTCTTGAAATCCCGGGTGGCGCTTAGCGCCTGCTGCGGATCCGGATATTTGATCACCAGCAGCAGGAGCGGACTGCTTTCCCCCTGCTTATACTGGGCCAGCATGGCTTCGCAGTTTTGATCGATATGCAGGATGTTCTGATCGGCGATATAATAATACGTGTTCAGCCAGATATGATGATGAAAGTACCGGATGCTGCTCTGGATCAATCCTTCGGGCGGTAACAGCGAGAGTAGTGCCGGCAGTGTCCCTGACCTGGGTATGGTCTGCTCTATTTTTTTTGCCAACTCCTCTATGACCTGCCTGGACCGTTCTGTTTCCGGACTGGCCAGCAGGGAAACCAGGTAATGATCTTTCCAGAACAGCAACAGTCCTTCGATGTACTGACTGCCCTGACCGAAGCTACTGTCTATCGATTCGCGGGTATGCGCAAAAACTCCATAGGCATTGGCCGAGGTCTCCATATCGAAAACTTCGACGATCAATTCCGGCTGGCCCGGGTAATTATAGCTGCGGCTGAACAAACTCCTGAAACCATATGATAAATATAATTCGGCTCCACCATTGATATGCCGATAAAGATTTTCACGATTAAATATTTTATCTTCAGTTTTCTGCCAGCCGGAAATGCCTGGGGGTAAAATTCCGCTCCAATTGATTTCCGTGTTATTCTGTCCAATTCCCGATTCAGGTAAAAATACGAACATATTTAAAATTAATGAAATAATTGCAAACATACATATTCCTTATGATTTATTTGAATTTTGTAGGGACAGGTCGCGACCTGTCCCTACATATTTTTATCTACAATCATATTTTCAACCCGTGGCGGTAAATACTTTTTAATCCAGCTTTCATAATCCCCGTCATAACCGACCTTCTGCTGTAAGTTCTTAATCCGGTTATGTATAGCCTGTATCTGTTCCGTCGTCAGTAAACTTTTTCTGGCCAATTTGCGTTGAATCTGGTCTATTTTAGCCTGGCTGTTGCGTTCGGCTCTCTCGAAAATTTCCTGGTAATCCTGTTCCTGCCAGGCCAGGTATTCATCCATCACCTTTTCCGAAACCTGCCGCCCATGCAGTTGAGATTCTTTTATATTCCCCCTGCCGGTAACAGCATTGCCCGAGGACAAAAACATTCTCAAATCCTTCCATTTGTCCGCTTTCAGTATTTTTGACTTAAATACTCCATCTGCAAAGGGCAGCATCCGCAATTGGCTCCGGCAAACTGCCGATCGCCGAGATAACCAGGGGAGATTTAACCATGTAGCGACTGTCCGGTATTGTAGTTAATTTTCCTGCTGATGACACCGTGGTCTTTTCAAAAATCAGACCAGTCAACCTGTCCCTGTCTGCTGTAAAATCGACCGGATAGTGACATTCCCTGAAGCGGAAAAAGTACTTGCTTTGAAAATTATCCATGATCTTATGACGTACGCGGGAAGCTATTTCAAGTTCCTGCGCTGATGGCCAGGCAGGCAGATTGGTCAGGGGCATCTCGCTCAAGCGGCGCCGGTAATATAAGGTACATCCCTGTAAATCCAGTTGGGCCGGAGTAAGGTTTAACTGTTTCAACACTGCCCATACACCTGTTTTCTCCAGGGTAAGCACATCGAAATAGTAGCCCTGACGTTCCAGTTTTTGCCGCGCTGTTTCGATCGATAAAATCTTGATCACATCCAGGGAGGCCAATCCGCCGCCAATGACAATTGTACCATCGCTGATATCAAACCGGGGACCCTGATAATCAGGATCGTGATTTTGATTGAACCAGGCTACAAACGGATTCTGATAATAAAGACCTTTATTGATATAGGCATCGATCCCCTTTACGGGTAAGGGCCGATCCTGCCAGGCCCCGGTGGCCAGCAGGATAGCGCTGAAGTTCCAATTCGTGATCAGGTCGGTGAAGGACAGGTCTTTACCCAGACGTACAGAGGGGACATAATGGATCAAGGGGTGCTTGAGTTTAGCGTCGATTTTCTCTTCCTGGCTGTTGCGCAGGTTGACATGCCATTTGGGTAAACCCGTTTCCAGTTTACCATAAGGCAGGGGATTCTGTTCGAAGATTACACAATTTATATTCCGTTCACTTAATCTGGAAGCAGCTTCGGAGCCGGCGACGGCTCCGCCTATAATAGCGACAAAGTGTCCGGGAGAGATCATGGGGGAATGCGTTACTTTTCTACGACTTCCCTGTTCTTCAATTCATACTGGCGGCCGGCTTTAACAAACTCATTGATTTCTTCCAGTGAATACTTGTATTCCAGCAACAACTTAACCATACTTTTAGCCCGGGCATTCTGTTTCTTCTCCTTGCTGCTGCCTTTCTTCTCTTCGGTCAGTGATTTCTCCAGCACATCCTGAAATTCGGTGATAGATCCTTCTTCGTGAGTTACTTTCTTTTCTTTGCTTTTGCTGAACCAACCCATCGTTTTAATCCTTTCCTTACAAGATTATATTTTCTTTCTAAATGCTGTTTCTTCCTGTAGTTCTGCAGGGACAATCCCAGGATTGTCCCTGCAATGTAAAAAATATAATTAATTTATATATTTCAGGCGAATTTAAAATAGGTTTATTTAATCGGCGCCAATGAAGTGATTGTTATGGTTAATATCCAAAACAACGGTTACTGAACTCGTTGAAAACACTTATCATTTTTTGCTCCAGGTGTTTGCCCATATCTTCACTGCTCTCCGGAAACTCTATTTGCTTTGAGACGGTATATTGATGCTGGTAGTGGCCATATGAAATTAACTGTATAATAAACGTGATTTTTAAACGCTGAATTGTTCTTCCGGGACTGCCTGGAACAAATACCTGATGCTTAGGAGGACCCATCCAGTGACCCGGCGTTCCGGGTGTACTGTAGGATTTATCTTCAAGATCTGTCGATGATATATAAAGTACACATGGATCCCAGCCATGGCTCTCGAGAAGATAGGCATCAGGTCGGTTATCAGCGTCAAATTCTTCAATTGATGAAATTCTTTTTTTCGAGCAAAAAAACTCTGGGATAAGGCCTTTCGCAGCAAAATAGAATAATCACTATCAAATAGAAACTTCTCCCCGGAGTATAAAAAAGATGTTTGAGGATATTTTAACGGATGCCCTTTGGTATTGATAACGAACATGAATTCTTTCTGCAAGCGCAGTTGCGCTTTATACTCCGTATCAGTCTCCTGTATCCTGTATAGTGATTTCATCGCTTATACTACTCCAGATAGTGATTTCATCGCTGATATTACTCAAGCCAGTATTCTTCATGTCCATATAACAGGCGCATAAACCGGTCATCATCAATGCCAATAATCCATAGTATATTCTTGACATGCTATTTTCCCTACTAAACATTTTGATCAACAGATTACATTTCCAGTAAAATATGTCTATTTTAATTCCGGCTGTCAATAAAAAATATGAGATTTTTTTACAAAATAGTTCTACAGTACCAATTTCTTTTTAAATTATGCCTGCTATGAGAAGTTTACGCACCGAATTCGGATCTGTTTTTATTGTTTTGTTTATACTGATTATTCTGCTGGCCACCTTTATTGCCTATAATTTTATCCGGTCGGAGCGGGCCCTGGAGCGGTTGTTAAAACAAAACACTCCGATCGTTAATGCATCGGTACACATGATGGCTGCGCTGGTTGACCTGGAGAGCAGTCAGTTATTGATGAAAACAAGATTTGATTCCACGATATATTACAGATTCCACAGTCATCGCGATCAGTTCCTGCGCTGGTATGAAGAAGCTCAGAAGTATTCCGTCCTGCCCATCGAGACATCTTATCTGGACAGTATTATTACTATTTACCGGACCTACCTGCATGATACAGAATATTACATTAACCTGGCCGGTTACAATAATCCCAGTACAGATCTGTTTTATATGTCGCACATTTTACCTGCCGAAGAGCAATTACGCATTTTGACTTTAAAACTACTAGAAGTAAACCAGGATGAAATTATCCAGACCAATCAGGAAATCAGGGAGATTGTAGGGGCCGAATCAATAATCGCCACCATCAGTTTAGTTGCCTTCGCAATCCTGATCGTCATTGCCTTTAATATCCAATTGACCCACTATTTCATTAAACCGACTAAAACATTAATCGAGACTTTCAAGCAGATTGAACGGGGCCGGTTCAAATACAAAATCGATATCACCACGGATGATGAATTCGCTGAATTGATCAGAGAGTTCAATAAGATGACCGAACGCCTGAGTGAATACGAAAACCTGAATATTCAGCAGTTGCTGACCGAAAAACGCAAGGCCGAAGTGGTGGTTGACAGCATACTGGAACCGATCATTGTGACCAATATTGAAAATAATATTATACTGATGAACCAGGCCGCCCGGGAACTGCTCAATTTGAATAACAGACAGTGGCAGGACCAGCTGGTTACTGATTTTATTACAGAACCGAATATAATCAAACTTTTAACTGCCGATACCGTGCAAAGAAAAGAATACGAACAGAATGACTTTTTACTGACCATAGCCCGGCCCAATAATACCCAGTATTATAAACCGCGCCAGAATGTAATCCAGGATGACCAGGGCAAGATCCAGGGGGTGGTCACAATTTTCAAAGATGTCACCCAGTTTAAGAATATCGACCGGCTCAAATCTGAATTTATTTCCACTGTTTCGCATGAGTTCCGCACCCCCCTTACTTCCATCAATATGGCTGTGGAAATTCTGCTCAGAAAAATAGTAGGTCCGCTCAATGCCGATCAACTTGAACTTTTACAGGCGGTCAAAAACGATACCGAACGCCTGATCAAAATGGTAAAAAACCTGCTGGATATGTCCAAACTGGAATCCGGGGAATTATTACCGGCCATGGAAGAAATAAATACCGCGGCGATCATCAAATCTACCATAGATCCCCTGAAATTATTATTTGCCGATAAAAAAATTCAATTTGGTCTGGACTTGCCGGAAAATTTACCGAATACCGTAGGTGAAGCCCAGCAGATATCATGGGTCATTTCCAATTTAATCAATAATGCCGTCCGCTACACACCGGCAGGCGGAAAAATAACGGTTAAGGCCGTTCAACAGTTGAATTTTATCAAGATATCAATCACCGACACTGGTCGCGGCATTCCCCGCGAGGCCTTTGAAAATATTTTCGAAAAATTTGTCCAGGTCAATGAGAAAACCGATTCCACCAGCGGCAGTGTCGGGTTGGGCCTGGCAATCGCCAAAAAAGTGGTTGAAGCCCACGGCGGAAAGATCTGGGTGGAGAGCGAACTGGGTCAGGGCAGTGTATTTAATTTCACCATACCGATCAAAGGGAAATAATGGAAACTCAAACTCCTAAGGTCATTGTTGTCGATGATGAGGAGAATATTTTAAAGACAATCGGTATCTGTTTCAAATCTCTTGGTTTTGACACCCAGCTTTTTACCAATCCGGTAGAAGCCCTGCAAAAAATTCATACCGTAAAATTCGACCTGGCTTTTATCGACCTGAAGATGATACCGCTGGACGGCCTGGAAATGCTGGCCGAGATTAAAAGGATTTCACCGGATACCACCGTGACCATAATTACCGCCCATGGCAGTATCGAAAGTGCGGTTGAAGCAATCAAGAAAGGCGCTTATCACTATTTACAGAAACCCTTTAATTATACCGAGCTGCAGATCTTTGCCCAAAAAACCTGGGAATATCACCAGCTGGCTACCGAAGTGAAAGAGCTGCGCCAGATCATAACACCTGATGAACATGGAATTAAATTCATCACCCGTAATGCCAAAACCCGCGAGATCCTGGATTTAGCCGAACGGATGGCCGACAGCAATCTGACCATCCTGATCGAGGGCGAGAGCGGGACCGGCAAGGAGTTGATTGCACAATTAATTCATGATAAAAGTTCCCGGGCCGCTAAACCGCTGGTTAAAATCAATTGTGCAGCCTTGCCCGCAGAATTACTGGAAAGCGAATTATTCGGACATGTGAAGGGATCCTTTACCGGAGCGGTACAGGATCGGATCGGCCGGTTTGAAATGGCTGACGGGGGTACTATTTTTCTTGATGAAATTGCCGAGATCGCCATGAACATACAGGTCAAATTGCTGCGGATTCTGCAAACCAAGGAGTTTGAACGGGTGGGAGAAAGCGTCACCCGCAAAGTCGATGTACGCATTCTGGCCGCCACCAATCGTAATCTGGATGAAGCGCTGCGCGAGGGCATTTTCCGGGATGATCTGTTCTACCGGCTGAATGCTGTACGCTTAAAGTTGTTACCGCTGCGGAACAGGCCCGAGGATATACCGTTACTGATTCAACATTTTCTATACAAGCATGATCCTACCAATTCCATAGATATCGCACCGGAATCGATGCGGTTATTCCGGCTGTATCCCTGGCCGGGAAATGTCCGGGAGATTGAGAATGTCATACAACGGGCTATATTACTTGCTCAAAAAGGTACACTTGAACCACAACATCTGCCGGAAGAAATAAGCCGCCTGGCCGAATCCCCGAAACGAATCCCCTCTCTGGAAGAAATGGAAAAGCATCATATCCAGCGGGTTCTTACTCAAACCAGGGATTTTAATGAAGCTGCCAGGATTCTGGGTATTGATATTGCCACGCTCTGGCGGAAAAGGAAAAAATTCGGTATATGATCTTCCGGTATATTGCATATTGCAAAGTTATATAACTCCATCATTTATTTAAATTAAAACTATCCAATTCAATTATCTCCCTTAATGGCATTGCAATTTGCAATACCAGGCACAGGCAGTCAGAAAACAGATTTTTACAACCACTTATTTTTATTTAAGTTATAAATTGGCAGTTATTTGGCATGAGGTTTGATGAACGATATGTAGCAACAAAAAAGATAAGGAGGTTTAATGCACATCAAGATGCATACCTACAATAACATGGACGTGGCCGTTTTAGAACTGAAAGGTAATTTTATCGGTGGTAAAGAAACCGATGAACTAAAGGAAAAAGCGGATCAACTCTATGACCAGGGGAATCGTAAACTGATTCTCGATTTAGGAGATGTAAGTTATTTAAACAGTAGCGGGATTGGAACACTTATGCACATCTACACGCATTATGTGAATGGTAATGGGCGGTTGAAATTGTGCAACATCAGTAAAAACATTCAGAATGCGTTTGTGATTACTCAACTGGTAAAGATCTTTGATATTGAAGACACCCAGGCCAAGGCTCTGGCCAATTTTGGGAAGGCTTAAAACAGCCGCTTGGTATGATAAATGTACAATAACCATTAACAAGGAGAAAAAGATGAGACAATCAATTTTCATGACGGTACTGATCATCGTCGCATTCGCAGTTTCTTATGTTATTTTTCAGTTTATGCCGGATTATATTCAAAAAGGCGGACCGCTGGTAATCTTATTGATCATGATGTCACTTATTGTTGTGACTTATATTATCGAAAGACTTTTTGCCCTGCGCGCGGCTCGTGGCAAAGCTTCCTTATTATCTTTCCTGCGGGATATTAAAAAATTTATCGATAACGAACAGATAGATGAAGCGCTGGCTGCTTGTGACCGTCAACGCGGTTCCTGCGCCAATGTATTACGCTCTGGTCTGGAAAAATACAGAACCCTGAAAAGTTCCGGAAGGGCCCTGGAACAAAAACAAACCATGGAAGAAATACAGAGATCCATCGATGAGGCCATGATGCTGGAAGTTCCTCTGCTGGAAAAAAATCTGGTGGTACTGTCCACTGTTGCTTCCATCGCTACTCTGACCGGTTTACTGGGAACCACCATCGGTATGATCCGTGCCTTCAAAGCCCTGGCTAAATCAGGTGCTCCGGATGCAATCGCCTTGTCACTCGGTATTTCGGAAGCTCTGATCAATACCGCCGGTGGATTGATTTGCGCCGTCATGGGTATTATTGCCTATAATTATTTCGCTACCAGGATCGATAATTTCACATACATGATTGATGAAGCCAGTTATTCCATGATTCAGACCCTCGGTCTGACCAAACGCTAACATTTAATAATATAAAGGAATTAAATCATGGTTCACAAAAAAGGTCGCATCAATATCTTCATCGACATGACTCCCATGGTGGACGTCACCTTCTTATTGCTGACCTTCTTCATGCTGACCACCCAGTTCCGGCCGCCCCAGGAAGCCGAAGTGATTCTGCCCTTTTCACATTCGTCTTTCAAATTACCCGAGTCGGATGTCATGACCATTTCGGTGACCAAAGATAATAAAATTTTCCTTGGTCTTGACTCCCAGAAACTGCGCGAAGAGATATTCGGAGTAGAAAATAAACTGCGTTCAGGAATAGAAGTGGAAAAGGGAGCCCTGGCCAATATGATGGTCCAGGCCCGCATGAGGAATCCGCGCTTACGTACCGTAATCCGCGGCGATAAGGGTGCCCCCTTCGGACCGATTGAAGATATCATGGATATTCTGCAAAAAGCAAATATCACCAAATTTAATTTGGTGACCGAACTAGAAAAAAGTTAATGAGGTGAAATATGGCTGGTGCAACAGTTGCCGAGCCTAAAAGTTCGGCAAAAAAAGGAAAAAAACAGAAAAAATCTAAAAAAAGAATCCCGGTTCGTATTGATATGACACCTATGGTCGATGTGGTTATGTTATTGATTACCTTTTTCATGTTGACAACGGTTTTCAATACACCGCAAACCATGGAGATCAATCTGCCCCCTAATAATATGGATACCAGTGTTCGAGTCGGTGAATCTAGATCTGTTGACTTTGCGGATTATTACCGATGGAACCATTATGTGGAATTTCGGATATCGAGCCACCGGTGATTATTGAATTTAAAGATCTGCGACAGATGTTGGTCGCGAAATCTGAAGGACAAACCTAAAAACTTGTTACCTGGTAAAAGTGGAACGGGAAAGTACCTATGAAATGATGGTCAATCTCATGGATGAATTGAATCTGGTCGGTATTCCGCGTTTCAGTATTGCTCCTTTTAAACAATACGACCAGGATATCGTTAAACGTGTACTGGGTACATAAATAAAGGAGTTATAAACAATGACTCAGAATATTGCTGTACTAAATCCTCTAACCTATCCGGGTTCCGTTGAATTCAAGCAAAAATTACGCAAATATACCTCCTGGGCGCTATGGTATTGCAGCTTCGATTCATGTTGTTCTTTTGCGTGCCTATTGGGGTTCGGTATGGTGGGAAAGTTTGGAGGAACCACCGCAAAGAACCATCCGTATCATGAAATATACGGATCTGGGACCGCCCCCTTCTATTGCCGGTTCTGCTAACGTGGCGCCTTCGGTGTCGGTGGCCAGTCCAACCGCAAAACCAAGCGTCGGTGTACCTGTACCGGTTCCTGATGCGGAAGTAAGTCCGGAACAGACTCTGGCTACTCAGCAGGAAATGAGTACGGCAGGGAGCAGTCGGTGAAGGTAGCGGAGAAGGAGGAGCAGTCGAGATTGAGGATGACCTTAATATCGATGATCAACCTCCACCCGGATTTTGTACCGTTCCAGAAAGGACCGACTATAGTTAAACGCGTTGATCCGGCCTATCCCGAAATCGCCCGCAAAGCGGAGATCGAGGGAAAAGTCTGGGCCAAGGTCTGGATTGACAAAGAAGGGAAAATCCGCCAGGTGGTTATTATCAAGAGTGATTCGGAAATTTTTAACCAGGCGGTTATCGACGCGGTCAACAAATGGACTTTCACACCGGCCTTGATGAGTACCGGTCCGGTCGCGGTTTGGTTGTCTTTACCTTTTGTCTTTAAGTTGAATAAATAGATAGTAATATAAAGACCTACTTTCTCTCCCCCCGGCTTTGTCGGGGGGAGCAGGAGTAGAAAGTGAAGGATGAACCGAGCGCGCTGAGCAGGATTGCGCAGCATAAACATAAACCAGGGAGGAACAAAAAATGACACATCAAATGATTTTGTCAGCCCCTCTATCCGGTTATGGTGCCTGCGAACTGAAGCAAAAATTGCACAAAAATGTCATGACGGGGCTCACGCTGGCGACTATTATTTATAGTATGCTTACTTGAGTTCGTACTGGTCATCTGTTTATCTGACCAGTGCAGATTATGACTCGACAATATGCTCACTGTCGCCAAAAGCCGTCCTGTTGATTGATTGGCCACATCCAGGTATAGGTCCGATAAGATCCGCTGATCGACTGGGCGTGGCCGTGGCTGCTACATCCAGGTAAACCAAATTTTGGGACACCTGTACCGGTACCGGAAGTAACTTTAAAAAGCGACATACCATTCGCTAAACAGACAGAAGTCAGTGCTGCAGGCCAACCGGGAGAAGGAACCGATCAAGGCGATATAATTATACCGCCTGCAACACCCGTTGGCGATGAACCCCCTCCTCCATTTGTTCCTGTAGAAAAACTGCCGATTATCGTCAAACGCGTAAATCCCGTGTACCCTGAACTTGCCCGCAGGATGGAACTGGAAGGCAGAGTCTGGGCTAAGGTTTGGATTGACAAAAAAGGCAAGGTACGCCAGGTAGTCATCATTAAAAGTGATTCGGAATTATTCAACGAATCTGTGATTAAGGCAGTTGAACAATGGAGTTTTGCACCGGCCCTGATGAACAATGGACCGGTAGATGTATGGATGTCTTTACCTTTTGTCTTTAAACTGAATAAATAAATACTATGAAAAAGTTTGATATACCAAGGTTGCTTGGATATGCCGTCGGTTCTGTGTCGTTGCTGTTCGGACTGTCTATTATCCTGAACTTGTGGGATTTACCTGTGCCTGCTCTCACCAGGAACATATTCGGTTTTGTACTAATCCTTCTGGGTATCTATCGTTTTTCTGTTACCAGTTTGCAAAAACGACAAGAAAGGAGGAGATATGGTGATGACTAAAAAATCATTAATCTTCTTAATCGCTTTGATGTTAAGCAGTTGTTACGTCGAGAAGCAGGAAACGGCCACCAGCGGCCGGCTGACCGTCCAGGCATCCGACGGGTATCAGGATCTGACCCAGCGGGAAGCCAATCGTTTCCAGGAGTTATATCCCCAGGCAAAATTTACGGTTATCCCGGCCAGTACCCGCGAAACTATTGTTAATATGCTCAATGACAGTATCAACCTCATTGTGGTCGACCGGGCCATGAATAATGAAGAACGTCAGGTTTATAAACAGGCTCAACTGGCCGTACAGGAGGTCAAAATTGCACTGGACGCGCTGGTGATCCTGGTCAATGCCGATAATAGCATTAATAATATATCTTTAGAAAATCTTAAAAGAGTACTGCAGGGTCAAATCAGTAATTGGAATATTGTTAGAAGGATCCAATCTATCGAGTGAAATCGAGGTGACCTGCACCGGCAGAAACTCAGGCAGTTTTGAGTTAATTCAGAAACATCTGCTGGACAGTACTTTTACTTTTTTCCCTGATACAATTTTAACTAAACAGATTGATATTGTGCAGCATACGATAAAAAATAAATCCGCCCTGGGCATCATTTCCCATGCCTGTTACAGTTCCATCCGATCAACTGCAGATTCTGCAGCCGTGCGCCTGTTGTCAATCGAAGTTGTAGACTCCCTTAACCAAGTACATAATTATTATCCTTATCAAGCCTATATATATGGCGGAGAATATCCGCTTCATTATCCCGTATATGTATATGTCCGGTCCGATAAATCGGAATTAGCCTTAGGTTTCAGTGCGTTTATTGCCAGTGCAGAGGGTCAGAAAATAATTCTGAATTATGGATTAGTACCGGCGACGCAGCCTGTCCGTTTGGTTCAATTAACTCAGGAGCAATTGTAAAATGAAAAAACAGCACACGCTGATTTATGTCATCCTAGGTATTTTCCTCATGGCACTGTGGTGCGGAGCGCAGGTCGATTATAACAAGGCCAAAGCGTTATTGAATGAAAATAAAAAAGACGAAGCCATTGTCCTGCTCAAACAGACCATCCAGAATTTTCCGTCCAATCTGGATGCTTATTATCTGCTGGGGCAAATCTATCTGGAAAAAAATCAGCTCGACTCGGCCGAGTTCTGGGGCAGAAAAATGCTGGAAGTTGAAAAAGATTCACCGAAGAGTTATATCATCAGTCACCCAGGTACTCGCCCAGAAAAAAAATTTCAAAGAAGCCCTGATCCTGATTGATAAAGGACTGAAAAGAACCAAAAACAGTACGCAATTATTACTGCAAAAAGGCAGTATCTATGTGCTGGCGGATTCCGCCGAGAACGCCATCGCTGCTTATACCATGGCCAGGGACGCGGAACCGCAAAATGTCAATGCTTATAAGGGACTATATGATGCCTATCTGAAATTAGGCGCTGAAGCCATGGCGGTAATGCAACTGGAAAAAGGCATTGAACTCGATTCGACCCAGGTGGAGATGTCCTATAAATTAGCCAAACATTACTATAAAGCCCGCCGCTATAATGAAGCGGCTAAATGTTATCAACGGGTCTTGAATATGGATCAGGCCAATGACCAGGCCGCCTGGGAATTGGGACAATTATATTATGCGGCCAAGAAGCCGGAACTGGCTGTAAAGATCCTCGAACCGTTTGTCAAACGTCAACCTGACAATCATAAAGCCTGGCTGATCTATCTGGAGTCGTTAATAAAAATCGACCAATACGGCGAGGCGAAAACAACAGCCGAACATATTTTAACCAAGGAGGAAAATTCGGTTGAGGCCATCCGCGCTCTGGCCAAAGCGGAATATCATCTAAGAGAATATGACCTGGCGATCAAAACCTATCAAAGCCTGGCCAAAGTAGATACCCTCTCCGCTGAAGATTATAGATTATATGGTAAATCATATCTGGAATTAAAGACGGATACAACGGCAGTTAAATATTTTGAGTTATCGCTGAGAAAAGACCGCAACCAGAAAGATGTCTGGACTGATCTGGGCGCTGCTTATATGCGCATGAAAAAGTGGGATCTGGCTGCTGATGCTTTTCAACAGCGTATACTGATCGATTCGACCTCCGCCGCAGGGTATGTAAATTACGCATTATCGAACATGGCCATTTCCAAATGGGAAAACGCCCGTAAAGCCCTGTACAAAGCGCTCAGCCTGCAGCCAACCTATCTCAATGGCCATTTAAACCTGGCTCGCTGTTTATCGCAGATGGATTCCGTGGCTGCGGCCAGGACACAGTATCTGCAAACCGCTGAACTGGCCGAAAAACAACAACCCGTTAATTCTAAAGCGATCTTAGGCGAAGTCTATAAATCAATCAGTTTCTCATACCTGCTGGAAAAGAATTATCCCAGGGCTCTGGATGCCTTGACCAAAACAGTTGAATATAAAAACGATGATTCCGAAGTGCATCTGTGGCGAGCCCAAACCCTGCATGCACTGGATAAACGAAAAGAAGCCGAAGCTGAATATCAAAAGGTACTGAAACTCGATCCGAACAACAAGGATGCCAAAAAGGGACTGGAAATTTTAGCTCAATATAACTGATCTGAGTTCCGTTTAGAAAAGTAAATATATAATCAAGATGCTATCAATCATTGGGGAGGGATTATCATGCACCGAAAAATTTTGAAAAGTGTATTAATGTCTTTGCTGATCACGCTGATGCTGCTGGCCTGCGAGAAAAAAGCAGAGGTAGTGACTATCACAGGGTGGGAAAAATTTGATGACTTCATTTCCAAGGTCTGCCTTTACATATCCCCAGGGTTGGACCCTCACCCAGGATCAAACAGGTGTAATGGTCTATTCAATTCCGGAAATTGTTTCCCGCTTCACCGATCTGACACCCACCGGTCCCGATGGCGTACGCCTGGTGGTCAGCAGGATCAGGATGGATTCCCTTTCGACCTTCGATCAATATGTCGAAAAAATACGGGATGATTTGTCGGTTTCGGGTTATGATGTAAAACCTATAGAAGAAAAAATCCTGGCTGGCGTACCGGGAAAATCTTTCGAGTGTTCCGGATACCTGGATAACCGTAATAAACTATCTTCGACCAGAATATTTGCTTTGAAGGATACCTTGCTCTATACAGCCAGTTATGAAGGTTTCAATAAAGCATATGCACTGAATAAATTTGTCCTGGATACCCTGCTCAGCACACTGAAGTTTACCGAAGCTGCACCAAAGGTGGTGGGAGACGATCCGGCTATGCCCTCCTCCAATTTCGCGGACTTCAGCAATAGTTATCTGAGTCTTAAAGTATCCCGACAACTTTGATCTGGCTAACACCTGCTGCCAAAGCCCCCGCCGAATTCTCGCTGGATATCCGCGGATATCGCCAGGACAGCAATGTTCACCTGGATATTATCCCGGCCAAAGGTTTATCGCTGGAAAAAGTCGTCGAACAAAATTCCAAAAACTATAAAGCAGTATCAAAAGGAAGCGTCAATATTGATGGAGTAAATACAACCTATCTTGATTATCGTCCGGTCAGGGAGATTAACAGCCGGGTTTATTTTCTGGTTAAAAACGATCGCATTTACCGCGTAATTTTTAACTATTATGCCCCGATGAAAGAAAAATATATTTCGACTTTCGAAAAAGTGGTTACGTCAATTAAAGTCAAATAATCGCTATTAATCAATGCCTTCATGGCCTGCTTTTCCACTACCTGACAGGAAGTGGAAAAGCAGGCATTTTTTTTGTTCATTTTATTATTATTTTAAATTTCCGGACTTCCTGCTCGCCGTTCTCGTCCACCAGGGTCAGAATATGTTCACCGGCATCCGCTACCAGGGCCAGTTCATGTATATCGCGGGTAGCTCCCATATAAACATTGTCCAGATGCCAGTACAGGGTGGATTGCTGATTGCGGGCTGCCGCCTTAAAAACGGTTCGCCCTCTTTGCCCGTCTAATTCCAACGGGATGAAGATTGTACTGTTTTTCTCCGGATAAATAATGGAAAAAGAGGATGAAGTCATACTCTCCACCAGTCCACGGCAATCTTCACGCAGCTGCGGCAACGGCAGGTAATCGGAATGTTTGCGGATATAATACCATTCCATAGTCGGCGGCAAAACAAACCAGTTTTTGTTTACGATCCCGTGCAATGGTTCGCAATCCGCATGCACCTGCCAGCGCAAACTGCGATCAAGATGTACAATCTGGCAATAGGGACAAACTGTAGTTTGAACTCCAGCCGGCGGGACCCGGATCATCAGACCTGCGGCGCAATCCGGTCCACGACGGTAACCGCTCCGGCTGCATACTTCGATCAGTTCCAGATCCCCTTCCGGACAGTTAAACCATTCTGCCGACGGTAATAAACCGAAAATTTCAAATAAAATGGGGGCTGCCGTTTTAAGTCCAACTAAATCCGGCCGACCTTCTCCATCAGCATTTCCCACCCACACCCCCACCGCATACAGAGGCGTTACACCGATAGCCCAGGCATCGCGGTAACCGTAACTGGTCCCGGTTTTCCAGGCAATCTCACGGTTGGAAAGAAAATCCCGCCAGGCACTCTCTTCATCAGGACGGGTGACTTCCAGCATAGCCTGCAGGGTCAGCCAGCAGGAACCTGCCCGTAAAGGACTATCCGGATTGGATTTGTTCGGAATAAGCTTCCGGTCAGCAGTGTTCTTATTTTGTTCCTCGTCCAGGAACAGTTCGGGAGCAAAAAATGCCGAGGCTTCAGCCGAGGCTGAATCTGCCTCATCTTCAAAATAACGATTGACCGTACGGGCCATACTGGCATAAATGCCGGTCAGGTCCCATAATTTTCCTTCTGCCCCGCCCAGGATCAGAGTTAGGCCATACTCATGCGCCGGCCGGTATAGTGTAGTCATCCCCAGTTTTTCCAGCAGGTTTTGAAAACGGTCGACACTGAAACGCTGCAGCATACGAACAGCAGGAACATTCAGGGAGCGGGCCAGTGCCATGCAGGCCGGTACAGCTCCCTGATACTCCCGGCTGTAATTCTGCGGGGCAAATCCACCCATGCGGGTCGGGACATCGGCTACCAACTGTGTGGGCAGTATATCACCGCTCTGCAGCATACCGGCATACAACAACGGTTTTAAAATACTACCGGTACTGCGCGGCGCAGAAATAATATCCACAAAACGGTCATGTCCGGAATTATCGGGATCGAAGACATTGCCCACATAGGCAAGTACCTGTCCGCTGTTCACCTCCATGACCAGGGCCGCGCCATTGAATATTCCGTTGGCTGCCAGACGCTCGTGATGCCGGCGGATAATCTGATCCGTCTGCAGTTGCAGGTCTTTACGCATCGTGGTATGTACAGGTCCCGGTGCAGCGCGCCCCCATTTTTTTGTGGTAAGGCCGGAATTGCGCACATGGCTGTAAATATGCGGAGCCAGTACAGGTAAGGGATATGGTTCCGGCGGCAGTGGTTCCATTTTAGCCAGAGTACCACTCAGCGAGTCCAGAACATTCTGTTCGATCAACTTATCAAGTAGAACATTACGTTTCCGCAGCAACAGATCGCGGTTGCGGCCGGGATGGATCAGAGCCGGATTATTAGGCAGAACGGTAAGCATGGCCACTTCAGCCCAGGATAATTGTTCGGGCTGCCGCCCAAAATACCGCCAGGAAGCTGCAGACAATCCGACCACATTACCGCCATAGGGGGCATGGGCGGCGTACATGGAAAATATTTCCTGTTTATTATAAAAAGATTCAAGCCGCAGAGCCTCGAAGATCTCCACGGTTTTTTCCAGGATAGTGCGCGGTTTCCCCGGCCGGGATAGCCGCACTACCTGCATGGTCAGCGTGCTGCCACCACTGACTACTTTGCCGGCCCGGACATCACTCCAGGCGGCCCGCAGCAGCGCCAGCGGATCAACACCGCGATGCCTGAAAAAACGTTTGTCTTCAAAAATAACGGCGCTCTGGATATATTTGGCCGGTATAGAATCTGCCGGTGGAAAGCGCCATTGTCCATCCTTTGCCACACCAGCATTCAACAATTCTCCCGTACGATCCAGAATAACTAAAGAGTAAGGATTCCTGAATTCCGTTAATGGCAAAAAAAACCAGAAAACTGCCCAAAAGACCAGAAATGTAAAAAAACACCGCGGTGAAGTCAGAAACCTTTTCATTGACCCGGTTCAATTACTTCGATCCACTGCCCGGCCTGTCGTGCATAAATGGTCGCATCGTACATGGGTTCAACGATGATCATTGGCAGATAGAATCGACCTAAATATGCGGCGTGTAGTTGAAAACGAAAAGACTTTTGGTCGTTCATATTCAGGTCGAAATAGGTCATGATCCGGTCGTCACGGATATCCATGTAATCATAACCTATATTTCTGTCTTTCATCTGCTTCGCTGGATCAAGACGGGTATTCCGTATTTCCCACCCCGGTGGAAAGATGGCTGTAAGGGCCAGTTCTTCATATTTTCCTTCTGTGCCGGTATTTCTGGTTTTAATTTCAACTTCAAAATCCGTGCCCTGTTCGACTCGTACAGGATCAAAGGTTCTCCGCTCAGCGTAAAATAATCCACCTTGATGGTCATCCCATTTTGGCCGCTCTTTTCCTGACCTGCAGCCGGGAGCCCTTCCATGATCAAACTTGGGTAGATAGTACTCTGCCCTTTGTTTTCCAGGGCGAATGCAATTTGCATCTTTTCGCCAGGTGCCAGGGTTTGTTGGTAGACCGGAGAAGTTGTTTCCACAGTAGTACGGGCATTACCATTCCATTCATAGGAAAAATTCCATTTAGTACCACCACCGACCACCCCGCTGTAAGTTGCAATTGCTATCAGGGAATAGGCTGTAGTCTGGGTACTGAGCCATTTTTCATTGCTTAATTCCGCAGCTATCTCCTTTACCAGGCTTTCGGCGCGGTCATTTTGTTTCAGTAAACATAATGCTTCTACTACCATGGCTTTATCCCGTAGATCAGAACCAAAAGTAAAGGAAAATTCCCTGAAGAACGGAAATGTGAAAATTCCTTTAGCAGCCAGAGCTGCGGCCGCTTCCGGTTGTCCGGCCAGTTGATAAGCGGCGGCCAACCGCCAGCGGGCTTCGTTACTAACACTGCCCTGCTCGCGCAGACGGTTCATTGCTCCCAGTTCCGCTTTCCCGGCCAGGGCCAGGGTGTACAGGCGGTAAGCCTGGACTAGATCGGATCGTAATGGTCCGGTAACGTAACCCTGTGCCTTTTTAGTTTGATATTTTTGCCACTGGTCCAGCAGACCCTGCGGTACGGGGTAACCCGCTCTTTTAGCTTCGACCAAAAAATGACCGGCATAGTTACTGGCCCAATCGTCAGTACCTTGCCAACCGCCCGGCCAATATGTAAATCCGCCATCCGAAGCCTGGAACAGACGCAGACGCTCGAGGCCTGCCTTGACATTTTTTTCAATCTCAGTCTGCCGCTCAGGTGAAAGGTCCATCAGGCGGTTAAGATAAAGTTGGGGAAATACCGCCGAGGTAATCTGTTCCACACAACCATGCGGATAGCGAATCAGAAATCTGAGTCGTTTGCCCAGGTTCATCGGGGGAATCCGCGATACTTCCAGAGTGACCGTATTAGTGCCAATCATTCCCGGCAGAGTGATTTGCTGGGACCATTCCTTGCCACTATCCAGGGTTTTCGATACCACATCCGTGATGGCAAAACTTGATGAACGGACCTGCAACTCGATGGTTTGCCGCGAGGATTCACCGTTGCCGAAGGCTTCCATACTGATCCTGGCAACTCCCTCCTGGGCTTTCGCTTTTATCTTGAATATTACTACCTGGTCACCCGGACTGCTAAAATTTATTTTCTTTTCTGGTGAATCGGTAAGCATCACCGGGCCTTCGGTATTAACTTTGACCGCCACATTTTTAATATTTTCCTGCAAGGCAAAAATCGTAATTGGTAAATCGCAACTCTCATCCAGTCCCAGCACCCGCGGCAGGGTACCCAGCAGCATCAACGGATTACGGACTTTGACCTCTTTCTCCGCTGAACCAAAAGCACCACCCTGTCCGGCCACAACCATCAACCTCACAGCCCCTACATACTGGGGAATATCTATATCGTGCGATCTGGTTTCACGGCCTTTTAATTCAAATGGTCCCAAAAATTTTACCATCGGCGGAAATCTATCCGCTTTTTTCTGACCTTCCTCTTTTTGAAATTCTCCACCGCCGATCGCCAGCAACTGTTCTAACCTTGCACCGTAGGCGCCGGTAATTTGATCAAACAAATCCCAGGTTTTTACTCCCAGGGCCTCCCGGGCATAAAAATTCGTCCAGGGATCGGGTGTTTGAAAGCGGGTTATATCCAGCAGACCTTCATCAACCAGAGCCAGGGTATACGTCATCGGACGGCCGTTGGCTTCGCTGATTTTTATAACCTCTTTATGTTCCGGTCGGTAGACATCCGTAGTTTGAATTTTTGGTTCCAGGCGTGAATCAGGATTAAAAATTTTGACCGGCACCACACCATACATGCGGATCGGCAGATCATTGGCCGCCTGTAGATGCGGCTGCATGAAGGTTATATGTACATACACATTAGGAGCCATTTCGGGTGCTGCGGTAAATTCGAACCGCACCGGTTTATCTGCTCCTGCAATCCAGTGAGTGCTCAGCACTTTACTGCCGGATTCAATACTGACCAATCCTCTCCCGGTACGGGCTACCGGGATGGTGACCATAACCTTTTCACCGACCTTGTACTCCGTTTTATCCGTGGAAAAACTGAGTACAGCAGCGCCACCCGGCGCTTCACGGTTTCCCCGTCCGGCCCAACCCGGCCAGTCAATGTAGACTATAGTGCCCGTAATATGACCTCCGTTCAGATCCCGGGCCCTGATCAGATAGCGACCCCAATCCGGATATTTTATACTGAATTTCCAGGAACCTTTTCCACCACTCACCTGGATCGTGTCTGCATACAATGATTTATAATGACTGGAACCAATATAATCAGCACGCTTTTCGCTGCCCTGTTCCCACCACCAGCGCCAATCGATCCGGTACATTTTGATTTCGACGTTAGTGCGGGGAATGGCAGTTCCGTTCCTGTCCACAGCAACAAGTTGAGCGGTATAGACCGAATCCGTGACCAGCATCCTGTGTCGCGCTTTATCACCGCGCGGAGACTTGATCCCGATATACTGTTGAAATGGGTGCAGGGGAATACTAAAACGGTCGGTACTGAAAGCACCACCGGGTTCGAATACCCGGGTGCGGAAAGAAGCCTGTAAAACACCGGGAGCGGTACGGTCAGTTTCCACGGCTGCACTCATGGCCACAGCGCCGTTCGCATCTAACTGTCCTTCAAAGACCATCCGGTTTTCCGGTTCAAACTTATGGAACGGATCATTGAATTCAAATCCCTCCAGACCGGGAAAGGAAGTTCCGCTTGATGTCAATCCCAGTTCCACATCCGCTCGCAAATTTTTAGCCGGTGCCCCGTGCAACCATTCTGCTGATAATCGCGCCTGAACCGGTCCGGCCATTAAACTTGTTACTCCCTTGCCGAAATCAAGATCGATTTTCAACCGGTTCGGCATGATCGTTTCCACTCTCAGTACTTTTTCAAAAGTGACACCCCCAACTTTCACTTTAGCTACCCAGTTACCGGTAAGTGCATCCGGATCGGTGGACAATTTCAGATCATAAAAACCGTTAAGCGATTTTAACCGTCGGATTGTTTTGATCAGTTGACCGCGCGGATTATAGAATTCACAAATCAGCGGGTGCGTTTCCGGGATCAGTTTTTCTGGATCATATAATATGAAGGTCAGATAAATGGGATCACCGGGACGCCAGACTCCGCGTTCTCCATATAGAAATCCTTTCAAACCGGATTGTACATTTTCTCCGCCCACATCAAAGTGACTGATTGGTAAGGCTAATCCACCATCCAATTTCAGATAACCGTTTTGACCGGCATTACGGGCAATAATCAAAAATGGTTTCCGCTCCAGATCGAATAGGACGCAGCCGTCTTTATCCGCTGTTCCCTTACCGATACTCTGCTGTTGAAAATCTAACACTTCTATTTCGGCTCCGGACAGGGGTTGTGCCGACTTGAGATCGGTAGCCATCACAAACAATTTCTGATCAAGACCCTGTTTGGCCAGCAGTCCGATATCCGAAATCATTACATTGCGGTACACATTTATATTATGATCGTAATATTCCCGGTAATAGGCGGGATGGCAGGGATTCAGGCGTTGTTCATAATAATCATAATAACCGCCTCCCTCATACTCGTCGTCTTCCCAATAACCTCTCTCTTCATCCTCTGACTCTTCACTGCCGGAAACACTTTCTTCACTGACCAGCGGAGTTGTCGCCGCGGTCAGGCTTTCCCCGCAATCATATAAAATATGCCGGCGTTTGAAAGATAATTTGATGCGGTAGATCCCGCCCGGATTTTTTTCAAGCAGGGGTTTTAAATCCAGGCCATAGCGCATCCAGCGGTTCTGTTTATCGGGAGTTATATTCAGATCGATTGTTTTTTTCCAGACCGTTTGTGCCACCCGCCGGAGTTCATTATCACCATCCAGTTTATTAACCTGCAAAAATTGCGGAATATTCTGTTCATAAATCTTACTTACTTCCACAATCACCGAGCGCAGGTTTACCGCTTCCACTGGCAGGGCTAAGTCCTGAGTTGTGGGCAGTATAACACCTTTACCCACAAATCGTACAGCTGGTTTTAATTCTTCGAAGGTAATATCGAATGTCTTGGAAATATTCAATCGATACCCCAGGCTGTTACGTATCCCGGGAGATACAGTCACGGAATTGGTTCCTTCCCATGGTGTAGCGCTGTAAATACGCAGAATACTCCGGTCGATATCCAGGCGCAGATCATCGCGTTTTTCTACGGTGACCAATCCCTGCAGGTTTTGATTTTTATCCAGCGGATCCGAAAAACGGATCTCGATATATTCCGTTTCTGTGCGTACCGGTCTGACACTGTCGATAGTAAAATAGGAGCGGGAGTGAACCGTATAGGAACTTTTACCTTTCTTGTCAACATTCATATATTTGCCATCCCAGGCCAGTGTTACCTGTGATGAATCTTCACCGCGCACGATGCCATCGATGCTGAACTGATGTTCACGGCCGTCGGGCTTATGCTGCCAGGTGATCGGTAATTCTTTCCCCTGCTGGGTTGCAGTCAGGATTTTTTCCACTGCCTGATCGTCATCCACATCAGCTGTAACAAATATTCCACTGATCTGCTGCAGTTCGGGTCTTTGTTCATTAACTGATTGCAGACCAAAGATGTTAATTTCAAAAGTTTGTTTCATCGAGGAAAAAGTAAAAGAAAAAGAGCTCTTCCCCTCTGACTGTTTCCACCAGATTTTTCAGATTTAAGGTGGCCTGATAATCCTGACCATCAGGTAAACGCGTTTCCGGTCGGAATTCGACGGTGCGGTAATCGGACCAGACCGTAATTCCTTTGATGCCTGGTTTGAAACTGAATGGTGATCTGTCCAGGGGCAGATTGATATTGCTGGAATCGACAATATCTTCCGTAAAAACGACCCTGATCGGCGATTCCCGTGAGATCATTCCGGAGGTATAAGCGGAAATCAGCCCGCTATCGATTGATGATCGTTTAAAGGTCGGAGGGACTTTTTCTTCGCAACCGGAACTGATTATCAGTAATGTTGATAATAGAAATACCATAATCATTCCGCTAAACCGATAGTTTTTAAACATTTCACTCTCCTTATGAATTATATTTATTTAAGAAAACAGCAAGTGATTGCAGGGCAGTACAAATTAAATTTCCCTTCCCGGCAAACTGTTCAGGAAAACCGAATATAAATATATCAATTGAATAAATAAGTACGCCTTATTTTCATTACTTGAAAAATATGATCATCGGATCCATAAAAATTGGGGTAATAAAATATTTCAGTTCCAATTTAAAGCAGGTATGACTAATTAGCAATCAGAATCCACCTCCGAGGTTCGGATAACCTCGGAGGTGGATATTGCACACAAATTAGTGTAATATAACCCGGCATTAATATATATTTGGGCCGAAACAATAATTTACAGCAATCATGTGTTCTATGTTAAAAAGGGGAATAGATATGGCCCGCTATCTTTTCGTATTCTTGAGTATTTTATTAATTCTTTCTGCTTTAGCGTTGCAGGAATACGGCTTGCAGGAACGCATCCCTAATACATCTTTCCGCATCTCCAGCGGCGGTGATACCCTGGCTTCGATGCAACTGGTGCAGGTTTTTAATGACATTTCTTTTAATTTGCCTGTACATCTGTTTCATGCCGGCGATAGCACAAACCGTATTTTTGTGGTGGAAAAAGCAGGAATAATCAAATCGTTACCCAACCGGGATTCCACTACTGCTTTTAAAATATTTATGGATATTACCGAACGAGTCAATGCCGAACCCAATGAAGCAGGTTTGCTTAGTCTTGCCTTTCATCCTGATTACAGGAATAACGGGAAATTGTACGTCTATTATACTTATGGAAATCTTTTCTCGCGTATTTCCGAATTTACCGTTTCTAACGATGCGGATTCGGTGGATAAATCCAGTGAACGTATTCTGCTGGAAATCCAGCAGCCGTACTCTAATCATAATGGAGGCCAACTGGCTTTCGGCCCTGACGGATATTTATACATCGGACTTGGCGATGGCGGCAGCGGCGGGGATCCCCAGAGTAATGGACAAAACCGGGCTACCTTGCTGGGTAAAATCCTGCGCATTAATATTGACAGTACCACTCAGGGATTGGAGTACACCATTCCTGCAGATAATCCCCTGGCCGGCAACAGCAATAATTGGCGCACAGAGATCTGGGCCTGGGGATTGCGCAATCCCTGGCGGTTTAGTTTTGACCGTCTTAACGGTGATTTGTGGACTGCTGATGTGGGACAAAATCTATGGGAAGAGGTCGACCTGATTGAGGGCGGGCGAAATTATGGTTGGAACATAATGGAAGGATTCCATTGTTATAAACCTTCTATTGATTGTGATACCGCCGGTCTGACGCTGCCCATCATCGAGTACGATCACTCCACCGGAAATTCCATTACCGGCGGGTATGTATACCGGGGCAACCGCCTGGTCCGATTAAACGGTGTTTATCTATATGGTGATTATGTTACACGTAAAATCTGGGGCTTAAGATACAGCGGGGGCCGGTTAGTCGAAAATAAAATTATTGCCGAAAGTCCTGCGGCAATTTCCAGTTTCGGCGAGGATGAATCGGGCGAGGTTTATGTAGTCGGCTTTGACGGCCGTATCTATATATTCGAAGAGAAACCTGGTAATCCTCCACCGGTCAAGATTCCCCGAACGATCTCATCATCAGGATTGTTTAGCGAGATCGATTCACTCAGGTATTCACCCGGTATCATTCCCTATAGCATTAATGCCCCCTTCTGGTCTGACGGTGCTTATAAAACCAGGGCGCTGGCTCTGCCTGATACCAGTAAAATAGTTTTTTCACGGGACGGATTCTGGGTTTTTCCGCCCGGCGCCGTATTGGTCAAAAATTTCTTTATGGAGCTTGAGCAGGGCAATCCTGACAGTCGCATAATCATTGAAACCCGGTTTCTGGTTAAGCATGAGCAGGATGAACAATGGGACGGTTTCAGTTATTTATGGAATGAAGCAGAAACCGACGCCATGTTACTGGAAGGCAGCTACCGCAGGGCCTTTAATATTAAATCTGGCGACAGTATAAAAAGCCAAAGTTATTATTATCCCAGCCGTATGGAGTGTCTGGATTGTCATACTCCGGCAGCTGGTTTTGTACTGGGAGTTCGCACTGCCCAGATCAATAAACAACATCTGTATGGTGCAGTATCGGACAACCAGTTGCGGAGTTATAATCATATTCGGCTGTTCACGGAAGATATCGGTGAGGATTATATTGCTTTTCCCCGGCTACCCTCCTACCAGGATAGCACGGTAGCTATCAATCAGCGGGCCAGGGCTTACCTGGATGCCAATTGTGCCAATTGCCACCGGCCTGGCGGTTCCGGTCGTACTAATATGGATTTACGCTATGAGACGCCGCTAGAGCAGATGTACCTGATTAATGAAGATGCCAGCCTGGGAGATATGAACATTACCGGCGCAAAGCGTATAAAACCGGGGGCTGCCGATAGTTCAATTGTCTATTTACGTATGCGTGATCTGGGCGAATTCCGTATGCCGCCGCTGGCCAGTTCGGTGGTTGATGAAGAGGGATCGGAGCTGGTCCGTCAATGGATCGACACCTTAACGGTTATACTTTATCAGGACAGATCTGGTTTTGGGGATCCGCACCAACCTATCAAGTTTTATCTCTATCCTGTATATCCCAATCCCTTTAATCCCACTACCAGTATAAAATTCTCTTTACCTGTCACAACACGGATAGTAATAGAAATTTATAGCAACGCGGGACAGAAAATTACCACTTTGCAGGATTCCGTTCTACAGGCAGGATATCATCTGATACGATTTGATGGTACAGGGTACGCCAGCGGGGTTTATCTGTGCCGGTTCAAGGCGGATAATTTTGCCATGACCAGAAAACTGGTCCTGCTTCGTTGAAATCCATCTCCGAGGTTCGTAGGGTCGAATCATGATCCGACCGCACTGACCCACCCCTTCGTCCCCTCCCTTATACATAAGGGAGGGGAAACAAGGGAAGGTTAAAATTATTTAGACAAATTCAATCTAGCTAGCACACCACCATGGTCGGACGGCCATAATAACGAGCCGTCTGTACACTGGTAGCGGTTCCAGGGCTCCTGGCCTATGACCAGAGCGTAAAAAGGATCTTTCCATTCTTGTTGATTTGAATCCTTTACAAAGATGTAATCGATCCGCTTATTAAAATTAGCCGCTGCATTGCGTAAATCCAGATCGTGTCCATAAGTAAAACCGTCAGGATCATCCTGTTTCCAATTATTTGTCCAGACATCGATATAACCATTATCGATCATATGATTATAGACAGGGCTGGCAGGATATTCTGCGTTGAAATCACCAACCACAACCTGCGGCAGAGAATTGTCCTGCAGGACGGAGGTCAATTCCATGACCTGTCCCATCTGCACCTGCAGCAGTTCCGGGCTGACAGCAGGCTCCAGATGAGTACTTACAAAGCGGTAGTGTTTATTTTTAATTTTGGTGTCGACAATAACATAGCCACGCAAAATCGTTGCGCCCATGCTCGGAATATTGTAGCGGGCCTGATAGTTTGCAGATACCGCATTTTCAACTTTCACTCTGTTTTTTACCAGGACCACGTCATAATCGGTCATGCGTAAATCATTGATTACGGTCGGATTGCCGTTTTCATCCAGCTCCATTATTACCGGAACTTCAACATCGGTATCCTCAATGATACCGGCGATCTTATAATCTAATCCCCTGCTGGTAAGTACATTCAGTAGAATGTTCAAATAATCCAGATACGGCTGGGTCGCCGGTTCGGTTCCGCCGACAATGAGGTCACCCGGTGATTGCATACGGAACAGGGTCACTTCCTGCAAGCCGATCAGGTCAGGTTTGGTTTTTTGTATTTCGTTGGCCAGCAGTTCAGCCCGGCCGGCAAAATTTGTAGACAGCAGCATCTGAAAAGCCTGGGTGGAGAGCAATAGAACTTCTTCCGGAGTCGTTGCCGCCATGACCATGTCCACATCTGAGCCGACATAAATATTACGGGTCAGCACAGTTATATCGCCATGCTGATACCCCGGATAAAACAGATCATTCGGTTTCAGACACCCCTCTGGATTCAAACTGCTTTGTTCCACCGGTGCCAAAGGTTCCTGTTGTTCGCAACTGAACAATACCAGTGACACGGCCAGAACAAACGATAAAAAAGATTTGTACAACATAGGACCTCCCTATAAGTTTGGTTAATACGTATAATCAATTATAAATAATACGAATGCAGAAAATGCCATGAAGAGGTCAAAATATTGTCAAAAAAATGTCACATGGCGCTGTTTTAAAGTGCAGGGTCAATCAAGGCAAAAACGTCATAAATATTAGACTATGTCGGTGACTAAGATCATTTGATCATGATCATTTTATGTGCTTTTAGAAATCCTTCCGATTCAAGTTGATAAAAATAGGTACCACTGGCAACAGGTTTCCCCCGGTCATCTCTGCCATCCCATTCGATTGTGTAATTTCCCACTGCTGTAATTTTATTTGCAATCAGGGTTCTGACTTCCTGCCCGTTAACATTATAAATCCGCAGTGAGATTGTTGAGCTTCGGGGTATTGAATATTCTATCGTGGTGACTGGATTAAACGGATTGGGATAATTTTGATTTAATTTGAATGATTTTGGTAGAAGATCCGTGTTCTTACCAATAGAGGTTGTATCTGATAATGTATCACACACAACACTGTCTGCAACTTCTATAACAGTTACACTTAAGGGGAAGTCATTAGAGAAGGGATCTTTTAGTATCATATCTTGAATGGGGGTAACGACGAGTTCAGGCTCCCCGGCAACTATTTCAATTGTTTTATCTTCGCAGCCGCTATAACCACTGCTATCGGTCTTAACCACATAAATAGTCTTCTGCTGTGAATTAAGATCCGTTGCCTCTCCGCTAAATATAAACGAATTCTCAGAATCCTGATAACCGAAACCGGTAACCTCGCTATTATCAGTCCCGTATATTTTTGACCAGTCTAATGCCCCATTTTCATCAGTTTTAATCAGAAACCCGTCATGATCGGAGGTTTGTTGGGAATAACTGGTGGTATAGCCGTTGATGATAAACCCTGAATCACTCGTCTCTTGCACCATAAACCCATAATCGTTACTCGTACCGCCATATGTTTTCGCCCAATGCAATTCCCCGGTTTTATCTACTTTAAGTAGTATAGCATCTGCTGCTCCGGCGCCGCCAGTATAATTATCAATATAACCTGCCAGTATGGCATCTCCGTCATGGCTTATGGAAAGGCAATGTGTGCCCGAGGTTGCTTCTTTAAATCCGCTACCTATTGCTTCAGCCCATTGGATCTGTCCCGCCATATTCAGTTTGAGTAAAAAAATATCGGCGTCGCCCATACCATAACTCATGGTATAACCACAAGCGACAATTTCACTATCACTGCTAACCCGGCAGGAGTAGATATAATCGGTATCATAACCTCCAAAAATACTTATCCAGACTGATTTAAATTCATGATCCAATTTCATTAAGTATGCATCTTCCGCCCATTTCCCTCCCAAAATAAATCCTCCATCCGGGCTATTTCTAAGTGTCCGCACATATTGATCCTCAGGGAACTTATAGGTTTTCGACAGTAATACATTTCCCAGAGAATCGACTTTAATTAAATAAATATCCTGGCCGTCTGAATTCCAATCACTATAATTACCCGCTACAGCATAGGTTTGATCATCACCAACCTGGGTAGATGTAATGGATTCTGTAGAAAGATCTCCATAAGTCTTTAGACCAGCCAATTGACCAGTCTGGATTTAACTTGAGCAAAAAGGGGCTGTAATATCCGGAATACTCGGAACTGTAGACGCCTCCGACAATAGCACCGTTATCAGGCGTTTGATATATACTTCTGGGGTAATAGTTACCGTTGGTATAATATGTTTTTTGAAATACATTTTGCGCCTGAATTTCGCAGGTTATAAAAGAACCGATTAGTACTACCAGAAAAAAAATATTGATCTGTTGACGCAAGTATGACTCATGATCATGCCTGAACATAATGCACCTCCAGGGAATAACTATGATTAAATTTAAATATTAAGCCTAACTATAATTAATATAATTAATCGTGCGTCAAATACAATATATTTCGGAACAGATTTTAGAATTTTGCCGGGGCGCAATCCACCTCCGAGGTTGTCTGAACCTCGGAGGTGGAAAATCAATTTAAACTAGATCCTCTTCTCCTTCACCAGTTCATCGCCATATTTTTCTTTTACCTTGGCGGCATGTTTTGATAAAAATTTAGCCGATAGAACTTCGAAGTAACTATATAATATCGGAACAACCACCAGGGTCATGGCGGTGGCTACAATCATACCTCCCATCACCGCACGGGCCATGGGCGCCCAACTTTCGCCCCCTTCTCCCAATCCCAGCGCCAATGGAAACATGGCCAGAGTGGTAGTCAACGCAGTCATCAATACAGGCCGCAGACGAACGTGTCCGCCCTGCATAATCGCATCATTCAGCGATAAGCCCCTGGCCCGCAGTTGATTGATATAATCCACCATCACGATGCCATTATTAACAACAATACCCACCAGCATGATAATTCCGATAAAAGCCATAACGCTCAAATCCGTACCGGTAAGCAACAAGGCCAGAGTTACCCCGATGATCGACAGCGGTACCGTAGACATGATAATAAAAGGATCTATAAACGATTCGAATTGCGATGCCATAACCATATAGGTCAGGATAACCGCTGCCAGCATGGCCAGGAGTAAATACATGAAAGATTCCATCTGTTCTTCGGCCAGGCCGCCGATCTCGATGCGAAAATCATTGGGCACCGTTATTTTCTTGATCACATCCTTGACATCAGCGGTGACACTGGTCAGTGCCCGACCCGAAATATTGATATCCACCGTGACCAGCCGTTCCTGGTCTTCGCGCAAGATTTCCTGCGGGGCCTTGGAATAATCAACCGTAGCGATGGAACGCAGTGGTATTTGAGTACCCAGTGGAGTCATGATCAACAGGTTTTCAATATCGGTTTTACTGGCGCGGGAATCTTGATTCAACTGTACCCGGATATCGTATTCATTACCCGCATCGCGGTACTGGGTGGCCACCGTACCCAAAACACTTGTGCTCACGACCTGGCTGATTTGCGAGGTACTTAAGCCCAGGTCGGCAATGCGCTGGCGGTCCAGATTAACCCGCAACTCCGGCACCGCCTCCTTGATGCTGCTTTTTATATCAGCGACCCCTTCTATCGTATTCACTTTCTGTTCGATTTGGTTAGCCAGAGCTTCGGCTACCTGCAGATCATGACCAAAAATTTCCACAACTATATCTCCGCCGGCACCCATCATGGCCGCTTCGCCGCGGTCTTCGAAGCGGGCATCCACATCGGGCAAACTTTTGATCTTTTCACGCAGGGCATCCTGGATTTCAAACATGCTGCGATCACGCTCGGACATCTTCTTCAGCATAATATTTATATCACCCTGGCTGGAAACACGGGAAGAAAACAGGGCGAAAATTCCTTCACCTTGTCCAAAATTGGTATACACGTTTTTCGCCTCCGGCACGTTCTGGAGGATGATGGAATTCAACTGGTGCATGCTCTGTTCCATTGACTCCAGGCTGGTTCCGGGGGACCTGTCCACGGACATAGCTATAAATCCCTGATCGGTTTTAGGAACAAATTCACCGCCGGTTAATGCCAAAACGATAATTGAGAGGATAAATGCTACACCTGAATAAATCAGAACTTTAGCCTTGTGTCGAAGTGCCCAGGCTAAAACGCCGTCATAAAAATCATGCAGTTGATCCAGCCACCTGCCGACCTGCTGATTTAATTTTGTTATCAAAGTCCACTTGTGGTCACCGACAGCAGGTCCCAGGTCTCCGCTATCCGTCTTCTTCTTGATGCGCAGGAATCTGGAAGTCAGTAACGGCACCAGGGTCAGAGCAACGATCAGCGAAGCTGAAAGCGAGATGACGATCGTCAGCACCATATCTTTAAATAATTCACCGGCTATACCGGGCACAAAAAGAATGGGTACAAACACGGCCAGAGTGGTCAGAGTAGAGGCGGTGATGGCCATGCCGACGCTGGTGGTACCGTTGATGGCCGAATCCCGCAAACCCTCACCCTCTTCGCGGCGACGGAAAATACTCTCCAGAACTACAATGGAGTTGTCTACCAGCATACCGACAGCCAGAGCCAGTCCGGCCATGGAAATGACATTCAGAGTCAAACCGGCCTGATCCATAACCGCAAATGTGACAATCATCGAGACCGGAATAGACACAGCCACTATCAGGGAACTGCGAATGTTGCGCAGGAAGAACAACAGTACCAGGAAGGTCAGGGCCATGGCCTGGTAAGCTGTATCCACCAGGTTGGAGATGGACTGGGTGATGAAGCTGGACAAATCGATAACGGTTTCAATATGCACCCCTTTGGGCAAGTCCATTTCAATCTTGTTAATATTGTCCAGCACTTCGCGGGCCACCAGCACGGTATTGGCATCCGATTGTTTTTGTACCATCAGCATGACCGCCGGCTGATTATTATTCCAGACCTTCATACGCTGGTCGGCAAAACCGTCCACCACGGTAGCAACATCCTTGATCTTGATAACCGTACCGTTCATCATGCTTACACTGGTGTTTTCGATCTGCTCCAGATTGGAGTATTCACCCACCGTTTGCAGGGTAAATTCCTGCTGGGCGTTATCGATCCAGCCTGACGGCAACTGCAAATTGTTCATCTGCAGTGCAGCCGTCATCTGTTGCAGCGAGATATTGTGCGCGCGCAAACGGGCCGGATCCGCCAGTATCTTGATCTCGCGGCGCAGTCCGCCCATGGTATAAGAAGAAGCCACACCGGCGATACGCTCGATGCGCGGTTCAACGTCATCCTCCGAAATCTGTCTTAATTCGGCCTGACCGTGAAAATCGGAGGCCACAGCCATGTAAAGGATTGGCTGCTGCGAAGGATCGAACTTAAAGACCATCGGTTCGCTCATCTCCTGGGGCAGGTAATCTTTAATATATTCCAGGTTGGTGCGTACATCGATTTCGGCCTGATCCATATCGTTACCCCAGCCGAATTCCAGCATTACCAGTGAGAATCCCTGCGCTGAAGTCGAACTGACCTTTTTCACGTTTTCCACCGAGGCTACGGTTTCTTCAACCAGCCTGGTTACTGAAGTTTCTATATCGTAGGGACCTACCCCTGAATACTGGGCAATGACGGCTAACATCGGAAAATCCATTTTAGGATACAAATCAAGATTTAGCCGTAATAATGAGAAAAGACCGAATCCCACGGCCATCAGGTATAGCATGGAATAGGTTACGCCATTTTTAATGGCACTTTCGGTCAGTTTCATAAAATTTCACTCCTCTCTTTTACGATAGCAACGGCGCTGCTGTCGCGCAGATTATTCTGCCCCGTGACGACCAGCGTATCACCGATCTGAATTCCTGTTTTAACTGCCAGGCTGAGATGATTGACGTACATAACTTCCAGTTTTTTCTGCAGAGCCATACTGTTATCGACGACATAAACGAAGTAATTTTTAACCACTTGCTGTTTGCCGTCATTATCTTCCAGGGTTGTGTTCTCGATGGTCGCGGTGCGCGGAACCACCATTACATTTTCCAGAATGCCGGTAATTACTTCAATCTCCGCATACATACCCGGTTTGAGCAGCTTTTCCTTATTATCCAGCAGAACTTCGACACTGGCCATGCGGGTAAGCGGATCAAGCACCGGGCTGATTTTGACGATCTCCCCTGCGAACTTGTGATCCGGATAACTTCGTACGGTTACGTAAGCTTTTTGTCCCAGGGCCAGTTTCCCCATGTCTTCTTCGGTGGCGTCCAGGGTGGTCTTGACCCTTTCCATCTGCACAATTGAAACCAGCGGCACGGCCATATTGGCCATATCGCCGTTCTCATAATAGCGTTTACCGATAATGCCGGAAATAGGCGCCGGTACGGTTGCATCTCTCATGACGCTGCTGGCGCTTGTCAGGTTGGCCTTGGCCGCTTCATACTGAGTTTTGATCAGGTCGAACTGCTGGGCGCTCATCACATTTTCCCGGTTCAGCCGCTCAGCCCGTTCAAATTCTACTTTGATATTGGCCTCCTGGGCCCTGGCCGCGTCCAGCGCAGCTTCAATGGTAGTGGCAAATATGCGGGCGATCGGGGCGCCTTTGGAGATATATTGCCCTTCATCTACATAATATTTTTCGATACGGTCAGGGACCTTGGAGAATACTTTAACCTCGAATTCCGCTTCGATATCACCGGTATATTTGATACTCTGTATTACATTGCCCAATTTAACCGGCATGACTTCCACGGGTATTTTCTCTTTCACGGCGTCTTCAGCAGAAGTGCCGCAGCCGAATAATATAATTGTTGAAGCCAACATTAATACGCTCAATAAGCAGACCTTTTTCATTTTAAACTCCCTTCTTGCGGATCGGTCATTAACATTAATTCAATTGTGTTTTGCCGGTAGCCTTGCGTATAAAGGAACATGCTACCTGGTATCCATATATGGAACTGAAATAATTTACCTGGGCCTGGGTCAAAGCCAGCCGGGAAATCATCACGTCCAGTTGGGTATTGGCCCCTTCGTTGTACATCAGGTTGGCCATGCGCAGGGCCTCCTCGGCCAGCGCCACGGTTTCCGTGGCTGACTGATACTTCTGCCTGGCTTCATTGAAATTATTGTAAGCTACTTCCACTTCGGCGCTGATCATATCGTTTAATTGTTTTTCGTTATCTTCCATGATGCGGTAATCCAATCTGGCCTGCTGGTAGTTCTGGACCGATTTGAATCCATGGAAAAGAGGAATCTGCAGACTTACTGCCGAAGTAAAACCCTTGCTGAAATCATTCTGCGCAAATTTCATATCATTTCTCATGGCCATATAAGAGTAATCGGTCTGGAAGAAGATCCTGGGCAGGAAACCGCTGCGGGCTATATTTACCCCCTGCCGGGTCATATATTTCTGTTCGTTAATGGCCATTACTTCCGGCCGGTTTTGAAAAGCCATGTCCTGCAATTCGGCCAGGCCCAGTTGTCCGAAATCATCTTCCTGGTAAGCGAATTCGCCCACCACCTCGATATTAGATTCCTTTTCCAGTCCCAGCAGAGCCCGTATGCGGGTCAGGGCCATCTGGTAGTTGTTACGGGCCGAAATTACATTGGGTTTTTGATTGGCTACTTCCACTTCGGCGCGCATTTTATCGAAACCCGAGGCCGTTCCGACATCATATTTTTTCAGCACTACATCACGGTTTGCTTCGACCTGGGCCAGGGCTTCTTCCTGGACTTTGACCAGTTCCTTGGTCAGCAGGCAGCCATAAAAGGCAGTTATGCTCTGGTACAACAGTTCATCTTTTCTGGCCTGTAAATTTTGTTCGGCCGCCCGGCGGGCCGCATAAGCCAACTTGATACTGGCCAACCCGGCACCGCCTAAAAACAGGGGTTGGGTTAGTGTCGCGCCATACGTAAACGTATTTTCCAGGCCAAAAGATAATTTTACAAAATCCGGCATATCCTCGGTCCCCGGAAAACCCTGCCCCAGCATGGCCTTGATAAAATTGGGGATGGTTTGTTCCTGAATAGCCCAGGCATGCTGCAGGGCAGCCGAAGCATCCAGGCTGGGCAGAACAGCGGAGTATGAGCCCAGAACTCCGGCTTTTGCCTTGTCGTATTCTTTTTCGGCGATTTTGATTTGCGGATTGTTATTCATGGCCAGTTCAATGGTTTTATCCATGGTCAGTACTATTTTCTCCTGTTGTGCCGGCAGCGGCTGTATAAGTATTATAACCGTCAATACGGCAAATAAATTTTTTAACATGCTCCTGTTCATGCTCAGCTCCTTTTAGTCGAAAAGATTATTCGTTCAATCCTTTAAACAACACTTCAATTATTTCCTCGGCCAGTTGGTCGGTCAAAACTTTCTTTTTACTGTTCATTTGATGCCACATAAAATGAGTGATGGTACCGAGAATCATCTCCACGGCTATCTCAGGTTTGACACTTATACCGAATTCTCCGCGCTGAATACCCTCCTGGATCAGTTTCATCAGGGCATGTTTTCTCTTCAATTCCTCCTGGCGTAAATTTTCAGCTAATGGTGTATCTTCAATTTTTACAAACATATACAGAAAAAATTTAACAAATTCAGGATACTTGAGACATTGCTCAAAATGCAGCTTAAATAGTCTGATTAATTTATCTTTTGTAGTTACAGTTGAATTCAAGATCTCCTGAATCTGGCTATCATTGTAAGCCAATCCTGTATCCATCAGCGATTGATATAATTTCTCCTTACTTTCAAAGTAATAGTATATCATCGGCTTGGAAACGCCGGAATGCTCGGAGATTTCCCGCATCGATACGGCATTATACCCTTTTTGGGCCATTAATTTAGCCGCAATATGAAAGATCTTGGATTTGGTATCAACTTCGTTCGCATGATTACTGTGCATATCTTTCCTTTGATTTAGCGTCCCCCTACTGACCGGTAGGTAAATTCTGTAAATATACGAAAAGTTTTCAAAAAGTTGCATGAAATTTCATATTTTTTAGCAGGGTTCTGGCCCGGAAATTATGCCTGTGTCTATGACATCCGGATGAAACTACTTGCCTTTATAACCTTATACCATTATCACTTTTGTGGTCGGTAGATCTGCTGATAATCCTTCAGTCTGATACCCGGCGCGCGATAGCGCTTCCAGTAATAAGTGAGTGCAGTATAGGAGAAGATACCATTGACAAATTTCAATTTCAGCAATCGTTGAATAATCAGATAGAGACAATACATGATAAATAAAACAATATAACCGTCAAGCAGCGTTCCGGCCAAAGGAACCGTTATTAAGTTTGAAAACGGCGTAGCCATTAGAATCCACACAGCAAACGGCAGCATTGAAATCAGGATCATAAAGGCCAGCATTAAATGCGAGGATTGTATAGCCACCCGCGGACAATTGTTGATGCAGCGCATGCAACTTTCACAATGGAATGACCAGTAAGGCCGGTTGCCTTTAATGGAAATGGCGCCCACCGGGCAATTCTCGACACAGATCATACAAGCATCGCAACTGCTGGAATAGATGAAGGTTTTGGCCAGTGCAAATCTGCCTATCAGATAATAAAGAACACTGATGGGAAAAACGGCCAGGTCGAATGGCAGCGAAATCAAGACCCGCCGGAATTTCCGTTTCCCGGCAAGGATATCAGCAATGAACAAGCGTGTTTCTTTTTCGCAGCGCTCGAGCAGAAAATCGATCCATGATTTGCGGTAAGCCGGATGCAGGGAGATCCAGTTCGAGGGCATATCCAGGGGTAATCCCCCACGTATCCGGTAACCTTTCAAAAGCAGAATCAGCATGGGCAGCAATTGGGCCAGACCGGATAATCCGGGAATCTGCCAGCGTCCAAGTTTGCTTCCGGCTCTGGTGTTAAGTAAAAATACATCCATACCCCTGCCGCGGGGGAAACGCAATATAAAATAAAGCATGGAAGGCGCCAGGCTGAAGCCATGGGTGGGATAAAGAAAACCGACCAGGCTTTTTTCCCGTAATTCGCTATTTATCTGCTCTGTAGCCGCGATCGATGGCCTGTAAATGGACTGCCAGACCTTGTTTGCCGGCCTCATCCGCCAGCCAGCGACCTGCAGTCAGAGCATTACCGGTACCCGTGAAATAGTAGAGGACCAGGCTTGACCAGCAGAGATCATGATCTTTTATATTACTGCTCATTGGTACCCCGGGCGATATCATCGATAAAGACCTGTTCCAGATGTACTGCGCACCGTTGTGCAGGCAGACGGGACATGATCATATAAGCGGTTATGCCGTCCAGCGCTGCCATCATTGCCAGGGCGCGGCCCCGCGAATCATGCGGCCGCAGTTCTCCCCGGGCAACCCCCTGCTCCAGTAAGTTTTGGTAAAAGGCAATCATCTCTTCAGTATATGACGCGATAGAAGGCCACAGATCCGGGCGGGTAAGCATTTTGGTCAGAGAGAGCAGAGTAAAGGTAATTTCGCGCGGATGATTGGCCCAGTGCTTGAGATAACGTCTGATAAAGAAACGCAGACCGGCCGCAGGACTCTTTTTTCGTTTAGCCTGCAGCATAAATTCGTAGACAGGCTCCATATAACTGGCGTTAGCCGCCAGCAGAACATCGTCTTTTCCTGAAAAATAATGATACAGTCCCCCTTTGGTCAGTCCGGCCCTTGCGGAAATAGACTCCATGGAGGCGATTTCATAACCCTTTTCTACGAATTCCTGTACTGCCGCGTTAATAATATCGGCAATACGTTTATCCCGTGGTGCTTTCTTTGTCATAATAAATACCTACCGTCGGTATAAATCTAATATCCTGAGCTGGTAAAATCAATAATAATTTTATCACATATTCTTATCTGCATTTTTAATTTTTTCGATCGGATGCAGAATTTAATAGAATATTTGAGTATCTATCTTTATTTTTTATTTATTATAATTAAAAACAGGCAGAATTATGGATTTTTCATGGTTTTCAGACTTACACCCTGTTATGCAAGTCTCTGCTGGCCACCACTTTCACCTGGTTTCTCACCGCGCTGGGCGCAGCCGTTGTATTTATTTTTAAATCGATCAACCGCAAAGTCCTGGACGGCATGCTGGGTTTTGCTGCCGGAGTGATGATCGCCGCCAGTTTCTGGTCGCTGCTGGCCCCGGCTATCGAGATGGCCGAGGCATCGGGATCCGTCGCCTGGGTGCCGGCAGTCATCGGATTTCTGTTGGGGGGATTATTTCTCAGGGGTTTAGATTCGATATTGCCGCATCTGCATATGGGTTTATCTTTGGATCAGGCCGAAGGTATCCATACCAAGTGGCGGCGGGTGGTTTTACTTATTCTGGCTATAACGCTGCATAACATTCCTGAAGGACTGGCAGTCGGTGTGGCTTTCGGGGCCGTGGCTGCCGATATTCCCAGTGCTACCCTGGCCGGAGCTATCGCCCTGGCTATCGGTATAGGCATACAGAATTTTCCGGAAGGGGCCGCTGTATCGGTTCCGCTGCGCCGGGAAGGACTTTCACGTCTGAAATGCTTCTTTTACGGCCAGGCTTCCGCTATCGTTGAACCGATTGCCGGAGTGCTGGGCGCAGCGTTGGTACTGCTGATGAGACCCATTCTGCCTTATGCCCTTTCCTTTGCCGCCGGCGCGATGATCTTTGTAGTAGTCGAGGAATTGATTCCAGAATCACAGCAGGATAAAAATACGGATATTTCCACCATGGGCGCCATGGTCGGTTTCGCTGTAATGATGATGCTGGATGTAGGACTTGGATAGTACCACTAGTTAGTAAATTTGATGCTGGGCAAGGATGAACGATAATGGTTAAAAAATAAAACCTTGTCGAGCGCAAGCCGTAGAGGTACAGGAATAAAATGGAGTTCTTTATCCTTTACCCTTTATCTTAAACAACTGGAGGCAAACAATGAAATTATTTACCAACCTTTTCAGGTTTAGTTTAAGTTCGATTTTGATCATCAGGACGGCAATACTCGTATCACGGATGCAACCATCCAAGGCGCGAAGAAGACCTGTTTCCTACGATATATCCACCCTGTTCAACCAGGAACCGCGCCCCTGGCAGGGAGACAAACTCCTCAACGATCCGGAAAATTTTCAATTTATCATTATCGCCGATCGTACCGGCGGAAACAGGCCGGGTATTTTTGAACAGGCCATCGAAAAAATTAACTGGCTGCAACCGGAATTCGTTATGTCCAGCGGAGATCTGATCGAAGGGTATTCCGATGATATAAATACCATCGAGACGCAATGGCAGGAATTTTCGAACGTTGTTGCTGAATTACAGATGCCGTTTTTCTTCGTACCCGGCAATCATGATATCAGTAATAATCTGCAGTTACTCGAATGGCATAAACGCTACGGCTCACCCTACTATCATTTTATTTATAAAAATATCCTGTTTCTGATCCTGAATACGACAGATCCTGCCCACGCTGCGATCAGCCCTGAGCAAACAGCGTATTGTTTAAATGTACTGCATAAATATAAAAACGTACGCTGGACTATGGTGTTCATGCATGAACCGCTCTGGCATTATGGCGGTATTAAAGGTTATCTGCCCATCGAAGCGGCTTTAAAAGACCGTCCCCATACCGTTTTTTCCGGACATTACCACCAGTACCTGCATTCCCAAAAGAATGGGCACGACCACTACATTCTGGCCACCAGCGGCGGAGTCAGCCAACTGCGCGGAAGTCAATTCGGCGAATTCGACCAGTTGGTCTGGGTTACCATGACCGCACAGGGACCGCAAATCGCCAATCTGGCTATTAACGGAATACTGTCTGAGGATATTGTCAATGATTCCACTTATACCATGGTTCAGACTCTGCTCGATGGAAACTGGGTACATATTGAACCTGCGGTCAATTCCACGGCGGAATTGACGGAAATCAACACGATGATTCATTTTGATAATCCGGCCCGGTACCCACTGAAAGTAAAATCTCAAATACCAAATTCCAAAGAAATCCACTTTTCCCCGGAGTACATCGAGCTGGTTGTCCCGGCCGGCAGCTCAAAAGAAATTCCACTTCAGGTCAGCCTGGCCCAGGCGACACCAATTCAGAACCTGGAACCACTCTGGTTCGATTTCTACGGTTCCTATCTGTATCCGCAGGATACCACCCTGGCTCTGCCAACCAAATGTGAATTCCTGTTAGACTGGCAGCACAATTGTCCCCGGGCCCTGACGGTCGGCGACATTGACGGAAAAATCGATGACTGGTACAAATCATTATTCATCCAGTGCCGGCGTCCGCAGGCTATTATAGAAGACTGGGACTGGCACGGCGTTCAGGACGGTTGGTTTCAATTCGCTACCATGTACGACCGGGATAATCTATACCTGGCTCTGGAATTTTTCGACGACCGCACGCTGGTCTATCCTGAGAATCCCGAATTGAAGCAGGACAGGTTCTACATTGAAATCGATCCTGCTCCGCAGGTAAAAAAACCGGCAGACGCTGCTCCCGGAAAAATACTTAAAATACAATTGTCCGCAGGAATGGAGGTTGGAAAACCGGCGATCAACGATTCATCGATTAAGGCTGCCCTGGTAGTGAATGCGGATAAATACATGATTGCTGAACTCGCGATCCCCTGGCGTATTATTTATAAGGAAGAAGGTACCTCCCGATCCGTTTTCCGGTTAAATATCGGCGTAATGGATCATGATAATCCGGCCAGCAGCAAACCGTCCATTTTATTATGGCGACCGAAGTGGGATTTTAAACAGAACTATCCAGAATCAGGAATATTCACAAAAAAATAGACGGCATAATAATTTTTGAGGCCTGTGACAGCCTGACTCATTTGTGATGGCGCTTTTTCAAAACATTGACGACCTGAGCTATGGTAACTTTCTTACAAGTCATTAAAACCAGCAGGTGATAAAGCAGATCGGCAATTTCATTTTCCAGCCGATCCCTTTTTTTATCGAGGGCAGCGATGATCACCTCGGTCGCTTCCTCCCCCACCTTCTGGACAATCCGGTTCAGTCCTGCGCTGAATAAACGTGATGTATACGAGGTTTTTTGTGGATTGATTTTTCTGTCGGCGATAATTTTTTCCAGTTCATCCAAAAAATTGCCGTTTGAATTTTTTTCATTGAAACAGGTATCAGAGCCTTTATGACAAACCGGACCCGCCGGATCGACTTTAATCAACAAGGTATCACTATCACAGTCCGTTAAGATTTTCTTACAGGTCAGGTAATTTCCGGAGACTTCACCTTTAGTCCACAGGCGCTTTTTGCTGCGTGAATAAAAGGTGACCTGTCCTTTCTCCCTGGTTTTTTTTAATGCCGCCTCATCCATATAAGCCAGCATTAAAACCCTGCCTGTCTGTTCATCCTGGATTATGGCCGGAATCAAACCATTGCCTTTCTTAAAATCTAATTTCATAAACGCACCGCCACCTGATTATTTATTAAATATTTTTTGAGTTCGGGAATCGATATCTCGCCGAAATGGAACACACTGGCCGCCAGGGCTGCATCGGCCTTGCCGGTGGTCAACACTTCCAGGAAATGCCGATTCATACCGGCGCCGCCGGAGGCTATAACCGGTACCGGCTTACCCGTTCCGAGATCATCCGGGTTAAATCCAGAGCATAACCGTCCTTGGTGCCGTCATGATTCATGGAAGTCAGCAATATCTCTCCGGCACCACGCTGAACCACCTCATCAGCCCAATCCAGTGTAAGCCGTTCGGTAGGGGTCCTGCCGCCATTGACATAGACCGACCATCGGCCATCCACATTTTTGGTATCAATGGCCACCACGATACACTGACTGCCAAATCTGCCGGCCAGCCGGTCGATTAAATCCGGTTTTTTAACCGCGGCCGTATTGATGGTAATTTTATCGGCTCCCGCCTGCAGCAGCCGGGTGACATCATCTTCGGTATGAATTCCTCCGCCGACGGTAAATGGTATATTAAGATTCCGGGCAATACGCTTCACCAGATCCTGAAAGATACGGCGCTGTTCGACCGTGGCGGTTATATCCAGAAAAACCAGTTCATCGGCCCCCTGCTCCGCATATACCTGGCCCAGTTCTACCGGATCACCGGCCTGGCGCAGGTTGACAAAGTTAATCCCTTTGACGGTTTGACCGTCTTTCACATCCAGACAGGGGATGATCCTCTTAGTCAGCATACAATTCTTTCAACTCCCGAAAATTTATATATCCTTCATAAAAGGCCTTACCAATTATTACTCCATCCACATCCAGGCTATTTAAAGTCTGAACATCTTTGATCGTGGTTACTCCGCCGCTGGCAATCAAAAAAAGGTCCGGAAATGTTCCCTTTACCAGGCGATACATATCAACTGCAGGCCCCTGTAATAAACCGTCTTTTTCAATATCTGTACAGATAACGGTTTTAATTCCTGCCTGCCGGAATTCTGTTAAAAAGTCCAGCAGATCGATCCTGGTGTTCTCCGACCAGGCGCCGATCTTCACGAAACTTTTATAGAAATCGGCGGCCAGGATGATTTTATCGCTGCCATATTTTACAAGCCATTCGCAAAATAATGCTCGGCAGGTGACCGCGATACTACCGATTGCAACCTGGGCAGCACCACAGCGGAATACCAGATCCAGATCGGCCTGTGAACGAATGCCGCCGCTGAAATCGATTAGCAGTCCGGTATGTGCCGCAATTTTTTCCAGCACCAGATGATTAACCACTTTTCCTTGCCTGGCACCGTCAAGGTCGACCAGATGCAGGCGTTTACAGCCGTGCTGTTCAAATTCTATGGCCACAGCGAGCGGATCAACATCATACTGTTTTACTGCATCAAAACGACCCTGGCGCAGGCGGACGCACCTGCCGCCAATCAAATCGATAGCCGGGATGATCGTGATCATAGCTCCAAAAAATTTTTAAGAATTAACTCTCCGACTTTTCCGCTTTTTTCCGGATGAAATTGCAGCGCATAAAAATTATCCTGTTGTAAGGCCGCACTGAACGGGACGATGTAATCGGTGATCGCCGCGGCAGCCGCGGTAGCCGCGTCCGCCTGGGCATAATAACTATGGACAAAATAAACATAACTGTTTTCCCCTACCCCAGCAAAGAGAGGACCTTTTAAAGTACAGATAGTATTCCAGCCCATATGGGGTACTTTATGCCCAGCTGGAAATTTCATGACATTTGCCGGAAAAATTCCCAGACCGCTGGTTGCATTTTCCTCGCTGTAGCGGCACAGCAACTGCAGGCCCAGACAGATGCCCAGCACCGGCTGCTGTAAATGAATGATGACCCGGTCAAGTTTACGGGCCATGAGGTAACTCATGGCCGAACTCGCTTCACCCACCCCCGGAAAAATTACTTTATCAGCCTGCTGTATCAGTAGCGGATCGTCGCTGATCAGCGGTATCACACCCAGTCGTTCCAGGGCCAGTTGCACGGAATAAATATTCCCGGCATTATACTTTATAATAACGACTTTCACAGTAATCCTTTGGTACTGGGCAATAATTTACCCTGTGCATCCCGCTGCACGGCCATGCGCAAAGCCCGCGCCGTTGCTTTGAAGATCGCCTCGATTTTATGGTGTTCGTTCTCCCCCTCAGCCCGGATATGCAAATTGCAGCCGGCCTGATCGCTGAATGATTTAAAAAAGTGATAAAACATTTCAGTGGGTACATCGCCGATCTTTTCCCGCTTGAATTTCACTTTCCAGACCAATACGGATCTGCCACCCAAATCCACAGCAACCCGGGCCAGCGCTTCATCCATCGGCAAGACAAAACCGTAGCGCTGCATGCCCTGTTTATCTTTTAAAGCCTGCTGCAGAGCCATTCCCAGTACAATAGCGGTATCTTCGACCGTATGATGTTCATCTGTGTCCAGATCCCCTTTGATGTTCATCTCCAGATCAAAGCCGGAATGACGGCTGAACAACTCCAGCATATGTTTTAAAAATCCTAACCGGCAGCGTATGCGGTACTTTCCATTGCCATCCAGATTTAACCGGACGGTTATGTCGGTTTCAGTGCTTTTTCTGTTCACCACGGCCTGGCGTGGTCTTCCGGTCAGAAACTCATATATTTTAGACCAATCGCTAGTCGTCAGAGCCGCATCTTTATTTTTTTTGTTATTAATAAATATGGCCTGGCAACCCAGATTCTTAGCCAGTTGGATATCGGTCAACCGATCGCCGATTACGTAGGAATGGGCTAAATCATGCTTCCCTTTCATATATTTTTTCAGCATCCCCGTCCCCGGTTTGCGGGTTGGAGCCTGGTCGGCCGGAAAGGTACGGTCGAGCAGTACCTGCGAAAAATGAATATTCTCATCGGCCAGCACCTGCAGCATAAAATTATGCACCGGCCAGAATTTTTTTTCCGGCAGGAAATGCGTGCCCAATCCATCCTGGTTGCTTACCAGCACCAGTTCATAATCTGTTTCGGCAGCAATTTTACGCAATGCGGAAATAACTCCCGGCAAAAACCGCATCTTGGCAAAGGAATCCACCTGTTCATCCGGCGTCTCAAATAAAATAGTGCCATCACGGTCAATAAATAAAACTTTTTTCATCGGAGATCTCCTTGAGAGCTGCTATTAATATTTTGTTTTCAGTCTGCCGTGCCCACCGTAATACGCAGACAGTTTTGACAGCCCGGTATGTTAGAACGATCCCGGATGATAATATTCCTTTTGAGCAGGTTCTGATAGACCAGTCCGGCATCCCTGACTTTAATTAACAGAAAATTGGCGTCGGAAGGATAAACTTTTTCTACTACAGGCAGCCCGGCCAACTTCTGCTCCAGGTAGCGACGCTGGGCCAGGATGCGGGTAACCAGTTTATCCTTGCGGTGCATCCTGCCGAAGGCCTTTAAAACCGTTTGCTGGGTTAAACCGCTTACATTGTAAGGATACTTGACATTATTCATGACTTCGATTATCCGGGGATCAGCATAAGCCATGCCCAGGCGGATATTGGCCAAACCCCAGGCCTTGGAAAACGTCTGCAGTATCACCAGATTCGGATATTTTTTCAGCCAGGACAAAAATGTTTTTTGCGGACAGAAATCTATATAAGCTTCATCTATAACCACCATGGCTTTAACTGTTTTCAGTATCCGTTCCACGTCGCCGGGCTGCATCACATTGGCCGTCGGATTGTTGGGTGAGCAGATAAAAAGTAATTTATGCCGGGAATCCACTTGCTGTATAATTTGTGCGGTATCCAGCCGGAAAACGGGCGTCAGGGGTACTTCGCTGACAGCGATATCATTAACCCCGGCAAAAAAAGTATAGACGCCGTAGGTCGGTGGAAAGATCATCAGCGCATCCTGGCCCGGTTCGCAAAAAAGGCGGATCAGTACATCGACAGCCTCGTCACTGCCGTTGCCGATAAAAATTTGGTCTTCGTGCAAACCCTTGATCCTGCCCAGTTTTGCCTTGATTTCCTTTTGCAGCGGATCGGGATAGCGGTTTAGTTTTTTGCCGGTCACCGATCCCAGTGAATTTTCATTGGCATCCAGAAAAATACCGCGGCGGCGTTTCCGCTGTATTCCAGCCGGGCCGAAGAATATGGCTGTACTTTTTTTATATTCGGCCTGATCAGATCGGTTATCTTCATCGGCGCTTTCTACCTTGTTTATCCAGACGCACCCGGACCGAATTGCCATGTCCGGACAGATTTTCAGCTTCAGCCAGGGTTTGGATGGAGGGTCCTAACCACCGCAAACCCCTACGGCTGAGTTGTTGAAAAGTAATCATTTTCAGGAAACTTTCCACATTAATTCCGCTTTGATGGCGGGCATAACCGCCGGTGGGCAGCGTATGATTTGTGCCCGAAGCATAATCTCCCGCTGCTTCAGGCGAGTCAGGTCCGATAAAAACACTGCCCGCATTTTTAATAGCCGGTAGTATCCGGGCCGGATCTCTTAAATTCAGGATCAGATGCTCGGGGGCATATAAATTAATATACTGCACGGCGCGGTTGAGATCGGCGATGAAGATCAGTTTACCATGCTGCAAGGATTGCCGGGCAATATCTTTTCTGGGCAAGATCTGTAATTGGCCACGAAGTGCCTTTTGCACTTTGCTCAGCAAGGCTACCTGCGTTGTGACCAGAATAACCTGGCTGTCGGTGCCATGTTCAGCCTGGGCTAGCAGATCTGCGGCAACGAATTCCGGATCAGCAGTTCCGTCGGCTAAAACCAGCACCTCCGATGGCCCGGCCGGCATATCGATTCCCACTCCATCCAATTGCACCAGTTGTTTGGCCAGAGTGACATATTGATTGCCGGGTCCGAATATTTTATAAACAGCCGGAACGCTTTCGCTGCCATATGCCATGGCTGCCACTGCCTGGGCACCGCCAAGTTTGTAAATATGTTTCAAACCCAGATAATGACAGGCATAAAGAATAAGCGGATTCACTGCACCCTGCCGGTCAGGGGGGGAGCAGACGATTATTTCCCTGCATCCGGCCAGCAGTGCCGGGATGCCCAGCATCAGTACCGTAGAAAATAAAGGCGCCCGGCCGCCGGGAATATATAAACCCACCTTCTCAATTGGCAATAGTTTACGCCAGCACACCACACCAGGGACCGTCTCAATCTTGCGCAGCCGGCTGCCGCCGCCGAAGGTCTGCCCGGCATGAAATTTCCTGATGTTCGCCGCAGCAATCGTCATAGCTTTTTTCAACTCAGGCTGTACCTCTGCGACCGCCGCAGTTATTTCCTGCCTGCTCACTTTCAAACCGGCGAGTCTGGCCTGATCAAAACGAAGTGTTAATTTTCGCAAAGCCGGGTCGCCCTGCTCTCTGACCATTTTAAGTATTGAGTCTCACCTGACCAAGCATTTTACCGCGGTTGAGTACCGGACGCTTAATCAGCAATGGCCATTCTGTTTTTGAAGGATTTCGGATAATTTTCATTTTAATATTTTCCCGGTTTATACAATCATCTTTTCAATAGGTATGACCAGAATGCCCTCGGCACCGGCCTTCTTCAGATTTTCAATATTTTCCCAGAAGTCATCTTCATGTATAACCGAATGCATCGAACTCCAGCCGCTCAGGGCCAGCGGCATCACCGTCGGGCTCTTCATTCCCGGCAGCATTTGCGAGATTGTTTTCAGTTTTTCATTAGGAGCATTCAATAAAATATATTTATATTTTTTCGCTTTATTAACTGCCCGGATACGAAAAAGTAATTTATCCAGAATACTTTTCTTATCAGGATTTAACCCGGGATGTTGTACCAGAACTGCTTCCGAGTGCAGCACAACCTCCACTTCCTTCAATCCGTTACTCAGTAAGGTACTGCCTGTATTGACAATATCCATAATTGCATCGGCCAGCCCGATTCCGGGAGCAATCTCCACCGAACCGTTAATTTCATGAATGGTCACATCAACTTTGCTGGCTGTCATAAAATTGCCCAGGATATTAGGATAGGAAGTGGCAATTTTCAAACCCTGCAAATCCTTGATGGAACTGTATTCCATTGATTTGGGAACAGCGATGGCCAGGCGGCAGCGGGCAAAACCGAGTTTTTCAGAGATAACCAATCCCCGTCCCTTTTCATGAAAGATATTTTCACCTACAATTCCCGCATCAGCGATCCGGTCAGCGACACATTCCGGAATATCATCATCGCGCAGGTATAAGATCTGGACCGGAAAGTTTTTAGCCTCGGCTTTTAATTTCGACTTGCCGCCGTTATCGAATTCAATACCGGTCTCTTCCAGCAACCTGACTGTTTTCTCGCTTAATCTGCCTGTCTTTTGGATCGCCAGTGTCAACATACTTTATACCCTTTCTGATTGAAATAAAAAACCCGGTTCCTGAGAACCGGGCTTATTTATCTATGATTCAAGTTTTTACGGTAAATAAAACTAGAACATACCCGGCTCCTGTTGAGTATGAGCATGGTGATGAACATGATGTGAAATATAAGTTTTCATATAATAAATATGCAATTTTTCTAATATTAATAAATGTCTCCGACAGTATCAAGTATAATTTATCGGATTTAACCTGCTTTCTTCGTACCCACCGGTTTGGCTTTAAATACTATGGAAGTAATCAATTCGGTTAAAAAGCCATAGATTAAACCCATGACCAGGGTACCGACCATAATTCCGATATTATCTATCACCGGTAAAGCCATCGGAATACTGGCGATGAAACCGAGCACCAATCCATGTTGCCACCAGACCAGGCGCAGGGCGCTGATCCCGATGGTAAATCCCAGCATGGTACGACCGATAATGATCATCCAGCGCTGCAGGAGTGTGATTTCACTATTGGAACTGGCCAGTAGCATACATATAATACCAAAAATAAACCCACACAGTGTGGCGATAAGAACACGTTTCAAAGTCAACATGTTATACCCTCCTCTATTAATGGCCAAAAGTTACTTAACAGGCAAATTCATTTTTTTACCAGCAGGCGCTGAACAGGCAGCACGATGCCGAACAGGATGCCGAGTCGCAGCGAAAGGCTCCAGTCGATAATTCCAATCCCATGTACCAGGATTGAATACAAATAACTTATCAGCAGGCTTAACAAATAAACCAGAATGAAAATAATGATGAACTCCCGTAGAAATTCTTTAACACTCACAGCGATTCCTCCACCTCTGCAATGTTACGGCGGCTGTGGAAATTATTGACGGTATGAAAACGGTCGAGAGTAGAATATAAGGAACTATAAAATTATCACACAATAATTATTTATAAATCTTACAGTATCCCTTATTTCCTTTTTCTCTTTTTACTTGCGGTCAAAAGTGCTGCTTTTTTGAGCGATACCCGGCGTGCCTGAAACCGTGCACGATGGATCAACCGGCTGAATCTGCTCAAATCTGGAGGAGCCAGTACCTTTAACACCAGCATGTCTTTATCCCCCACGACGACAAATTCCATACCTGCTTTAAGTCCCATTTGATTCCGAACAGTTTCCGGAATGACAATTTGTCCCTTGGAGGACAATTTGGTAGTGGACAAATTAGTCATTTTTATCCTTTTTAATAGGTACTATTCCGGCCATTTCTCCGATCACGTTCACCAGTTCCTGATCTGCCGGTACGATAATCTTGGTATTATTTTCCAGCGCGCTTTGCATGGTTTCCAGCCGTTTCAGTAACTGGGCGTTTCCGACAAAATATTTATTCGCCGCCTCGTTCACCAGCCGGATCGCTTCCGACTGACCTTCAGATTCCAGGATCCGGGCCTGTTTTACACCTTCTGCTTTCTTAATGGCGGCTCTTTTTTCCCCGTCAGCAACAGTTTCAACCGCGGTGGCATAATCGACCGCTGCAATCTTCTCATTCTCTGCCTTGACAATTTTATTCATGGTATCCTGCACATCCTTGGGCGGATCGATCTGTTTTAATTCTGCCCGCACAATGTCAATTCCCCAGGAGGTGGTTTCCTTGATCAATACTTTGTGCAATTCATCATTAATTTTTCCTCTTTCACTGTTGGCAGATTTTAAGGTGAGAGTACCGATAATATTCCTCAGGGTGGTGCGGGCCAGGGCAACGATCTGAGCAGTCACATTATTGACATTGTATTGACAATTTTTAACGTTTTCTTCATCCGGCCGGACCCGGAAATAAATCTGGGCATCAACCATGGCATTCAGATTGTCATTAGTGATGATTTCCTGGGGTGAGGCATCGACCATTTGTTCGGTGATATTGACCCGGTACAGGTGGTCGATCACCGGAATGATCCAGTGAAAACCGGGATTGGCAAAATGATGATACTTACCAAGCCGTTCCACCAGACCGCGATTGGTCGGGCGTACGATGCGGATGCCAATCAGGAAAAAGAACAATACGATAAAACCGATGGTGCCCATCCAGTTATACAGGAATACTTCCATTCCAACCTCCTCTGTATTAATTTATTAATCACGGAAACGTCAAAATATGATATCATATTTTCTTGAAAACCCATGTTAAATATACAATATGAATAAATGACTATAAATCGATTTATTCAGAAAAAACTTGTATTTTTTAAGCAATCTCCCAGCCAGCTTATTATATTAATCGCCGGGCGTATACCAGACTATCTTTCAGGACAGATTTTTGACTGCCTTTTGACAACTCGATGACATTACTATAAAACTATTAAAATATATTGTCAGGTAGTTTATCGACCAGGAGAAAATTATGAAAATTATAATATCTATCCTCTTAATAATACTGGGTATAACCTTTCCCTTAAAAAGCGACATTTTGCATCTGAACAATGGTGAAATGATCGCCGGACAATTGCTTGAAGTAACATCGGCCGGATTAATTTTTGAAATACGAGCCGGATTAATCATTCAGGAATACAGAACCTTTCCCTGCGGCGATGTACTGCAGGTCATAGATGATTATGGAACAATGCTATTTGAAAACAATCAACTTAAAGTCGAATATCTATCCGATTATTATAATCGTCTGCCACAAGCACCTTCACTTCCCTTCAGACTGGATACCCTCTATCTTAAGGACAATTCGATACTGCCGGTGTATATTAGCGAAATATCCGATGAATTTATTTTTTACCGGTCGGGTGATAAACGACAAAAAACAACGGGCCGACAATCCGTCCACCAGGTCGACCACATCAATGGAAATTCTGTCGAACAATACCGTCAGATTCATTGTTTCTATCCGGAAAAAAGGATCACGACCTTTCCAAGATTGGGGATCGAAATGGGCTATGGACTGATTTCAACTCATCTGGGCACACTTTCTAATTTAAAAGTAGACTCGTCAATAACAGGTATGAGTACAACAGAAACCCAGCAGTTTCGTGCAGTGAGCGATAACTACAACGGTATGCAAGTGGAATTATTCCTGGAGATAAATCCCTACCTTAGTATTCATGCCCTGGGTTATTACATCGGCGGATTCAGTGGTTCGACTGTCGACGATTATGAACCGGAGCGAGACGAATCCTATTCTCTCGCCGCAACCGAAGTACATCTGACTTATCCTGAATACTTTATCAAGCCCTGGGCGGGTCTGGGCTTTGCGTATCAATCAATTACCGTGATCAGCAATCTTGAAGGATTTGACGCCACCTGGCGATATCAATCAAATGCTTTCGATCTATCGGCAGGACTTGATCTAGCCATTTCACAAACTGTGCTTTTCTCCTTGTCCTGGCGCTCCATGTTGTTCCCTGAAAAACAGATAGATAAAAACCATCGCTATGGATCGATCAACCCGGCCAACCAGGTTTTGGGCGGTGGTCTAAAAATAATTTTTTAAAATGAGGTGATTAAAATGAAAATATTAATCATCGGCCTGATCCCCCTGTTACTCTTCGGTTGTCTCAAATATTCTTATCAACAAAAGATGAACTATACTGCGTTCGGTCGACAGATCGCCGAGACCGACACGCTATCTTTCATTACTAAAAATGGGGACCAGTACTCATTACAGGTAGTGTCGGTATCTGCGCATGAAATACAGGGTCAGGGCAGGATGAAAAACCAATCTCATTCCTGGCAGGATTTTTCCGGAACCGTAGATCTGGACAGCATTGACATTCTGCTATATCAGAAAACAGCGGCCGCGCCACTTTTTGTTATTGCTGCCGGTGCAATAATAGTAGGAGAGATTTATCATTCCAGTTTATCCGGACCGGACGAACCAGCCTTGGAGATATCCTATCCCATGGGATCATCGTGTCCTTATATTTATAGCAAAACCGATACAGGTTATTGCCTGGAAGCCGAAGCTTTCGGTACGGCGCTGGGCAGGGCCCTGGAAATAGAAACCAGCAGTTGTCTACCGGCGCTGAGTTTCAATGAGCCTGACCTGCAGATACGCATCAGCAATGAACGCTTAGAAACCCAGTATATCAATTCGGTATCACTGGCAGTGGTAACTCATCCAGCTGACGCTGTCGTGGTATTAGACAATGCCCAGATCTCCCTGGCTGGTATCACACTCCCAAAAACCGTTGCTGGCCATCGACCATTCCGGAAAGAATGTAACCGCCCTGATTGATTCTGAAGACAGCAGATATTGGGAATCGGATCTGGCCAATATCACCTTTAATTCCTCACTTCAGGACGGCCTGGAATTGCGTTTCGCCCGGCCGGAAAACAGTGGCAACGCAGCTCTGCTAATTGATGCGATCAATACCGAACTGATCACCAGCGTCTATCAAAGTGTATTTAGTTTTCTGGGTGACGACGCTTTATTATTTTTACATAAATTGGAAACCGACAGCAATATAATTGCTCTGATGCATAAATGGTTGCAGGATTGTGCACTGCACGTCTCTGTCTGGAATAACGGCCAATGGGAACCAGCTGGTTCCATTTTCCCCGAGGCCAATGCGGTACCCTTTCAACGCCTGGTTTACCTGCAGATTCCCGAATCAAGTTCTGCCGATAAAATTGTTCGTATCAGGTTGCATTCGTTGCCGGATGTGTGGAAAATAAACTCAATTACTCTGGATTGGATGCCGGAGCGGGCACGGGATATTCAAACCGTGCCCCTGCACCAGGCGGATGGACCAGGCGGCTTAAGCGGAAAAGAAATTTTATCACGGCAAGACCAGGATTATGCGGTACTTTTACCCGGGGATAAAATTGATTTGTGGTTCGAAAATAAGGGGCTTATAAAAAGTCCGGCGGTCACAGCGGTGCTCGCAGTAAGCGGTTATCTGCATGAATGGTTGCGGCAGGATGATACTATTAATACTTTTTCCCTGGGCGCCGCAGGTATTTGGGGGAACGATCGTTTAGCTGCTTTGACCTATTTAATGAACGAAAAGCGACTATTATTACCGCCCATCTATTCCGATTGGAAAAATCACAAACTGCAAAAAAGTGTACGATAGCATCAGGAACAATCCTGATCAATAAGTATTTGTGTTAACTAGTTTAATCTGGATAGTATACTATACGATTTAACCGTTGTGCTGTTCTTCAGCGATCCCACCAAAAGACTCATAATAATATTTAATAATAATTATATTTTTTTTGTTTAAAAATAAATTCTTCATTATATTTTTAGCAAGCAATTAAACATTCGCGGTTGAGGAATTTTAATGCAGTTTGTTTTTCCAGACCAATACATGATTTTCAACCTTACACATTTACAATTAAAAATATCGAAGCAATAGGTTATGCCAGGGGGATAGACCCGCCTTGCCATAATTCATAATATACATGGAATCTACTTCGTGAATAAATTAACATAGAAGGAAAGAGGCATGGATATCAAAAAAGTAACGGGAATTATTTTTACCGATAGTACTAACGGCTACGCTCCTGCTTATGACCTTTCCACACTTGTCAGTTATGCCCGGCAACTTGACGGAGTCAAGCTGGTCTGGAACACCACTGACTTGCCGATGTCCAATGTTCAGCAGATGGCCGAAAAAATCAAGGAACATGGATTAAATTACCTGATTCTGGCCGGTGATCTTCCGGGTCTGCAAAAAACCTTCTTTGCCAGCGCGATGATAACCGCAGGCCAGGATCCGCTGCAGATCTTCCTGGCCAGTTTTCTTGAATACGGTGTCGTTTCCCCTGCTGAGACTGAACGGGCCAAAGCAATCCTCTATTGTGCAGTCAGAGGTCTGCGTTTTGAACAGGCAGCTCTACCCAAAGAAACACCTGTTCATCCCGACACTCTGGTTATCGGTGCAGGCATTGCCGGAATTCAGGCTGCTCTGGAGATAGCCAATGGCGGGCAAAAAGTATATCTGCTGGAAAAAACCGGAACAATCGGCGGACATATGGCCATGTTCGATAAAACCTTCCCTACCCTGGATTGTGCAGCCTGTATCCTGACACCCAAGATGGTGGAGGTAGGTCAGCATCCCCTGATCGATCTTTTGACCTATTCCGAGGTGCAAAAAGTGAGCGGCCGGCCCGGCGAATATAAGGTGAAAATATTAAAAAAAGCCCGGCGGGTAAATATAGCCACCTGCATTGGTTGCGGTACCTGCACGGAAAAATGTCCGGCTACCGCCCCGAGCGAATTCGATGCCGCTACCAGTCTGCGCAAAGCTATCTATATCCCCTTTCCGCAGGCCGTACCCAATAAATACCTGATCGACGAAAAAAGTTGTATTTACCTGGACCGCGGTAAATGCGGAGTCTGCGTAAAAGTATGCCCGGTACCCGATTGTATCAATCTGGACGAAAAGGACGAAGAGGTCGAGTTAACCGTCGGCAACATTATCGTGGCCACCGGATTTCAAATATTCGATGCCCACCGTGCAGAACAATTCGGTTACGGCAAATTCCCTAATGTCATCACCTCGCTGGAGCTGGAACGTCTGGTCAATGCCGCCGGTCCGACCGGAGGCGTTATTCACTTTCGTTCCAAAGACAAACGGGATAACTGGATTTTCTCCCCGGAAAACGATCAACCGCAAAGCATCGCCCTGATCCATTGCATCGGCAGCCGTGATGAAAACTTTCATAAATATTGCTCCAAGGTTTGCTGCATGTACTCGCTCAAGCTGGCCCACCTGATCCGTGAAAAACTTCCGACGGCAGAGATCAGCGAATTTTTTATTGACATGCGTGCCTTTGGCAAAGGTTATGAAGAATTTTATGAACGCATCAAGGAAGAGGGTATAAATATTATCCGCGGTCGCACAGCCAAAGTTGAACAATCCAATGGCCAACTGTTATTGCGCACTGAAGATATCCTGCACAATCGCCTGCTGGAAACAAAGGTGGATATGGTTGTGCTGGCGGTGGGCTTGGAACCTCGTGAAGATGCACAGAAGATAAGCGACCTGTTAGGTATTCCCTGCAGCGCAGAAGGCTGGTTCCGGGAAGCAAACATAATCAGCGATCCGGTAAACACTTTTAGCGGGGGCATCTCCATAGCCGGAGTATGCCAGGGTCCCAAAGATATTCCCGATACAGTGGCCCAGGCTTCCGCTGCCGCATCACGGGTGCTGCAAAGTATCATCAATGGAAACGTCAAAGAAAGTATCAAGGATTTAACTTTACAGAATGTCGAAACTCAGGCTAATCAAATTTCAACCAGAGTGGAGAACCAATCATGAATATCCGCGTTAATCCCGATTTTCCTGCAGAATTAAAAAAGTACGGCAAGGGCGAATGGAATGACTGTTTCCATTGCGGTAATTGTACCGCTATTTGTCCCCTGACCGAAAATAATAATCTTTTTCCCAGACGAAGCATCCGCCTGCTGCAGATGGGTTTAAGCGACCAACTGGCCTTAAATGTTGACCCCTGGTTGTGTTATTATTGCGGGGACTGCTCAAAAACATGCCCCCGTAATGCCAATCCGGGCGAGTTGATGATGAGTTTAAGGCGGTATTTGACTTCCATCTATGACTGGACCGGCCTTTCCAAAAGGTTTTATACCACCAAATTCTGGGAATTTGGTATGATTATCTTTCTGTCTCTGTTGGTAATCAGCCTTTTTGCCTTCGCGCTGCCGCCTCTGGATCCGACACTGACCCCGCAGGGGGGTGTAAAAATAAATCAATTCGCTCCGGTGGAATGGATTGAGATCGGCGATTGGACAATGGCCGTCATTGTCGCTGCCCTGCTGATCTCAAATATTCTGCATATGTACTATAAAGTGATACTATCGGATAAATCTATCAAGATACCGTTCCTGTACTACTTTAAAGAATTCTGGCTGCTGATCGTTCATTTCCTGACTCAGTTGCGTTTTTCCAAATGCGATGCCGAAGGTAAAAGATACTGGTTTGGTCACTGGCTGCTCATGTCCGGTTACACGATCATGTTCACTGTAATCGTTGTCTTCTTACCATGGTTTCAGACTGAAGAGATACATCCGCTGTATCATCCCCAGCGCTTCCTGGGTTATTATGCAACATTCGGATTGTTATTTGGATTGGTATTCGCCTTGATTGGCCGCATAAAGAAAACCAGCGAAAAATTCAAATTTTCTCACTTCAGTGACTGGTTTTTCATCATCATGCTGATCATGACCACGGTTACCGGTATTATGGTGCATATCTTCAGGGTCAACGGCATGCCGGCGGCCACTTATTATACCTATATTGCTCATCTGGCGATTCTGGTGCCGATGATCATGATCGAAGTACCATTTTCTAAATGGTCGCACCTGGCTTACCGTCCTTTTGCGGTTTATTTTTCCAATTTAAAAAATACAGCCCTGGCACAACAAAAATAAATGAATGAGGATAAAATGGAAGAACCTAGAATAGGGGTTTATGTCTGCTGGTGCGGTTCGAATATTGCTAAAATGGTCGATGTGCAGGACGTGGCAAAATTCATCGCTAAACTGCCCGGTGTCATAATCGCCCGTGATTATAAATACATGTGTTCGGATCCCGGTCAGGATATGGTTATTAAAGATATTAAAGAATTTAAACTGAACCGGGTGGTGGTTTCCGCCTGTTCTCCGCGAATTCATGAAATCACTTTCCGTAAAGCCCTGGAGAACGCCGGTTTAAATCCCTATATGTTCGAGATGGCCAATATCCGCGAACAGGACTCCTGGGTGCATGAAAACCGGGTGGAAGCGACACATAAAGCCAAGTCGCTGGTAGCTCGCCGCCGTTTACCGGGTCAAACATCACGAAGCGCTGGACAAGCGGACGGTGGATATCAATCCGGCCACATTGATCATCGGTGGCGGTATCGCCGGTATCTCGGCAGCTCTGGAGATTGCCAATGCCGGCAAAAAGGTTTTTCTGATCGAAAAGACAGGTGAACTGGGTGGAAATTTAACCCGCGTCGATCTTACCTTCCCCTATCTGTACAGTGCTCAGCAAATACTGAATCCGATCATCGCACAGGTAAAAAAACATCCCAATATTTCTATTTTTCTGAACAGCACTATTGATGAAGTGTACGGATATGTGGGAAATTTCGAGACAACTTTGAAAAATCAAAATGGCCAGGATCTGCTATTAAAATTCGGAAATGTCATCGTGGCGACCGGCCTGAAACCATTTGATCCGGCCGTGATCCCCGAATATAATTACGGCAAACTGCCGGATATCATTACCTCTTACGAATTCGAGCGTATGCTGCTAAGCGGGCAGATCCTTAGCAAAGCAGGAAAGATCCCTAAAAATATTGCCATCATCCATTGCGTGGGCAGCCGGAATCCCAAATATCATCCGTACTGTTCCCGCACCTGTTGTTTGACTGCGCTCAAGTATTCCAACCAGATCCGCTCAGCCCTGCCGGATGCGAATATCTATCAATTGTATGCTGACATGCGGTCTATGGGCAAAGGCTGCGAGGAATTATATACCCGTACTTCCAGGCAGGGGGTTATGTTCCTGATGTTTGATCAGAAACGCAATTTGCCGCGAGTGCGCAAAGCGGATACGCACGATAACTGCAGTATGGTAATCGAAATGAATGAATTATTGTCTGGTGAAACTGTGGAGGTCCCTGCGGATCTGGTCATCCTGATGGTCAACATGGAAGCGCATGATGATTCAGCGGACGTGGCCCATGCGGTCGGTGTGAGTAAATGCGGCAATGATTTCTATATTGAGAAACATCCCAAACTGGATCCGGTGGCCACTACCACCGATGGTGTATATATCGCCGGCAACTGTCAGAGCCCCAAGCACATTCCTGATTCCATTGCGCAGGCTAAAGCGGCTGCAGCCCGCATCCTGGCCACTATCAAGGTTGCCTCGGTTAATGTAGAAGTGACCACCGCCCAGGTGAATGAAGATATTTGCTGCGGCTGCCAGACCTGCATAAAAGTCTGCCCGTATACAGCGATCAGTTACCTGGCGGACAAGAAAGTTTCTTTTGTTAATGATATCCTGTGTAAAGGGTGCGGAACATGCGGATCGGCCTGTCCGACCGGTGCCATTCGCAGCAGGCATTTCACCGATCAACAGATCATGTCCGAAATCGAAGGTATCCTGCAATTTGAAATGGAGGAGGCTGTACCATGAGTTTTCGACCCACGATCATATCCTTTCTGTGCAACTGGTGTTCCTATACGGGTGCGGATCTGGCCGGAACTTCGCGTATGAAATATTCTTCAAATATCCGGGTGATCCGGGTAATGTGTTCAGGCCGTATTGACCCTACTTTTGTTTTGAAAGCCCTGCGCGAAGGAGCGGACGGTGTTTTAATCTGCGGATGTCATCCCGGTGATTGTCATTATCATGAGGGTAATTATAAATGCCTGCGCCGCTTCCACCTGTTACAAAAATATCTCGAACAGATGGGAATCAATAAAGAGCGTATACGCCTGGAATGGGTCAGCGCCTCCGAAGGGAAACGATTCGCTGAAGTTGTAAACAGCATGACCGAGACCATAAAAAAACTGGGTCCGTGCGAAGTTCGTCAAACCATGGAAAAACTAAATTAGCAGGGAGAACAAGGATGGCCGAGGTTCAGCAAAAACCAAAAATAAAAATGGCCGTTTACTGGGGTGCAGCATGCGGTGGTTGTTGTGTATCGGTACTCGATGTCCATGAAAAATTATTTGACGTGGTGGCCGCTGCCGATCTGGTATTCTGGCCGATTGCCCTGGATATTAAATACAAAGACGTTGAAGCGATGCCGGATGGTCATATCGATGTCACCCTGTTCAATGGTGCTGTGCGTAATAGCGAGAACGAGCATATGGCCAAACTGCTGCGCCAAAAGACAAAAGTACTGGTAGCCTACGGTTCCTGTGCGCATATGGGCGGGATTCCCGGTCTGGCCAATTTCAGTACTAAGGAAGAAATTTTTAAAAGGGTTTATCTGGAGAGCGAATCCACCATTAATCCCGATAAAATTATGCCCCAAACTAAATTCCAGGTAAAAGAAGGCGAACTTGAATTGCCGGTTTTTTATAACGATGTACGGGCCTTGAACCAGGCGGTTGATGTGGATTATTACCTGCCCGGTTGCCCACCGCAAACGGAACGATTACTGGAAGTATTTATGGCCATCGTCAGCGGTGCCACTCTTCCGCCTAAAGGATCGGTGGTCGGTGCCAACGAAAAGGCGCTCTGTGACGAATGTGAACGCACCAAGAGCGATGCTAAAACAATTAAAAGATTTTACCGGCCTTATGAAATTGTCGATGACGGTAAAACCTGTTTTCTGGAGCAAGGGGTTATTTGTATGGGTCTGGCCACCCGCGGTGGTTGCGGATCACGCTGTATCAAGGGTAATGCCCCCTGCCGCGGTTGTTATGGGCCACCGATCACGGCACCCGATGCCGGCACCAAAATGATGTCTTCACTGGCGACCATGATCGATTCCAACGATGCGGATGAGATACAGAAAATTGTCGGGCAAATCGCCGATCCGGCCGGGACTTTTTACCGGACCAGCCTGCCCACTTCGATTATCAGGAGGAAACTAGCATGACGCGGATAACCATCGATCCGATTACCCGTCTGGAAGGACATGGCAAAATAGAAATTTTTCTGGATAATGCCGGTGATGTGGAAAATGTATACTTTCAGGTCCCCGAATTACGCGGCTTTGAAAAATTCTGCGAAGGCCGGCCAATCGAGGAAGTTTCAGCGATTGTCACCAAGATCTGCGGAGTGTGCCCGGGTTGTCATCACATGGCAGCCGGTAAAGCGGCCGATGCCGTTTTTGGTGTGGAGCCGACACCGACGGCTAAGAAGATCAGGGAATTGTTTTACATGGCTCATTTCGTCCACAGCCACATTGCCCATTTTTATGCTCTGGCCGCCCCAGATTTTGTAGTCGGACCCACTGCCCCTCCGGCCGAGCGCAATATTCTGGGAGTGATTGCTAAAGTCGGTGTGGAAATTGGCACGGAAGTGATCAAACAACGCCGTATTGCCCAGGAAATACAGGCACTACTGGGCGGCCACCAGACCCATGTTGTACTGAATATCCCGGGAGGTGTGCGGAAAGGTTTGACTGAAGAACAACGTCTTGATATAGTCAAGAAGGCCGAGGGCTTCGTCGAATTCGCCAAATTTTCGTTAAAAATCTTCAACGATGTGGTTCTGGCCAATAAACAGTACGTCGATATTATACTTAACGGTCCCTATTCCTTAAAATTACATTCCATGGGTCTGGTGGACGAAAACAATAAAGTCAATTTTTATGATGGTAAAGTACGGGTTGTGGATACTACCGGTAAAGAACATTGCAAATATGCCCCCCGCGAATACCAGAAGTACGTGGCCGAACGGGTTGAACCATGGAGTTATCTGAAATTTCCATACCTCAGGCAGATCGGTTGGAAAGGATTTGTAGACGGCCAGGAATCCGGGATTTACCACGCCACACCTCTTTCGCGTTTGAATGCTGCCGATGGTATGGCCACCCCGCTGGCTCAGGCCGAATATGAAAGGATGTATGCAACTCTGGGCGGGAAACCGGTCCATGCCACGCTGGCTATGCACTGGGCCCGTTTGATTGAACTCCTCTATGCGGCGGAACATTGTTTAGAACTGGCCAAAGATAAATCCATCACTTCCACCGACTTGCGGGCCAAACTGGATAAAAAGCCCAGCGGAAGGGGTGGGCATCGTTGAAGCACAGCGCGGCACCCTGACTCACCATTACTGGACGGATGAAAAAGGTATCATTACCAAAGCCAATATCATAGTCGGCACAACCAATAACAATGCAGCCATCTGTATGTCGTTGAAGAAAGCCGCACAGGGATTGATAAAAAAAGGCGTACCGGTGACCGAAGGTATGCTCAATATGGTGGAAATGGCTTTCCGGGCTTATGATCCATGCTTTTCCTGTGCCACCCACAGTTTACCTGGAACAATGCCCATGATAGTAAACATACATGATTCAGCAGGGATTATAATTCAAACTTTAAAACGATGAAGAATTCTATTTAAAGCAAGTAGTATACAGGGGCGGGTTTTTCTCGCCCCTGTTTATTTAAGGGCTGGTTAATTGAAAAATACAACTTTAATTCTGGGCATTGGTAATGAGATCCTTAAGGATGACGGTATCGGCCCTAAAATCGTCAGCCGGCTGGCTGGTGAATTTCCAGCAAGTGACTTCGACTATCAGTCAGCCAGCCTGGGCGGATTGGAATTAGTTGAATTGATCCGGGGTTATCAAAGAGTAATCTTAATCGATGCAATTAATACAGGCCAGGGTCAGGTAGGGGATGTATATTTCTTTACACCTCAGGATTTTAAGGAAACATTACATTTGTCAAATTTACACGATATCTCTTTCCTGCAGGCGCTGGAATTAGGCAGACATATAAATATCCCAATCCCTGAAGAGATCCAGATTATCGCTATTGAAATAAGGGAAGATAAAGTCTTTGGTGAAGATTTCAGCCCTGAATTACAAAACCGCTATGAACAGATCTATAAATCAATTAAAGATTACCTTAAAAAAATCGGGTGAGGATTAAACTGGCAAATAGATACTGCAGGTTAAGCGCACATTAAGTATCAGCCAATACAATTTCATAGTCACTGCTCAATTCCACAGCTTTCTGCAGGGTAGCATAGATCGAACAGTATTTAGTATTGCTTAGTTCAATAGCACGCGCAATTTGATGATCATTCAGATTGTGCCCGGTGAACTTGTAATGGATATGAATTTTCCTGAATTGCCAGGGCGGTTGATCTTCACGTTCACTTTCCACTAATAGCTGCACAGCGGTCAAATGCTGGCGTTGTTTTTGGATTATATCGACCACATCCCAGGCCGAACACCCGGCCAGGCTTAACGGCAGCAGATCGGCGCCGTTCACACCCCAGGGCTGGGTCATGACAATCGGAAAATCGTTACGGTCTTTTAACAGAAAAACTTTATCCCGGATCCAATCTACTTGTACATATTCACTGGTCATGATTTCAGTTAAAACTGGAATTCCTGATGTAACATTCCGAACCCGCATCAGTTTTTTTTGACAGGAAGATATTTCTGTGGTCAGCGATTCAACTTTGATAATCAGAGAATAAAAGTAGCGAGCCCGATTCCTATGAATATTCGATCCTGATCGATAACTTCACCTTCTTCAATCACAGAAATTCCATACTTAAATTGCATCGTTATGCCGGTATTACCCGACAGGTGATATAAAATTCCGGCTCCCAGGTCGAACTCGCCCTTTTGATCCCCAACGTCGTTTGAATAAAACAGATAATCAGTGAAAATATAAGGCCGCCATCTATCTTTCCCAAAATAGTATTTGAATATGGGCCCCGCATAAGTCAGACTGGCATTTGTGACTGATTTACCGTCAATATCTGAGCTTAGGTTCTTATAGGTAAACAACAATCCCAAGGATAGATTATTCATCAGAAAATGTGAAACACCCACATCGACCTGAAATGTTTCCATTATTAATTCCGCATCAGCTGTTAAATCATACGTGGTTGTCAGACGGTCATAGAAAATGGATCCATTAATTTCAAAAGAACCTTTGCTGGTCAGCAGAGCTGAATTAATCTGGGTGGTTACATCGGTATAAACTTTTTTTAAATCGGTTTCCTGGGCCAGTATCTGTGAACAGACGATGGCAAGCAGAACAATGAGTATCGACAATCGTTTCATACCCTTTTCTCCTCAATTGAAGTAAATTCTTTAACAAATAGCAGATGAGATTTTCTAGGGATATACGCAGGTTCTGGCTGAATGACTCATGATTTTTTTAATAACCAGGTCACTCCGGTAACCTCACTCTCCAGCACATCAATTTCATCCTGCTGCGCCCGCAGATACCCTTCGAATAATTCCTTTTTCTGCGGATGCTGTTCTGTTAATTCGCGAATCCGCAGAACGATCCACTTATACATTTCAGCATTTTCTTCAGTCAATACCGCCGGCCTTCACAAAATACGTCAATAGCGACAGGGTTTTCTGCGGATCGCCGCAGATCCAACCGACCGAGCCCATGATAACCAGGTCGTATAATTCCGCACCCGTTTTGAATTCTCTGATATCCCCGCACCCGAAGCGGCACATCGACTGTACACCGTATTCTTCCGCCTGGCCTGATGCCTCGGCTACAAACGCGGGCAGGCCGTCGAGGCCATAGCAATTGAAGCCGAACTCTCTGGCCAGATTCACCGAAATAGCCCCTTTCCCGCAGCCCAGGTCCAGCACACTGATCTTGCCCTGGCGGTGCAGGTTATGTTTCTTAATCAGATCAATAATACCGTTTACCGGCGTTCCTAACTCCCACAAATCCTGTAATAAATAAACCAGGTAGGGATAGATCCCGGCATCCTGGTTCCCATCAAGCGATTGCAAAACACTTTTTTGCAGGTCGTCCAGCAAAATTAATCCTGCCTAATTTAATTTTCTGATCATGATCTTCAGATCTTTTTTATCCTTCAACAATTCAACCAATTCCTGAACATTTGTATCCCCGAAGTGATAGGGATACAGAACCTTAGGATTGAACATACGGACTGCCCTGGCCACCATTCCCGGTGCCATGGTATACGGCAGATTCATCGGCAGGAAGGCAATATCGATATCTTTCAGATTTCTCATTTCCGGTACATTCTCCGTATCGCCGGCGATATATATTTTTATATTACCAAAAGTCAACACATAACCATTACCAATCCCGCGGGGATGGAAAGGCTCTCCGTTATCCCTTTTATTAACCAGATTGTAAGCCGGCACCGCTTCCACCTTAATTCCCTGTACAACTTTACTCTCCCCGTTCTTTAAAATGGTTCCCATTTTAATTTCTTTGGCACAGGTGGCGGTCAGGATCAAATCCGTTGTCGGTTTCTTAATAGTGGTGATTGCATTTTTATCCAGATGATCCCCATGGTGATGGGTGACCAGGATAATATCCGCCGGGGGAAGATTAGAATAATTGGCATACTGCCCCACCGGATCGACGTGGATAACCAGGTTGTTGTACTGGAATATCAAAGTTCCATGTCCGATAAAGGTAACAGCAATATCTCCCGTTGTTGTTTTGATCGTATCCGTTTGAAATTGAATTTGCGCCATTGACACGGAAGCCCCGATTAGACCTGTGAAAAATAAAGTATAGATTAGTTTAATCATATAATTCTCCTTTAGAATTAATTTAAATCGTTAATTCTTTAGTGGAGACGCACGGCGGTACGTCTTCACGGTTAATCGCGATTAAAATGCGGCATGGAATCCGGTATAACAATTGCTATTTCCATAAAACCACTGTACTGGCCATTCAGATACCAGGGGGTTTGATATATCAATTTCCTGATATTACGCTTATTAATTGTATACACATTAATCTGTTGTTTGTTCATCAGTTCCTTGAGTTTGCTGCGGGCTGGTTCCGGATGACACTCCAGTAGATTCGATCCTAACAATTCTATACCACCCTCATCCTGAAATGATTTTATGGCCTGATCATTCAGCTCCAGGATTAAACCATCGGTATCACAGACGGTAATGGCTCCGTTAAATTCTTTTACCCATTTATTTTCATTCATATTTGCACCTTAAGTTTTAGACGCACGGCCGCCGCAGGTCTCTACAGTATGTTTCTATGAATCTTCATCATGACGAACTCTCTGACGCTTAATTTTTATTTCTCCCCGCATATGTTTTTGTTCCAGGCGGCCCAATGTCACACTCAGAGAAGGTTTGGTAATCTTTCTTTTCCGCAGAATCTTGCCGGCCTCCTGCAGTAATTGTTCCAACCGTTTTAAGGCATCACGGCGATTGGCCTGCTGGGTACGGAAGCGTTGCGCACGGATGATCAGTACCCCATTTTTATCCGCTTTTTTGCCAGACAGGTGTTCTAACCTTTTTTTGATATGTTCCGGAATTGAAGTTGAATTGCGGATATCAAAGCGCAGCCGTACCGCGGTGGAAACCTTGTTTACATTTTGTCCGCCGGGACCCGCCGAACGGACAAACTCGAATGAAATTTCAGATTCTTTAATCTGATAAGACATGTGCAAAAATCCCTCTGTGTAAAATTCGCCGTATAGTATCATGTTTTTGCTATGGTCAATTTAATGCCAATCCCGTGTCAGTAATCTTTATTGTTCTGCCGGTACCCATATTAATAAATTCTTCACCATATGCGTCTCTGAACATTTGAATTTGCTTGTCACCCGTACAGTGTGTGGCACCGCATTTCCGTACTTCCAGTTTTCTAAATTCTTTTATTATTTCATGCACTGCTGCATCGGAATGTTCTAACAGATGAAATCCACCCAGGACCAAATATATATCTTTGTTTAAAAGTTTTTTTGCTGCCTTCAGTATATTCAATAATGCCCTGATGAGAACAACCGGTGATGATCACCAGACCTTGTTTTGTATTGATGATCATTGATTGTTCTTTTATCTGTCCACCCATCTCTCCGCTCAGGAATACATTGCGGCAGATCTCGACCGGTTTATCCACCCGTGTGATCTTTTTTATTCCAGTCTTTAAACCAAAATCTTCGGAAAAAGATACAGGTACAAATGCAGGAATATCCGGATTTCGTGAATATACTTCTGGAATCCCGCCGGTATGATCCTGGTGCTCATGCGACAGAATCAATTGCTCGACCTGTCGCAAATCAACATGTAAAATGTCAATGTTATTAACAAGTATACCACCAATTCTTCCGGTATCGAATAGTATGGTTTTTTCTAATCCTTCGATCAAACACGAAAAACCCCAGTCGGATTCGGTTTCAGGCTTATAAATATAATTATCGACCAGGATTGTGATCTTAAGCGTGTCGCCGACCATCGCAGGGACAGAGCGGGGTGTCTGCATTAGTTGTAATGAAAACCCGGTTGTGCTTAAAACATTGATCAATAAGGTCGCAAAGACAAACCGTTTCAACCAGGACATAGGCTAGTTCCTCATTTGATTATATTACTCATTTTCATATCGCCTTTTTTTCAATAGGCCAGGCGTACAACATAGTTATTCTGCTGAGTCAATAAAGCCGCGGAATTCTTTTCAATCGTCAGTGGCAAAATAAAATCGGGTTTACCGCTGCCGAAATCAACTTTATCAGCCGGCAATTTCGTCAGATTGGTGACCAGGCAGCCGTTCCGCGGATCGTAAGGATTGAGTTTGTCCCATTGTTTTGTGTCAATCAAATGTTCCAGTTCCTGCAGATATTCCAGGTATTTTCCCCTGGTGATAACCGGAACCGCTTTTCTGATCTGCCTGGCAATGGTATTAATATCCGATTCCTGAATCGATTTTGTTTCAAATTTTGTCACAGCAAACAGCAGGGGATTTCCAAAATATTTTGGGCCATATTCAGCAATTTGCCGGCGTACATCCATAGGTATGGTCAACTCAGCCGAACTGTTAAAATAATCCTGCCGCAGGACCACTTTCTTAAGGACCATGGCAGATAACAGGTCATTTGCCGAGACAGTCGTGTTGAACTGATGTTTAATATCCCTGATCGCTTGATACACCTCTGCTTTTGGAACATGCTCAATTTTGACCGTGTATTTCGCATCATGCACTGGTGGTTTTAATCCGCTTGATTTGAATAAAAATTCTCTTAGCCTTGTTCGCCGGTGCCGGGGTTTATACAACAAACGGGTTATATATTTTTTAAACAGAACCGGGTTGCTGCGGCTGATAGCAGCCAGGACACTCAAAAAATAAAAATAACTATAGCCGTCCCCGGCCAGATGATTCATTTTAGGTATCAGTACCGTGCCATTGGAATACTGTATAATCTGCAAATGAAATAATTTTTTCAGAGTCACCGGACTGAATTTGCTGTATTTGTCAAACAAGCCGGCGGAGGTATCTTCTGAATCAATTTGCTGACCCAGGCTCTTCTCAGCCAAACAATCACTTTCGGTGTAGCGGTCAAAATGGATTTGCCCGGCACGGTACTCGCCGAATAATGGCCAGAAATCAGCAGATACATTTTTCAAAGCCGCACGGACTTTAGCTGTCTTTAATTTCTGTTTATAAAAAAATGCCATCTCGATAGGATAAATCCCGTTTGTAAAAACCGAATCAACCTGTGAGATATTCAGTGTTTTCATTCTGTGACGCCATACCCGTTTGATTTATTTTACAGGGCTTAATCTCAACAACACTACATCATGTCCGGCCAGTTGCCGGTTGAATTTCTTTTTGGTAGTGCCCAGATCTTTTTTAGACCATAAATCGCGGACAGCGAAGATTTGTTGCTTGAAATTTATATCCCGCCGGGACAAAGAATCGGAAACTGTATGTTCGCTCCAGGGGAATTCAATGCTTTTGACCTCAGTCCCGCGATTGAGAAAACAGATTGCCCACCGGCCGGCAGATAATGGTTTAAACCAGATTTCAATATTATCCTGTGCCGAGTATTTAAATCCCTGCACACCCAAAGAATCCTGGTCGATGCTGATCACTTCCTGATTAGTCAATATCTGCAGGGTTTCCCTGGACATATTTTGCAGATCATTTCCGGCCATCAGCGGCGCAGCCAGCATACACCACATGCTAAAATGTGCCCGGTCTTCGTTCACCGACATACCATTACCTACTTCCATCATATCAGGATCGTTCCAGTGGTCCGGTCCGGCATGGCTGCGCAATCCTTTTTGCATGTCCAATATTTGCATAACACCCCATGATTTCCAGGTACCATGATCGACCACCCCATCAAAAACAGCACTGATATCGCCGGTAGTCCGCCAGAGATGACCGATAGATTTGCCCCATTCCCACGGTTTATTACTACCCCATTCGCACATACTAAAAACGATCGGACGCCCGGCGGCATACAGGGCATCGCGCATGGTTAAATATGCGCCTTCGGCTTTGAGCCCTTCGGTATTACACCAGTCATATTTCAGATAATCCACACCCCATTCGGCATACTTCAGGGCATCCTGGTATTCGTGTCCGCGCGAACCCGGCCGGCCGCCGCAGGTCTGCGACCCGGCATCCGAGTATATGCCGAATTTCAATCCTTTAGAGTGGATGTAATCGGCCAGGGCTTTGATACCGGAAGGAAAACGCTGCGGATCAGGTTGAATAAATCCGAGCTGATCACGCTGGCCATGCCAGCAATCATCGATTACAATGTACTGATATCCGGCTTCTTTCATGCCGCTGCTGACCAGTGCATCGGCGGTTTCACGGATCAGTTTTTCGCTGACGTCGCAGGAAAATTTATTCCAGGTATTCCAACCCATTGGCGGAGTCAGGGCCAAACCGTTGAATTTTTGGGCGAATAATGGCAGGGTCAACATAAAAATGAATAAACACGTCAATTGTTTCATGATTTTTTCCCCTATATTAGGTTATATTTTTTTGAATTTTTTTAAAAGAGCTGATTCAATGCGATATTTATTCGTATACAAGGTCACATGTCTACTCCCTAGAAAGCATATCTGAATATTACAGGGAAATTAAAAATCTCTTCCGTCCTTCACTACAAAATAATATAGACATATAAATTTATCATGACAATCACAATTTAGAATGAAATCATATTGATTACCTGTACAACCCCCCGGTCTGTTCCATCCAGCCGGCTATTGTTTCCACTGCCCGAGAGATATTATTATCCGAGACATCCAGAATCAGCGCCGGCAAAACCGACTCTGCCAGCAGTTTTCGCAGCAAATCCTGCTCAGCACTAAATTTATCCAGATCATCATATTGCGCCGGTTTACCCGATACTTTAATCCGTTTCTTCCGGGCTGCAGCAAATGATTCCGGCCGGCGGGTACATAAAACCACTCTGAAACCAAGCGGCAGCAATCGCTCTTCCAGCCAACTAAAATCGTACTTCTTCTGGTAGACCATTAACTGATACATCCGCGTGGACAGATGAAAGCGGTCCACAATCCAGGAATAATAAGGCAGCAATTCGAACAAATGCAGCCAGGTGCGGTAAGTTTCCATGGCCCGTTCTTCTTCTGCCGGCTCAAAATTGATCAAGCCCCGGCCCCAGGGGAAATTGGTAAAAGCACACCATTCAGCAGAAATCAAGGGTGAGTGGTAGCGGTACTTGCGCGGACCCACAATACGCGGATGTTCGTTCAGGGCAAAAGCGATTTCGGTTTTAAAAGTCAGACGGGTCCCTTCCAGTATTATTTTTGGACAAAGTTTTGCCGGCATTTGCTGATCCTGAGTTTTTGTTTTAATCTGCTGATTAGATTAAAATTATACATTATAGCCTGTACATGCAATAAGTCGATTTTCGACGCTTGCACCAGGGATGATTATACGTACCTTTTTCAAGTATCAATCAAATTTTCTTTTTATATTTCTATTTCATAAAAGAAACATAAATACCAGGGATCTCGTACAAGTTTGTACCATAAGTAGTACCCATTATCAGAATTAAATAAAATGATGAAATAAAACCCTGTTGAGGAGGGTTATTAGTTAGCGTATGCAACATATTTGACTGGATACTAACTATGATTAACGGCTTACTAACACACTACAGGAGGATTTTATATGCGTCATCGATTAATTACGTGGCGGGTGCTGTTTCTGCTAATACTTCTGCCCGTCGTGCTCATCGGCCAGGGGAATAAGATGAGCGGAAATCTGCTGATTGACATCCCCTACCAGAAATTTGTGCTGGATAACGGGCTGACCGTGATCATACACGAAGATCACAAAGCACCCATTGTTGCTGTAAATGTCTGGTATCATGTAGGTTCTAAAAATGAAAAGGCAGGCAAGAGCGGTTTTGCCCACCTGTTTGAACACCTGATGTTTAACGGCAGCGAGAACTTTAATCAGGACTATTTCCAGGCCATGGAACGGGTTGGTGCCACCGATCTGAATGGTACCACTAATGAGGATCGCACCAATTATTTTCAAAACGTACCGGTCTCCGCTTTCGAACTGGCTTTGTGGATGGAATCGGATCGGATGGGACACCTGCTGGGAGCTGTAGACCAGGCAAAACTGGATGAGCAGCGCGGTGTGGTTCAAAATGAGAAACGCCAGTATGAGAACGAGCCGTACTCGATCTCCGAAGAATTAATTACCAAGGCCGTTTGGCCGGCCGGGCATCCCTATGCCCATACTGTTATCGGATCGATGGAAGATCTGACCGCTGCCTCGATGTCCGATGTACAGGAATGGTTCCGTACCTATTATGGTCCGGCCAACTCGGTCCTGACCATTGCTGGTGATGTACAGCCCCAGGCGGCACTGGAACTGGTCAAAAAATATTTCGGCGATATTCCTTCCGGTCCCCCGGTGGCCAGATTCGCTTCCTGGATCAACAAACGCACCGGCACTATTCGCCAGCAGGCACAGGACCGTGTGCCTCAGGCCAAGTTATATCAAGTCTGGAACATCCCTGGCTGGGGAACCGCCGGTGCCTGTCACCTGGACCTGATCAGCGATGTACTATCCGTGGGAAAATCATCCCGCCTGTATAAACGGTTAGTATATGACGAACAGATTGCGACCAATGTCGCCGCATACATTGATATCAGAGAAATCGCCGGATTATTCATCATCGAGACAACTGCCAAACGCGGTGAAGGTCTAGATAAGATCGAACAAGCGATCAATGAAGAACTGGCAAAATTTATAAAAGCTGGACCTACAGCGGAAGAACTGGATAGGGCAAAAACCGCTTATGAAGCTAATTTTATTCGCGGTATCGAGCGCATCGGTGGTTTTGGCGGGAAATCGGATATTCTGGCCCAGAATCAAGTTTACGGCGGCATACCGGATTATTACAAAACTACCTTGAACAGGGTCAAGACACTCACGGTCAAAGACCTGCAGCAGACTGCTGCCGAATGGTTGGCCGACGGAGTTTATAACCTGGAGATACATTCGTTCCCGGAATATAGCAATAACTCCACTGACAGCACCCTGCGTAAAAATATGCCCACGGTGGGTGAATCACCAATGGCCAAATTCCCGGCGATGCAGAAGGGTGCCTTGAGCAACGGTCTAAAAATTATCCTGGTAAAACGTCCAGCTGTACCGCTTATTAATTTCAGCATGCTCTTCGATGCCGGTTATGCGGCCGATCAACTGGCCACACCGGGTACAGCCAATCTGGCTATGAATATGATGGATGAGGGGACTAAAACCCGCTCCGCCCTCCAGATCAGCGATGAGTTACAAAAACTAGGCGCCACTTTGAGCACAGGATCCAATCTGGACATGTCACGTGTTTTCATGTCGGCACTTAAATCCAAACTGGAACCATCACTGGCCCTGTATGCCGACGTTATTCTAAATCCCTCATTTCCACAACAGGACCTGGAGCGGCTGAAAACACAAACAATTGCCGGGATTCAGCGTGAAAAGGCTGAACCGATGACCATGGGCTTCCGGGTATTACCGACATTATTATATAGCCAGGAGCATGCTTATGGCACACCTTTCACCGGTTCCGGATTCGAAGCGACCGTGGCCAAGTTGACCCGTGAGGACGTTGTGAAGTTTCATCAGAACTGGATTAAACCGAATAATGCGACTTTAATCATCGTCGGCGATGCCACCCTGGCCGAAGTTCAACCTGTACTGGAAAAAGTTTTTGCATCCTGGAAACCGGGTGAAGTTCCCAGTAAAAACATCACGGATGTAGCTCAGAAAAAATCACAGGTATACATTATGGATAAACCCGGTTCGCCGCAATCGGTTGTTTTTGCCGGATTCGTTACATTACCCCAGAACAATCCTGATGAAATTGCCATTCAGGCGCTGAATACCCTGCTGGGTGGCTCATTTACCTCACGGATTAACATGAACCTGCGTGAAAACAAGCATTGGTCCTATGGTGCCCGTTCGATGGTTGTCCAGGCTACAGCCCAACGTCCTTTCTTCGTTTTTGCGCCGATACAATCCGATAAAACGAAAGAATCGATGATCGAGATCGACAAGGAATTGCATGAGATTCTGACTAATCGTCCAGCCAGCACAGAAGAAGTAAGCAAAGTAAAAAATAATTTAAGTTTGCGTCTGCCGGGACAATGGGAAACCAATAACAGCGTGGGCAATTCGGTGGAAAATATCGTGCGGTTTAAATTAGCCGACGATTATTACGATAAATATGCACAGGCTGTACGCTCCCTCTCCACCAGCGAAGTAGGTACAGCAGCACAAAAACTATTGCACGCGGACAATATTATCTGGGTAATAGTCGGCGATAAAGCCAAGATTGAATCCGGTATCCGTGAATTGAATTATGGTGAAGTAAAATACCTTGACGGCGATGGTAAGGTGATGCAGTAGGTTTATGCTTTAAATAATGAAGGTTAAAGGCCAAAGGTTAAAGGGTAAAGAAATCTATTTTATCTTTACCTTTTTACCTTTGGCTTTTATTTAAGATTCCTGTCAGCGTACGATTAAGCGAGCCACGTGCTAGCTGGAATTACATTGTTGCCTTTACCCTTTATCCTTTTCCCTTTCTTTGTGCCTCTGTGCCTGCCTTACGGCAGGTCTCCGATCTGTCTAACGCCAGATCTCCGACCTTTGTGCCTTATTACTCAATATACTGCTCCAGCACTCTGATAATCCCCTGTTCACATACCTTACAGTAGGGTTTTGTGCCCTTGGAGAACATGATACAATCCAGCATGGGGCGGTACAAACCCGTGGTTGAATAGCCGGCCCCTTCAAAAGCGCCAACCATACCGTTATATTTGCTGTTTTTTAGAAAGGTATCCAGCTGTGCGGTAAGAGTACGGTCTATATTTTTGCTTTGAGCCTGAAGTTCTTTGATTTTAGCGGCATTCAGGGTGCTATCCTTTTTCAATTCCGTTATTTCTTTATTCAACTGGCGCCGTTTTGCCACCCAGGCCTGGCCCAGGGAATCGTACCCGGCCTTCTCCCAGGGTGTGGGCAGGGCGATAGCGGGGGTCATGAAGTTTTTCCACTTCAGTTTATTCGGATCCAATAATGCCGTGATATTATAATCGATCGGCTCCACCCCTTTTGGATAAAAGTCATTATAAGCAACATCCGAACTGTAATATTCGTCGGCCAGGCCGCCAAAGGAATGTCCGAATTCATGCAGAAACACATATTCAGTCCACTGGTTATCAGTGGTAAAAGTACAATAAAGATTGTAAATACCTCCGCCGCCGTAGCGCGTATGATTAACCATGATGACAATGGCCTCATAGGGGACAGCTGCGGCCAGATCGCGTATCGACTTGTTATCTTCAGTCAGCATATACCGTTCCAAACCAAGTGAATGGAAAGTAGTGCTTAAGACCGTTCTTTTAAAAACTCCGGCACCCGGTTCATCCACACCGCTTTCCAATGACGGCTTAAAAATACCATAAATGTTGAATTTATCTTTCAGGGATTTATAGGGTGGCTGGTTAAGAAATAACTGCGTCACTCGTTTCAGATCGGTTTTATATTTATCCTCTTCATCAGCAGTATATCCCTCGGCCAGGATAACGATATCCGCTTTACTGTGCGGATCGCCGCTGTAATTACTGTTCATGACCTTAACCGAACGATCAGTGAAATTCTCCCGGATAATATAAATATTATGCGGATCGATTTCGGTCGCAAATAATTCATGTAACTGATTCATCCGATCGCGCCCTTCCAGTACGAAACGTACCTTATTCCTGGGCATGGGGATCAGCACGGACTCATGGTAGGTTCTCGCTGTGCATTGCAGGGCCGGATCGCTGGTTTTATACTCGCCGAAATAACTATCGAATCCCCGCGAGAAAATCAACTTATTTGTGGCCAGATCATAAATTTTAACGCAATACCGGCCGAGGTTTAATGGGTCAATAAGCCGGGTCCGGCTTCCCGCCCAGATACCATAGCGGTAACAATGATCCAGGGTGATCATTTCATGTTTTGCATCACCGCTGTGAAAATAATCGATGCGCAGGGTCTGGTCAGTAAAAAACTGAGCAAAGTTTAACGATGCCGGTACCTGGGCCTGCAAAAATAAAGGCAGAATTAGAAGTACATAAACGATGCTTTTTAATAATCTCATAAATCTCCCCTTTTTATTTTTCTTTAAGCAATGATTCCCTGGCTTTAATCAATTCCTGTTTTTGCTTTTTGGATAATTGCGGGTAGTGCAGTTTCAAATCAGCGATAGTCGAAACCAGAATATCCGCTACCAGGGCCCTGGTTATCCATTTGTGATCGGCTGGAATCACATACCAGGGCGCCCAGCTGCTGGAGGTTTCATTGAGCATCTCTTCGTAGGCTGACATATATTTGCTCCACAGTCCACGCTCGGCCACATCCGCAGCAGAAAACTTCCAGTTTTTCTCCGGATTTTCTAAACGCTCCAGAAACCGTTTCTTCTGTTCTTTTTTTGATACATGCAAAAAGAATTTAAGCACAATAATGCCATTACGTACCAGGTGCCGTTCAAAAGCATTGATGTCATTGAAACGGTTCTGCCAGAAAGACCTGCGGTTTTCTCCGGAAGGTAGTTTCTGGGCAACCAGCCATTCCGGGTGCACCCGTACTACCAGCACCTCTTCGTAATAGGATCGGTTGAAAATACCTACGCGGCCGCGTTCCGGGAGGGCTTTCATACAACGCCATAAAAAGTTATGATCCAATTCCTCGGCTGACGGTTGTTTAAAACTGAATACCTGGCAGCCCTGGGGATTCAGACCTGACATCACATGTTTAATGGTGCTGTCTTTGCCGGCCCCATCCATCGCCTGCAGAATCACCAGCACAGAATAGTTATCACTGGCGTAAAGCAGATCCTGTGCTTCAGCCAGAGCCAGCAGATCCTTTTCCAGGACTTCTTTTAACTTTTCTTTTAATGCCGCTTTATTCTTCGGCCGCATTTCAGCGTGATTTACAAAATCGGTAGGAAAATCTTTTAATTTAATCTTTTCAGCGGGAGAGATCTGTACTGCCTGAATGATTTTTTTTGAAAACATCTTTAACCCCTTTTGTATTAAAACTTTCTGACTTACCTTACATATAAACATATCCACTCCGCCCGGAAGCGGATTGCCCAAGTACAGTAAAGATAAGAATTTTGATGATTTCATGAAATAAAAGTATTAATATTAAAGTTTGTTAAATAGTATATCTGTCATTTTAATAAACAAAGGAGAAAGTGATGAACACATTTTTCAGGATTGGTTTCGTATTCTTATTAACGCTTATTTTGTTAACCAACAACAGCCCGGCTCAGACCAGAAATGTGCAGGTCAGTCCGGCTGCTACCGCGGTACAGACCGTCGGAATAACCGATATCACGGTTACCTACCATCGTCCTGGTGTCAAAGGACGCGTGATCTGGGGCGAACTGGTTCCTTACGATCAGATCTGGCGGACCGGTGCCAATAATGCCACCACGATCGAATTTTCGACCGAGGTAACCGTCGCCGGGACCAAGATTGCTGCCGGCAAATACAGTCTGTTCACCATTCCTGCCCGTGAAGAGTGGACAATCATCATTAATAAAAACACTACCCTGTCGGGAACAGACGGTTACAAGCAGGAAGAGGATGTCGTGCGCTTCAAAATAAAACCACAGGCAACAGAGCATCAGGAATGGATGATGTTTACTTTCGAAAACCTGTCAAAGAGTTCCGCTGATCTGGTGCTATGCTGGGAAAAAATGAAGGTGGCTTTCACTATTAATGTAAATACAGATGACCTGGTTCTAAAAGGTTTTAAAACAGATCTTGGCTGGCAATCTGCTTCCCGCGCTGCCTCTTATTGCCTGGACAATAATGTTGCCCTGGAAGACGGCAAAAAATGGATTGATCAGTCACTGGCCGTGGAAAGAAATTACTGGAACCTGACCCTCAAGGCCAGATATCAGGCCCTGGACAAAAATAACAAGGCAGCAGCAGAGACCATGCAGGAAGCACTTGACCTGGGACAAAAAATGGAAAGAAAACCATGGAATTTAGATGCAGATGGAAAAATTACTTAAGGAATGGAAATAGCAAAGTATAATATAGAATTCTTTATAACTTGCCTGCCAATCGCAGGCAAGTTATAAAGATCTATGGTACTCTCAGTCGGCGAAGCTATAAGCGAATCCGGGGGCATTGAAATTTTTACTCTTATCGTATCCAGACCGGGCACGACCACTTCAACTCCAGGCAGAATATTAATTCTTGTACGCGGTACTTTTAAAACCATCATACTATCCTGAAGTACTTTCATTTGATCTCTTAATTCCTGTTCATAATTATCCTTCCAGACCAGCCATTTTTGTTTCTCCAGTTCTTTAAGCACTTTGACCATCTCCCGATCCGAGTTACGTAACAGCTCCATGCGCAACTGACTGTCGATAATCACCTGCAGATTGGAATCGTACTGGAAGAGCCGGCGATTGACTAACTCTTTTTGCTTTTCTTTTTCTTTTAAATTCTTTTCAAAGATATATACCTTTTTTAAATGATCCCCCAATTCCTGCCATTTTTTTCCGTCTTCAGGAGAAGGTAGATATGTATCCGGATCCGGCTGCCCTTGATTTACTGTTATTTTAGTTTCACCCGGTATTGGTATATTCAAGGCTAATTGCATAGTTTCTTTGACTTTATGCAAGCGCAAACTATCCTCAAGATTTTCCACATTTAAAATCTCTGCTGCCAGTTTTTCTACCTGACCCGGCGTAACTTTTTTCTCTTCAACTTGCTGTTTGAACTGATCATAAAGTTGGGTTAATTCTTCTTTATTCTTATTTTCAGGGATCACCGCCATTAACTTACTGCCGAGGAAATCCAGGTAATGATTAATGTTTTCAGTATCGATCTTTTGCACGATAAAATAAATACTCATACTGAAAATAAAGATCAAACAGATAGCCAGGGTAATATTATTCAGGTTTTTTTTCATGATTGCTCCTGCCACAAACCAGCAAGAAAATCGGAATTAATAATTATTACTTTATTTGTATAAAAAGTATTCTAAGCCAATAAACGTGAATAAAGCATAAATGTTTCAGATTTATCTTAAATTATAAAGTCTGTTAAGGCAATTAATAAATCCGAATTTTATGAATTGATTCTGTTTAATTAAAATCGTATATATATTTGAGTTTTCAACCAACATATGAAAGACAACCGGGTTAAACCAGGGTGAGGGCGATTAAAAACATAAAATGAATCTGCCGGCCGTATTTTTTAACATTACTGCCTCAGATCATATTAACACAGGACAGCAACATGGACGAACCAAAAAAAGCACAAAGAATCATCAATACGCTGACCGGTCCGTGGGAGAAAAAACACCTGCCATTGTGGGCCCAGGCCTTACCACCATGGATAAATTCTGATCACCTGACCATCCTGGGAATTCTGGCCGGATTTATTATCGGTGCCGGTTATATATTATGCCGATACTCACATTGGTGGCTGCTGTTGACAAATTTCGGATTACTGGTACACTGGTATGCCGATAGTCTGGATGGGACACTGGCCCGCATCCGGCATAAGGAGCGGGAACGTTACGGATACTTCGTCGACCATATGAGTGATGCCTGGACTACACTTATACTCTGTGTTTCGATTGGTTTCTCTACTATGATGCAACTGGATATAGCATTGTTCGTGGCAATCGGTTATCTGCTGATGATGGTTTATGCACACGTGCGCGCATATACGCATCATGATTTTGTATTATCCTACGGCCGCTTCGGACCTACTGAAGTACGGATAGTAATCGCTCTGCTTAATTTCGTGCTCATTTTCTGGAATCCCGTCATATACCGGCAGGGATCAGAAGTACGCACCCTGCTGGATGCAGCAGGATTTACCATAGGTTGTATTTTCATCATTATTTTTATGACTGTGGGTATCCGGGAAGCCATCAAACTTGACCGGCTGGACCGGGCTCATCATACGCCTGATCAGATCAATTGATAGCCTTCCCTACCCTGACGTCAGAGTAAAACCTAATCATGCAATTCAAAGATTATTATCAGATATTAGGCGTAGATAAAATAGCTACAGCGGCAGAGATACGCAAAGCTTATCGGAAATTAGCTGCCCAGTATCATCCTGACCGTAATCCGGGCAATACTGCATCCGCAGAAAAATTTAAGGAAATCAATGAAGCCAATGAAGTGCTCAGCGACCCGGAAAAACGAAAAAAGTACGATCGCTTCGGACAGAACTGGAAACACTACCAGGAATCCACACCCCCGCCACAGGGGGATTTCAACTGGTCGGAAGCCTTCGGCCGGCAGCAGGGCTCAGACTGGGCAACCATTCGCTGATTTTGACATCAATGATCTTTTTGCCAGACGGGACAGTAACGACTTCTTTGAAATGCTTTTTGGTTATTCGTTCGACAACACAACAAGACCAAGACCTTCCGGCAGGAAAGGACGGGATATTACTGCGGAGACAAAGATTTCTCTCGAAGAAGCCTATCATGGCACTACCAAACTTTTCCGCTTAAACGATCAGACACTGAAAGTGGCAATTCATCCCGGCATTAAAAACGGACAGGTATTAAGGTTGAGCGGTAAAGGTGCAGCAGGCAGAACTGGAACAGCCGGAGATTTATATATAACTGTCAATATTGAAACACATCCCCGGTTCAGAAGAGAAGTCCATGATTTATTTACTGAAATTTCTGTCGATCTCTATTCAGCCATCCTTGGCGGGCAGGTGGATGTGGACACCTTTAAAGGTAAGGTTCTGCTGACCATACCTCCCGGAACAGATAACGGTACTACTTTAAGACTCAGTGGTATGGGCATGCCCCAGTATGAACAACAGGACAGCTATGGTGATTTATATGTAAAAGTATGGTTAGCTATTCCCCGTAATTTATCCGCGGAAGAAATAGACTTGTTTAAAAAACTCAATGCTTTACGAAGCCGGTAATTCCCGGCCAGTTATCTGTACGGAACGGAGAAGCAGGCAGTCCTTCTTTATTATATAAATTACATCCTTCCGGATTATCCGCCCAGGCATAACGCACCGCGACCGGTTTCCTGATCGTATCATGCCAGACCACCACGGAATTGCCCTCGATCCTGGCCATCGCCCGAATAAATTTGCGATCTGCAGCGGCAATCGTAAAACCCTGCAACACATCACCATCTTTAATGATCAATCCGCTGCCCATATGCTTGAATTGCAGGCGGATCTTGCCGCTTTCAACTTTCATCCGTTCATAGACTGGACCTGAAAATACAATTTTTTCACCATAAGCTACTTTTCGGGCCGCCAGCGCTAAACGTCTGCCCACTTCCTGTTTATTTTTGGGATGGATGTCTTTTGCTTCACCAATATCAATCGCCACGGCCAGACCGGTATTTTTTAATTTCAGAGCCATTGACTGGGCTTCACGCAATTCAGCCCAACTGCTCTCTCCCGGTTCCGGGAGTGCAGGATTATAATTTGCCAGCTGAACAATCAGGAAAGGAAAATCGGGTATATGCCAGGCTTTCCGCCAATCTTTGATCATCAACGGTAACAAGGTACGATATTGATAGGCCCGGCCGGTATTCGATTCACCCTGGTACCAGATAGCGCCCCGGATGTTCATTTTCACCAATGGATGGATCATGGCATTGAATAAAAATGTCGGTGTGTCCTGAATCCTCGGGGAGGGGGGCAATACAGGTTTATCAGCCAGAGACATACCCGGCCGGTACTTCCAGGAACCGGCCAGAGGGATGGACAGGGCTCCGCTGGAATTAGTCAACTCCAGGTGTATATCACCGGGCTGGCTTTGCCACAAACCGCCTTCACCGTAAAAATTTAATACATGAATGACCAGAGAATTGGCACCTGGATTTAAAAATTCAGGATTCAGCGAATATACGCGCGGTTTATCCCAGATCGTCATCCGACCCACTTCTCTGCCATTTAACCAGGTTATATCCCACTCATCTATCGGACCAAGGTGCAATACTGCCTTTTGTATCTGGGTCACTTCCGCAAGATTAAAATTGATTCGGTACCAGACCGATCCTTCATAGCGGCCTAAAGCAGAAGAATCCCAGACCTGCGGAACGGACATACTGAGCCAATCCTGGTCATTAAACGCAGGATCCGACCATAATGGTTTGCCGTCTTGAAAACCCTGGTCTTTAGCCAGAATAGATTGTTCCCACGCTATTAATTTCTGCAGATGAGCAGTTTCGGTTTTCTGCACATCCCAGTTTATGTCATCCATCTTTGCGACAAAGGGTCGAAAATCGGACACCTTGCGGATGGACTCACGACTGACCCATGCCTCAATGACAGTACCGCCCCAGGAAGTATTGATCAGTCCGACCGGTATCCCCAGTTGCTGATGTAAATCTCTACCAAAGAAATAAGCCAGCGCCGAAAATTCCGGTATACTGGTGCTGCTGCAAACTGACCAGCCACTCCCGGCGACATCGTCTGATGGCTGGGAACAGGTTGATTTCGGTACGGTAAACAACCGAATAGCTGGGTAATCAGCGTCGTCAATTTCCTGGTTATAATTGGTTATTTTCCCCCATCCGGCCAGAGGCATCTCCATATTAGATTGACCTGAACAGATCCACACCTCCCCTACCATAATATTCTGCAGATTAATTTCAGTTTTACCGCTGATCTTCATTTCAAATGGCCCGCCAGCCGCGCCAGAAGGCATGTGCACGGTCCAGGTACCATCTTTAGCCGTATTAGTCCGCATTTCTTTATCCCGGAAAACGATCGTGATTTTTTCTCCCGGGTCAGCCCAACCCCAGATGGTACATGAAGTTTTCTGCTGTAAAACCATATTATTACCAACTAATTTGGGCAATTTAATCCCTGCATCAGCCGGATTAATTATCATCAGCATGAATAGGATCAACACAATAATTTTCATCTGCCACTCCTTAAACCATATACTCAACGACTAATATCGAAGATACATAAACAGGTTAAAAATAATATACAAATTTTATATCAATCAAGCAGATCAATTAAATAATTTTGAAACAGATTACATAATCAGCTAAATCTATCTGGCAGCATTTCTTAATTATAGAAAAAGTGTATGTATAATAATATAAATTTAAGATGAGTATGATGATCTAAAATGGAAAACCAGAATAATCAGATTACAGGAAAAAAGAATTTAAAATACGGATATAACACTAATTTTTCTCAAGGTATTGCTGGGTCAGTTCTTCCAGAGTCTTGCGGGTTTTGAAAGAATTATAGGGCTTGCCCTCACCGTAAGGTGAGAACTGGATTCCGGCCAGTCCGGAATTCTGTACCCGGATTTTATTCGTCCAGACGACCTGCCCGCGAACATTGAATTTTTCTTCACCCGGAACAATAATTTGCAGAATTAACAGGCAGCCCGGACGCAGTTCTTCTTTTATCTCAATGCAGGCTCCATTCTTGGTTATATCTTTCAGATTGGTCGGACCATTAAAACGGCTAAACAGATTTATCTTTTTATGAATCTTATATAAACTTTTAGCTCCTGGTATCGAAAATCTCTCCAGATGCCGGCGCTCCTTAAAATCTTCCATTACCTCTCGAGCATTTTCTTAAAAGATTCTTGAATATCCAGATTAATTCATCTTAATTTAGACTATAATTTCCCAAAACCACTGAATTTATTCAGTGACCGTGGTCACACCTTTATCCAATCCATTAATTTAAAAAATATTGAATTTATATTATAAACAATTATATTATATCTATTAAAGTACTACCGGACAGCAGTTGACTTATACCGACGTTAAGATTTGATCCGTTGAATTATATTTTTATTGAAGTTTAATATTATCTGTTTAGAGTGAAGAACACAGAATTAGATCAAGCGATTACAGTACCGGGATGAATAGTTATCATTATAAATTCAAATGAGGAGAAAAAAAATGAACCGTAAGTTAAGCATAGGATTATTGTTGCTGATCTCGACGATTATATACGCTCAGGAATACCGGGTGGGTGATCATGAGTTGATTTTTATGCCCACAGCCTATACCATGGATAAAGGCTCAGCATATTTTTCAGACTATGAATTGTTTTTCCTGAATTACACCTTTGCGCCGACATCTACCACGCATGTTGGTCTTTTTACTCTATTTCCAATTACTGCTGATTTTCTGGAAACCGCTACTGTGGGTGTAAAACAGAACTTGGTACGCGGTAGCGGTGTCGCTGATGCCGCCTGGGCTACCTTTACTCCAAAAGGTTCCATTCTTACTATCGGTGATGTTGTAAGCATAGGAAAACCGTCCCATGGCTTGCATATAGCTGTCAGCGCAATCACCGATCTGAATTCAGACAACTCAGATTGGTACGCGGTTTATTTGGTCGGCTATCGTTACGATTTTTCCAGAAAAGCATCACTGCTGCTGGAATACATGAATGCCCAGGTACTCATGGATGAAGGAGATTTTAACGGTCTGATCAGTATAGGCATTCGTTTTCATAGCGAGAGTATTGCCTGGGAGATCGGCGGTTTCAGGCCTCTGCATGAAACCGGAGATTTTTTCTTATTTCCTATAGTAAAAGGTACTTTTCTATTCTAGTCGTATAAAACCTGATCGTTTAAATTTTGATACAAAATTGAAAGGGGTGCAGCCCGTTCCCTTTTCATTATCTATATTCACAATTACCCGGACTCCTGCGGCCTATCTTGTTTAAATCTTATGCCTTCAGGGATTCGATCACAATAGAATAAAAATTATTCAGCAGGTCTGCGACGATTAATATTTTGTCTATAAATTTATATTTATATATTTTTAAATATTTATTAAGTTGAAATATTTATGCAACCAGGTCAACGAAATTAAAGGGAGTTAATCTTATGAAAACTTTGATGAAAATGATTGTGCTGATCAGTATCTGTGGCATAATCCAAGTGGTCATTGCGCAGGAGGCTGAAAAGAAGGAAGAAATCAAATACGGCTGGCTAAAAAGCATGGTGGGTAATGTCGGTTTCACGCAGAATGCCTTCGATAACTGGGTTAAGGGGGGTGAAAATTCCTGGTCCTGGCAATCGGATGTACTGGCTAAGTTTACCGAAAAACAACCGAAATATGAATGGGCTAACAGCGGTAAATTATCTTACGGAAAGACTCAGGTCGGGAAGCAAGAAGCCCGTAAAGCAGCCGATGAAATAAAACTGGAAAGTGTATATACCTATATGATTAATTGGCCGATGAATCCATATGTTTCAGCGATGGGCCAGACCCAGTTCAGCAAGGGCTATAATTATACTGATAATTCAAAAGTGGAAATATCCAATTTCCTGGATCCAGGATATTTTACTGAAAGCATCGGATTTAAATATGCCCCGTCCGAGATTATCCAGACCCGTATAGGTGCCGCCTCCAAACAGACGGTTACCGATAAATTTGCCGGCATTTATGCTAAAGGTGATAAATTCAGGGTCGAGTACGGTGCTGAAGCGGTGACTGACCTGATCGTCAAACTGGGACAGAATCTTTTATACAACTCAAAACTGGAACTGTTTTCGACGGTAAAACGCTTCGATGAAATCGACGTTAACTGGGACAACATGTTCAGCGTAAAAGCCAGCAAATATATTAATGTGACCTGGAATTTAAGACTGTATTATGATAAAGATATTTCCTTGCAGCGTCAATTGAAAGAAACGCTGGCTGTCGGACTTACCTACACTTTTCTGTAAAATTATGATAATTCTCCGGCAATTAATTCGGCAATATCCTTGACCGCCAAGGCCGATCCGGTTCCGATTTCATTACCGGCATCGCGCAGCATGGTCAGGCAGAACGGACAGGCGGTACACAAAACAGATGTACCGGTTGATTCAGCCTCCCTGTATCTATTGCGACGGACGGCGTCCTGTCCCGTTTCTTCTTCCTTCCACATGTTGCCGCCGCCGGCTCCACAACAGAAACTGCGATTTTTTCTGCGGGTCATTTCAATCAATTCTATACCAGCCTGTTCTAAAACCTGGCGCGGCGGATCAAAGACTCCATTGTGCCGCCCAAGATAACAGGGATCGTGAAAGGTAACAGTTTCATTGCCGGTCCGGTTCAGAGCAAGTTTTTTCTCGGATATCAACCGGGTTATGACCTGAGTGTGATGTACAACTTCATAATTGCCGCCGTATTGCGGATACTCATTTTTTAAAGTGTGCAGGCAGTGCGGACAGGTTACCACGATTTTTTTAACCCTGGCAGCGTTGAGGATGGCAATATTCTTTTCAGCCAGCATGGCAAACAAGTATTCATTGCCGGTTCGACGCGCACTATCGCCGGTGCAGGATTCTTTGTTACCCAGCACGGCAAAATTTACATCAGCCCGGTTGAGAATTCGAACAAAAGCACGGGCAACCTGTTGTCCGCGCTGGTCAAAAGCTCCGGCACAGCCTACCCAGTACAGGAGCTCAAAATCCGGATTCTGCTCGACGGTTTTTACCATTAATCGCGAATCCTCTTTCACCCATTCCAGACGGTCCTTATTCAGATTCCAGGGATTTCCGTTCCGTTCCATGCCGTTAAAAGCAGTCTGCAATTTGTGCGGGAATTTAGCTGCGCTCAGCACCTGATCGCGGCGAATGTTGAGGATATCATACATTGGTTCATTGCCCACCGGACAGATTTCCACACATGCCGCACAACTGGTACAACCCCATAAGGCCGACTCGCTCAGGGCAAAATCCAGCAGGGGGGCACTGCTCCGCCCTGCCCTGATTAAGTCGTACCGTTGCTGATTGATATAATAGCGCTTGTTGATTTCCAGTGCGGCCGGACTTAATTCTTTACCGGTCAGGTACGCCGGACATACTTCCTGGCAGCGGTTGCACATGATACAGGCATACGCATCGATTAACTGTGATTTGTCCAGATGTTCCAGACGATTTACACCGAAATGGTCGGCGGAGGCATCTTCCAGGTCCAACTTTTCCAGTGTCCCCGGTGCATTACGCTGCTTTTTTGTCAGATAATTGACAGGACCCATGAACAGGTGGGCATGCTTGCTCAAAGGGAAATAAGGAATGAAAACCAGGATCAGTCCGATGGCGCCCCACCAGGAGATATGATGCAAAACAGCAAGGGTTGGAGGATTAATGGAAATCCAGTAACGCGAAAGCAGCGATGCCAGGGACTGGCAGGGATCCCCTGTACCTGACTGAGCCAGTTTAAAACTTTCCCCCAAGAACCGGAGGCCGACGTGAAAAAAAATGAATAGTCCGACGATCAGGGAATCGCGGAGGATACCCCGGCGTACAGGTTGATAGATCAGGACATTTTCTCTGATCTGCAAATGAGTTGATTTAAATATGAATCGCCTGATTAAAAAGAAAACTACCGCCAGCAGGCACAGAACACTGAAAACATCGACAAAAAGGCGGTACAACCTACCCGGTTGGGTATCATGGATGAGACTATTAAAAGCCAGACTGAATCCGGCAATGACATCAAACAGGTTGACCAGGAAATACAGCATGAAAGCCCAGGCGATTAAAGCATGGATGATGCTGATCAACGGCCGGTTAGTGAAAACGGTACGCTGGGAAATTAAAACGGATATTGCCCTGGTAATTCTTTTAAAAGGATGGTCAAAATATAGTTTCCCCTGCCCGCGGTTGATGACTTTGATCATAGTGGAAAATGTACGCCAGCACAGGAGCAAGCATCCTAAGGACAGGACCACGAATATAATTTTCTCCGGAAGTGAGAGCATATTTTTCCAATGCGGTTGACTATTCTATAGAGTCAGGAATTCAATTATGAATAATAATTTGAATTTAGAGGGAGCTAATTTTAAAATCAAACCATTTGTAAAGAACAGGCATTCAGGCACCAGGGTACTGAGTAACCCCTCGACTCCGCTCGGGGAACGCCAAACCGGTCGTCGAGCGAAGTCGAGACGACCCTTAACTCGTCATTCCGGGCATGTCGAAGACCTGGCGCAGACAGGATCCGGGATCTATCTTGATCAAAATAGCAGAGAATATCCCCTCCGTAGAGGCATGGAATCCCGGTTTTGGCGGGAAAAAGGGGTGTGTGATTAAATCAGGGACTGGTTGTGACCTGTCCCTATAATGATGGTTAATTATACCTGCAAATTACTCAAAACCAGTTTTCGCTTGACCGGGCTCAGGTAATCCACGAATAAAATTCCATTTATATGATCGATCTCATGCTGGATAACCCTGGCCATCAGCTCGTCGTATTCTTCAGTCTTCTCCTCACCGTCAAGGGTCTGATATTTAAGGGTTATCTGCTGCGGGCGCAACACATCTTCGCGCACGCCGGGAACAGACAGGCAGCCCTCTTCCATTTTGATTTCGCCCTTGGTTTCCACGATAACCGGATTAACAAAGATCAGCGGACCGAAATTCTTATTCGTTTCTGAAATATCGATCACGATTAATCGTTTGGACACGCCGATCTGAGGTGCAGCCAGACCAATGCCTTCCGAATCGTGCATGATATCAAGCATTTCATGGGCCAGGTTGTGCAAACTTTCGTCAAACTCAGTGACTTCCCTGGCCACTTTGCGCAGCACATCATCGCCGATAATTCTTATCCGGTACATAACTTCCTGCTGTCCTCAATTACCTGTTCGTATCTTTATTAAAATACAAAATAATTCCCCCCATACACAAGATAAAAAAAGCCCCATAAATTTCTTTATGAGGCTCAGATGGTAATGAAGATTCCCCGGCCTTCATTATCCAGTATTAACTTTAACTAGGCTTGAAAAGACGAACCGCATCCGCAGGAGCCCTTGGCATTGGGATTTTTAAAAGTAAAGCCCGATCCGGTCAGGTCTTCGGCATAATCAACTTCCATACCAGCCAGGTACAGGAAACTTTTTGCATCTACCACGATCCGGATCCCTTTTTCATCAAACTGCTGATCCTGTTCATCCTGCTGCGTAACAAAATCAAGAGTATAGGTGAAACCGGCACACCCTCCGCCTCTCACCCCCAGGCGTAGAGCGCTACCGGTTTTATTATCGCGCACTAATAATTCTTTAACCTTCAGTGCTGCTTTATCTGTAAGTGTAATCATAGTTATATTTGATCCTTATTTTTAGGTCGACATTGTTTTTTATAACATTTTTTTCAGAAATAATATTTCCTGAAATTATTTTATTTATAGCAGGGGAAGAGAAATTCGAAGGTATTATTTGCTTTTCGGCGGTTTTTTAGTTTTTACATTTTCCAGGGTGTAAAACGCCCGGAGTAATTCAACCAGATTAAGATTATAAGCTAATGTTCCATTGGCACGATGGGGTTCATCACCCTCACAGATTTCTGAAATATATCCGGCACCCTGTTTATAGAATAACTCGCTGAATCTATTGACGTATTCCCGCAACATCTCAACCGTTTCGGCATCCTTGCCTCTGAATCGTAAGACCGCATCTATGTATAATCCAACGGTCCAGGGCCAGACAGCACCACGATAATAAGGCGGGTTCTTTTTAGTAACCTCAGTTTCCAGTTTACCGGTATATGCTTCATCGCGAACCGAAAGGGTACGCAGTCCATAGGGAGTCAATAACTCTGCTTCAATCTGCTGTAAAACCAGGCTGCCGTTCTTCGAATCCACGATAGGAAATGGCAAGGCAATTAAAAAAAGTTGATTGATCCGGAAAGAACGATCGCTAAAGTTTTCACGGATCAGATCGTAATAGCGTTTTTGCTGATCATCCCAGAAATAAATTAAAAAAGAGTTCCGGCAGTTGATAGCCATGCGGCTGAATCGTTTAGCCAGCCTCTTCTTACCCAGTTCCTTGCAGAAGAACTCCATTATTCTTAAGGCATTATACCACAAGGCGTTAATTTCCAGCATTTTGCCATAACGCAGTACCTGCCCCTCCTGGTTGCGCAAAGGAATCCAGCTGGTGGCGGTTTCCTGATCCCCGCTGAAAATCAGATGATCCTTATCGCTGTAAATATTATGCCGTGTCCCGGTTTCATAAGCATTGATGATGGAGAGACAGGGATTTAATAAAACTTGTTCCAGATAGGAGTTATCCCTGTTCAGACCATAAAAGAAGTAAAGAAAATTGATAAATAAAAGACTATTGTCGGCATAGCGGTCGTCGCTGCCCCGATTCTCAAAAGGATAGCGAAACGGCAGCAGACCTTCGGTCAGTTGGTTCAGAAACCGTTCAATGATCTGCTTGATTTTATTCTGATTATCCAGCAGCACGGTCAGACCCGGAAGGGAAAACAACATTTCGCGGGTTGAAACCTGGTAATGATGGTAGGCAGGCAAAATCAGGTCCGGTTGCTTTTGGGAATCGATGATACTGCCGCGCACTTTTTCAACCAGGTCCAGGCAAAAATCAGAGTCGTGCACAAACACCTTTGAGCGGCTGGAGCGGAATTCTTTTTCACGCCGGTATAATTCTTCATAATCAAAATTGCTGAGCCGTTCAGTGCTGATAAACAGATCCAGCGTTTCATAGGCTTCCAGAGTACAGGAAAAAAATCCCGGATTGAGCAGGTCTTCGGTCGGCGACTGTCCCTCCGCTGTGTTTTCAGTATATCCGGGCAGGTACTTATAATTAAAGTACCATAAGGGCGCAGGGGTAAATTTCCCCTTCAGATAAAAAATATTCAGTGCCGGCATCTCGGCTTTGGGAAGAAAGCGTACCATATTTTCTTCCAGATAACTATCCGTATTGATATAAGGCAACTGATGGGACAGTTCGTTAGTTTTACGGAAAGCAATTATCGGTTTCAGAATTAATTGCAGGGCCGCTCCCTGATTTTTGTTGGCATAACGCATCACCAGGGTATTCTGGTCATGCAACAGGAATAATGTTTTTTCCAGCCGTTGGTTATTTATTATATAAGTGAAGCGGGGAAAGGGATTGATACTGACCTGCCGCAGGTACTTATAGCCGTCCGGAAATACGGCACCGGTGTATTGATTAGCAGAGATCTCATAAATATAATGATCGATGAATACCGACTCTTCGAACTTGGACAACAGGATTAACCGGTCATTCATTGATCCGCTGGGAATTGCCAATAGTCCATGATAACACCGACTATTCAAACCGTACAGTGTCGAACAGGCAAATGTTCCCAGATTATTTATTTCCAGCCACTCCTTATTGATACTGAAGTCAAAATTTTGTAACTGGTCCCGATCATATTCAATTCTCATATAGAATTTTTAATCTCCCGGTTATACTTTCATACTTTAAAGATAACTTGATTACCACCGCTAATCCGGTTCTGCCGGATATTTGATCAGCATCCAGGAGAACGCGGCAACCGCAAAGGGAATTGCCTGTTCATCCAGATCAAAATAACCGGAATGCAGTTTTCCATGCATGGAACCATCATTAATTCCGACACGAAAAAATACACCCGGCACTTTACCGAGATAATGGGCAAAATCTTCACCACCCAGCGTACGGCTGCGCGGTATTATTTTTTTACTGTCCATGATCCCGGCCAGTATTGAGCGAACCCGGTCGGTTACCCGGGCATCGTTTATTACCGGAGGCGCCCCTTTGATGAAAGTAAAGGTACCCTGTGCCCCCCATTTATTACTGGCAGCCCTTACCGTAGCATCGATCAGAGACAGTAATTTCTCAGCCTGCTCGTTATGGGTCACCCGCAGCGTACCTTCGGCCGTGAAGCGGGAGGCAATCAGGTTATAACTCTCCCCGCAAATGATCCGGCCGATGGTAAACACCAGCGGCTGATCGATTGTTTCCAGACGGTAGATACTGCCATACAACTCAGTCTAACACCGACACACCGATAAAGCAGGGATCGACTGTATCTGCCGGCCGGGCCGAATGCCCTCCCGGACCACATATTTCAATTTTTATTTGAATCGATTGAGCAGTGATCCAGCCCGGTAATAAACCAATGGTACCGGTATTCAGCGACGGATCAGCATGCAGGCCAAAGACCGCTGTGATCCCATCCATTTTACCGGCCTGTACAAAATCGATAGCCCCTCCGGGAATTGGTTCTTCAGCATGCTGAAAGATAAAGCGTATATTCGTATTAAGATACTGCTGAAAACGGGCCAGCGTCCAGGCTGTCCCCAGCACCACGGCGGAATGAAAATCATGACCACAGGCATGGCATACATCTGGTACACTTGAACGGTAAGCTACTTCTTTTTGATCAGCAACAGGCAGGGCATCAAGGTCGGCACGCAAAGATAACCATGGTTTATTTTCTGCCAGAATCAGATCGCAGCAAAATCCGGTAGGTCCCACCATATCAATATTAAAATTATATTTCTCCTGCAGCCGCTTGCGCAGATAAGCCGATGTATTGTATTCCTGCCGGCCTATTTCCGGATGGATATGTAAATATCGGCGAATATTTTGTAATTCAGGAAACAATTCCCGGCAATAAGCAGCAATCTGGTCAAAACTGATCGGTTCTGTCATGGCGCTAATATATAGGTTATAGAACAAAAATAAAATATTTAATTCCCACCCGGATCTGTCGCCAGGCATGCTGATCAGGCGTGCCTTTCAGGCACGCGGGTGAAATTCCTGGTATACCTGCTTCAGATACGTACGATCCAGGTGGGTGTAGATCTGGGTAGTGGAAATATCCGCATGTCCCAGCATTTCCTGCACCGCACGCAGATCCGCACCCCCCTCCAGTAAATGGGTTGCAAAGGAATGACGGAAAGTATGGGGATGAACCTCTTTTTTTATACCGCAGTTCCGGACATGCGCCTGTAATATTTTCCAGAATCCCATACGGCTTAAAGGTTTGCCGCGGGCATTCAAAAAAGTAATGCCTCTGGAACTGCGCTGGCGATCCAGCGCAGGCCGTGCCTGATCCAGATAGCGCCGGATCCACTGCAGGGCGCGATCCGATGCAGGTACCAGCCGTTCCTTTGATCCTTTGCCCAGAATGCGCACGAATCCTTCTTTAAAATATATCTCCCGGATCGGCAGGTTCAGTAATTCAGAGATGCGCAGACCACTGGCATAAAGCAGTTCAATCATCGCCCGGTCTCTGATTCCGCCCGGTTGATCAATTTTGATCGAGGTTAGAATTTTTTCTATTTCCGGAAAAGACAGTACATCCGGCAGATATCTTCTGATCTTCGGACCATCAACATTCTCACATGGATCAAAATCCAGCACCTCTTCCATTAACAAAAACTTATGGAACGAACGTATGGCGGAAAGATTTCTGGCCAGTGATGAAGCGCTTAAGCCCAGTTCGCTCAGCATTTGCAGCAAACGCCGGACATGACGATCCCTGATCTGAACAGCCCGTTGGATATCCTGGGATTCTAAAAAGGCAATATAGCGGCTGAGATCCTGCTGATAGGCTTGAATGGAATTTTCGGATAAATTTTTTTCGAATCTTAAAAAGGTGAGGTATTGCTGCAGATATTCATTCATTTAGTCTTTACGGTACTTTTATCATGCAACAGATGTTCGGCCAGGGACAGTGCTACACCGGACAACATCACTTCGGATCCAAGTTTGGTGAAATCACTGGTCAGCAGGGCTGAATCCACATTACTATAAACCGAACAGGCAGCAGCTCTCTCGACGATTATACCTGAAAGGCGACCGTTATATTCCCCGATAAAAACGACTTCTCCCAGTACATCACTGGCTACAAAACCTGTACAGAAATGCAACTGCATATGCGCGCAGGGCGTAAAAACATTTACCAGATTCCCTTTATTTGCACCAATAGCGATATCCAGAAAAATCTCCAGGGTCAGCCGGCGACCCTGTTCCTGGTCCTGCAGCAGCGCCCGGAATTGATTGCCCCGCTTGCTAAACTTTGTATTCAGTACCTTTTCAATCTCGCCAATTCTGGTATCGGTAAATTTAAATTTCATGAGCCCTTTCCTTATCTCGTTCAGTACATAGTATACGTAAAAAAATCCATGACGTTACCAATTTTTAAAATCCCGTCAAAATAATAAGGTTCGCCATACTGACAGTTCACCTGCTGTCCGTAAAACCTGGCCCGGGTGGTGATTGATTCCAGGAACTCCGGCCGGCTGATATACGTACTTTCTGCCTGATTTGTTTTAAAGAATTGTGAGCGATATGCCTGGATGGCGGCCATTTTTGTATCCATATCTGCGGAGATGTCTACTACAAATGATGGAGTGAAAATCCGGTGCAGCATGTAAGACAGGACCAGGCCGGGACGATAAAATTCCTGGCCATCTGTAATTTTTTTTAAACCAGCCTGGTAAATCGCTGTCCTGGCCAGCGCTGCTGCTGCCTCGTGATCGGGATGACGATCATGCTGAAAGGGTATCAGACACATTCTGGGACGCCATTTACGAACAATTTTTATTACTTCCAGACGGTGTTCGGGTGTGTTAACCAGATTCCCGTCGGGTAAGCCCAGATTCCCGCGCCAATCCAGTTTCAGGATGGCACTTGCCTGCTGACTTTCCTGTTTTCTTTGTTCAGTATTCCCCTGCGTGCTTAATTCACCTGCACTCAGATCCAAGATCCCGGTGGTATAACCTTCGCGTTTGGCCCTGGCCAGCAATCCACCGCAAAACAACTCGGCATCATCCGGATGAGGACTGATAGCCAGCACATCAAGAGAAGTCAACAGCAACCCCGTCTATTTGGTTACAACTTAAATATTTTCATTAGATTATTCGAAAATTTAATTAAATAGAATGGCAAAGGAAATAGAAAATTATATCCATGTGGAGGTTGCCGGAATAGATTGTGGAGAGAAAGAAAAACCGGGCGGGAAACTAAGCCCGCCCATGAACGCCAGAAATTAAGTCAAAATCAAATCTGCAGTTCAGGTTTTTTCTACAATCACCGCAGTACCGTAAACCAGAATCTCTGCAGCCATCTGCATAATATATGAAGTACTGAAACGTACACCGACAATGGCATTAGCCCCCAGTTTTTCAGCTTCGGTAACCATCCGGTCTACAGACTGATCGCGTGATTCAGCCAGGAGTTTAGTGTACTCCTCGATTTCTCCGCCGATGATATTTTTGAAAAGAGCCGCGATGTCTTTTCCGATATGCCGGGCCCGGACCGTATTCCCTTTCACTAAACCGACAATTTTTATTACCTTCATCTGAGGAACATCAAAAGTTGTTGACAGTATCATCGTTCCACCTCTTTGTATTTGTCGACTTTTCTGACCATCAGTTTTTCCCTTAAAACAGAGACAAATAAAATCACACCGCCGATAATAAGGATGAAAATACCGAATTTTAAAACCGGATTAATGGTATGATCGGCCAGCAATTCTGTTACAGCCGTCCACACGGCAAAAGTCATCACGATGATTGCACCGAGTGAGACCAGAATCCAGCTAATCCCGCGTTCCAGCCGGTTATATACGTTCCGCCAGTATTCATCCCAGTACATATCAGGTAATATTTTAAATTTCATAGCGCCGGTTACCTCCTTCAACTTTTTAAGTTGATTATAACTTTTCTGGTAGCGGGGATCTGCCGCAATTTTCTGCTCGAGCAGAGCACTCTCTGCTGCCGGAAGTTCCCGGTCCAGATATGCCATTATCTTTAAGTTTATATTCTCTTCCGGGTAATGAAGGTCATTCATATTCCCTCCCCAATAATTTGGCTAATCTCTGGCGAGCATAATATAATCTGGACATAACGCTGCCGATCGGAATTTCCAGCAGCAGGGAGATTTGCTCATAAGACTGATCATTAAATTCCTTCAGCATAATGATCTCCCGGTCCTGTGTTTTCAACCTGTTCAGGGCAGTCCATAAAAGTTCTCTCATTTCATGTTCCTCGAAGATCTCATCCGGTCGTAAGACTGCCAGTAACTGGTCCTCAGCGATTTCCTGTTCTCCATCAGCTGACAGCGGCCGGCTGCGGCTGCGGTGATGCTGATGATTAATACAAATATTCTTGACAATTTCATAAAGCCAGGTATAGAAATTTTTGCCCGTTTTAAATGATTTTATCGAACGGAAAGCGCGACAAAATGCTTCCTGCGAGAGATCCAGCGCATCATCACGATTTCCGCTATACAGCAGGGCCAGCTGATAAGCCCGCACTTTGTATTTTTCCACCAAAAAGCGGTAACTCTCTGTTTTACCCATCTGACATTCCGTTATTGCTTGTTCATCCTCGTCCATATCTGATCCTTAAGCATGTTGCTGTTCGTGGAACATTACCGTAACCTTTACTGCAAATCAGCATTATCATCTGCACTATATACCTGTCAGAATAATGTTTATTCAATAGATTTTGAGAAATATTTATATACTTCCTGTTCCTGGCCTAAACCGGAAGTTGTGTAATTAGTCGAATTTACCCGCTGGCAGGTGAAATTAAATCTTCTGTTTTTTGAAGAAATTCACGTACAAAATTAAGAGGACACCCGATAAAAAAAGTATAATACTGATTAATTGCGCCTCTGACATGAATCCAAAAATATATTTCGGATCGGTACGCCAGAATTCGGTGATAAAACGCTCAATACCCATGCAAACTGCGAACAAGCCGAACATCGTACCTCTCTTAAAGTTATTCTTACGCACCGACCATAGGATCAGAAATAGCGTGGTTAAAAACAGTGTATCATATAAGGGTGTTGGATGCACTCTTTCCAGGGTTGGTACTACTCCCCTGGGAAAGGCCATAGCCCAGGGAACATCACCGGGCGGACCATAACAGCCATCACCGGACAGAAAACAGCCAATCCGGCCCATACCCTGGCCCAGCAGCAGCAGTGGACCCATTAAATCGGCAACCAGCAGGAAAGGTAATTTTTTGCGCCGTATCCACCAGGTCACTGCCAGTAAGCCGCCGATGGCACCACCATACCAGACCAGCCCGGCTCCTGAAAATACATTGCCCCAGAAATCCTGTACCAGCAAATCAGGATTTTGAATCAGATAATATATTTTAGAACCCACAATTCCGCCAATTATGGCTGCGATAATGATAGACCCGGCTAATTCCCTGTCCCGGCCAACACGCAGCAGTTCCCGTTCCAGTAAATAGCCACATAACAAAAAACCCAGAGCGGCCATTAAACCATAACTGTAAATCGTAACCGGACCTAATTTCAAAATCTCGGGGAACATAGTTACCTCGTTGTTTAGTAATCACTTACTGCTGTTTACTCAGATGTATGAACCAGATTTAAATATTTAATTTAATCAGAACCGTCGTATTAAACCTAAAGAAAATTTTAAAAATAATCGATCAGCAGCTGATTCCCGAGAGAAATCCGGATAAAATAGTCGTAATTGAATTTTAGCAAAAAGTATATTGCCCTTTGAACCTAATTGGTCGTAATTTGTCATGTTCTTCACTCCACTTGTATAAAAAGAATAAAAAACCAGATTTAAAACCTGAAATGGAGTTAATAGATCATGCCCGCCAAAAAGACCAAAACCTACAGTTCAAAAGTAGAACAGCTCGCTGTCTCCCGCACCGGCCAGGCATTGCGCTATCCACCCACCGAAAAGGTCAATGTCATAATTGTTGAAAACGTCCCGGATTTAGGAAAACTCACCGCTTTGCGTTTTCTGGAGTGGGCTCAGAATAATGAAGGTTGGTCAGTCTCGCTGCCGACAGGAAAATCTCCGGTTCAATTTATTAAATGGGTTAGCAGATTAATGGGCAGTTGGGATAATCGTGAAACCCAAAAGTTTCTGGACAAAAATGGTGTGGATCCCGGTCATAAACCGGACATGAAGAGTTTCCATTTTATTCAAATCGATGAATATTACCCCATCAGCGGCGAACAGCACAACAGTTTTTATTATTTTGTCAGCAAGTTCTATGTAAAAGGATTTAACTTCGATGCGAAAAAGGCTTTGTTGATTAATGCCAACTCCATTGGCATTCCACAGAATGAGACACTATATTCGATCTGGCCGGATCGCCGTGTCGATCTGAATCTGCGCATTGGTCAGGTAAAAAATTCACAGGAGATCAAGCAGAAGAAAGTATTGGAAGCTGTGGACCAATTCTGCACTGATTATGAGAGTAAAATACGTGCTCTGGGCGGAATCGGATTTTTTCTCGGCGGCCTTGGTCCTGACGGCCATATTGGTTTTAATGTCAGAGGTACCGATCATTTTTCAGCAACCCGCTTGACCTCGACCAATTATGAAACACAGGCATATTCTGCGTCAGATCTGGGCGGGATGGAAATTTCACGCCACCATCTGGTGATCACCATCGGTCTGCAAACCATTGTCAATAATCCGGCCACGACCGCCATCCTTATTGCCTCGGGTGAAGCCAAAGCGCAGGTTGTCAGGGATGCCATCCAGCAACCGAAAGATAATCAGTACCCGGCCACAGTATTGCACGATCTGGAAAATAGTGCCTTTTACCTGACTAAAGGCGCTGCAAAATTATTGTCGGAACGGCAATATCTTGAAATTCAAAATAGTAAAGTTGTCGCTCCCGCTCTGGAACACCGGATTTTAATTGACCTGGCCATTAAAAGAAATAAGCGCCTGACCGATCTGAACAGAGCGGATATGTCTGCAACCCGCAGCAGTAAGGAACTATTGGAACTGTTTAAAGATGCCTATAAAGAGCATCTGCATGATCTGGAACAGGAATTACAAAAAAGAATCACTTCTGCCCTGATCATACCACAGAATCAGGTTTTCCTGCACACTGCACCTCAGCATGACGAGATCATGCTGGGCTATTTCCCCTATCTGCTCAGGTTGATACGCGAATCGAGCAACACCCATTATTTTAATTATCTGACCAGCGGATTCTCTGCCATAACCAATCATTATATGCACCGGTTGTGCAGTAAATTAAAATGGTTTCTAAACCGTTCCGAATTCCGCCAGTTAGGCCAGAACAATTATTTTGACCCGAATAATATTTCCGCCAGGAATCAGGATGTTCTGCTCTATCTCGATGGTATTGTGGCTAACAGTGACCTGATGAAAGATGAGGCCATTTCACGGCGACTGCTGCGCAATTTTATGGAAATATTTGAAGATGATAGTTTTACTATTCTGAATAACCGGGTAAATGAATTGTTGAATTATTTCAGCACCCTGTATTCGGGTAAAAAAGAGTTGCACTATATCCAGCAATTGAAAAGTATGATCCCTGAATGGGAATCCGATGTAAAATGGGGACATTTCGGTTTCCGCAGTGAGTCGGTCATTCATTCCCGGCTGGGATTCAACCGGAGAGAAAATTTTGCCGAGGAACCGGTAAACGACCGTGACCTGGTTCCGCTGCTCAATAATCTGAAAAAAATAAAACCCACGGTGATCACTGTTGCCCTCCATCCTGAAAGTAGCGCTGTCGGCACTTCTTATAAGGTTCTGCAGATTTTAGCCCAGGCTTTACGGATTTACTGCCAGGATACTAATCGCCGGGATATTGAGATTTGGGGTTATCGCACGGTGTGGTTTCGTTTTCACCCTGCCGAGGCTAACTTTTACATCCCGGTTAATCTGAACAGTTTTGCCATTTCCTCTTTTACCTATATGAATTCTCTGGTTTCACAGACTGAAACCTCATTTCCCAGTTATGAATATGATGGACCGTTGATCGAGTTAGCCCAAAAAATACAGGTGGAACAATATCAGCAGATAAAAACTTTGTTGGGTAAAGAATACTTTCTGGATAATTCTTCTCCGCTGATCCGGTCAACCCGGGGTATGATCTATCTTAAACGGATGACGCCGGACGAATTATGGCAGACAGCACTTGACCTGAAAAAAATCATGGAAAATCCATAGTGCAAAATTATTGAAGAGTGATCATGAAATCGTATCGTAAAGAATTGTGGTTCAATACTCCTGCGCGCCGTGAGTTCATTAATATTACGTCGCAAATAGAAGTATGTCTCAGAGAGAGCGGCATCCAGGAAGGACTCTGTCTGGTCAATGCCATGCACATTACGGCCAGCGTCTATATCAATGACGATGAAAGCGGATTGTTGCAGGACTATGATGAATGGTTGGAAAAATTGGCACCCCATGAGCCGGTATCCCGATACCGGCACAATCGTACCGGCGAGGATAATGGCGATGCCCATTTAAAGCGTCAATTGATGGGCCGGGAAGTGCTGGTGGCGGTGAGCAGCGGTAAACTGGATTTCGGACCCTGGGAGCAGATCTTTTATGGCGAGTTTGACGGACGCCGGCGCAAACGCGTACTGGTGAAAATTATCGGAGAGTGAACACATCACAAGTCAACGGGATTTGTGTTTAAATCCACAGGTAACAGATTTATTGCTGCTAAATACAGCAACAGTTTATCCTCGGCCTCCAGTATCTCCATAACCCGCATATTGTGCATTGAATCCCAGACTGCCTGCGCAGAAACTTTTTCATCCACGGCTACCTTTTCCAGAGTACCAAATTCCTTGTACTTCCAATAGCGATTAAAGGTCAGCACATTCCATCTTCCTTTTATCGCATTCATCAGGTTCAGGATGGTATTAATCAAAAGATCACTGGTTTCATTATCCGTCTTGCAGCAGGTGATTTGTTTTTTTTTCTTCAATAACGACAGGGCTTCGCTGGCACGGTGAAAAGCCGGTCCATCCATCTCGACCGGAATCTTGCTGCCCATTTTCTGAATGGTTCCCAACCCTATGCCATAGCGTATTTGCAGGGGGAACAGCAGTCTTTCAAATTCCAGCATAACTTCGAAAGCATTCTTTAAATCCGCTAATACCCCCTGGAATTCATCCCCGCGGGTGAGCATGAACGGAGCTTCGATAACATCGGCTTTTTTCTCATTTATCTGGATAATAGCGGATTTTAAATATAATTGTCCCTCGTACCGTGCGTCCTGCGCCATTTTACGGGAACCGCATACATCACCGATTATAACCGCTGCACTATTGATCATATTACTGCAATAATATCTTATATTTACATTCGAAACAGTCCGGTTGGCTGGCACATGATTCTTCGATCAATTGTACTTTTCTGGCGCCGCACAGGCGCAAGCCTTCGGCAATGAATCCCTGCTCGCTCAGGCACACATTGCGCGGAATCGGCTGGCCGTAATCGGTACAGACCAGCACCGTCTTTTTATCCAGCACATTGATTTTAGTCTCACCCGTACCGATCAGCATCTCACGCAAACGGCTGAATTGATCCAAAAAATCCACCGGTTTCTGCTCACTCAGGTAAAGTTGAAAATATTTGGGCATCAGGTTCTGTGCATTCCATTGCCCCAGTTTTCTGAACTCTTCCAGATCCCGCTTGAAATGTACCTCAAGTAATTTCTGATCGATGGCGACCAGTAAATCATCGGCATACAGATTTGCGGTATCTACAGGTTGTTTGGCAAAATTATGGTCTGCCGTACTGATGGTATCCAGGAATTCCTGGTATACCGTTGTACCATATTTTTTCTCCAGGTACTCAAATCTGCTTAATAAAACTAATCCTTTGATCCATGGCATATGGTCATTCCTGTCCCGTAAAATAATCTTCAAAATGTTTTTGCAATCCGGTAAAATAAGCAGCATCATTGTTTGTTTGATTGATGATGCCCTGAACGAATTCTGCAGAACCGCCCCCCTTTAACGATAATGCCTGGCCATGCTTGCTGAGGAACCCCAGTACGTTTTGGTTATGTGCAGCAGGAGAGCGCATGGTGAAGTTCAGTTGTTGAGGGGGTTCGCCGCTGGCGATAAAACAGGGTTTATTATTCTTTTCCAGCCAGAAACCGCTCAATTTACCTGCCTGTTCACTCGTCGTCAGATCTGCGATCTTAAAGAAACCGCAGGAACTGCCGGTATGCAGTTCACCGGCATAGGCCCGCAACCATTTTTCGGTAACAGTTTTCAATTGCCTGTTCAACTCCCGCTGTTCATCCAGCAGCGTTTGTACCCGCGGAGACAGGTCATCGATTTCCATACTGAGCAGGGTGCACAACCGTTGGGCCTGATCATTCAGTTTGGCATAATATTCATAAGCCGGCCGTCCTATTTTGCTCTGCACACGGATGTGCTTGCGAATTTTTTCAATACCGATGATTTTAATTAAACCGATCTCGCCGGTATGCTGAACATGGAGTCCCCCGCAACCGGTACAATCATGCTCCCCGATCTGGATAACCCGGATGGGATCATCATCCACCTTGATATCGCGCCGTAGATTGTACTGAGTCAGGTCTTCCCGGTAGATCCACATTTGCTTCACCGCTATATTTTGTGCGACAATCCCGTTGGCATGTTCTTCAGCTGACCGCAATTTTTCGGGAGTAATGCCGGGGGTATTCAACTCGATCAATGTATTTTCACTGCCCAGGTGTACCGAAACGGTTTCCAGTTTAAAAAGCCGGCTGAAACTTGCTGAAAGCACATGCTGGCCGGAGTGCTGACGCATATTATCATAGCGATAATTCCAGTCCAGTTTCATCTCCACGGCCGGCGGTAATTTTTCCATCAGCAGGTGCCAAACGGTTTCTCCATCTTTTTGTACATCCCGCACTTCATAACCATTGATCCAGCCGCGATCTGCAGACTGGCCCCCGCCCTGCGGATAAAAAATGGTCTGTTGAAAGGCGAACCAGTTGCCGCGTTCATCCTGTTTCTGATCGATAACATTCGTTTGTAACTGTAGTAAGTAAGGTTCTGAAAAATACAGCAATTTTTTCCGGTACTCCTGCATCGGTAAAATTTGCTCCGGCGTAATAACGTCAGTCAAGTTTGAAATACCTGCGGTAGTTAATTTTAAATCCCTGCGGATGATACTCTCCCGTTTCCCTGGATACCTCGTATCTGCCTTTATATTTATTGGCCGCAATCAATTGCAGGAGATCGATCATTCGGTCTACCTCGGATTTTGTATTATACATCCCGAAACTGATCCGTACCGCGCCCGGGATGGTACGGCGATCATGATGCAGGATATTTTCTTCCAGGACCTGGGATTGTTCGATGGTTACCCCCAGCAGGCATTTCACATAAGGGTGGGCACAGAAGCAGCCTGTACGTACGCCAATTCCCCCTTCATAATTGAGAATAGCCCCTACCAGTGCATGGGATTTATCCTGCAGGTTAAACGATATTACCCCCAAACGTTTTTGTACACTTTTTTCATCCACCGAACCATAAATCGTAATTCCCGGGATCTGTTTTAATTTTTTCAGTGTATAGGCGGTAAGTTCGGCTTCATGCCTGGCAATTTTTTTCAGACCAATCTTCTGTACAACCCGTAAGGCCTTAGCCAGGGCGATCGCACCGGCGACGTTGGGTGTGCCAGCTTCTTCTTTCTCCGGCGCATCGGTCCAATAAGCATAATCGTCGGAGACCAGGGCCACGGTGCCCCCGCCCACCATATCCGGATCCCCTTCCTTGAAGGTATCGCGGTCGGTAATCAGCACCCCGAGTCCAAACGGGGCATAGATTTTATGAGCGGAAAATGCCAGAAAATCAATATGCCGGGGATGGCCAACCGGTTTAATATCGATCGCGCGATGCGGCACCAGTTGGGCGGCATCAATCATAATTTTGGCACCATAGCGATGTCCCGTTTCCGCAATTGCTTCCAGATCGTTAATATAGCCGGTTACATTGGAGGCAGCGGTCATGGCCACCATACCTACCCGACCTTTGTTTTCTTCCAGTTTGGCGATAAAATCATGCCAGTCCAGACGACCCAGACTGTCTACATTGACATGAATTACCGGCCGCCGGAATCTCCAGGGCAGGTCATTGGAGTGGTGCTCCATTTTGGAGACAAGAATAACCGAATGTTCGGGCAGGGGCACGCGGTGAGCCAGTTTATTGATCGCCTCTGTACCGTTTTTACCGAAGATGACCAGATGATCCCGGGTGTTGATCCGGAAAAATTCAGCTCACAATTTCCCTGGCCATTTCAAAATAATGCGTGCTTAGTAATGATTTGAATCCGGTACCGCGATGTATATTAGAATACCATTCCATAAATTCGTTTAAAGTATCCAGCACCGGTTGCAGGGTAGGCGTACTGGCGGCATTATCCAGGTATACATAGGGCACATGTTTTCCGTTCAATAAAGGGACTTTCTTATTGATACCCACAACCTGCCGGCGAATATTCGTTAAATTCAGATTCTGTCGGGTGGTTTTCACGGGAACACTTCTTGTCTTTATCTAAACATTTTAGCGCGTATTACAAAAATCAGAGCCAGCGCGACTATTACTATAAAGGTACTTCTTTCGCTTCTGAGGGCACCCGCAAAATCGGGTCGTACATTACTTCGCTGCGGGTAAGGGGACAACCTGGGTAAAAAACGAGGCACCGCTTCCCGGTAGTGAGCAAATTTTTCGCCAAATAGTTCTCTTAATTTTTTTTCTTCTACTTTAATGATCAGTATATATTGCAGTGAAAAAAAGAAAATTGCCAGATACAGTAAGTAAGGCAAACATCCACCGAAGGCAATCACCACCCCGCAGTACATAAAGATATTCCCCAAATATAGCGGGTTACGCAAATGAGCATAAGGACCGTTGCTGACCAGTTCCGGTGCCCCGACTTTTCTGGTCCGCGTTGCCGGGCCCGCATAACTTACACCCCATAAACGCAAGAGTTCACCCCACAGGATAAGCAGCAATCCAAGATTGATTAATCCCAGGCTCAGGTTGCTGATATATCACTGCGATCACAAAAAATGGTATGGGGGTGTAACCCCGGATTTTAAATAATATTTCACCCATTTTTCAAAACCGACCTTTCTTTCACTACCCGGGTATGTTCATCAATTTTTGCCAAAACCTGGTTGGCCAGATGCAAGGCAGCCAATCCGTCTTCCCCGCTTACTACTGTTGCGGTACCGGAGATAATGCTCTCCAGGAATCGGGTCAATTCATACTTTAATGGATTTATACCGCTCTTCTGTAAACGGTTATATTTTATTTCTTTCATGTCAGCGCCGCTGCCTATCTGTCCCAGGTTGAATGCCAGTGTTCCATCATTGAAAGTTTTTTGCCCACCCTGGGCACCCCCCTGCGGAATAAAATAGATCTCCGAGAATCCGTCGACAAAATCCAGGGAAATATAGCTATTGGGTTGGAAGATACGCATTTTTCGCATTTTTTTTGCTGAAATCCTGCTGGCGGTAATATTAGCCACACAACCGTTTTCGAATTGCAGCCGGGCATTGGCAATATCAATTGTATCCGAAATAACGTTCACACCACTGGCCGCAATATTAACCGGTTTGCTTTTAACCAGCGCCAGGATCAGATCCAGATCGTGGATCATCAGATCCAGAATCACGGCCACATCAGTACCACGCAGATTGAATGGTGCCAGGCGATGGGATTCAATAAATAAAGGATTAATATCCACATCGGCCAGGGCCAGCACCGCAGGATTAAACCGTTCAATATGTCCTACCTGCAAGAGCTTCCCCTTTTCCCGGGATAAAGTAATTAATTGTTCGGCTTCACTTTCTGCTGCACAGATCGGTTTTTCGATGAACAGGTGACAATTATGCTGTAAGGCCTGCATAGCCGTTTCAAAATGTGCGGAAGTAGGCGTGACGATGCTTACAGCATCCACCTGTTCCAGTAACTTTTCTCTCTCCTTAAATACTGCCAGATTTAATTCGGCACCTACCCGCTCCGCGATCGACTGATCCAGATCATGTACACCCACCACTTCGGCCAGATCGATTTCTTTTAACAGGGCAGCATGTAATTTTCCCAGATGACCGACACCCAGTATGCCAACTTTAATTTTATTCATGTTTACTTTCCTCAAAATCTTCTATTGCGGATAATTTATAATTTTCATCTTTGTCTTCATCTACGAAAGTAACTTTTTTCTTTAACGAACGGTAATACCAGATTTCATATGGTTTACCACTGGTTGAATACCGGTTAGTTTCCACACTGTCCGGTATACCCTGAGACAGCAGCGCATATCCCCGGTCGGTTTGCCACCCCTCAACAAAGCGCAAACCATATCTGGAATTTGCCATATCCACCCGGCGATAAAATTCATACTGGATTTCATTCAGAGGAGTTCCCGGTGTCGGATCCTTCCCTCGCCAGTAATCGTCAAACCACTTTTTTTTGTCTTGTGCAGACAGATCTTCCATCCTGTCCCACTCAGCTGCAGGCATGATCGCTTCAAGCGGGCGCAGGGCCAGACCGAATTCATACAGATAGACCGGTTTTTCATACCAGATCACCAGAAATTCTTTTTGCACCAGAATTGAATTTTTACCTGATTCGATTTTGTAACGCAGCAAATGCCGGCCTTCTTTCAGCACGTTTTTATCTATCCATTCTCTGAATACTGCCAGGCCCGGTTTGGGAGAAATATGATAGGTTTGATTTTTAATAATTATCTCCTGCGGACCCGGTTGTTCTACAAGTTGCGAGACGATTAAAAGGGAATCCGGCTCCTTCCGGCCAATATAAAAATTCGCCAAAAACGGCTGGTCAAATTCGATAATGGGTATTTGCCCGGCGATAGGGATCTCTGCACTCAAACTATCACGCGTTGAAAGCAATTTAATCTCTGAAACGGTAATTGGATTTTTTTGAAGACTGGGAATGGTTAATTTGCTTTTTAAGATCGAAATCCTGCGCGTTGCCTGATCGGTGAGCTCCAGAAAAAAGATATAAATCCCCTCCGGCAGCGGCAGATTGAATACCTTATCATCGTTATGAAAAATCCGGGAGGAGTTAGTTCTTTCGAAGTGTGATTCCGTTATGGATTCTTTCCAACTGGTTGAAAAAACCGGAGCGGCGGCTTCATTTTCCCTGATTAAAACAGAGATATCATAACTGGCCTGATAATCATCGTCCACTCTGGTAAACTGCAACATATCATATTGAATCTTTAAACAGATACACAGTATCGGCTGCCCAGCGGTCTCTGAAAATTTCAGATAGGGATCACAATACAGTCTGGGTTTAACATCAATGTCAAATCCATAACGGGTATTCCGACGGCCGGTGTCCTGACCCGGTAAAGACTGGCTGATCAGGAACAAAATCATAAAACATATCACGCGCCGCATATTTACTCCCTTTTAAAAAATTTAACCAGAATACTTTATCAATGCAAGGATTGAAACCATGCCTGAGAGCAGATAATTTGAACAGCTACACAGTGGAATTATAATCGTCGCAATAAACCGGGAAAATTGTCGTAATTAAATAGGCAGTTTTTCCGGATTACCCTGAACTCCGGCAGAATTGATCTTTTAAGGTCTGATAGGTCGGATCATCTATATAATGGTAAAGAAATAATTTTTCGACAATCCAGCAGCAGCGCCAATATAACCAGCGACTGGTTCCATCGGCGCGAATGCTCAAGGGCCTGGGGATGACTGCCGTCAGGCGGATCATCTGCTCCAGACTCAATTCGGAAACCGGCACGGCAAAGTAATGCTGCGCCGCAGCTTCCACACCAAAAATACCAGGGCCAAATTCGATCACGTTCAGATACAAATGATAGATTCTGGTTTTCGATAATTTCTTTTCCAGCCGGCGGGCAATCAGGTACTCTTTGATCTTCCGGAATACCGATTTTTCAGTAGAAAGATAAAGGTTTTTGGCCAATTGCTGTGTAATGGTACTGCCACCACGGGAATATTCGCCAGTCTGCCAGTTTTTTTTCAAAGATTCCTTCAATTCTTCAAAGTCAACCCCTTCGTGTTCAAAGAAACTGGCATCTTCACTGATACGGATGATCTTTTTTAACATATCCGGCACGGCAGAGTAGGCGACCCACTTTTGCTTGATTACAAATTTAATCCCATTTTCATTTGCTTCGCGGCGTCTTTGCTCTATCAGCGCTGTGGTTTGCGGATTCACTTTTTCCAAGTCGGCGGGGTCCGGTAAGGTTACCAACAGCCACAACAGATAAATCACCAGCAGGCCAACGACAGCCAGCAAACCGCCTGATAACCATTTTTTTATAAATATTTTTCTCATCTGCTGCTCTTAGCTAAATCTGATCGCTGTTGAAATTTATTCCCGGAAAAGGTCGGCTGCGTAAGGAAAAATACTGAAAATCCCGCCGGTGTGCACAAATAGAATATTTTTTGATACAAGCGAGCCTTGCTGCAGCAGAGTTTGCATACCTAACACAGCCTTGGCCGTGTAAACCGGGTCCAGAATGATCCCCTCCTGCCGGGCAAATTCTTTGATTACCCTGATCTCCGCCTGGTCGAGCAGGCCATACCCCCTGCCTACGAATCCATCGATCACAGCAATGTCGTTTTCCGAACATGAGCAGCCATAACCATAATGATCTTTAAAATCCCTGATAATCCCCATTATTTTCCGGCGACAGAAATCGGCATTATTGCATACATTGATCGACACAATCTGCAACGAGCTGTCAAACAATAATTTTCCAAGCAGCAATCCGGCATGGGTCCCGCCTGACCCGGTACGCTACGATGACCGTATCGATCGGCAGGGATTGATCCCGTATCTGCGTTAAAATCTCTGCAAAACACTTAATATAGCCCCAGATCCCGAGGTGATTGGACCCGCCTTCAGGGATACAGTATCCTTTTTTTCCTTTTACCTGCAAATCCGCCGCCTGTTCCGCCATCAGTGCATCGATCTGTTCATACTCCCGGGCAGTTACCGGAATTATATCCGATTGCAGCAGTTTATTGAGCAACATATTGCCAGCGGGAATCCCTGCCCGCCGTCGAAGGTCTTTTGAGAAATAAAACCGGTTTCAGGCCAAGTTTAACAGCCATAAAAGCAGCCGTACGACAATGATTTGATTGAACACTGCCGCAGGTTAAAATATGGGTGGCTTCTTGTTGAATTGCATCGTTTAACAGGAACTCTAATTTCCGCACTTTATTTCCGCTGACTTCCAGACCGGTCAGGTCATCGCGTTTAATCCAGATCGAAATACCGGAATTCTTTGCCCAGCTGGCTTTAAGCGGTGAAATAGGTGTAGGTAAATTTGATAATATTATAGATTTGGGAAAAGATATATTCATCTATTTTCTCTGAATACCAATCCACCTTTTAATTCAAGCCTTCATCGATCCAGATTTTGACGCCATTGCTGTTATTGGTATTGAGATAAGGTCCATCCAGAGGCATGCGCGGTTTATCCAGATATGCTGCCAGGAGAATTCTGTACAGAGCACTATTTTCACCATCGCCGTTGATTACCAAAGGAATATTACCATTGATATAGTGATTAATTATAGCATAGTAATTTGTAAGGTCCAGGCCACCGGCCTGATCGCTGGTGGAGTGGCAGCCGCTGCGGCTGGTACATTTAGCTACAAGCAGATCCTGGATATTTTTGGCATATGTCAAATTACTGTCCGGTAAAACGAATACCCGGTCTTCCGGATTGGTACCGTTATCCTGGCAGGTACTGATGATCACCAGAAGAGATGCCGATAAAAAAATCAACAAATAATACTTTTTCACCGGAATATCCTCTCCTTGAAAATGGCTCAGATCATTTAGCAGATTACTTGTTTATGCTTGATAAATCTGGTCAATTTTATTATTTTAAAATTAAAATTGCAATTACAAACCTATAAATTCAAGCCATCCATGGATTTACCTAAGGAGATACATGGGCGATAAGGATGCAGCACGGATTTTGGTCGTAGAAGATCATGCAGAAATGCTGCAGGTCTTGAAGAAATTTCTGAGTGAACGCGGATTTGAGATTATTGAAGCAGAATCGGGGGAAATTGCTTTAAATCTGATCAACAAGACAAAACCTGATATAATATTGTTGGATGTTATGTTACCTGGTATTTCGGGTATTGAGGTCACCCGGCAGGTCAGGACCAACGGATTCAGTGATAATTATATTCCGATCATCATGCTGACCGCCAAGAGCGAAATTAAAGATGTGATCAGCGGTCTGGAGGTGGGTGCTGATGATTACATCATTAAGCCTTTCAGTTTCGATGAATTGATCGCCCGGGTAAACTCCGCGATCCGCATCAAGCGGCTTAATGATAATCTGCGCCTGAAGACGATTGAACTGGCGAATGCCAACCAGAAAATATACCAGTTGAATCAGGCTTTAATCGAGAAAAATAAAGAGTTACGGAAAAAAATCTATGACCTGCGCAATATTTTTGATATATCGCTGGAATTGCATTCCATACTGGATGTAGATAGATTAATTAATTCGACCCTTTTGTCTTTGATTGGCAAGTTCAGTTGTAAAAGCGCTGTTTTTTTTCTATCGGCTAAAAGACATGAACACCGCCTGGCCGTGATCAATTCAAAAGGTCTATACAAATCAGAAACCGAAAACATGGTGATCCAGAAAAGCGATCCTTTGTTGACGCACCTGGCCGATCACCCCAATCCCATGCTGTTAAAGGATCTGCCGGTACCGATCAACAAATCGGCAGGTGTACAGGCCTTACAGAAAATTGGTATTGAACTGATCTCGCCTATCTCTTCTATTCATGAGGGGCAAAAGGCTTTGATCTGTCTGGGTCCGCGGGTCAATAATAATCCTTACACGGACAATGAGATAGAACTATTAATGACCGTCAACAATATCGTTTCCATTGCACTCTCCAACGCTGCTCTGTATGATGAAGTCACGGAATTGTCCTATACCGATGGTATGACCGATCTGCATAATTACCGCTATTTTGAAATGCGTTTACGTGAAGAAGTATTACGGCATGCCCGTACCAAACAAGACGTATCCTTGATCATCATGGATGTGGATTTCTTTAAAAATTATAATGATACTCTGGGCCATCAGGCCGGTGATATTGTGCTGAAGAAATTAGGCCATATCCTGAAAGAGACGGTTCGTGAGAACGATATTGTGGCCCGCTACGGCGGTGAAGAATTTGCCGTGATACTTCCGGGAGTGAGTAAAGAGGGAGTGATCATACTGGCCGAAAGGTTACGGGCCCGGGTGGAGGAAACAGATTTTCCCAATGAAGAGGTTCAACCTTCCGGCAGTTTGACCATCAGTGTGGGTACCGCTTCTCTGCCTTATGATGCCCAGGATAGTTCAAATTTAATCTACAAAGCAGATACCGCGTTGTATACTGCAAAACGCAGCGGTCGCAATCGCGTGGTTCAGTATAGTACCGATCTGAAATAGGTCAATGAAAATAGGAATAACTTGTTATCCAACCTACGGGGGCAGTGGAGTAGTGGCTACCGAGCTGGGCAAACGCCTGGCCCTGCTTGGTGAGGAAGTTCATTTTATTTCCTATGCCCTGCCCTATCGTTTAAGCACCTTTACAGCCAATATATTTTTCCACGAGGTTGACGTTTTACATTATCCGTTATTTCAGTATCCGCCCTATACTCTCTCCCTGGCCTCCAAGATGGTGGAAGTCGCCGAACGGCATCAACTGGATCTGTTGCATGTGCATTATGCTATTCCCCATGCCACCAGTGCTTATCTGGCCCAGCAGATGCTGGCCAGCCGGAAGTTAAAATACATCACCACCCTGCATGGCACAGACATTACCCTGATCGGCAGTGATCCTTCCTTTTTTAATATCACCAAATTCAGTATAGAAAACAGCAGCGGTATTACGGCTGTTTCACAGTATTTGAAAAACGAAACTGAGCATGTCTTTAAATTGAAAAAAAATATTGAAGTAATTTATAACTTTATTCCCATTGAAATTTCGGTTTCTGCCGACAGAAAAAAACTGCGAAAAAATTTTGCCGGGGATGATGAATATGTTCTGACCCACATTTCCAATTTTCGTCCTTTAAAGCGCGTTACCGATCTGGTACCCATTATCAAAAAAGTGTCCCAACATAAAAAAGTAAAATTGCTGATGGTGGGTGACGGACCTGAGCGGTATAAAACCGAAGAACAGTGCCGCCGGGAAAACATATGTCAGCAGGTTTTCTTTTTAGGAAAACTGGAAAATATCCAGGACATTCTGGCCATTTCTGATCTGGTACTTATTCCCAGCGCCTCGGAAAGTTTTGGACTGGTAGCCCTGGAGGCTCTGGCTTTTGGTGTTCCCTGTGTATCGACCAATGCCGGCGGATTGCCGGAAGTCAATCGTCACGGGGAAACCGGTTTCACGGTAAACATCGGTGATCTGGATGCTTTTGCCGAGGCAATTTTAAACATTTTATCCGATCCAGCATTAGCCCGGGCCATGTCGCAGCGTGGCCGTGAGGTTGCTGTAACTGAATTTTCAGCGGCAAAAATTATTCCACAGTATCTGAAATATTATAAAAAGATTTTAAGTGCCTGAAGAACCGTACATCATTTCACATCGCGGCGACAGAGTAAATGCCGTGGAGAACACGATTCTGGCCTGTGAATTGGCCGTTCAACATGGTGCGACTGCGTTAGAGATTGATATCCGGCAGACCGCTACCGGGGAGATAGTGGTTTTTCATGACTTTTCGCTCAAGCGTATGTTCATGAAACAGAATTATGTCGGCCGGGTGGGATTGACAGAACTCAAAACCTATCCCTTTGTTATCAACGGCAGGCCACAACCTCAGGTGATCGATACATTAGATGCCCTGCTGGACCGGTTCAAGAATCGTTTGCCAATCAATCTGGATGCTAAAACAATTCATTTTTTTGATTTTAAATTCGCCGATAAAATTATTTCCACAATAAGAAATCACAATCTGTTCGACCGGGTCTGGATTTCCTGCTTCAATCCGTTCCTGCTGCAAATCTTAAAAATAAAATATAATAAAATCCGTACTGGTTATCTTTTCCAGCGTTTAACCTGGATGCATACCGCTTACGATCTGGTCACGGCTACCGATGCCTGGCATCCCCATTACAAGGTGCTCGATGATTACCTGATGGAGAAAGCGCTGAAACATGACAAGCAGATATATGTGTGGACAGTAAATGATGAAGAAACTCTGCGGCAAATTTCAGGTTATCCGGTACAGGGGATCATTACCGATGAAATCAAACTGGTCAGGAAATATTATCTTCGTCAGAATCCGGGTTAAGACGGTCAGGCCAGAATATGTTCCAATCTGGATTTAAAAACTTCAAAGTTATCCTGGCCCCACAGGCAGAAACTGACTTCTTCGAGTTTACAGGGTCTCTTTAAAAATTCCACTACGATCATCAGCATGATCTCTGCGCATTTAACGACGGGAAACCCGAACACGCCTGTGCTGATGGCCGGAAAGGCAATTGATTTCAGATCATGTTCTTCTGCCAGCAGCAGGCTATTCATCGTAGCGTTGCGCAATTTTGTCTCTTCATCACCTTCACCGAACTGCGGCCCCACTGCATGAATGACATGCCGGGCTTTTAACCGGCCGGCCGAAGTTAATACTGCCGCGCCTACATAAGTTCCGCCGATGCGGTTGCACTCTTCCTGGATGGCGGCTCCGCCTTTTTCCCGAATCGCTCCGGCAACACCCGAGCCTAAAATTAATTGGGCATTAGCGGGATTGACAATCGCATCAACTTCAAGGTCGGTGATATCACCTTCCATTAATACTAACCTGGCCTGGTTTATTTTATAATCTGCTTTCATAATTCTTCCGCATAATTTTAGATTGCCTTACACTCTGGAGAAACTTTTAATTGCTGCTGCTGTGTTTTCATAGATATCAAAAACCTTATCCAGGCGCGTTATCTGGAATACGTAGCGGACCGCGGGCCGCAGCCCTGCCAGTTTGATATCGCCGTTGTTCATGCTGGCCTGTTTCAAGCCGGCCAGCAGAGAACTGAGGAATGAACTGTCGGTGAATTCAATCTGGCTCATATCAATGATGACTTTTGTACTGCCTTCTTTTATAAGCTTGGTCAATTTTTCTTTAAGTAAGTCGGCCGTATCAACAGTGGCCCGCTTAATCTCTACACTGAAAATCAGGATATCATCAAGCACTTCACTTTTGATGGTCATTCAATGTTTTCCTCCCCGGCTTTTACCAGTGTACGGCTACGGCTGACCTTTGGGGATAGTATATTTAAGAAATTGCTGAACCGCAATATTAAAATCAATTGGTTTAATAAAATGAGCATTTCAGTTACTTTATTCAGAGCTAAAGATACTTTTGCTTCAACGCTGAAAATTGCAGAGCAGCACGCAGATTTTATCCTGCCAGCCATTGATCAGCGGAGTGGGAACAGTATAGTTGTTCACCAGCAAGGAAAACAGGAACAGCTCATTGTCGGCAGAATAAATATAGCCGGAGAGGTTGCGTACATGTCCTATAAATCCTGTTTTAGCGTGCACCCTGGATTCAGCCGGTGTTTTTTTCATCCGGTTTTTCAGTGTTCCATCCACACCCGTAACCGGCAGGGAAGCATAAAAGTAATCAAAGTAAGGATGGCGTGCCATGAAACGCAATAAGGTACTTACAGCATTCGGTGTAATCAGGTTATTTCTGGACAGACCCGATCCGTCCACCATTGAAAATTCCATATCGGAAATACCTATTTCTTTCATCTGGTTGAGCACGATCAGAGTACCTGCTGCCGCAGTGGCCTGCTGGCCATATTCCGCGGCCAGGGTCACCAGCAGTTGTTCCGTATATAAGTTCTGACTGACTTTGTTGGTAATCTCGATAATTTTCGCCAATTCCGGTGAAGAATGGGTCAGCAGGACCCGGCAGCGATCATAGGAAATCCGGTTCAATTCTCTGTTTGTACGCAAGGAACCATGGAGTATGATCCCTCTCGATTCCAGGACCTCAGCCAATACAGTAATAAAATATAGGGCGGGATTCTCCACCGAGATCGACTCCTGGTAAGGTGGTTTGTTTTGTGGAATTTCATTTTCGGCAATGACAATATTTTGCAGTCGCGGTCGGTTCAGGATTAAGGTTTGCACAGAATCAGCCGCTGTGGTTCTGGCCCGGTTTTCGATAACGAAGAAACGGCTGGGAGGCATTATACTGATCTTTGGTCGAAGACCAATCGTATCATTGGGCACCACCGTGACATCGACACAATTATCATTCAAGGTGAGAGCGCTGATGGGCGCGGCATACCAGAAAGGTTCATCATCCCATTGCCAGCCGCTGCCCAGCGGATCAGTCTGGAAGTACGATTCATCGCCGATCAGGTCACCGTTAATTTCTTTGATGCCTAAATTAAGCAGGGAGTCAGCCCAATTCCCAAAAACCTGGCGTACATCCCCGTTATAAAAACGCGGAGCAATGGTCGGGTCTCCTTTACCGCGGATAATCAGATTCCCCTGCAGTATATTTTGCTCAATTTTACCGTCGGTATAGATCGCAGTGCGAAATCTGAAAAGCGGGCCAAATTTTAACAAGGCTGTAGCTGTGGTAAAGATTTTCAAATTGGAAGCAGGGATAAACAACTTATGGTCATTCTGCCGGTAAAGCACTTCCCCGTCAGAGGCCGCTTCTATATAAAGACCGATCTGGGCGTTAAACAAATTAGGATCGCCGGTCAAATAGGCAATCTGTTCACGCAACAGATCTATCTTGCGGCCAGGAATGCCCTGCTGATTGCCTGGACGGGAAACGCATTGATATTGAATACTGCCCGCACTGAGAATAATCAGCAAAAAAGCACGGGTGCCATATTTGTAGAGAATACGCAACCGCCTGAGGTATTTCGCTGAGGGTTTGTATACTTTCATGGAATAGAAGGTGATCGTTGAATCACGCTAAAACTAAAAGGGCGGTTTAACAACCGCCCTGATTATTACCTGACTACGTCCTTCAGACCTTTTCCTGCTCTAAACACTGGTACTTTTCTGGCTGGAATTTTAATAGTAGCGCCGGTTTGAGGATTACGGCCCATACGCGCACTACGTTTACTTACATTAAATGTACCAAAACCAACCAAGCCGACACTATCACCTTTTTTCAATGCAGTCTTTTACTCCTTCCAAAAAACTGTCCAGTGATGCTTCTGCATCTTTCTTAGTCAGACCGGTTTTCTTGGACATATGATTCACTATCTCTTGTTTAGTCATTCAATTCCTCCTTATATATGACATGTATGACGGTTGTTAAATCTTTATATTACTTGCAGCATTTATTTTCAAATGCAGGATGGAAAAATTTCCCAAAAGAAGGTTTAAAAGTCAAGTAAAAAGATAATGAACATGCGCTTAAACATGTCAGCAGGGGAGTCAGGTTACTCTGGTGGGAAAGAGGGACAATAGGCTGATATTACTAATACCCGGACGGGCAGGATTTACTGGCGGCAGAAATCATCGCTATTTCTGATTTCGTTTTTAATAATTGAAGAAACCACTGTCTCCAGTACCTCGCTGCGATCATAAAATTTATTACGAATGCGCAACTGAATTAATTCTATTTTTTCTTTCTCAAATTCTTTATTAACCGGAGCCAATTTTTTCCCCTTGATGTTCTCTTCCATTCTCTCACCGCTTTCCTCTATGATAATAGTCGGTTTGATCAGTAAGAACTTTATTAATGTTTCCGGTAAAAAGCATTTTGGCTGGAAACTGTACAACGGCAGGATGGCGGAACTGGCAGTTAAGAACGGGTCAGACTTTTCAGTTCTACAATAAAACGGTTACCGACCGGATTCTCTATGTCAAGCAACATTTTCCCTGCATGTGCATCGATAGCCATTTTGCAGAAAGTCAGTCCTAAAGCACGTTCCACGCGGTAACCCTTATTCTTTAATTCAACCTGGGAAAACTCATCAAATATTTTATCCTGGTATTTTTTAGGTATTTGGGTGCCATTATCATGTACGGTAAAACGGACACCATCGAGATCGATTTTTTCTGTTTTCAGCACCACCTGACCACCGTCTCCGACATTATTTGTGGCGAAACTGATCAGGTTTTCTATTACCCGTTCTATTACCGACTGATCTAAAATCATTTCGTCCAGTTCCGGGTCAAGATTAAGTTGAACCATTTTGTTGGCATTTTCCGGATATTCGCGCACACGCTGAACGATATTGGTAATAATTGTATTAATTTTGGCCATATCCCGCTTCAGCGTAAGGGTGCCATCCTTGATCCGTGAGATATCCAGCAGATTGACAACCATACGCAACAATTGCTGTACTCCGCGTTCGATCCGGTTGGAATATTTTTTTAAGTTATCTACCGACGTCGAACCTATGGTCATCTCCATCATCTGCAGATTCCCCTGGATGACGAACAGGGGATTCTTCATATCATGCACGATCAGATTCGTGAGGTCTTCCTTGAATTTATCCATATGCAACAGCGTTTCATTCTTTTTAGCCAATTGCAGATTCTTTTCCTGCAATTCGTCATGATATTCTTTCAGGCGCAGCAACGACTTGACCCGGGCCAGTAATTCAACATTCTCAAACGGTTTGGAAATAAAATCATCCGCCCCGACATCCAGAGAATGTATTTTATCTTTCAGATCTTTCAAAGCGGTAATCATGATGATCGGGATAAATTTTGTCCGCTGATCATTTTTTAACCGTTCACATACACCAAAACCGTCCAGTTTGGGCAACATAATATCCAGCAGGATGATCTGCGGATTTTGCCGAAAGGCAAGTTCCAATCCGCTTTCCCCGTCAGTTGCCGTGAAAATCTGATACCCCTGAGGTTTCAGGAAGTATAATAATAAATCCAGATTCTCCTGGCTGTCTTCAATAATTAAAACTTTTTGCTTTTTGGATGCAGGCATAGCGCTAACCGGTTTTGTTTGTTCTTACGATTAATAAAATATAATATAATCGTTCTTTTAATTCCAAACATTTTTATTTCGGTTAACACCACTCTGAAGTGGTACGGGATATATAAAATAAATAATGCAGTTATCTTAGATCAGATCCAGTTGTTCAGCTATCAGACGACCGGCTCAGGCATAAATCATTTTGTTGATTGATTTTTTCAGTTTACCCATCGTTTCAGAATGAATCTGCGAAATTCTTGATTCCGATACATTCAGTATCTGACCGATTTCTTTAAAGGTCAATTTTTCATAGTAGTAAAGGGTGATGGCCAGCCTGGTTTTCTCCGGTAATTGCTTTATGGCTTTTAATAAAATTCGTTTCATTTCTTCCTCTTCCATTTTAAAATCGGGATTCTCTTCTTCTTCATCTTCGATCATATCGTAGAGATTTTGTTTATAGGTGTCATCAATAGGTTTATCTAAAGAAAGCATATTCACGCTGGTAATTTCCTTTTTCCAATTCTGTAATTCACTCATATCGATGCTCAGGCTTTTGGCGATTTCCTGATCAGAATATGACCCGCCAAACTTCTGATCCAGTTCAACCATTTTTTCCTTAATCATGTTGGTTCGACTGCGCAGTGAACGCGGGATCCAATCCAGTTTGCGTAATTCATCGATGATTGATCCTTTAATCCGCGGGATCGCATAGGTTTCAAACTTGATTCCATAATCCATATTAAATCGTTCCAGCGCTTCGACCAATCCCAGGATCCCAATATGATAAAGATCTTTTTCCTCGATAGCATGTGGAAAGTTTTTGATCATTTTGCGGACTACATATTTTACCAATCCAAGATAACGCAGCACCAATTCCTGGCGCAACCGGGTGGTGGCGTTGGCTTTGTACATTTTCCAGAGTTGCATTGTAGTTAGATTTTTCATGGGACCCTCGTTCATTAATAGTGCGAATAAAATGGATGCATTTTATATGCCAATTTTTTTAAATTTTCGATTATTAGTTTATAACTTTATTATTATCAATAAGATATAAAAATAACTAGCCTGCCGGTTACACTCTTAAATCACCGATTTCAAGTCCAAAATGCCTTGATTTTAAACACCTCAACTGACTGAAAATCGGACACTTGCTGGCCCACCTTAAGGGTGCCATGCACCCTTAAGGTGGTATGGTTTGGTATAAATTTTGATATGTATTTATGGAGGTTCAAACCATCGGAAAATCGTTAAATATGAGCAAACATTATGCAGAAAAAGTTATATCAGCTAATCAATACTCTACTATTTCAACCCATACATTGATCTTTTCTTCCCTGCTCTGTGTTTTATTTGCGAAAACCGTTTGGAAAGTAATCGTAAAATTGTTTGTATTCACTGTTTAAAGCAAATCCCTGGATCTGATCCGGCAGCAAATGCTCCCTTTCCCGATAAAAAATTTAATCAGGCTTTTATTCTGTACAATTTTAATGAAAGTGTCCGCCTGCTTGTTCATCTGTTAAAATATAAAGGTTACTTTACGCTGGCGGATTACTTTGCCGACGCTATCGTGCAATCATTCCCCCGGTTGTTGAATACCAATTATGATTATATCCTGCCTGTACCTTTGCATCAAACACGGTTACGGGAAAGAGGTTTTAATCAAAGCGCTATACTGGCAGCCGCCATCGGCAAGGAAACTGGGCCGGGCCATGTCTGAAAATATTCTGACCCGCCGGCGTAATACTCCTTCCCAGACTCATTTGAACCGAACTCAGCGGCTGCGGAATGTTAGTGATGCTTTTTATTGCCAGGCTATCCGTTCAGATGCCCGTATTCTGATCATAGATGATGTCATTACCACCGGTAGTACGGTTAACGCCTGTTGTCAGGCTATGCGGCAGGCCGGAGCTGCCGAGATCGATGTACTGGCCCTGGCGCATCCAGCAGCGACTGCAGCGCATGATTTAATCAGCAATGCAGAAATTATCTAAACAGTGAAGTTTGACAGAGGTATAAATTAAATCAAATCGGCTTAACTCCCGCAATTTTGCGATAAGCCAGCCAGAAAAGAAATAGATCGCAGAAATAGACCATAACCAGGGTCCAGGCTGCGCCCATGATTTCATAGCGAGGTATGATCAAAAGACCTAAAATAATATTCAGGGTTGGAATGATCATCGAGATGTTACGCACTGTTTTACCTGCTCCGCGCGCCATCAAAAACAGAGCAAATGGTTTACTGATACTCGAGAATCCGAAAGCCAGAGCCAGCGGTAACATAATATCCACGGTGGGCAGATATTCTGCAGAGAATAGATTGAGGATGATAAAACGCCGCATAAAAATAAATATACATACCGAAGATACCACGAAAATTATATTGATCTTTATCACCCGGAAATCTATCCGGTTTTGGACTGCAAAACGGTTAAACATCGTAGTGGCTAATGCCGATGAAAAATGTGATAAAGGGAAAGTCAGTGCATAACCCAGGTAATAATAGGCCAGTGCTTGCGCCGGTAAAAAAAATGAAATTATAAATTTATCCCCGTGAAAAAGGATTTCACTCCAGATATTACTCAGGTAAAGATGAACACCGTATGACTTCAGATCATTCCATATGCCTCTGGCCGAGTTTTTGAATAATTTAAACGATGGTCGCATATAAACTGTAATCCAGAGCAGGGAAATAGCAAAACCGACGAAAAACATATTCAGCGACTGAATCAGGTCGAATTGATTTAGAAAAATAATCAGCAGCAGCAGGCCTAAATAGAATATTCTTGGTAAAACGGTAAGCAGGGACAATAATTCAATATGACCGGTGCCCCGCAGGGCCAGTACGTAATAGGAATGCATCAGTATCAAACCAACCCAGAGTGCAAAGTGCAGACACAAATCGCCGATTTTAATTTCAAAGAAACGGTCACTGCATGTTGCCAGCAGCAGGAAAAGCAAAGTGTAGATGATACTGAACGCCGCGGAAAAAAGGACGCCTGATCCCAGTATCTTTTTGCGTTCCGCTGAATCCGGGCTGACGGCCAGCAAATGGGAAGCGCTTTCGAACAGGCCGAAACCAAAAAATGAACGGCTGAAGAATAGTATGATGATAAAGAAAGAGTATCGTCCGTACTCAACGAGATCCAGGTAGGTCGTATTCAGTTTAGTAACCAGCCAACCCAAAAATATATTTAGAATCAGCGCGGCAAAGTACAGACTGGTTTCGATTACTGCCCGGCCGCCAGGTTGTCGCACCATCATTAATTCACCGCAGCAGCATTAATCGCTTTGCTCAGATCGTATATTCTCAATTCGGGTCCCTTTCGCCACAACCCCGGTTTGAATATCTGTATCGGTTTATAATTGCTCTCAACCTGCCGATAAAAATCGCGGATCACCTTGATCCGGTCGATTATCATCGGCGGATATTTTTCGATCGGTGCACGTTGATAAATCTTATATAAAGGTTTTATTGGTAATCAGAAAACCAACCCCTTCGCTCCGCAGGCGTTTCAAATCTTTGCGCTGGTTGCGCGACTCGTCAATAGCGTAACGATTCGTGCCGGCATAGGTTACACTCGAATCCTGGTACCAGATCGAATTCAGGGAAATATTCCGTTTATCCGTACGATATTTTTCCAGTTCAGTTTTAACCGCTGCCGGCAAATATACTGATCCCGCTCCGTATTCCACATATCGATCGATGTCAAATATTGCTAAATCATATTGATAGTTGTCATAACAGTATTTCTGATTCGGTTGATGATTGCTGATAAGCCAATCGCTTGCTTCCTGACGGGTATCCCGGTTCAGATATAGGATATCATGATAGACACTGAGTACCAATGATGGGACAAATATCAGAGCCAGTAAAAGTATTCTTTGCCACCCCTTTTTAAAGAAATGCAGGTACACATATTCCAGCCAGGCCGTGCCGAAAATTATCCAGATCGGGAATACCGCGAACAGATAATCCAGACCTTTTTTTTGCCAGGAACCGACATACAAAAAGGTCAGACAGCACTATCAACAGTTGCGGTAAATAATATTTGTTCTGTTTCCATAATACAAAAACTGTACCAGCAATAAAGGTGAAACCTATCCCCCATTCTTTACCAAGCAGATGAATGATTTCCCAGACATAATTAATCCCCTGTTCGCTCGAAACTGCGATACCCATTTGATCCGATATGTAGAAAAATCCTGCCAGGTACTTGCCGGGAATCACCAGCCAGAGCGGATTGGTTAGAAAAAAACTGACCGCGATGCCGGCAATAGAAACTAGAGTAGTTTTAAAATAGTTAAATTTGTATTTGCGGTATAAACCATAATCAGCAATCAGGATCCCGATGACCAGAACCCCGGCGTTATACTTGGCTGCAATCGCCAGACCACAGCACAGACCCTGAATGAATAAATATGACCAGCGCGGCGCATTATCGATGATCACAAAAAACAAAACCGTCAGGGTTGCAAAAAAGAGCAGGAGGGTATCAGGCGTTGCATTCCCGCTGAATTCGATATAACATTGACTCAGGCAGACCAGCGTTGCTGCTACCCCGGCAAAAAATTTTCCCCGGTATTTTTCTAAAATCCTGTAAGTCAGGTAAACCGTCAGCACCGCTACTAAAAGATTCACCAGACGTCCGAGCAAAATGAAATTAGTAGGGTCGATCAAAAATGCAACTGCAAAGGCTGTCTGGTTTGAAAAATAACCGATTAAGTTTCCCAGCAGATAATAGCAGCCGTAGAGGGTCAATAAAATATAGGAATAGAATGTCGGGTAGACATAAATCAGGGGATCAAGTGACTGCCGGGCGCCCATATTTAACGATATTTTAGCCAGGTACATTTCAGTGGAATTTTCAACGATCGGAAGACAATCCCAGGCTGCCGGCAGCCGCAGGACCACAGCTATGATCAAAAGACCATAAATAAATTGATTAGCCCTGAAACTGCGCATAGATTTGAATAAGTTTTTTCTGCTCATTTTCCCAATTCAGTTCTTCCGCGGCCCGTAAGGCATTTGCTTTCCATACTTTTAAGCGGTCGTCATCCGTGATCATCCCGGTTATAACCTGACTGAGCGTCTTGATATCATCCGGATCGACGCACACTCCGCATTTGTATTTATCGATATAATAGGTAAAGGTCTCAATGTTACTGCACAATACCGGTAAACCGGCCATCATATATTCAAAAAATTTATTAGGTAAAGCAGCGGCATAATTTAAACTACTCGCTTCGAATAGAACAACTCCCAGGTCACCCTGGGCAGAAGTCGAGACCAGTTCCGTGGTCGGGATAAAATCATGAAAGAAAATGCGTTCTTGCTGATGCTTGGCCAGCACTAAATTTCTTAAAACCGGCTCAAGTTCTCCATTACCTATCAGATGCAATTTGATCCTGTCGTTTGTCAAAGCTATAGCCTGAATCAGTTTTTCCAGGCCCCGGCCCGGTTTAAAAAAACCCTGGTATATAATAATTTTATCATCGTTCTTCCTGATACGGAGCCGCACCAGTTTGGGATCGGCACGTTCGTATCCTGGTAAATTGCGGATGATGCGGACCTGTTTTAAAGCGGGATAACGGTCGCGGAATCGTTCCCCTAGTTTTTCAGAAACCGTTAAAAGAATCTGTACACGTCGCAGTAGCTATTCGTTCGGTCAATAACCACAAAAACCGGCTGACTCTCTTTTTCCTGAATATTTCCAGTCCGGCATAGTATTCGTGGGCATCATAGATTAAGGCCGCGCGTCGTAACCAGGAAGCACAGGCCGCGGCCGGCAGGACCCACAGATCATGACAATGGATCAAATCATATTTTCTGCACAGCAGCAGAAAAAATAACTGCAGATTAATGCTGATAAACTTTATAGGCCCGCCGCGATAAAAGACCGTGAAGACACGCCGCAAACAGAATTTTTCTCTGCGTTCAATCTTAATTTCTCCCGGCCGGCCCAGAGCATAAACCTGAACCTTATGACCCAGATGCACCGCTGTATCAATCTGGTTAAAAATACGGCGTTCATAATCGATCGGGCTGATGGTTAAATGACAGAGGTACATACAAATTACCAGAAATTATTCAACATTCTTTAAAGTGAAAATCTGCCTAGCTATTTTAAGAGCGGTTAAGCACCAGTTCCATTTTTGTTTTCTCTGTATTGATAGTATAACTTCGTTCAGCAACCTGCTCTATCTGGATTTCTGCGGGGCTTTTTAACCTGCCTGATCCGATAATCTCGATCGAAAACGTACGCAAGCCGACCGGCTTTTTAATTATCCAGACTTCCCTGGTCCTGGTCTGCAGCTCCGGAAATATTTCAATATGTTCCTTGAACTTAGACCATTTATAATGTCCTGACAGAGTGTCTACATAAACTCTCCGTTGATCCAGTTCGGCGATCAGCTGATTCCATAATTCCCGGTAGGTGGGTTGCAGGAAATTACTGGGGTGCAACAGGACCACCAGTAATCCATGAAAACGTGATACCTGCCCGATGATGAGTTGCATCATGTGCCGTGCTGCTGATAGATCGCCCGAAGCGGATACCAGATTATGATCAAAAAAGGCCAGAGAAAACTCCAACAGAGCCAGGCTGCTGTCCTGTTCCCAGTCAAAAGTGAAAAAAGGATGCCCGGTTCCGGCTCTGAATCCCGCTTGATAATTATAAGCCAGACTCGAGTCATAGGCAAAATGTGCTGCCTCGGCTGCCTGCCATAATCCGGGATAAAGCGCCCGCAGATAATGTTGACGCAGACCGGCACATTTGCTGCCGGTGATGGCTTCTAATTTACGCTTCTCAGCCAGATATTTCTTACGCTGCTTGAAAGCATTTAAACTGGAATGTAAACCGATTTCATGATTGTGATGCTTCAGGTCATTAAAGAGATCCTGGAACCGCGGCGATTCAATATTATAACGGTAATGGATTCCTTCAAACATTTTCGTGAGAAAAAAAAATGTCGCTTTCCATTTCCTCCTGCCGTAAAAATCCAGTAACTGTGGAAAACTCCAAACCTGGGCATCCTGCCGGTCCATTTCTGCTCTATTTTTCTTTAACGTCTCCCGGTCTCCAAATATTTTTCTGATCAGGCCCGTACCCGTTTTCCAGGCACGTTTTTTGTAACTGACACTGCGGGTTAGATCGACATCGTGAGTCAGGGCAACACCGTGCGACTCTCCTCCGGGCCAATTCATTACCCGTATGGCTGTCCTCTCATTTTCATTTATCTTCAGGCGGATCAACTGATCAAAATACTCCAGCAGAACATCGACGACCGGAACATGCAATTGATTGTCCCGGGACAAAATAGAAGCGGAATAGTCAGCAGCGGTTTCCCTGGCTGAATGGCGATCGTGCTCCTCAAAACGGCTGAGATGATAAAAGACATTTATGAATAAATCAAAACCGGTCAGCCAGATGGAAGCATCACTTTTACTATAATATCCGTACCGCTCATTTTCCTGCCAGCCACCCCCGGGCTGAACGTGCAGCCATTTACCCAGCACAGGAATAGAATATTCCCCGTAAGCAAAATTACGGATATCTCCCTGAGCAGCCTGCAGATCATAAAACTGGCCGGAATTAAAAATATTTATGCCGGGAATATTTCCCGAAATCAACCGGGAATGATCCGCGGTATAGGAGATCAGTACGCCAGATTCCTGGACCTGATCAAGGGTAGTTATAATTTTCCAGGGATAGCCCAATATGTTGCCTGCCAGCTGAACGATATATTCAAACCGGGTTTTCTTTCCATGCTCCGGAATCAGAAAGTGTAATTTCATAACTTGCGCTTTCTTGACAGAAACGCTTTGCGAATTTTGAAAATTGAAGAGAAGGGAAAGCGCAGCGGCCTGGTGATTCGAAAACCATGTACCAGTTGCCCGCCGAAACTTCTCTTGAACTGTTCAATTTGTGGATGATCAGCACCTAAAAAATTAACCTTGAAATCTTGGGCACAATACGATTCAAAAATATGCGCCAATAGATAGGCCGAGGCCAATCCTGATTCATCCGTACCCCCTGTCAACAGATCATAGATCATATTCCGGTCGACAACAATGATCCGGCCGTTGACAGTTTGATTCTGCAATTGCAGATAATACATTTTGACCTGCGGCAGCGCCAATAAATCGGGTAATAAATTGTGCAGAGTGCCCGCAGGTATCAGAGTCGTCAGACCGTGTCGTTGATAACTTGCCAGATATAATTTGATGAACTCAGCAGGATCGGTAGCGGCCATAACCTGAAAAGGCATTTCCCGGGCCTGGCGGATCTTCTTACGCAAACTACTGCTGAACCTTTCGGCCATTTTGTCGCGATCGTCCAAATCCAGTAAATAAGTATACGCAGGTTCTATCGTGCAGTTGGCCCATTGGAAGGCGCGCAGGTCGGTCAGCAGATAAGAACTTTCCAGGATCCACAGGGGATATACCCGATTTAAATAGGTTATCAGCGTAGAATTTAATTTGGCATAATCAGCGATGGTCTTTTGTGGTTTTTCATTTTGCGGATTATAAAAAATTGGGCCGGAATAAGGATACAAGGCCAGCGGAGTGATTAAAGATTTTCCAAAACGATTGTGTTCAAAAACCAGACAACCCGCTGCCGCTTGATTATGCCAGTATATCAACAATATCCGGTACGGACGCTGAAAATGTCTGGAAAGAATATCAGCCCAGCGGGTGGTATGAAAAAAGGTCCCTTGCGGCGATTGAGCGACAAATTCATCCCAGTGTGCATAATCCTGCTCAGGCAGAACAGATACTGTCAGCGATCGCAGATCTTCATCCATACTGGCTCAGGACCGGTTTAGCAGGGTTACAATAATCGCCTTTTGTACATGTAAACGATTTTCAGCCTCATCCCAGACCACCGAGTTTGGGCCATCCAGGACGTCATCGGTGATTTCATCACCACGATGGGCCGGCAAACAATGCATGACCAGTGCCGTCGGTTTAGCATGCTGCATTAAGGCGCGATTGATCTGGTAGGGTTTGAATATTTTCTGCCTGGCCTTCGCTTCACTTTCCTGGCCCATCGAAGCCCATACATCGGTATAGACCACATCGGCATTCTTTACCGCAGCCTGCGGTTCCCGGAGAACCTCGATCGAACTGACGCCCTGTTTACGCGCATATTGCAAAGTCTTCTGATCCGGTTCATAATCCGCGGGAGAACAGATGACCAGCTGCATAGGAATTTTAGCTGCCAGATTGATCCAGGAATTGGCTACATTATTTCCGTCGCCTACGTAAGTAATCTTCAGGTCATGCAGATGCTGGCGGTGCTCCAGTACCGTATAAATGTCGGCCATGATCTGGCAGGGATGATTATAATCGGTCAAGCCGTTGATTACCGGTACCGCTGAGTATTCGGCAAGTTCCAGGATGTGTTGATGATCAAACAACCGGGCCATGATAATATCATTGTAACGGGAAATAACCCGGGCAATATCTTTCACCGCTTCCCGTTTACCAATACCGATATCATTAGGTGAAAGGTACAAAGCGTATCCTCCTAATTGATACATGCCGGTTTCGAAGGAGATGCGCGTTCGGGCCGAAGGTTTGGCAAAGATCATCGCCATACTTTTACCTTTGCACAACTGCTGATCTGCACCGCTTTTGGTTTTTTCCTTTAACTCCCGGGTAAGATTGAAGATTTCTTCAATTTCTGTTTTACTGTAATCGGCAATAGATATAAAATCACGCTTCACTTGTCACTCCTCAGATTATTGACTGACTGAAACTAAACCAGGTATTGATAATATAAAGTTATTGATCAGAGAATGTATTTGCTTAAGTCTTCATCAGCGACAATATACTCCAGCTTATGCTTGACCATTTCCGCATCCACATTAATTGTTGCTTGCCCTGACTCCGGCAATTTAAACAGGATTTCTTCCAGTAAATTCGTCATAATCGTATGCAAGCGGCGGGCACCGATATTTTCGGTCTTGGAATTGACCAGGGTGGCGATACGGGCAATTTCGCGGATGGCCTCCTGGTTGAATGTTAATTTTACATTTTCAGTTTCCAGCAGTGCGGTGTACTGTTTGATCAGGGCATTTTCCGGTTCGGTCAGAATACGCACAAAATCATTTTCACTCAGGCTCTTTAATTCTACCCGGATAGGAAAACGTCCCTGCAGTTCCGGGATCAGGTCGGAAGGTTTGGCCACATGAAAAGCGCCCGAGGCGATAAAGAGAATATGATCGGTCTTGACCACCCCATATTTTGTGACCACCGATGTTCCTTCCACCACCGGCAGCAGATCCCGCTGCACACCTTCACGGGAAACATCAGGTCCATACTTACCGCCGCTGCTGCTGGTAATTTTATCGATTTCATCCAGAAACACAATACCGGAATTCTCCACCCGGTCTTTTGCTTCCCGGATAACCTCCTCCATATCGATCAATTTCTGCGCTTCCTGCTGGGTCAGGATTTTCAATGCTTCAGGAATTGTGGTTTTACGTTTTTTTAGTTTCTTGGGCATCATACCGCCGAAAATTTCCTGCAGATTCAGACCCATTTCTTCGATACCACCCGGCGAAAATATCTGCATCATGGGCAGGGAATCGGATTGGATATCGATTTCGACCTGACGATCGTCCATCTTCCCTTCCAGCAGTTGTGAACGTAATTTTTCCCTGGTTCGCTGGTATCGTAATTCCGGTTCATCCCCTTCCTCCATCTCGCCGACGGCTTTCTGTTTTTTGGACAGGGGCGGTAACAGGATATCTAAAAGTTTTTCAACAGCTATTTCATGTGCCTTATTTTCCACACTGCTGGTTTTTTGCTCACGTACCATCTGGATGCTGATATCCATCAGATCACGGATGATCGATTCCACGTCACGACCGACATACCCCACTTCAGTGAATTTGGAAGCCTCAACTTTTATAAAGGCTGCATCGGCTAAATGAGCTAAGCGGCGGGATATCTCCGTTTTACCCACTCCGGTGGGACCGATCAGGATGATATTATTCGGCATTATTTCTTCACGGATTTTACCCTGTACCTGCTGCCGGCGCCAGCGGTTACGCATGGCAATGGCTACCGATTTTTTAGCTTCATCCTGGCCAATAATATATTTATCCAGTTCTTTTACAATTTGAATAGGTGTCAGTTCTTTCATCCGGACAATAATCCCCTACAATGTTTCAACAATAATATTTTGATTGGTATAAATACAAATTTCCGCCGCAATCTGTAAAGATTCACGGGCTATCTCTGCTGCGCCCAGGTTGGAATATTTTATCAAACTGCGGGCCGCCGCCAGTGCATAATTCCCACCTGAACCGATCGCAATAATACCATCGTCCGGTTCAATCACATCCCCTGTACCGGAAACCAGGTAGGTATTCTGTTTATCCATAATTGCCAGCATCGCTTCCAGTCGCCGCAGGTACTTATCGGTACGCCAGTCTTTGGCCAGTTCCACCACTACCTTTGGCAAATTCCCGGAAAAACGTTCCAGCTTTTCCTCGAAGCGTTCGAAAAGAGTGAAGGCATCGGCTGCAGCACCCGCAAATCCGGCCAGGATGGAATTATTATGGATTTTGCGGATCTTTTTTGATTTTTGTTTGACAATAGCCTGGCCCAGGGTAACCTGCCCATCACCGCCCATCGCTACCTGCCCTTTATGGCGGACACCGATAATCGTCGTGCTGTAAAATTTAAATTCATTTTCAATCATATTATCTTCTCATAGTTTCTTTCTAAGTCTGGCCACGGGAATATTCAGTTGCTCGCGGTATTTTGCCACTGTACGCCGGGCTACCGGAAAACCTTCACTCAGCAGGATTGCCGAAATTTTTTCATCGCTCAACGGCTTTTTGGGACTCTCTTTTTCAATCATTTCCAGAATACGATTTTTAATCCGCCTCGTGGAAATTTCCTCCCCGCTGTCGGTTTCAATTTTTTCGTTGAAAAAATATTTCAACTCAAAAACACCGTAATCGGTCTGAACATATTTGCCATTGACCACCCGGCTGATAGTCGATATATCCATATTGATCATTTCGGCAATTTCACGCATGATCAGCGGCTTGATATGTTCCGGACCTCTGGCAAAAAAATCGTATTGCCGCTGCAGAATCGAACGCATCACATTAAGCATAGTGATTTTACGCTGATAAATGGAAGTAATAAACCAGCGGGCTGACTCAATTTTTTTGCGGATATATTGCTTGGTCTCTTTATCGATTTTATTGCGGCTGCGCAGCAGATCCTTATAGGTTTTATTAATACGCAGGGGGGGTATATTCCAATCGTGGAGAGTAACCACAAACTCATTATCCACCTTTTCTACCAGGAAATCCGGGACAATGTAATTATGCTTGCTGTTGTAGATCCCCTCGCCAGGTTTGGGATTGAGCCGGCCGATATATTCGCTGGCTCCGCGCAGCGCCGCTTCGTCGATATTCAAATCAGCGACAATTTTATCATAGCGTTTGTTTTTAAAATCATCGAAATGCCGGTCGATAATGGTCAGTGCCAGTTCCGGCCGGTCTTCAGCGGCCTGCACCTGCACCAGCAGGCACTCCCGCAGATTCCGGGCAGCGATACCGACCGGATCAAAAAATTGAATTTTCTTCAGGACCGTCTCGACCATTTTTTCGGTGCAGTCAAAAATATTAGCCACATTTTCCACGGTCACCACTTCATCCAGATAACCGTCATCCCGCAGATTGAGGATCAGATATTCGCCTATTTTTTGCTCGAGAGGATCCAGTGATATAAAATTCAATTGCTCCAGCAGGTGATCGGTCATGGTTTCGGTCACAATTTCCGGACGTTCATAATCTTCTTCATTCTTGTCCCGCGGCAACCGGATTTCATAAGAATCCTCGTCATTGATTATATTATCCCAATCGGCATCCTCCTGTGCAGCCGCAAGTTCCTTTACGTCCAGATCGGTCTTATCTTTCTGCGAGTCGGTTAATTCTATTTCCTTACGTACTTCATTCTCTTCTTCGCTGACAGGATCGCTTGACTCGCCTGCCTCAGCAGGCTGCTCCGCTTCCTCTTCCAGCCCTTCTTCCAGTACCGGATTCATCTCCAGTTCATTCTGGATTTTTTGTTCCAAATTGAGGATAGGCAATTGCAGCAGGGTCGACAACAGTATTTGTTGCGGCGAAAGGCGCTGCTCCAGGCGCATTGTTTGAGATAATTGTACCATTTTTTAAAAATCAGTTAAAGTTCAAATGTTTGGCACGATTTATGTATCAAAATAAAGATTTAAAAAAATTTATTCAAGGGAAAAGATATCTCAAAATATATTTTTCCCGCATCAGTTTTTATGGTTATAACACTGTACCACCATTTAAGATTTTAAATTTAAGCTCTTTAATAATACAAATATCATGCCAGGCCAAGGACAGAAAGGGTTGGTAATTTAGAATCGGTAAAATATTTTTCATAAATAAGAATTCTAAATATAACCTACAGACATTAAATTCTAATGAACGGTCAGAAGAGTCTGATATGTCTCAAAAACGAAATAAACAGATAATTATCCTGTTATTAATCCTGAAATTTTCTTTTCCGATTAATAGTGCCGCAGAGCAGCCCTCCATTCACACTACAATCACCAGCACGGTTGTTTTTCTCAGCGATACGCAGAGTCCTATATGGTTTGAATCGTGGTTACTCAAACGTAATAAAAATGATCAGGCCCGGGAAATAATTTTTAATGATATTATTAGACAGAAACCTCAGGCAGTTTTTCATTTAGGGGATTTAGTTGCCAGGGGATATTCATCCCGGCAATGGTCAGTTATTGACTCCTTTACCAGCAAATTACGAGTCCTGAATATGCCTTTTTATCCAATCCCGGGGAACCATGAGTATTTCCTGTTAGCGGCAAAAGGTATCGCTAATTTTCAACAACGTTTTCCTTCTGCCTGTCTAACCGGCTATTCAATAAAAATTAATAGGTTGGCCGTAATTCGGATCAACTCCAATTTTTCCAGGATGTCCGAGAATGAAATATCTACCCAGCAATCTTGGTATCAACAAAAACTGAACGAATATTCGCAGGATACTACGGTCACTTCCATTATCGTGGGTTGCCATCACTCCCCGTATACCAACAGCCGGATTGTCTCAGCAAATGAGAAAGTACAGGGGATAATTCTGCCCGCTTTTTTTAAAAATGTTAACTGCAAATTTTAAATGCAGACTTCACACAGTTTGAACCTGAGTACGTCATCACCATCCCTGATTGAGCTTCTTTAAGCCGGCCAGTATTTATTTTTGCCTGGAGAAATGCCGGTAGAGCAACCAGGTTAGTATGAACGATATTAACAGAATTGTCCCCGGAATAATTATACCCAGGACAGGATGCCCAATCCGTCCGGCTGTCTGCAGCGTGATAAATCCGATCATTTTATTTTGCCTTTTCTTGCTGTTGATGCCTGCGGCGATAGGTAAGCCAGGCCAGTATTAAGCCCAGAAACGAAGCCAGGTATGCGATGGACATACCCAGCACCATGGTTAGACCTTTTGTCACTTTGATTCCTCCCAGCGGACTTTTTTCTCCAATTCTTCCAGATAGCCCTTCTGTTGTTTCTCATAATCAGCCGAAATTTTTTTTAACTTTGGATCAATCACCCAGTGCATGAAAATCGTGAAGATTACTCCCAGAATCAAAATCACATATCCGTACCACAACAACAAAAAACTCAATCCTGTACCCACCATCAGAAAGGCATAGGCCAGTACCGATGCTACAATAGTGATCCAATCTTCCTTGGTCCACTGGTCAGCGTCATGAGCTGTCCAGTTTCTGCGTATTTTAAACATATCACATCTCCTGCCCTGACGATAAAACAGCAACCAGTAAACCTCTCTTTTCTGCTTCACGGCGAACCGGTGCCCACCAGCCGATTGGCCGCGACATCACATAATATTTTACCAGATGATCCATATTCTCCGGTTTAGTCAGGAAGGTAACCGGCAGATAAATCAAGGCACCCAGGATCATTAATAACCAGAATTGCTGGTAATCCGCTAACTCGGGCAGCAGACCAAATTCCGGTAAAATCCATACCACCAGCCAGCTCAGTCCCAGATTGGCGATCCAGGCTGACAGATAACCCCAGGCATTAAAACGCCACCAGACCACTTGCAGAATATTCGGCAACCAGATTCCGGCCGCCATAATCCATAAAGCGAAAATTAACCAGGAGGTAATCTCCTCCATCATCAGACCGTAATAGAAGGAACCTATCAGCAGGATTAAAGTGGCAATCCGGCCCACCCAGATCAATTCCCGCTGTTTTGCCTGCGGTCTGAAATAGTGGTGATATAAATCCCGTGTGGCGTACATTGCACCCAGATTCAAATGAGTGGCAATAGTAGAAATATGAATAGCGATAATCGCCGCGAAGAAGAATCCTATCATCCCCGCCGGCAAATAATCGAAGCCCAGCCGGAACCAGCCCATCTCATAATCCGCGGCATTCGTAAGTCCGGGACTGATTACGTAGAAGCCCAGAATGGCCGCCGCCCAGATGGAATTACGGGTAAGCACAAACACGGTCCCCCACCAGATACTGTAACTGGCATCCCGAATGGTCCGGTTCGATTGGATGCGCTGTGCCTCCACATACCAGTCAATACTGGTACCCATTCCGAAGCCCCCCAGTATGGCAATGACCAGCATGGTAATAAACCAGGCCACAGGAAAATTGCCGCTGAACCACCCTGTAAAACCGAAGGGGTTTAAGCGCCATCCTTCGCCCATCTCAACCAGCTTGCTGACGATATGTGTGGGGCCGCCGGCGGCAATGATGCCCCAGACCGAAACGATCAGGATCACCGCAAAAGCGATCACACCCTGCTGGAAATCAGCCATCACCACACCCCAGTAACCGGCTGCCAGTACATAAATGGCACAAATGGATGAGAAGAGTATCAGGCCTATCCACTCATCCCAACCGAAAATATAATGGCAGACCTTACCCATGGCAATTCCAACCCAACCCAGGATAAACATATTCATGAACACCTGCCAGCCCGAAATCCAGCCGCGCAACATTTCCGCACCTAATCCGCCAAAACGCAGGGTATTCCATTCCGCCTGCGTATAGGCCAGCGAGCGTCTGAATATCCGGGTAGAGACGAAAGCGCTGATCGCACACCAGGCCGAAAAAAATGTATACCAGATTCCGGCAAAACCATACCGGTAGATAACTCCGCTAACCCACATGGGGGTATCGGTGGCCGTGTGCGTGGCATAAACCGATGAGGCTGGAAGCCACCAGGGTAATCCCCGTCCGGCCAGAAAAAAATCGGATTCTGATCTCTTACCCAGGCGGTAGAATAAAACACCGCAACCGGTCATCAGGATTAGAAACAGGATAACCCATAACCAGTCGAGGAATCCAAATTGAACCATGCCCTCCTCCCTTCAGGGCCAAAGTAAATCATGATTTCACCAGGTGGTGGCAGCGACTTCGCCTGGAATTCATTCATAATGACCGGGCTTGAAAAAAATATCAGTGATTTTACTAATTGCTGGTAGATGACCCGGCTTCAGCCTGAACCTGGTGCAGTAATTTCCGGACCTGATCTATTTTATCAAATTTATCTTGGTCAGAATAGTTATTATACAATTCAATAATATTCACACATTGTTGCTGGCAGCGGGTATTATCATTCAGGGCCCGGTAGATTATGGCCAGTTTATATTTGCAATTAAGCAGGTGATTGAGGTTGCGCTGCGGGTCATCCTGGATCAATTCAGCCAGAAAAAGGTATTCTTGCTCTGCCAAGGTGTACTCATTACTTTTATAATAAGCATGGGCCAGAGCCCAGCGCATGAACTGGCTGCGGGGATAATCCGCCACCAATTGCCGGCCATAAACGATTGCCTGGTCATTCCAACCATAATCCAGCAGTATGTAAACCAGTTGATGTTTAGCCAGATCGCGGCTTAAACAATCTGAGTCGGCCGTCTTTTTAATCAAGCGGATTCCCTGCTCCCGGTCATCGGGAAAGAAAGGCAGCCAGGAAATAAAACTTAATTTGCTTCTGCGCCAGTATTTATAAGTACCGATCCCCAGGTAAGCATCATACATGGTCGTGTCGGCATTAACAGCCTCCTGTAAATAATCCGTTGCTTTCAAACCGTTCGACAATGCAGCGAACCATTTTCCATTTCTACCCTGATTATAAGCACGGTACCCGTAGGCACTGCCCAGGTAAAATCTGTACTGGCTCAATCCCACCGTATCAGGCAGGTTTTCAAAACGCATCTTTTGCTGGATTATTTTTATGGTCCTGTCGATGGCCTGATCAAATTGATCTTGCCCGTCCTGATTTTCAAAGTGGACCATACGCGAATTTAAGGCAGCTGCCAGGTAAAAGTGAGCACGATAATCCTGCGGCCGCTGGTTAATTTCATGCCGGTACAGTTTTAAGGCTTGTTCAAAATCGGTATTAATGATATAAGTAATACCGGTTTTAATCCATTCCTGGGCCGGCACTGAAGATAAAAGACCAAAGATTAAAGAAAAAAGAAACAATCTAAATTTTCCGTACCGGTAAGCTGAAAGAGTATTTATTTGCATGTTTAGAGAAATGCCTCTTTAAAAAGAATAAATCTGTGCATGTTTTTTTCAGGTTAGTTTAAAGAAAGCGGTTTTTAAATGCAAGTCAAAAGCAGGAGGTGAATTGCTGCCGGCCGGAGCTGGAATTAATGGATCGAAAGGGCTTGCGGGTTCTAAATCCGCCTAGCGTTTCATTAAAATACGTTTATAAAAATGGAAGTCATTCAATATTTTTTTAGTACCTTCTGCAACCGTATACAGGGCATTGTCAGCCACATGAACCGGTAACATGGTGCGGGTGCTGATCAGTTCATCCAATCCTCTCAATAAGGATCCTCCGCCGGTCAGGATGATGCCCCGCTCCAGGATATCATTTAACAAATCCAACGGCAACTTTTCGATCGTATTAACCACCGCTGAAATCATAATTTCAACTATATCCTTGAGAGCTTCGATAAAGATACTGTTGCTGACTATCAGTTGCCGCGGCAGACCGCTAGCCACATCCAGGCCTTTGACCACCACGGTTTTACTATTATATTTTTCCAGGACTGTTCCATATTCGATCTTAAGTCGTTCAGCCGTCGATTCACCGATGCGCATATGAAATTTTGACTTGAAATAGCGGACAATAGCTTCATTCATTTCGTCACCGGCGATCCGTATCGTACTATCGACTACGATTCCCCCGTAGGCAATCACTGCGATGTCGGTCGTACCACCGCCAATATCAACGATCATGTGCCCCTGCTTGCCCATGACATTGAGTCCCACTCCCACTGCTGCTGCCATGGGTTCGGCGATTAAAAATACTTCTCTTGCTCCAGCCCTTTCTCCGGATTCAATTACAGCAATTTTTTCGACTGCGGTAATGCCGGTAGGTACACCCATGATTACCTTGCCGATCATATAGCGGGGCACCGCTGCACTGCGGATAAATGCCTTGACCATTTCCTCACCTGCTAAAAAATCGGCAATCACTCCATCGGCCAGAGGTCGTATTACCCTGATCAGTTCGCCTGTTTTGCCCAGCATTTCTTTAGCTCGGGTGCCATAGGCGATGACATCTGAGTGCTTATTGAAAGCAATAAACGAGGGCTGATCGACCACATACCCTTTCTTATCATCATAGATGACCGTATTGGCGGTACCCAGATCGATGCCGAGATTGTTAAAAATATGATTGAAAATATTATACATCCCTTTTTCCCGCTTACCACCCGGAGTTTTGATCTCCGGGTATTCCTCTTCATCCATTATCGGCATATTAATGAAAAGTTCAATTATTTTTTTAAAATAGGTCTTCGAGGTAAAAAAAAAGGGTGACCGGATAGCTGGATCCAATCACCCTTTAATCTGGTTGCCGGAACCTATTCTGCTGTCTTTTCTTCCGTTTTTTCTTCGCTTGCTTCCGCTGCTTCCTTGGAATCTTTTTCTTTCTCTTTGGCAGTTTCTTTTTTAGCGGCACGTTTGGCGGTTGTTTTGCCTTCGGCTTTTTCCTTTTTCTCTTTAGCAGTAGTGGTGGTTTTGGTTTTGGCTTTAGGCTTTTCTGTTTCGGCAGGTTCGGCCACAGCAACAGTTGCAGCAACTTCCTGTTTCGGTTCCTCTTTTAATAATTCTTCAATATTCGTTTTCTCTACCCCCTGCTTGCTGAGGTAGTCCTCTAATTCCTGCTGTTCCTTATCCTTGAAATAATTTATAACCGACAGGACTATCTTTTTGTTCTCTTTATCAAATTCGATGACCTTGGCCGGTACTTCATCGCCAACTTTATAATATTCAATAGCTTTTTAAGCTGGTCTTGTCCTCCCAGATGCGTACTCGGAATAAAACCATCCACTCCGAGCGGCAGGGTCACGATCACTCCCTTATCGATTATCCGTGAAACGACACCGCTGGTTTCGGTATCAATTTTATATTTCTCCTGAAAGGTATCCCAGGGGTTTTCCTCTACCTGTTTATGACCCAGAGCGATGCGTCGTTCTTCCCGGTTGATACCCAGAACTATTACATCGATCTCATCCCCTTTTTTAACCACTTCGCTGGGATGGCGGATTTTTTTGGTCCAGGAAAGATCGGAAATATGCACCAGCCCATCAATACCTTCTTCCAATTCGACGAATGCACCGAATTGCGTCAGGTTGCGGACGATGCCTTTATGTTTGGAATTGATCGGAAATTTACCTTCGACTTGATCCCAGGGATCCGGTTCAAGTTGCTTCAAACCGAGGGAAATTTTTTTATCGGTCGTTTCAATATTCAGGATCTTCGCTTCCACTTCCTGTCCCACATGCAGCAACTGGCTGGGATGCTTGATATGTTGCGACCAGGACATCTCGGAGATATGGATCAGACCTTCGATACCATTTTCCAATTCAATAAATGCACCATAATCGGTAATACTTACTACCTTGCCGGTAATCACCTTTCCCACCGGGTATTTTTTCTCGATATTTTCCCAGGGGTGAGGCAGCAATTGTTTACGGCCAAGTGAAATTCGGTCTTTATGTTCGTTAAAATCAAGAATCACCACATCTATTTCTTGATCCAGTTTCACAATTTCCGATGGGTGGCTGACCCGGCCCCAGCTGAGATCGGTGATATGCAGCAGTCCGTCTACTCCGCCCAGATCGATGAATACTCCAAAATCGGTGATATTTTTCACCATGCCCTTGCGTACCTGGCCCTTTTCGATGGTTTTAATAATGTCAGAGCGGTGACTTTCCATCTTCTTTTCGATCAATATACGGGATGATACGACGATATTACGTCGGGCATGATTTACTTTAACGATCTTGAATTCCAGTTCCTTGCCCAGATATTCATCAAAATCGCGGATGGGTTTTACATCTATCTGCGAACCGGGCAGGAAAGCATCTACTCCATTCAGATTAACTACCATACCACCTTTAATACGACGGGTAATGGTACCGCTGATGCTTTCATCTTTCTCATACTTTTCCACGACCTTTTCCCATACCCGGATAAAATCAGCCCGCTTGCGGGAAAGTATCAATTGTCCGTTGGGATCCTCCAGATTTTCCAGAAAAACCTCAATCTGATCACCCACTTTAAGGTCTTTAACATTATCAAATTCGGCAATGGGCAGAACCCCTTCAGATTTGAAGCCTATATCGACTATAACTTCATTATCGGTAATGCCGAGCACCCTGCCCTTTACAATATCCCCTTGTGTGATGGTATGCAAAGTCCGGTTGTACATCTGGGTCAGCATACTCAATTCTTCTGCGGAATAACCCAGTTCCTTGCCAATTTCCTCGGTGGTTGTCATCCCACCTGCTGTACTTGCATTACCCGGATTTGCTGCCGGTGCTTGAGTACTTCCCTCCCGGCCTTCCGGCCAGCTTTTTTCCTTTAACATGTTTGAATCGTTCATCTGTCCTTTTTGTTCATCAGCCATTTAAAATAGTACCTCCTGACTACCTACAGAATTATAAATCCGCATGCGGATCTTCTATCAGTATAAGCCGGTTAATTTAAGACAATTATATTTTGCCCACAACATTTTTCATGGATATTTCAACAAACAGGATCCTTAATTAGAAACCGAGGATATTTGCTTGCTCAGGATCAGTTTATCAGCAGGGGGTGAAATCAGGTTGAAGAATCCCTGTCACATCTTTGCCTGTCCCTGACTAACTCCAGCACTTTTTCCACCTGCTGGTCGATGGATAAAGAGGAGGTATCGATGACCAGAGCATCGCCGGCCTTTTTTAGCGGTGCAATCTCACGTGAAGAGTCCAGGCGATCACGTTGTTTAATTTCTTTTTCGATGTCCCGCAAATCTGCTTTTATTCCCCGCCCGTGTAATTCTTTATGACGCCGTTGGGCCCTGTTTTTAAGATCGGCCTGCATGAAGATCTTGATTTCAGCATCCGGTAAGACCACCGTGCCAATATCCCGTCCATCCATGACTATGCCGCCTGCGGCAGCCAGCCGGCGTTGTTTTTCTACCATTATGCTACGCACCCCCCGGTAAGCCGATATTTTGCTGATCAGTTCATCTACCTGAGGATGCCGGATTTCCGCCGTTACATCCCTGCCATCGATCAATGTCCGCAGTTTGTCGGGCAGATAGTCAAATTTAATATCCAGGCGCCGGGCCAGGGTTACAACCTGTTCTTCGTCATCACTATCCACATTTTCGAGTATGATATAATAAGTCAGAGCCCGGTACATTGCACCGCTATCAATATAGGTATAACCCAATCTGCGGGCTACTCTTTGAGCGGTTGTACTTTTTCCTGATGCAGCTGGTCCATCAATGGCGATTTTATATTTTTTTTCTGCCGGTATCATTCTATGGGGGTGGCAATATATTTTTTCAACATGGTAATTTCTCTCTTGGTCAGATATCTCCATTCGCCCCGCCGTAAACCGGACAGGATTAAAGGTCCGAACGCAATCCTTTCCAGGCGCCGGACACGGTATCCCAGCAATTCAAACATTCTCCTGATCTGACGGTTACGGCCTTCATGGAGTTCCACTTCAACAAAACTGGCGTTATCAATAACCCGGATTTCCTGTAACTTACACGGTGCTGTTTTTTGACCATCCAGTTCTATTCCATGTTCAAAAGCATATTTGGAAACAGGTTTTAGTTTTTTATCCAGCATCACATGATATTTTTTAGGAATTTTATAGCGGGGATGAATCAGGGCATTAGTCAGCATACCGTCATTGGTTACCAGCAGCAGCCCGCTGGTATCCGAATCCAGGCGTCCCACCGGATAGATGCGCTTTTTTGAGGGGATCAAGTCCATTACGGTTTTACGTTCATACTCATCCCGGGCGGTAGTCATGACCCCTTTCGGCTTATTTAAGATAATATAAATGTACTGCTCCGGCAGTGAAACAGGCTTGTCTTTGAATTCTACCCGGTCCTTATTTTCATCAATACGCACACCCACCTGGTCAATGATTTCACCATTCACCTTGATCATTCTGGCCATGATCAGATCGTCACATCTGCGCCGCGAATCGATCCCGGCCAGCGACAGATATTTATTCAGCCTCATCATCGGCAGTTTCTTCTTCCTGGTCAGCGGGCAGTCTCTTGCTGCTTTTTATCGGTTTGATCCTGTAGCGGGGATTCTTCTGAATTATCTACAGGTTCTGCTGCAGATTCTTCAACCTGTCCGGCTGACTCTTCAGCAGGTTGAATTTTTTCCTGCTGTTCTTCCTGACTTGCCGTACCGTCCGGGCGAGCCTGTTCAAAAACGATTAATGGAATCTGTTTCCCGGCCTGTACGTCGGGCGTACCTGCCTCCCCGTTCAATTCTTCAGGATTTTTAAGTCCCAATGATTCCGGAGCAAGTTGATGCACGGCAACCTGATCGAGACTTTCCAGAAATTTATCATCGGCCTTCAGTAATTCGTCTATTTCCTTCAACTTGGGCAGAGCCTCCAGCGAATTCAAAGCAAAGTATTCCAGAAAGTACCTGGTGGTACCGTACAGTAGTGGACTGCCCGGTGCTTTTTGCCTTCCTTCGATGGTGATCAAATTTCGTTCCAGCAGCGTTTTCATGACCGCATCGACATTTACACCGCGTATCGATTCAATCTCCTGTTTGGTTATCGGTTGCTTGTAGGCCACAATGGATAATGTTTCCAGAGCTCGCTGGGTCAGACGGGCTGCAGATCTGCCCTTATACAATTTTTGCAGGAAGGGAGCATATTCTTCGCGGGTGACCATCAGATAACCGCCGGCGATCTCGATGATTTTTAAGGCATTACCCCCTGACTCGTATTGCTGGTTCAGATAATTGACAGCCTCCCGGATTTCTTTGATACCGGTACCGGAAATCAATTCTTTGCATTTCTGCTGAGTTAAGGGGGTGTCACTGGCAAATAACATGGCTTCTAAAATTCGATGTAAATTGTCACGCATCTTGTTTATTCACTCAACTGTAAAATTATTCGGATAAAGCTCCACTTATTCATTTCTTAATTGAATTCTGATATCCTCAAATAATTCAGACTGACTGACCAGAATCCTTCTGGCTTTGATCATTTCCAGCAGGGCCACGAAGGTTACAATCACGAAAATTCTTTCTTTGAAATCCCTGACCAGTTCACTGAATAGCATCATGGTTTTTTGCTGTAACTGCTGCAGTATAAACCCGGTTTGTTGTTCAATAGTTACTTCAATACGCCGAACTTCATGGTAGGTTACTTTCGGCATATTATCCAGCGCTTTTTTAAAAGCTAACAATAAATCAAATAAAGATACATCCTGTAAAAATTCTTCTGTAGAAACTTCTTCCTTGCCAACCGGGGCTGGCAAGTACGGACGATTGAACAGCAAGCGCCTTTTATCTTCCAGGTCGCCCATTTCAGTGGCAGCCAGTTTGAAACGCTGGTATTCGATTAACCGTTGCACCAGTTCGGTACGTGGATCTTCAATTTCATCTTCGCTGATCCCGACCGGCAGCGGTAATAACAGGCGAGCCTTGATATTCATTAAGATGGCTACCATCTCGATGAATTCACCCGCAATTTCCAAATCCAGTAATTTGATCAACTCCACATATTCCAGGAATTGCTCGGTGATCTCATGGATAGGGATATCATAGATATCCACTTCATTCTTTTTAATTAAGAAGAGCAGCAGATCGAAGGGACCTTCAAAAATGTCAAGTTTGATACGATAGGTCATTTCAGCCCATTTTCATAGCCTGGTGTACTTCAGCCATGGTCTGTTGTGCCACCCGCCGTGCTTTTTGGATCCCGGCCGCGATGATATCCTCGACCTCTTCCCGATGGTTTTCATAATAAGCCCTTTTTTCGCGGTGCGCAGCAAAAAAAAGCCCCAATTTTTTGGCACAATTCTTTTTGCATTCCACGCACCCCAGGGCGCCGCTGATACAATCCTGCCGTATCTGCGGTTCCTCCAGTGCATTGAATTTCCGGTGATACCAGTAGACATTACAAATATCGGGATGCCCCGGATCATTCCGCCGCACTTTTTGCGGATCGGTAATGGCATTCCGTACCTTGTTATAAATCTCCTGCTCCCCTTCGGACATTAAAATATAATTATCGTTGGATTTTCCCATTTTACGGCCATCAAGACCGGGCAGACGCGGAAAAGTCGTCAGTTTGGCCTCAGGTTCGACAAAAACTTCGGCATAAGTCGAATTGAACTTGCGGGCAATTTCCCTGGTTATTTCCACATGCGGCACCTGATCTTCGCCCACCGGTACCAGGTTGGCTTTATACATCAGGATATCAGCAGCCTGTAACACCGGATAACCCAGATGTCCATAGGAAATATTCTCAGCATTAAGATCCCGCACCTGTTCCTTAAGAGTAGGATTACGCTCCAGACGGGCCGTGGTGATCAGCATGGAAAAAATCAAGTGTAATTCTGCATGCTCCTTAATCTGTGATTGGATGAATATCGGGTTTTCCGGCCGGAGGCCCGCACTTAACCAGTCAATAATCATCTCCCGGGTACTCTCCTGAATCCCAAAGGCAGCCTGAACATCAGTGGTCAGAACATGCCAATCAGCCACAAAGAAATAATTTTCATACTCGTTCTGTAATTTTAACCAGTTTTCCAGTGCTCCGGCATAATTACCCAGATGTAATTTACCGGAAGGACGCATACCGCTCAGGATTCTTTTAGATGGCATGGGGATTTATTTCCTTTCAATCTCGCTGTCTTGCTGTCTCATTTATCACTACCGATCACTCTCAATGCAGGAACAGATAAGGCCGCCAGGAATCCTGGGGTTTTTCGATAAAGAACTGCAGGAAAAACAAATAACTGGGTTTACCCGGTTTTTTCATCAACTGCAGATCAGCCTGTTCGGGAGTACGGTTGCCTTTACTATTGTTACAGCGTATACAGGCGCACACCAGATTCTCCCATACATGCTTACCGCCAAGATGTCTGGGAATAATATGGTCAACGGTTAACGGTGCCGTCTTTTTACCGCAATACTGACAGGTGTGATGATCACGGCGCAGCACATTTTTTCTACTTAGCACGACAGGAGTAAACGGACGGTAGATATAAATCTGCAGGCGGACCACGCTGGGGAATGGAATCGAATATCGGACCGATTTCACTTCGCTTTCTAAGCGCTCGACAATTTCCGCTTTACCAAGATAGACCAGTACGATGGCCTTTCTGGCGTTGCAAATCGAAACCGGTTCATAATTCTGATTTAGAACCAGCACGTTTCTGTTGAGACTATTCATCGCTTTTACCTGAAACAGGTCCGGACTTCAACAAACGTATCTGCCAAATCCTGCCTGAATTCTGCGGCTCCTTCATATAAACTGTTAACACCCACCATTCCTCTGGCATGGATGATTTTTCCATCACCCAGAGCGATCCCGACATGCGAAATTTTTCCCGGCTGTTCGGCAAAAAAACAGAGATCACCGATTTCAGCCCGCTGCGGATCACTGCTTAGCGGAGTTGCCTCACGGTACTGCATCCAGGCATCACGGGGTAATTTTATATTCAGCAAGGCAAAAACCGTTTGCACAAATCCTGAACAATCAAAACCTTTTGGCGAGCGTCCGCCCCAGTGATAGGGATAGCCATAAAACTCAAAAGCCAGTTCCCCGATCGCGGCTCGCGAGAAGGCCGGAAACGGTCCACAGTCCCGCTGCGCGGCATAACCTGTCTTTCCATCCGGCAATAATACCCGGAACCATTCCTGCTCTTCGTCCAGAATATTCAGCCGCGTGCCGATCACTGCATCCCGCACCGGTCGCGATAGAAAATCGGGCTTTTCGAATATCCGTATAAAATGCGCCCGAACCCGCGCACAAACCTGTTTAATATTCTGTATCCCTGCGCTGGATTTTACCCACTGATAATCGCTGATCCATCCTTCATAACCATCTTCTAAAACAATCTTTGAAAAATTTCTATCGCTCTTTACTATCGTGCATTTCTCGCCCAGCAGTGCCTGCGATACTACCTCACTGCGGTACTGCGGTTGCAAATACAGATTCGCTACGCTGACATTGATCTGGCCGTACTGCATCCTGCCTTGATCATTCATGTTATTATTAAATAAATAATTTATACTTAATATTTACAGTAGTCAAGGTTTTCGGTTTCGTTAAAAAATAAAATCCGATTTTGTTCTTGACTGCTAATTGTTTAATTTACGAAAACTTTATCTTAAATTACTAATATGGAGATGGCTCATGCTCTTCTCCCGTGAGAGCGAATATGCGATCCAGACACTGCTGCATCTGGCCGGACAGTCTAAAGATTCTTATACCTATATCCGCAAGATCGCGGCAGATTTGAATATTCCGTTCTTCTATCTGAGTAAAATTTTAAATAAACTGGTAAAGGCGGGGATTTTAACCTCGTTGCGCGGGATGAAAGGGGGCATCAAATTTGCCAGGAATCCCGCCGAGATCTCCATTTATGATATCATTATCACTATAGATGGTGAAGACATTTTTAGTCAATGTGTACTGGGATTACCGACCTGCAGCAGCGATCACCCCTGCGCAGTCCACACGGAATGGGGTGTCCTGCGTGAACAGATTGCCCTGCTCTTCAGGAATAAATCATTGATCGAATTCTCCAAGTTTCACCTGAAACCCATCAACTCTGAAAAATGACCTGGAAAAAACTATGAAGCCGATCTTTGCCATTACAGGCGGCGATCCTTACGGTATCGGCCCTGAGATCATACTGAAATCACTGGTCCGGCATCCGGAGCTGCATGAATTATGCACCCCGGTTGTTTTTGGCAGTGTCGCCACACTGCAACAAATGGCTGAATTGTTAAAAATGGAAATTACATTTAAAACGATAACGGCAATGGAGCAGGTCGCCGCAGGCCTTCGCCGCAACGATATCTGCTGTTATGATGTACAACCTTTTGCCTGCAATTCAACCTATGGCCAGATTCGTGCTGATGGCGGTCAACTGGCGTTATGACTGTATGCAAAAAGCCATTGCAGCAGCAATACATAAAAAAGTGCAGGCAATCGTTACGGCACCGCTGCATAAGGAATCATTGCACCTGGCCGGAGTGCCATACCTGGACCATACTGACATGCTGACCAAACTTACCGGCTCCAGTAATACAATGACGTTGTTCGTGACCCGTACCCTCAGGATTTTTTTCTATAGCCGGCATATCCCGCTTTCGGCAGTAGCAGCCTCGCTCAGCATTAATAAACTGGTCGGCAGCCTGCAGGACTGCCAGCGTTACCTGAAACAGATCGGGTTCGAACAGCCGCGTTTGGCCCTGGCTGCTTTGAATCCACATGCCGGGGATCAGGGACTTTTCGGACAGGAAGAGATCGAGATCATGAGTCCCGCAGTCAGGAAAGCTTGTAACCTGGGCATTCTGGTCGAAGGACCCATTCCCGCCGACTCGGTATTCCACCTGGCCAAAGAAGGAAAATACGATGCCGTATTGAGTTTGTATCATGACCAGGGTCATATCGCTGCCAAAACATATGATTTCAGAAAAACCGTCTCGCTGACCCTGGGTTTGCCTTTCCTGCGAACTTCAGTCGATCACGGTACTGCCTTTGATATCGCCGGGCAGGGGGTTGCGGATGAAACCAGTATGGTCGAAGCAATCATGGTTGCCCATCAATACTACTGGTAGATAATTCAGATAATAATTTCCTGAATATCAGTTTTCACTATTCTGTAGAATTTTGAGGAGGTGCTGTTCTGTGAGTGCAGTCAGGATAACCCGACGGGTCAAGATCATCTGTACTATTGGCCCCAGTTCTAATTCTTACGAAAAAATTATGGCGCTAACCCGGGCCGGAATGGATGTAGCACGGCTCAACTTTTCACATGGCAGCCACGACGATCATCGCCGGGTCATCGAATATATCAGGCAGGTAAGTCATGATCTGCATAAACCCATCGCGATTATACAGGACCTGCAGGGACCGAAGATCCGGGTGCAGGATTTCGAAAAAGGCCAGGTGGAATTGCAGACAGGCTCTGAATTTATTCTGACCACCCGGGCCCTGCAGGGTACTGAAAAAATTGCCTCAGTCTCATTCGATACTTTTCACCAGGATGTTAAGACCGGCGATATCGTATTACTCGATGATGGATTATTAAAACTCAGGGTGATCAGGATTGACGGCAGCGACGTACATTGTACTGTTCTGTTTGGTGGAAAACTTTCCAATAAGAAAGGTTTAAATCTGCCGGGCAGTGTATTATCCCTCAGCGCCCTGACCGATAAAGATATCGCTGACCTGAATTTCGGTCTGAAGATGGACGTTGATTATATAGCACTTTCATTTGTGCAGAAACCACAGGATATAATCGACATCAAAAACCTGATCGCGGCCGGGAAAAAAGATATTCCGGTCATCGCAAAAATAGAAAAGCCCCAGGCTGTACAGGAAATTGACAAAATCACCGATCTGGCCGATGTAATCATGGTAGCCCGCGGTGATTTAGGAGTGGAAGTCAGCGCGGAGGAAGTTCCGCCCATCCAGAAAAAAATCATTACCTTGTGCAATCAAAAAGGTGTACCGGTCATCACTGCAACCCAGATGCTTGATTCTATGATCCACAATCCGCGTCCTACCCGGGCCGAAGCATCGGATGTTGCCAATGCTGTCCTCGATGGTACAGATGCGGTAATGCTGTCCGGTGAAACGGCTTCCGGAAGTTTTCCGCTGGAAGCGGTGGAGACGATGCACCGTATTGTTCAGTTGATCGAGCAGGAACAGGATACCCGCTGGGACCTGCGCCGGCGTACCGGTAAGTGCGTCTATGATCCCAGTCTGGCTATCGGTTACAGCGCCTGCCATGCGGCTGATCTCGTTCAGGCCACAGCCATTGTTTGTATGACTCAAAGCGGATCAACTGCGCGGATGATTGCCCGCTACCGTCCTGATCAACCGATCCTGGCGGTCACTCATACCAATAAAAGTTTGACCCGCATGGCCTTATACTGGGGCGTATCCGGGTTTCAGATAGATCAATTTAAAAGCAATATGGACCTGGCTATTCATGATGTTTTTGAAATTCTCAAAACCGGCGGCGCTTTAAAGGCAGGAGATACGATCGTATTCACCGCCGGCCTGCCCTTCTCAACCCGCCGGGGCACCAACATGCTGCGGATTGAAAAAATTCCGGATTAGCCCGGCAGACTATAGTTTTTCCAGATAAAACTCAGTAGACTTTTCCAGCAGGGTCTCGATACGCTGAACCATCTGGTTGGCGTCCTGCAGATACCCTTCCAGCAACAAGGAAGATTCATACAGTTGCTCGGTGACCCGGGTCAGTTGCTCTGCCTTGGGGTCATGTTTATATATTTTTATTAAATTCCGGATCAAGGGGTGATTACGGTTAATTTCCATCAATCGTTTGGGGACCGTCTGGTCTTTATTCATTAACTGCATTATACGCTGCATGGTTGAAGTAATCATACCATCTGCACTCACCAGGCATACCGGACTGTCCGTCAGGCGCTGGGATTCTTTTACATCGGTAACCCGTTCACCCAGAATATCTTTCATCCGGCGCAATAAATTGTCAAAAGTTTTGATTTCCTCGGTACTGAGTTCGGCAATCTTTTTTTCGGTCACCTGGTCGGTAAATTTTTGCACTTCCTGGAGATCGGCCTGTTCGACCGAATTCAGTTTAAAGTCTTTGAAGTTGCCTAATCCCCCCAGTACAAATTCATCGATGGGCTCATATAAATAGAGCACCTCTATCCCCTTCTTTTTAAAAATTTCCAGATGGGGATTGGCTAAAATGCTTTGCCGGTTTGGAGCAAAAATATAATAGATTACGCGTTGATCCGGTTTAATCCGGGAAGCATATTCGGCCAATGAGGTTAAGTCATTTTCCTGCTGACAGGCTGAAGAATTGAATCGTAACAATTCAGCAAATTTCTCATGCTGGCTGTAATCGGTATAACCCATTTTAAACTGGCGGCCGAATTCCTGCCAGTATTGACTGTATTTTTTGGGATCACTACCGGCTAACGAACCCAACTGCGTCAGGATCTGTGTCACCAGGTTATTTTTAATTTTTTGGATGACCAGGTTCTCCTGTAATGTCTCACGCGAGATATTCAGGGGCACATCTTCCGAATCGACGACACCGCGAATGAACTGCAGATACTCGGGCAGTAAACCCTTATTTTCATGCTGGATCAGCACCCGTTTTACGTACAGATCCAGACCATGCTCGCTCTTGCCCATACCGGCCCAATCGTAATTTTTTGCAGGGATGAACAGCAGTGCATTATACTGAACCGGGGCGTCAATAGCGATATGCAGCGTTTCCAGCGGGGGATCCGAATCGTAGCTGAGAAATTTATAAAATTCATCATAATCTTTTTGCTTCAGTTGGAATTTTGGTTCCCGCCAGATTGCCCGGATTTTATTAACCTGTTCTTTTTCAATCGTGATGGGGAAAGCAATAAAATTTGAGTGCCTCTGGATTACCTGTTCCAGTTTATCTTTCCCGGAAAAATCTTTGGCATCTTCTTTTAAAATGATTTCGATTTTTGTACCCCGGGGAATCCTTTCGGCCAGGTTTTCAATTTCATACGTACCTGTCCCTTCAGACCGCCAGCGCACAGCCATTGCCTCCGGCAGATAAGAACGCGTGGTGATAATCACTTCTTTGGCTACCATAAATACAGAATAGAAACCGACTCCGAATTTACCGATAATATTAGTCGAATCCTGCTTATCCTGAGCGACCGTTTTCAAAAATTCAGCAGTTCCGGACTTGGCAATCGTACCGATATTATTGATCAGTTCCTGCTCGGTCATGCCAATCCCGCTATCACTAATGGTTAGAATACCGGCTTCCTTGTTTGTTTCAATTTTTATATCCAGATTACTGTCCTTGTCGAAGATTTGCGTTCCCAGCAGTATCTGGTAACGCATTTTTTCCAGAGCATCTGAAGCATTGGAAATCAATTCGCGCAGGAATATCTCCCGGTTGGTGTACAGGGAATGAGCCAGGATATCCAGCAATTGCCTGACTTCTGCCTTGAATTTATGCTGATGAGTTTGTTTATCCGTCATCTCTAATTATTCCTCCTGAGGATTTTTTATTGATCCACAGCCATGATCCGGCCAGGGCAAGCCAGATTGGCAGGAGCAATGAAATGATATCCCAATTATCCTGATCATATGCAGGAAAAACTTTTAACGCTAAGGCCAGTATACCTCCGGCAGCCAGGGCGCAGCTCAGATATAGTGTAAACTTTTGTTTCAAAGGTCTATTACGGATGATACTCATTCCTGAAAAAATTAATAAAAACGTCAGCGGATTAGCCAGATAAAGATTTTCATTATGATAAGTCACTATATGATCGGTGAAATTGGCCATGAAAAATAATGCCAGTCCGGCCAGACCGCAAACCAGACCCAGCAGGCCGTGATAAATTCCAAACAGGAATTTACTGCCTGCTGCCTGGTTCTGATATAGAAGCGCCAGGTAAAAGCCCAGCATGGCCAGAAAACCGCCCAGGGCCAGGGTTACCGGCCAGTGCTGCGGAGCAAATTCGGGTACCGGCGGCCGTTCACTCCCTTCAAAAAATAACAGATTTTCCGCAACCAATTTCCGGTAAACATTACTGGAATCGGTTAGCGTCAAATTCTGGATATTTCTTTCCAGTTCAGTCGGCAAAAACATTTCCTGCCAGCGCGTGACCGGTTTATCAATAGAATCATTCATCAGAAACATTAACAGCAGGTCCATCCAGAAGTGCTGATGGGTATGACGGCGGGTATGCTGACGCAGAGTCATCCGGCCCGCCTGACTGCACGATTGAGCAAACTGTCCATCGACCATTTTATCAATCAGATCGCGAATCCGGGTAGAGCAATTATCATCATAATGATCATACAAATATTCCCGGTTTTCCGGAAGAATATTGTGATCCAGAAATCTGGCCAATTCCAGGCGTCGCTCAGGTGAAAAATCCAGGATTTGCATGCGGATGGTGCGATTCAGACTTTGATAATAACTAAGCGCTCCTTCGGTATTCCAGGCGGCTACCCAGAATATCAGGCGCCCCATGGCAAAATTGCGCATGAAATTTTCCTGCTCGAAGGAAAAAATTCCATAATTATAAAAAAGTGAACGATGAAAGCGCAGGTCTTCGACTATGAGAGCCGTATGCCCCCACCACATGGTAAGTTCATCACCAGGATCAATAGTCACCAGTTTTATTTGCAGGTATTCGCCGCGACTGAAATTATTTTCCCAGGACGGTGCAGTTGATTGAGCGAGTGAACATCCGAAACTCAAATATAGCAGGATGATGATCCAAACCAATCTCTTATTCATCTAAGCAGACTTTCCTCCGGTGCTGGTCCAGGAATATACTGGCTTTGATTATTAACTATTTATCTAGACGACATCAGAAATCAAGAAGAATAGCATGAATACCAGCACATAGACAATGAATCCCAGACCACAGACAATAACCGCCCTGACTGTTTTCTGATAATCTAAAGTTTGCCTGGTGGCCATGATCATTGTTACCAGCATCCACAGCGAAGTGCTGAGCCACACAAAAGTATCTAAAAGCGGGATGATACCCGCCAGGCGGAAAATTCCTGGTGCACTGGCAAAACCGAGAGTACGCAATAATTGCAGCGGATTGCTCTGCGTCTCCGCTGCCGGTACGATTTTAGTGCCGATCAGATAAACGAGACAGGTCCACACCATCCAGCCGCCCAGGCTCATAACAAAACCGGTGAAAATGCCGGTAATTCCGAATTTATAGATTGAGCCAAATCCACCGGCCATACTGGAAAGAATTACTACCAGTATCGCCTGAAAAGTGGCCGACAGGTCTGATTCAACTTCCGCATAAATATGGTAGTCTAATTTTAATACCCGCAGCACACGATCAATAAAACTTGACATAATTCATTCTCTCGTTTTCAAATGCAGTTCTGACATTTCGGAGAGAACTTATCAATATCCTGTATTTTTTGCAATTGTTTAATCAGATCCAATCAGAGCAAATTATATATGATCTGCATCAATTGGCTGAGTTGTACCGGTTTGGAGATAACCTGCTGCACCTTATGGTCGGAGGCCTCCTGCGTGGAAATCAAATCGCCCCAACCGGTTAAAGCAATGATGGGCACCCCGCTGTTATTCTCCCTGATCCGGGCAATGAATTCCCATCCGTTCATACCGGGCAAACCCAGATCACAGATAATAAGGTCAAAAGAATCATTATCCCAGTGCCGTAGACCTTCTTCCCCCGATTCCACCGCAAAAACAACATAGCCCTGTATTCCCAGCATATCTTTATACAGATCACGGATGGTACTTTCATCCTCGACAATAAAGATTCTCTTTCCTTGCTTAGCCATTACAGGTCCGGCCTCCTGCTTATTTTCATAATCATCAGGATCGACCCGTAAAGAGTCCGGAAGATTTATCGTCATTGTTGTCCCCCTTTCAAGATCGCTTACTACATTTATTGTACCGTTTAATTTTGTAACCAGTCCATATACCTGACTCAAACCCAGTCCATTTCCTTCTACCCCCTTGGTAGTGAAGAAAGGATCAAAAATATGAATCAAAGTATCCTTATCTATACCTTTGCCCCTGGATCAAACCGATTCAGCCCTCCGCCTGCTGTACCTATCCACATATTGCCAAATTCATCCTCACGGATAACCTGAATATAATTATCCGTGATGGCAGAGCTGTCATGGGGATCAGCCCGGTAGACTTTAAAAGAATATCCATCATAACAGTTCAAACCATCCTGTGTACCGAACCAAAAAAATCCTTGCCGGTCCTGGTAAATATCAAAAACAGAACTCTGCGATAAACCATCTTCAATGAATAAATGTTCAAACTTTAGACGATCTGCCGGGAAGAGAGCAACACCGGGAATTAAATGAAAAATTATCGAAAGAATTATAATTTTTTTATACATAAAACTCTTAGAAAAAATATAGTCCCCTTTTGCAGCATGCGCATAATGATCTCTGATTAATTGTCCATTTTTATTCCTATTATCGAACAGTAACGGCCAAATTTGAAATAAAAATTCGCATCAGCAATATTTAGATATAAGTGACCAATGGTGAGGGAACAGATCGGGTGTGAATATCAAATCAAACGAATATCATTCAAAAAGGGATAGTCGCTTTGTACCTGGATGACCCGTGCCAGGGAGAGTGTACCTGTGATGATTTCTTCTTTCGCCCCGGCCTGACAGATTGCTTCGCCAAACGGTGCATAAACGCAACTGCAGCCATGATATTCACTTTTTTTATCATTGCCAATTCTATTGACGCCAATTACGTAACACTGGTTTTCGATGGAACGGGCTTTTAATAAGATCTGCCAGTGTTCGATCCTGGAATGCGGCCAATTCGCAATATCGATAATTACATGTACCCTTTCTTTAGCATAAAACCTGAATAATTCTGGAAAGCGCAGATCATAACAGATAGCCAGCCCCAAACGAAACTTATTGATCCGGCTGATCACCGGTTGATTTCCGGCCGTATAATGCCTGTTTTCTCCTGAGAATGAAAAGGGATGTATTTTACGATATTTCGTTACGAACTGTCCCTCAGGATTTAAATGAAATAGGGTATTATAGAATGTTTGATCATCTCTTTCAATCATTCCAGCAAAAATATGTGTTTTATATTGCCGGGCCAGATTGCTAAAAAACTGTATGCTGCTCTCATTTATATTTTCGGCGAATTTCTGAGAACGCATGGTGAAACCGGTTAAGGTCATCTCCGGAAAAACGATCATATCAACATTCTGAGTCAACCTGCCCAGCAATTGCTGCAAATATTCAGCAGAGGCTTTTTTATCCTCAAAAATCGGTGCAAATTGCACCAGTGCAAATTTTAACACGATAATCCGCCTTATACTTTTCTGCTTAAACCAAAGATACTACAGGTATCTTTTAATATCAATTACTGCTTTTGTTATAGACGCAGTGCGCAGGTTTACACTGCACTCCAGTCTGCTTAACTAAGTTGGTATTTTTAAATTTAATCCCGGGCAAAAGAGGCAGGTGCTGGTGTTCAATTACAAACAAAAATTTGATTCCTATCTGGATAAAACGCTTATATGCTCAGCTGCCCGGTCCGGAGCAGGAATCTATCAGGGAAATTTCATTCCGCTTTTATCTGACCTTTCAGGAATTCCGCCAGTTGGTCAACTCTGCCCGCGATCTGGAGATGTGGGGCGAAAGCGGCCTGGCTGAATGGTGGAAACGGCAGGCCCGCTCTGCCGGGGATAAAAGAATTTTTCTGAAGAAATTGGACCGTCATCTGCTGGCACTCAGGCGCAGTGAAAAAAAATATCCGGCGACCGCCCAGAACAACAATTCGCTCCGCCCGGTTGCAACCAGGCCTGTTGTTTATACCCGGACTGCTAAAAATATAATCGGTCCCTGCCCCGTGGCCTCCCCGAAAACCGTTTGCTGTCAATTGCAGACAATTGATGCCGTTGAAAATTGCGTCTACGGCTGCAGTTACTGTACCATCCAGACTTTCTATACCGACCACACGGTGATCAATACCGGCCTGCGCGAAAAATTAGCACAACTTAAAATTGACCGCGATCGCTATTATCATTTTGGCAGCGGACAGGCCTCTGATTCTCTGGCTCTGGGCAATCTGGGCGGTATTCTGGATGATTTATGCTCGTTCGCAGCTGATCATCCGAATGTTTTGCTGGAATTCAAAACTAAATCAAAGAATATTGATTATTTTTTGAAAAAAAATATCCCGCCCAATATTGTCTGCAGCTGGTCGCTGAATCCTGAAATTATCATTACTCATGAGGAACATTTCACCGCCAGTTTGCAGGAACGTTTGAGCGCAGCCCGTGAATTGGCCGACCGTGGCATAAAAATAGCCTTTCATTTCCATCCGCTGATCTACTATCATGGCTGGGCTACAGATTATCCGGCAATAGCGGGCAGGATCATCGATAAATTTACAGCGGAGGAAGTACTATTTCTATCCTTCGGTGCATTGACATTAATTAAACCGGTGATACAAAAAATCCGCAATCTGGGCATTAAAACAAAAACGTTACAGATGGAACTGGCAGCCGATCCCCATGGTAAATGGACCTACCCTGATGAGGTTAAAATCAGGATGATCAGAAAAATCTACCGTGCCTTCAAACCCTGGCAGGATAAAGTTTACATGTATTTATGCATGGAAAAAGCAAATATCTGGTTAAAAACTCTGGGTTACTGCTATCAGAATAATTCCATTTTTGAACAGGACTTTGCGCAAAAAACCATCGGCAGAATATATAAATTACAGTGATATTTCAGGTTCCCTGCTTAACCGGTACCAGACTCAGACTGGATGCTGCCTTCAGATTATTTTTTTCTCTGGAGAGCGGCACATTCCAGACTTCTCCTTTTTCCCAGCGGTCATAGAAATCGAAGAAATGGGGACTCACCGGATTTCCCGATTGCCCGGCCGGCAACATGATGGAATTGGCATCTTTATCACTGAAGTCGAATACCAACCGTGCACTTGGTCCGCCGACCGCCGAGAATTTTCCATTCGCCAGACGCAGAGAGGTAGTAGCGTTGAGTGTTCCCGGCGATCCGCCCCGTGCAAACGGGCCGCGCCGCAGATCGAATAATTGGGAGATTAATGGTATTTCAGCCAGGGGATGTCCCGGTGCTAACTGCTGCAGATCACCCCAATTTTTGTTTTTAACCTGCTGCAGGGTTAACTGCATGGCTTTTTGCGCGATATCCTCCCTGCTCTCCAGACGATCGCTGGTATTTTGATCATCAAACCATTTTTGATCACCTTGAAAGTAGAGATACTCCATAACATAATCACGGAAAAGAATCCGGTTGTTAAATACACCGGCCAGTTCCTGGAACTCATCAGCAAAGGTTAATTGTTTTAAGTTAGCCAACCAGGTCTCCACAATACAGGCAGCCGTTGAATCTGCGGACATCTGCCCTGCCCAATTTTCAATAATCCCGGCTTCGCTGCCGGCTCCCAGGTTTTGCAGGATCCTGATAATTTCCGTTTTCCAGCGTAATGCAGAGGGGGAAATTATATCCAACTGAAATTCCGTCATATCTGCCGCAGTCAGATTATTCCGGGAATTTAATAATTCTGTAATTCTTAGTATGCGATCTTCGGCAAAATTTCCGGGTAGCAGTGAATCTCCGATTTGTCCCGGTTGGTTGTTGCAGGTAGCCAACCAGCCCTGCAGTGAATTATAGGCACCGGGAGTCTGCTCGGACGGATAATAACCCTGCCAGCTATATTGATCATCCCAGCCCGGTAGCTGGACTTGCTTGCTGTTTCCCTGGCGGATCGGCACTGGTGTACCCAGTCTGATAGCCGGTATTACCCAGCGCATCAGCATAGACCCAATTTGCATTCAGAGCACCAAAATTTGTGATCAATTTTCTGAAGTTTTTAAAACTGGCAACCCAGGCCAGATCGAAAGCCGCTCTGATGCCCCGGCTGATCGGGCAATCGAATCCTGCCCAGTACAAACAGGTAGCCTGTTGTAAAGAATCGTTTTCGATCATAACCGGCCCATGCCTGCCGATTTTTACCAGTAACGTATCGGCGCCCGCACGTCCTTTGACCAGAATGATTTCTTTAATCAGTTCAAATTTTTGCCAACCAGCGCTGGCCTGATATTGCTGCGCATCATCTTTTGTCCGCTCAAGATAATAATCGGTGATGTCGACTCCACCGGCCGTGAAAGCCCAGGCAGCATGACTATTGCGGCCGTAGACAACGTAGGGCAGTCCCGGTGTGGTTAAACCCAGCACGTCCAGCGAATCCTGCTGTGCATGAATCCCGACGGCGTACCAGAATTGCGGCAGCATCGAAATATCAAGATGGGGATCACTGGCCAGCATAGCCGCACCTTTTTGGGTTTTGTGCGGGGCCACTACCCAGGCATTGGAAGAATGGGCCATGGTACCGGGTACAGTTTCAAACGACCAGTCTGGGAAAGGAATAATAAAGTCTCTGATACGTTCAACCGAAGATTTTTTCAGCAGTTCCAGGTAGAAATCATCCGGGGTTTGTAATGTGTGCGAATACCAGGTCTGATAACTGAAGATACTCAGGCAATCCGTAAGAGTCCAGGGTTCAAAATCACAGCGCAGCAGGTGATATTCGAAAGGTAATGTCCTCAAACTCTGCACTCCGCTGTTTATTCCATCCACGTAGGCCTGGAGTTTCAGTCTACTCTGTTCATCCAGTTGAGCAAGTTCCGCTTCAGCCATGCGCCTATGCCCGATTTTTCGCTGCAGTTGATCAAAAGCGAGTGTCCGCTCGCCCAGCAATTCCGACAACCGACCTTGCGCTACCCGCCGGATTAAATCCATCTGGAACAGGCGATCCGAGGCATGCAGCCAACCGGTGGTGAACCAGGCATCATTTTCAGTCTGAGCCCAGATCTGGGGAATACCCATCTGGTCAAAATTGACAGTAACTTCTGATTTCAGACCGTCGAGCACTCTCACACCCATATGCTGCGGCAGGGATTTATTGACGATATAGTACAAGTATATGGAGAAAAACGTCAGTGAAACTATGATAAAAATTACCAGTAGCAACAGAATTCGTTTGAGTTTTTTCAAATTATAATTCTCGTATTATTAGTTTATTTCAGGATTGGGACGATTTCCTGCTGGAGAGGTTGTGTATAGATATGAATATTATTTTCGGCCACGTAGACATCAATTTCACTGCGCATGCCATAATCCGAGAAGTACAGCCCTGGTTCGATCGAAAAACAACTCCCGGTCACAATTTCACGTTCGTCCCTGGTTTCCAGACTATCCAGGTTGACGCCATTAGCGGTTAATTCCCTGCCGATCGAGTGTCCGGTGCGATGGAGAAAATAACTTTCATAGCCGGCTGTCTTGATTAAAGTCCTGGCATATTCATCCACCTGGTACCCATAAATCTTTTTGCCGGATTTAATCGATTTTTCAAGGTAATCGATCACCTGATCGCGGGTTTCACAGATTACTTTAAAAACCCGGCTATATTCTTCAGGGATTTCATCACCTACATAACCGACCCAGGCTACAACTGCATAAACAGCATGCACACTTCTTTCTTTGGCCGAGATATTTAATTGAACGATCGAGCCCGGATAGATCGGGGCAAAACGGGTTTTGGTCGGATAATAGTGAGGAATACCGCTGTTTTTACCCGTGGAGACAGTAGCCGGATAATCAGTAATCAGGGAGCGGGATCTAATCTCATTCATGATATAGCGCTGGACGATATACTCATTGACCTCTTCATGGTGTTCTACCTTACGTTTTATTAATTTAAAAGTTTTGGCAACCAGCTCGGTTAACTGCTTGGCTACATTAATGTGCATATTCAGTTGAGCCGGTGTTAAGCAGGATTCAAATTGCTGAACCAGACCTGCCGAGGTAACCAGTTCCAGGCGATAACTTTTCAACAATTCAAAAGTACCCGCATCGATTTTTGAGACGTAGGGAATAGCATTACGCGGCGAATACTGTATGGCGATTCTTCCCCCGTTCTTAAATATCTTTCCCAATTTTTCTTCCATTTCCTGCCAGCTGAGATAAACTTCCTTTTTGCCCGGCAGATGATCCAAGACATCTCTCTCAATACTATGGACCAGTTTAACCGGTACCCCTCGCGCAGGGATATAAAACCACCAACGCCTGGTCTGGATTTTATCTCCCGGGATATTAAGGATTATGCGGGCGATGGGGTCACTACCCTGGAAATCATAAAAAAGCCAGCCATCTATCTTATTGGTGTTCAAAGTGCGTTGGATAGCAGTAAGATCAAATCCCGACATGCAAAGCTCCCCTATTATAACCAATTGATTTTATTATATTTGATCAATTTCAAATTACTTAATTGTATCAGAATAAACCGTTATCTTATTGCGTTAGAACAATACGTGTTCTATAAATTGATTGTTACACTCAAAATATAATAAAATTAAAGGGTTAATAAAAATCTTAACTGCTGCCTGGTCAGGAATATCCAGAAATACGAAAAAAAAGTTGAACCACTTGCTTCTGCTTTTGTAAATTGTTAGCACTTTAATGAATTGAGTGCTAAAATTTCGAAACTAAAATATGTTTTATTGATAAATAATAACCAATTTCAAGGAGAAATTTATGAAGATTAAACCATTGTCTGATCGTGTCGTAATTGAGCCTCTGGAGGCGCAGGAAAAGACCAGTGGAGGAATTTATCTGCCTGATACGGCTAAAGAAAAGCCGCAGATGGGTAAAGTCCTCGCTGCTGGTCCGGGAAAAACTTCCGATGAAGGCAAACTCATTCACATGGAAGTAAAAGTAGGTGATAAGGTTTTATACGGCAAATATTCCGGTACCGAAGTTACGGTTGAGGGCAAGGATTATTTGATCGTACGCGAAAGCGATATTCTGGCAATAGTATAACAAAAATAAAAAAGAAAATCGGAGGTTTAGTATGGCTAAAATAATTTTGTATGATGCCGAAGCACGCGCCAAACTGAAGGCAGGCATTGATCAATTGGCTCATATCGTCAAGGTCACTCTGGGGCCCAAAGGGCGTAATGTGGTCATCGATAAAAAATTCGGTGCACCCACCATTACCAAGGACGGCGTCACGGTGGCTAAAGAAATTGAACTCGAAGATCCCATGGAGAACATGGGTGCGCAGATGGTCAAGGAGGTTGCCTCCAAGACCAGCGACGTGGCCGGTGATGGAACCACTACGGCAACCATTCTGGCTCAGGCTATTTATACCGAAGGTCTGAAGAATGTCACAGCCGGTGCCAATCCTGCTGAATTAAAAAAAGGTATCGAACTGGCCGTGGCCAGAGTAGTTGAAGAACTGAAAAAGATGAGCAAAAATGTCGGCGGCAAAAAAGAGATTGCTCAGGTCGGCGCCATTTCGGCCAATAATGATCGAACCATCGGAAATCTGATTGCCGACGCCATGGAAAAAGTCGGAAAAGATGGTGTGATTACGGTGGAAGAAGCCAAGTCTATTGAAACATCTCTGGATGTTGTCGAAGGTATGCAATTCGACCGTGGTTACGTTTCCCCGTACTTCGTGACCGATCCGGAGAACATGGAAGCTGTGCTGGAAGATCCGCTGATTCTGATCCATGATAAGAAAATCAGTAATATGAAGGAATTGTTGCCCGTTCTGGAAAAAGTCGCACAGATGGGTAAGAGTTTACTGGTTATTGCTGAGGATCTGGAAGGGGAAGCTCTGGCCACCATGGTAGTGAATAAATTGCGCGGTACTTTAAAGATCGCCGCGGTCAAAGCTCCCGGGTTTGGTGACCGCCGCAAGGCCATGCTGGATGATATCGCTATCCTCACCGGTGGCCGGGTGATCAGCGAAGAAGCCGGTTTCAAACTTGAGAACACCACGGTATCAGATCTCGGTTCAGCCAAACGCATAACTATCGACAAGGACAATACCACTATCGTGGAAGGTGCCGGTAAGTCGGCGGATATCAAGGGACGTGTGGCCCAGATCCGTACACAGATTGATAACACCACCAGTGATTACGATCGTGAAAAATTACAGGAACGATTGGCAAAATTAGCCGGCGGTGTAGCCGTATTGAAAATCGGTGCAGCCACCGAAGTTGAAATGAAAGAGAAAAAAGCCCGGGTCGAAGATGCCCTCCATGCCACCCGTGCCGCTGTTGAGGAAGGTATTGTTCCCGGCGGTGGTGTAGCATTCCTGCGCTGTTTGAAAGCTCTGGAAAGTATGAAGGTTAAGGAGGAGGATCAGGCTATCGGTATCAATATCGTAAAACGCGCCATTGAAGAACCGATCCGCCAGATCGTGCAGAATGCCGGTAAAGAAGGTGCCGTGATCGTCGAAGAAGTGAAGAAAAAAACCGGAGCTTACGGTTATAATGCCGCCACGGAACAGTTCGAAGATCTGTTGGAAGCCGGTATTATCGATCCGACCAAGGTAACCCGTACAGCATTGGAAAATGCCTCGTCGGTCGCAGCCCTGCTGCTGATGACCGAGGGATTGGTTGCCGAGAAACCGGAAAAGGAACCAAAAGCGCCACCAATGCCTCCGGGCGGTGGAATGGGTGATATGTATTAGTCGTCGTGTTCTCCCTGCTTGAACCCTGGTCGGCGGCAACGCCGATCAGGGTTTTTTATTTTAGTTTGATAAAAAATGGGATTATTAATATATTAAGTTTTATAACGGTCGAATAGTAAATTATGGATGTTATCAAACTTTGCAATATTGTTTTCTATGCCCACCATGGTTACTATGAAGCCGAACGGGAACTGGGTCAGCGATTCGAAGTGGATATCGAGGTGGAATGCGATCTGCACGATAACAGTGACCAACGATGACCTTAAATCAACCATTGATTACCGTCATATCTACGCTATTGCCAAGGATGCTTTTGAAAATAATAAATTCAAACTCCTGGAGACAGTGGCCAATCGGATCGCCGCTCAGATAGTCCAGATTCGATCCGGTCCAGGCTGTGCTGATCAGAGTGCGCAAGCCCCATGTCCCGATAAAAGGATTTCTGGATCATATCGAAATTGAAATTAAACGATCTAAAAATGATATATAATTATTTTCTGGGTCTGGGTTCCAATATAGAACCACGATTGAACTATTTACAGACAGCGTTGACAAAACTGACTCCTTTCGGCCGGATCAAACATAAGTCCAGCATTTATAACACGCAGGCCTGGGGAGAAACTGAACAGGATGACTTTTATAATGCGATCATCGAATTCGATTCCGCCCTTCCGCCGCGGATCCTGCTGGAGACGATAAAAAAAATTGAAGCGGAAACCGGCCGCCGGTCAACCTCTCACTGGAGACCGCGGGAAATCGATATCGATATCATTTACTGCCGGAACATGACTGTCCAGGAGGCCGATTTAATTATTCCGCACCGTTATGCAGCGGAACGCCGTTTTATCCTGGCTCCGTTAAGTGAACTGGACGAGAATCTATCGATTGATGGTCGTGGCACACCGGTCCGGCAGACTTTGCGCTCCTGTCAGGATTCTGCTCAGGTCTCTAAATTAGATCTGGCATGGTAGGAAATTATGGCTCTTGAAGATTTAAAATATATCGCTATCGACGGGGTAATCGGCGTGGGCAAAACAAGTCTGACCGCCCGTCTGGCCCAGACCCTAAATGCCAAACCTCTTTACGAAGAATATGAAAAAAATCCTTTTCTGGAGGAGTTTTACCAGGATCCCGAACATTTTGCGTTTCAGACTCAACTTTTTTTCCTGATGAACCGTTATCGTCAGCAGCAGGAATTACATCAGATGGATCTTTTCCATACCTGCGTGGTAAGCGATTACATCTTCGCTAAAGATCGCATATTTGCTACGCTGAACCTGAATGAAAAAGAAATTAAATTGTATGACGGTATCGCCCGCCTGATGGAAAAAGATATCGTTAAACCAAATCTGGTTATTTACCTGCAAGCCTCCACCCGGCATCTGCTGGAGAGTATCCGTCAACGCAACCGTAAAATTGAAAAGTTTATCTCGGAAGAATATATCCAGGCCCTGAATGAACTTTATAATAATTTTTTCTTCCATTATACGGATACGCCTTTATTAGTCATAAATACCGATGATATGGATTTTGTACACCAGGAAGGTGACTATAAAGATATACTTTATGAGATAAATCAACATATTTCAGGCACCCGTTATTACGTCCCGCAGAAAATAAGGTAAGCACGGATGAGTTTAATCAGGTTAATCGTATTTATTATATTTATATATCTGGTAGTCCGCCTGGTGGTCCGGATGTTTGCCATGCTGGGCGGCAGTAAGAGCAGCCAGGTCAGAGGACAGCCGCGCGACAACGGCAGAATTAAGGACAGGAAAGACATCGAAGACGCTGATTATGAAGAACTCAAATGATGTCAATGAATTTCAACTCCAGCTTGAAAAATTACAGCATGAAATCAAAAAGCTGGTAACAGAGAAAAAAGGGCTGAATGCTTTATTAACCATTACCCGCTCCCTCGCCGCCGAATTAGATCTGGATAGTTTATTATTCAAAATAATAAGTCAGGTCAGGAAAACACTGCGTGCCGATCGCTGCACGGTCTTTCTGCTTGACGAAATGAAAAATGAATTGTGGTCAAAAGTAGCCCTGGGAGTGGATGAAGAGATTCGTTTTCCTGCAGATAAAGGTATAGCCGGACATACCCTGCAGACCGGTGAAATCATCAATATTCCTGATGCCTATAAAGATCCGCGTTTTAATCCTGATGTAGATAAAAAAACCGGTTATAAGACCGGGACTATCCTGACCATGCCTATGTTTAACAAACAGAACGATGTCTTCGGTGTATTTCAAGTGCTCAATAAAAAAGACGGAATTTTCACCGTTGCCGACGAAAAACTTTTATCGGCTATCGCCCTGATTGCCTCTACCGCCATTGAAAATGCGCAATTGTACGACGAACAGAAAAAATCATTCATCAGTTTTATCGATACACTTTCCACCACTCTTGATACACGCGATTACATTACAGCCGGACATGCTCGCAGAGTTACCCTGTATGCGCAGGAGATCGGCCGCCTGATGAAATTAGACCCGGCCCGGATGGATGTACTTCGTTATGCTGCGCTACTGCATGATATTGGCAAGATTGGTATACCGGAGATGATTTTATTCAAAGACCGTAAACTAACCAACGAAGAGTACGAAATAGTTAAACGGCATGCTAAAATCACAAAAAATATTCTGAAAAAGATCCATTTCAACAAAAAATTGAAAGATGTCCCGGAAATAGCCGGCAGCCATCATGAACGCCTGGACGGTACCGGCTATCCCGAACAAATGCACGGAGAACAAATACCCCTGGAAGGTAAGATCCTGGCCCTGGCCGATACCTTTGATGCGATAACGTCACGACGCCAATTTTTAGACCGCATGGATCTGGAAAAGGTCGTACAGCTCATTGACAGTGAAACCGGTACTTCCTTTGAACCATACGTGGTATATAATTTTAAATATATTACCCTGGACCGTCTTATCCAGATACTGGAATTCGGACATACCTCCGAAATAAATCCTGCAGATTTGCAGAAACTTACGGACTACACCCTGCGGGAATTGATAGAAATCCGCGGTAAATCCATTAAATCAGAGGATGAGTCGGAGATTGAAAATATTTTTATGCGATATTACCTGCAGCAATATCGTACGAAATAAAAATATTATTATACTTCTTTTAACAGGTCCTTTACCTTATCCGTCTTTTCCCAGGTGAACTCTTTCTCCGTCCGGCCAAAATGCCCATAACTTGCTGTCTTACGATAAATCGGACGGCGCAGTTGCAGTGTTTCGATGATGGCACCCGGTCGAAAATCGAATAATTTCCTGATAATCTCCAGGAGTTTAATATCGCTGATTTTGCCGGTGCCCCATGTCTCGACCAGCAATGAAACCGGCTCGGCGACACCGATGGCATACGCGACTTGTAATCCGCATTTATCGGCCAGACCGGCCGCAACAATATTCTTGGCCACATAACGGGCGAAATAGGAAGCAGAGCGATCGACTTTTGTAGGATCTTTCCCGGAAAAAGCACCTCCGCCGTGAGAATACATACCACCATAGGTGTCGACAATTATTTTCCTCCCGGTTAAACCCGTGTCGCCCTGCGGACCGCCGACTACAAAACGACCGGTAGGATTAATAAAATATTTTACTTTCCCATCGCTTAACAAATCGGCTGGTATTGCTTTTTTTATCACCTTTTCGATTATTTCCTGCTGCAGTGTTTCGTATTCGACTTCAGAATGGTGCTGGGTTGAAACCACCACACTTTCGACCGAGATTGGTTTACCATCTTCGTATCGTACTGATACCTGAGCTTTTCCATCCGGTCTCAGGTATGGTATCTGGCCCGATTTTCGTTCTTCGGCCAGGCGCCGGGTGATTTTATGAGCCAGGTTAATGGGCATGGGCATCAGTTCCGCAGTTTCTTTACAGGCGAAACCAAACATCATACCCTGGTCGCCGGCCCCGGCACGGTCAACACCCATGGCGATATCGGGCGACTGCTGATCAATACTGGTCAAAACCGCACAGGTCAGATAATCAAAACCATAACGGGCATCCGTATATCCGATTTCTTTAATGACCCCTCTGGCAATGCTGGGGATATCCACATAGCATTTGGTGGTGATCTCTCCGCCGATCAGCGTCAAGCCGGTAGTTACAAATGTTTCGCAAGCTACCCGGCCGAATGGATCTTCTTTAATTATCGCATCAAGAATAGCATCGGAAATCTGATCCGCGATTTTATCAGGATGTCCTTCGGTAACCGATTCGGAACTGAATATATACCTGCTCTTACCCTTATCCATAAACCAGAACCCTCATCATTTTTAAAATGCCGTTTAAAATACGTGTTGCCAAAATAACTTTCAATTTCATTTTAATTTTTTCAGTTCAGCTTTAAAATAATCAATATTCAGAATGGTCAGCGGATCTTTTTCGTACAGAATCGCCAGGTAATAACTGACCCAGTCGCTCAGGCAGATCAACGATATCGTATTTTCTATCAGATTTTTCCCTTCGCCATAAACTGTAATAACCTCAATCCCTTTATCGGTCAGGATCTGCTTGGTCAGCTTTATTCTGGTTTTAATACGGGGCGGATAAATATCGCTATCCAGGATTACCACGATCAGGTCCCGGGTCAGTTTTTCATTGATCTCCCAGCCTACAATCTCATTATGATTCATTTCCGGTAAAACATGATGGAAGGCCAGTGATTTGGCGTTTTCATTCAACTGGGTACGCCAGCGAAAGGCCACCGATTTCAAATAAGGCTCCACCGAGTAAATAACCGGGATTTTATTATGCAATTTAAAAGCAATCTCTTTCGGCAGGGATTTTCCTTCGGCCGTGTTTTCATCGCTGCGCAGGATCTGCGTTTGAACATGAACAATCAAATCTTCTATCTGTTCAGCCGAAACCGGTTTAGCGGTAAATTTATTCAGCAGTAACAAGACCGGGAAAAACAAGTACCCGAAAGCCTGGCGCGGTGGAAAGCCATCCGGCAATTTGATCAGTTTCCATTTATTTCTTTTGGCCAGTTTTGATAATTCACCACCGGAACTAACCGTAACTATCTTTGAAGTCCTCTTCCTGGCCTGATTAAAAGAACTTAGTGTTTCTTCGGTATTGCCGGAATAACTAGAAGCGATTACCAGCGTTTTTTTATTACAATAATCCGGGCATTCATACCCCCGTACCACCTGCATCGGGATAGTCAGTTTATCGAATAAAACTTCATTTAATATATCACCGGCGATGGCCGACCCCCCCATACCCAGATAAATAATGTTTTCTATGGATTCAGGGCGGACTTTGATTTTAGCATCATCAAATAACTTTTTACTGGCAATGATTTGTTCAGGAAATTTTTTTAAGAAAACTTTAAAATTTGATTTGTCAAAAGAAAACATGCGATTCATCTCCTTCCAACGAAAATGTAATTTATCTGTTTGTGCAAAGATCCAGAAGAAATTTATCGATTGATGGTCAGTTGCTCAGCGGGTATCTTCATAAAACTTGTTCGTAATCAAGTCTTTCAATGCCTGTAATGCAGATGCTTCATCGCAACCGTTGACTATAATCGTAATCGTGCTGCCAGGTTCAGCAGCAAGCATCATGATACCCATAATACTTTTGCCATTCACCTCCAGGTCGTCCTTGATCACTTTGATCTCAGATTGAAACTTTCCGGCAATCTTTACAAATTGGGCAGCTGGACGGGCATGCAGCCCATGCTTGTTAATTATCTTAATCTCTTCTTTTATCATAGTACTTTCATGATCATGCTTAATACCAGCACCGCCAGCAGTGATAATAGCACAGCCTGATAAAAATTCTGACGCCATTTCCAGATATAATATGCTGATACTACGCTAACCAGAAACACAATCCCCTGCAGCAAATCAACCTGTCCGAATTTTAAAAGTGAAAAACCACCAATACTGCCCAGGGCTATAGCTCCAATTGCCCCGAACAGCCTCTTTAAATTCATATACTCGTCCAGATTGAGGACTTTATAAACCTCAAATCCGAGTTGATACCCCTTGCGGATGCCGCCAATTCGTATAAAGAAATGCGGGATATTATAGATCAGCAACATAAATCCCAGAAAAATCAACTGCCAGTGCAATTCTTTGAAAATTAAAATACCCAGAACAGCCACCAGTGCAGAAGACGGTTTGATACTTGCCCAGAATACCTGATCGCCGATTGCTCCCAGCGGACCGATCAGGGCATTCTTTAACCGCTCAACCTTGCCCGGATCAGGTTGGCGCGAGACCTGTTGATCTTCCTCAACCCTTACAATAGCACCAATAGCGAACGAAGCAAAGTATGGATGAGCATTAAAAAAATTCAAATGCCGGCATAGAAATTTGATCCGCTCACCTTTTTCTTTAAAAATTCGTTTGGCTGCAGGCACCAGTGTATAACAGAAACCGATCGATAATAAACTATGATAATTCCAGACCGCCTGTATAAAGAACGAGCGGAAAAACATGCGCCACAAATCCCAGTAATTTAATAAGCTCTGCTTACTCATGCTAAAATATAAAAAAGTATTATTCCCAATATTGCACCTGCACTGATCAGCCTTTTACTGCCCTTATCTTTAAAGATGGTCAGAATCAATCCACAACCAATCCCCAGTATGGCCGCCATGCCATGATCGAAAAATTTATACCAGTTCGTCGGGATAAGTTTTAAAAACGGAAAAAGCAGATCCGCTGCGGATAAAGCAGCAATAATCAGCGCAAACATCAGTACGAAATGCAGCATGATCGCTGAGAAAACCGTAAATCCCAGGGCACTGCTGTGGCCATTCTGCACCGCAGCATACACCCGGTGAAAAATGATACTGTTAAGCCGGCGATGCACCACCACAAATTCAGAACCGATGTAACTGATCAATAACCCGTAGAGAATTCCCGCAGCAAAAACCAGATTAAAATAATTATAATCAGGCGCAAAACGCATGATCAGGGTACTGGTCACAATTGCAGCGACATTAGCCTCGGGTATTTTTACTCCTCCGACCGGCAGACTGATCAGCCAGAGTAATTGCAAATACAGGCCTACATGTAATCCCAGCTGCACATCGCCAAAGTACCAGCCGATCAGCGTGCTGGTGATCAGCGGTTGGGCCAGTAAAGTCTGGAAAACCACCGAAGTATCCAGAGCAATCAGACTGCCGATTAATGCTATAACTAAATTTTCCATCCAGCGTAATTTATGATAAAGATCGATTATTTTGGTTTTAAATAATAGACAATTTTTTGCGCAATGTCCATAAACACCCTGGCCTGAACATGATCCGGATTTTTCTGAACCACCGGGTGGCCCTCATCTCCGCCGATCCTGATCTCCAGGTCCAACGGAATTTCACCTAATAAATCCACCTGTAACCGTTCACATTCGCGTTTTGCACCACCAGCCGAAAAAATTTCCGTTCTACCCTGGCAATGCGGACATACAAAATAACTCATATTCTCAACGATACCGATGATGGGCACATTTACTTTACGGAACATCTGTACCCCTTTGGCAGCATCGAGCAATGCAACGTCCTGAGGTGTGGTCACAATAACCGCTCCATCCAGGGCAATCGATTGCGATAAAGTCAATTGCGCGTCCCCGGTGCCGGGCGGCATATCGAACAACATAATATCCAGGTCACCCCAGGAGACATCCCGCATCAACTGCTGCAAAGCCCGCATAACCAGAGGTCCGCGCCAGATTACCGGATTATCGTCGCTCAGTAAAAAACCCAATGACATTAACTGTACATCATACTTACGGATGGGTAATAATTTTTGCCCGTCAAATTGCGGTTTGTCTTTTATCCCGAACATCAGGGGAATGCTGGGACCATATATATCGGCATCCAACAGACCCACTTTTAATCCGCTCCTGGCCAGAGCTACCGCCAGGTTTACACTGACGGTGGATTTGCCCACTCCGCCTTTACCGCTGGCTACCGCAATTTTATGCCTGACCGTGGGCAGAAAAGTATCCAGAGGTGTTGTTTTGGAAACATTCTGAACATTCGTTTCCGGTTCGGGGATTTGCACCGATACAGCCCGGACGCCGTCGATGGCCTGTACTTTCTGTTTAATATTGCCAATGACCTCCCTGATAATTGCGTCGTCACGTATCCGTAAATCCAGCGTAATAACCACTTCGCTATGAATAATTCGAATATCTTTGACGATGCCGAAGGAGACTATATCTGTTGAATAGCCCGGATATAAAACCAGCTGCAGCGCGGTTGATACTTCGTCTTTATTAATCATGAAAATTACCTGATTCCACCAGATTCATTTTACCGATTTTAGCCAAAAATTCTGCACTAACCAAAGATTAATTTAAAAAAAAAGCCAACCATCGATAGGTTGGCTTTTATGGATTACCTGTCCATCTTATATAATAACCTCGAGATCCAGAATTTTATCATTATTCAGATTTAATACTATTGTTTTGTCTTTCTTGAGTTTAATATCATTTATCAGCGTTAGAGTGACCTTGAAATCCAGCGTCTCCATATTTTTCTCTTCCAGAGTTCCCAGGCCGTTAATTACTCCACCCTGGGCTTTATCATAATAACTGATGGTGATCTCTTCTTTTAGATCCAGTGCATCCAGTATTTCTCTGATTTCCTCGATATTACGTTGTTCCACGATTTTTTCATCGATATCTTCTTCCAGGCTCAGGATATCGCCATCGGCATAAAAAAAATCGAGCGTTCCGCCGCCCCCCTTGATAAAGATCAGTTTCTCGCTTTGACCTTCCGAAATACTTCGTTCCACATTAACGACTTTACCGGTAAAATGGTTGTTGCCGATATCTATAATTTTAACCTCGATTGGAGGATCTTCAGGAGTGCCGTCATAAGCTAAACGGGTTATCTTGACCTTTTTACCCTTGCCAACCTTGATCAGTTTGCTCTTGACTTCTTCCGGCAGCAGGACTCCGGCACGAACTTTCGGTTTTGATCTAAACAGACCCATCAAATACCTTCTGGATCTGAGCTCAACCTCTATAAAATCCTGAACCGGGAAATGGATAGGTACTCGCATAACCAATCCTCATAGATGTTTGTTAAATTTCATGATTATATTAGACTTATAAACTTAATAAAGATAAGCTATAAAAGCAAGTAAGTCAAAAATATGGCCTGCGGAAATATAGATAGTTCCTTAGTACCTGAGTTCCTGAGTACCTTAGTATAAAGATACTTAGGGACTAAAGGACTCAGGGACTAAGGTACTCAGGGACTAAGGTACTATTAAATCATTTCCCCCTTGCCTCCAGCAGAACTCTGGCATTGGCAATTGCCTGCGGAGTGATTTGCTCGCCGCCCAACAGTCTGGCGATATTTTCTACACGCTCCTCCTGCCCGAGTTTTTTCACCTCAACTGTAGTCCGGCCGGTGGATTCAATCTTATTTACCGCGAAGTGCACCCCACCCTGCGCTGCTATCTGGGGCAGATGGGTAATCACAATTAGTTGATGCCGTCGCGCAATTTCCTGCATTTTTTTTCCGACAATCTCGGCATAACGGCCGGAAATCCCGCTGTCAATTTCATCAAAGACCAGCGTGGAGATGTTATCACTTTCCGCTAAAATCGCTTTGAGACACAACATGATCCGGGAAATTTCTCCCCCTGAAGCCACCCGATGTAGCGGACGAACAGGTTCGCCCACATTCATGCCGACATAGAATTCAATTAAATCCATGCCCAGCGGATTAACGGCATATCTTTTCCCCTTTTCCATGACCACTCCCTGCTCCTCTTCCTGCCAGGAGATTTGTACCTGGAAACGGGCCTTTTTTAGTCCGACCGTATCGAATAAATCCTGAAGTTGTTGTTCAAACTGTTTGGCTGTTTTTTTTCTGTAGGCAGAAATTGACAGGGCCAGCGATTGCAGATCAATCCTGCTTTTTTCAATATCCTGCCGCAGCACCGTGATACGTTCATCGTAGTTCTCCAGCATGGCCATATATGTTACCAGTTTATCCCTGAATTGGATTAAGTCCCGCACCGATTCAACCTGGTACTTTTTTAATAACCAGTTTATTTCAGCTTCGCGGATTCTGACTGTTTCCAGCCGCTGGGGATCAAATTCCAGGGTACCGCTGTACTGTTCGCAAAATCTTCCGGTTTCTTCCAGCGCCACCCGTGCTGACTCCAGTCCCTGTACCAACTCCACAAATTGCTTGTCGATGGTACTGATTTTGCCAAGATCGGAGATGGCCTGAGCGATTTTTTTATTAAGGGCATTCTCATCGCTGTAAAGCAGATCTGCGACGGTCCTGCTCAGTTCGAACAATTGTTCGCTGTTTTCCATGATCCGGCGTTCAGAGATCAATTTTTCTAACTCGGAGTCATCAAGGTTGGCTTTGCTCAGTTCATCAATTTGATATTGATACAGATCTTTTTTCTCAAAACTGGTTTTACGCAACGCCAGCAGATTATTCAATTCTTCGAGCCTGGCAAAATAGTTACGGTAGGTGATTGTGTACTTGTCCAATTCCGGTTTAACCCGGTTAAAGGCATCAAGATAATAAATATGGTATTCGGGATGAATCAACCGCTGATGCTGATGCTGTCCGTGAAGATCAAGCAAACCCGCCATGATCGAACCCAGATCATTAAGCGTGACGGGAGTGTCATTGATGAACGCACGGCTGCTCCCCTTGCTTGAAATTTCACGCCGGACCAAGATGGCCTGGTCAATATCGGTTAACTGCAAACCGGTCAATTTATCGATGACTTCTTTATTCAGACCGGTTTTAAACTCTGCCTCCAGAATCGTCTTGGATGCACCGGCACGTATCAGATCTGCATTCCCGCGGTCTCCGCAAAGCAGGCCCAGAGCACCAACCAGAATTGATTTTCCCGCTCCTGTTTCACCGGTTATTACCTGGAAACCCGGTGCAAATTCAATGGACAGTTCATCGACAATAGTGAAGTCTTTGATATATAACCGGAGAAGCATGGTGAGTATTATTAAAGGGTCAAGGTTTAATTACAGAAATTTTCCCTGAATTTTTCAATCCTTCTTCATTGAAGATCAGATATAAATAGATACCACTGGGTACAAATTTGTTTTGGACATCCTTGCCGTCCCAGGTCGCACGGCTGCCTTCGATCTCTCCGCCAACTGCGCTTAATTCCCTGACCAGATGTCCATTAATATTCAGAATTTTTACAGTCGAATTGGGAACCAGATTCTTAATTACAAAGTCCCTCGAACCGTCCAGCATGAAAGGATTGGGTCCGCTGGCTACTTCGACTAGATCAGACCGAAATTGTGAGAAAGCGCCTTTAAAGATCACCAGTCCAAGTTCCGTACCCAGATAGGCAGCTCCGCTCTGATTGTCCACCAGGACACTGTTGATTATCGGGCTGGGCAACCCGCTGTTTTCGGTCGTATAATGTACCCAGGCAGCCGGATCCCAGGGACTCTTTCCTGCCTGCAGGATACTCAATCCTCCATCGGTAGCAAACCATTTATTATTATAAGCATCGACAAATATACAATTGATTTTATTCTCTACCGGCCCGATATCACCCACATGTTTATAAACACGCCGGTTCAGACCGCTGGCATCATTCTGGTAAGAGTTTAATCCCGCACTTGTGCCGATCCAGATAATGCCATCCTGATCCTGTTTCAGGGCCAGGATTGTGTTACTGAATAAATTATCGCTGTTCATATTCATACGGTACAGACTGGTCATCACTGATATTCTCAATATCTGCACCGTAATCCAGAATCAGTATCCCGCCATTCCAGGTACCCATCCATACCCGGTTGAATGCAGAAGTAGTTTCAAATTCCAGACATGATACCTGGCTGTCGTCCAGAGTCATACCGATATTATCGCCCAGATAAGTCCATTCCGAACAGGAAGGCAGGTCGGAATGGGAATTGTTAAACACGGCCAGATATTCGGGAATCCGGGCATAGTGATTAACAATCCATAGATTTTGATTAACATCCTCCTGGAAATAAGGTAGGACTGTATAGGTATCGGAATCTTCTACTTCCGCACCAACGAGACAATTGCGTTTTGCTTCGGGTACTTCCGGCAGTACGATTTGCTGATCCGCCTGCAGAGTTGAGATAACCATTCCACCTTCGCCCGCCCAGGCATGATAATAATCAACATTATCACCCGAAATAACGGTCGCTCCGCCTCCCCAGGCACCGATCCAGACGCGCCCGAGTTGATCTTCATAAACAACATCCGTGTGATTCTTTATTAACCACAGATCACCGGTAAATTTATAATTGGTCCAATTCCTGAAATCATATTTGTAGAATCCTTCGCCATAGGTCAGTTTGAATTTTCCGGAAGTCATCCATAATTGTCCCTGACGATCTTTGATCACCACTCCCACATGGTTGCTGCCAGGCCCGTCAATTTTAAATGATTTCAGCCAATTACTTTTACGCAGACCGCCGGAGGTCAGGCCCAGCCATAATTCTCCGTTTTCAGCGAGAGACCCCGCAGAGATATTTCGATCCAGAGTCTGCTGGAGTACCCATTGTCCATTTTGTTTCAGGTAATATTGATTGTACTGTACAAAATATAGTTGTGTTTGATTGGTAATAATCCCGTTCACATAACCAAATTCCCAGGAATCTTCCGGATGAAGTACAAAGGACTTGTCTAACCAGGCTGCACCAAGGGTTGTTGCGATATATAAGACAGAATCCACCACGGCCAGATCCAGGATCACGTCTGCGGGTAATCCCTGTTCTGTGGTAATTGTTCTCCAGGCACCTGCAATTTTTAAATTGTCCTGCTTATAATTGGCTGAGGCGTAAAGCAGGCCATGCTGCGTCGCATAGAAAACAAAATTATTAAAAACTGCTATCCGGTATCCTTTTTCGGGATTAATAGTAAAATTATTATAAAAATCGCGAAAAATAAGTTCGGTACTGGCAGATTCAAAAACACCCACACCTTCATCGGTTGCAATCCAGATACTGCTTGTATCGGCCTCAACATCCATTATGTTCTGTTCTTCCATAGCTGAATTTACAAGCCAGGACTTCGTCAGCGGATTATATAAGTTTATCACTCCGTCCCTGCTGGCAAATAAAAGATTTCCATACCTGTCGGCTGTCGCCGCAGTAATGTCCAGTGATTTCAATCCGTCCAGATTGTTATAGATCTGCCAGGTGCTGTCGGCAGGTTTAAAACGGTATACTCCGCCGCTGCTGCCCACCCAGATCTCATGGTTTGAGTATTGTACAGCAGTTACATCATTCATATTAGTGATGACCTGCCAGTCATGCAAACCCTGCGCTGAAATATTTTGAACCGTTAGATTCAGCAGTAAAAGGAATGATAATTTCTTCAGCATTAATTATTTTTTTTCGATTTTTTTAACCAGATCTGCCATTTCAATTGCCGAAAGGGCGGCATCCCAGCCCTTATTCCCCGATTTCGTCCCGGCCCGCTCAATCGCCTGTTCGGTAGTATCCGCGGTTATGATACCGAATGCAACCGGTGTGCCAGAATCAAGCGATACGTGCGCGATCCCCTTGGCCACTTCACTGGTTATATATTCAAAATGAGGCGTATCACCGCGAATGATCGTGCCCAGGCAGATAATTGCATCAAATTTGCCGCCGCTGGCTACTTTCTGGGCAATCAACGGTATTTCGAAAGATCCGGGAACCCAAAGAATTGTCACATCTTTTTCATCGGCACCATGCCGGAGCAAACAATCCATGGCTCCGTCAAGTAATTTGTGTGAGATAAATTCATTAAAGCGGCTTATTACCAGGGCAAATTTGCGGTTTTGGGCATTAAGATGACCCTGCAGCGTTTTGATCATTGTACCCTCCCGTTTTTCCATTTAAAATTAGATGTCCTAACTTATCCCGTTTTGTCTTTAAATATTTTTCATTAATCCGATTGGGCTTAATCTCCAGAGGTACCCGCTCAACAATTTCCAGACCGTACCCGTGCAGACCAACAATTTTCTTGGGATTATTGGTCAGTAATCTGATTCTGGTCAAACCAAGATCTTTCAGAATTTGGGCGCCGATACCATAATCCCTCAAATCAGCCTTGAAACCCAGGATCTCATTTGCTTCCACTGTATCACTGCCCTCTTCCTGGATAGCATAGGCTAATATCTTGTTCAAAAGTCCGATGCCCCGGCCCTCCTGGCGCATATACAGTACAACACCCCGGCCCTCCTGTTCAATCATACGCAGAGCACTTTGCAATTGATCCCCGCAATCACAACGCAGGGAAGCAAAAACGTCCCCGGTGAGACATTCTGAATGTACCCGTACCAGCACCGGTTGATCACCGTTCAGTTCACCTTTAACCAGGGCAACGTGATTCTCATTTTCAGTCAGTACATTCTGATAGAGATATAATTTGAAATTTCCGAAACGGGTCGGCATATCTATCACAGCCCGGCGACGGACCAGTTTTTCGCGCAATCGGCGGTATTCAATTAAATCGGCGATGGTGATCATTTTTAAACTGAATTTCCTGGCTAATTTCCTTAACTTCTGTGTGCGGGCCATCTTGCCGTCATCATCCATAATCTCGCATAATACTCCTGCCGGCTTCAAACCGGCCAGGATCGCCAGATCGACTGCTGCTTCGGTATGACCGGCCCGGCGTAAAACTCCGCCATCTTTCGCTACCAGCGGGAAAATATGCCCGGGCCGGGCCAGATCGCCCGGACGGGTCAGCGGATCGATCAGTGTTAATATGGTTGTAGCCCGGTCATAAGCGGATATACCCGTGGTCGTTCCTATCTTCGCATCCACCGTCACCGTAAACGGCGTTTTGTGCAGGGCGGTATTATCCTCAACCATGAATTCCAGATTCAACTCCCTGGCTCGCTGAGAAGTGATAGCGGTACAGATGATACCGCGGGCATATTTGGACAGGAAATTTACTGTATCAGGGCTGACCTTTTCGGCGGCCATGATGAAATCACCCTCGTTCTCACGATCTTCATCGTCCACCACGATTACCAATTTACCCTGGCGAATGTCAGCGATGGCTTCATCAATGCTATTAAAAATATTCATAATCAGGAAATCTATTAGTACCCTAAATTTTTAAACCACTCCCCGGAAAAAGTTTCGACCCTGGAGTCCGTTTTACGGGGCAGCACCAGTTTCCCAACATAGCGGGCCAGAAAATCCGTTTCAATGTTTACCAGCTGACCGGCTTTATAACCAGAAATAACAGTGTTTTTAAATGTATGCGGTATAATCGATATTCCCGCTTTAGGCCCGGCCGCCGACAGGTCCGCAATAGTTAAACTCACCCCATCAATAGCAATACTACCCTCGCGGACCAGAAATGGTTCCAATTCCGGCGGCATGGCCAGTTGCAAGTACCAGTTTTCTCCCCTGTTCTTCATGCTCGCTACCCGGGCCAGTCCACTTACATGTCCCTGGACGAAATGACCACCCCAGCGGCTTTCAACTTTTACTGCCCTTTCCAGGTTGACCCTGCGGCGCATTGCCCATTGTTTAATTGTTGTTTTGGTTATTGTTTCTCCGACTGCCTCGGCAATAAAACAATTTTTTTCAAGTCCCGTAACTGTCAGACAGACACCGCAGACGGCCACGGAATCACCAATTTTCAGGTCGTCGATAATTGTTTTGGCTGCAATAAACAACCGTTTCCCGCCGCGGATGGAAACGATCTTTTTCAGCGATCCTATTTCTTCAATGATTCCTGTGAACATGACTCCAATTTAATAAGTAAACCATCTTAAAACATAAAAATGTTATAACTGGTTTACATTAATTTTCCTGAATAATTACCTGCTACCGGCGGTAGATCAGCAGTATATCTTCCGCAACATTCTTCACGGTATGTAATCGCCAGTTTTGGATTTTATTAAGGGGATTTGAAACAAAAGCAGGGAGTCCTTTACCCCAAATCTGCGGAGCAATAAAAACTACAAGTTCATCGATCAGATCACTTTGAACGAATTGAGTAAAAATTTTTTGCCCCCCTTCCACCAGGACCGAGCTGATTTTCTCCCGGGTGAGAATTTTTAATATTGTTTTTACGGGAATCTGCCCTTGCTGGTCTCCGGCTGCAGGGATGACGGTACAATTAAGTGCTTCAATTTTTTTCAGTTTGTTTTTATGACAGGCTGCTTCGTTATATATCAGAATAATCCGGCTGTTGTAATCTCTGCTGAATACCTTATAGTCCGGGTTTAAATTCAATTTACCGTCAATAATGATGCGAACCGGATTCCTGCCCTGCTCTCCATGCACAGTCAATTCCGGATCGTCAATCCGTACCGTATTGCCGCCCACCAGCACGGCATCGTACCCGGCTCGCCAGCGGTACACGATTTGCCGTGATGGCAGGGAGCTAATCCACTTCCGGGAAATCCGCAGCGGTGCAATTTTTCCATCAAGGGTCTGTGCAATCTTCAGGGTTACATATGGCAGGCGCCGGGTAATATATTTAAAAAAGAAGCGATTTAACTCTTCGTTTTCTGCAGATAAAAGGCCTGTCTGCACCTCTACACCGGATTGCTGCAGCAAGGCCACACCCCTGCCCTGAACCTGAGGATTCGGATCCAGGCTGGCTATGACAACCTTTTTAATACCTTCACGGATCAAACGCTGGGCACAGGGCGGGGTTTGTTTATTATTATGCACACAGGGTTCCAGGTTACAGTACAGGACTGCACCCTGTACTCCTTCTGCAGCGGCCTCAATGGCCCGCACCTCAGCGTGAGCCCGGCCATAATGGGCATGATACCCTGTGCCGATGATACGGTTATTTTTTACCAGTACCGCCCCGACCAGGGGATTAGGGCTGACAAAACCCTTTCCGTTACCGGCCAGCTGCAAGGCCATTTTCATAAATTGAATATCTTGATTATCGGACATATTCAGTTCTCAGAATCGATAGAGTAACTCAATCTAAATAATAATACCGGTTGATGCTAATCGGAACAACGCCATTTGCAACGGAGTATGTACTAGGACATACGTTTCAGCTCAAAAACAATAGACAAAAAATTGCTCAGCAGAAATCCGGTCACTCCCCAGATGACTTCCTGGTTATAGTAGTAAAAATGTACATCCCACAGGATGCCGTTTCTCTCCCATTTTTTTTGTTCGAATATCTCCGGTTGTAATAAGTGCTGCAACGGTACTTCAATCAATTGGGATATCTCGGCGGAATTAACGCGATACGGATATGGATATGAAAAGTATCCAACATAGGGGGTCACCATAAAATTAGTGTTGGTTAAAAATTTGTCGGTATGACCCAGTATGGTTATATCCTGTTCCCGAATCCCTACTTCCTCCCATGTTTCACGCAAGGCAGTAGCCTGCAGGTCCTGATCGTTTTTATCCCATACTCCGCCCGGGAAGGAAATTTGTCCTTTGTGATGTTCAACAATCTCGGTACGTTTGGTAAACAATAGACAGGGAATCTGATCCCTATAAAAAAGCGGGATTAGAACGGCTGCCTCGCGGTGAGCGACGTCGGCATATTGATATGTCTGCTGTTGATGATTTTCCAGCCGGGTTTTAATCAGGGAATATAGTTCCGTTGGTGATTTAAGATCAGTATTCCTAGCCATGCAGTATAAAACGAAAATCTGTCAGAAATTATATCAGGATTCTGTAAGATTATCGGGAATTCCGGACAAAATACAAATCCAGAAGTCCTCAATCTTTCAGATACAGATTACGGGCGCTGAGGAATTTCTCGATTTTGCCTATCAGGGCAGATTCAAAAGCCAGCAGATACTTTTCTGCTCCGCGGCGGGTATGTGCTACTTGCTCCGCCCAGTGCAGAATTACTTCCAGTTCCTTAGGAGTGAAAGACATACTGTAATTGACATAACAGTTTTTTAACCGTCTGATCAGGGCTAGCTCCTGGGGAAAAGGACTGCTTTGGTCGTTCTCAGCCCAACCGTTTACTATTTTAATTTCAGCTGATGACAGGTGCAGCATAATCGATCCTATAGATATAAATAACCTGTTGTTTATTATTTAAGTTAACCGTTCTTTGATCTGTTTTATATTTCCACTTGTGTTCATCCAGCATGCTGAAAAACTCCCTGGCTATGCGGCGGCCCGGTTCAGCTATAAGAATCCAGCCATGATCTTTAAGCGCTTGACCGTAAAAAGTCAGGAGCGGTGTCAGCATTTTCCGCTCATATAATATATCGGCACCGATTATGATATCATAAGTTTCCTGTAGTGATGGAATTCGCCAGTCCAGCAATTGTACATCCGGCAGGTAACCAAAATTCCGTTTAAAATTACGCCGGGTAAATTCCAGGGCCACCGGATCATAATCAGTAAATAAAACATCAGCTTCAGCAGCCCGGGCTGCTATTCCGGCTAAACCCAGTCCACAACCCAATTCCAGTACCCTTTTATTTTTAAAATATTTGCGGTTTTCCAGAATATGTTCACCTAGTCCAAGGGAGGACGGCCATAATTCTGCCCAGTAGGGAAAACGGTCTTCACTTTTAAACTCAGTTTCATTCATACTTTCTATCAACTTATCTGTATCCCCGATGGTTTCCAGGACAAACGAATATTTACCGAGGGATATGGTCTTTATTTCTAAATAATCGACCAGAGCCCGGTAAAATTTATTCCCCATCTGTTTAAACTAAAAAATTGATCAGTTTTTACTCAGGAAGCAGGAGGATAAACGGCATATTTATTGCCTTCGGTTATGATAGTGATGGTCGTGGCTGGATTTTGGGCAATCCAATGATCGACCAGATCCTGAGCATTATGGCAGGGTGTTAAATGAATATCTTCCAGCTCCTGATCCGTCAATCTGCTCATGACATGAATTGATTTCAGATTACTGATCATCTGGGCGAATTTATATGTTTTATGCGCATACATGACATATTTTTGGTTGTATTGCTCCATAATTGCCGGCAGGGGTTGTTTCAAGGGATCATAAAAATTATGAATAGATTTTTCCGGACCAATACCATTACGGCAGCCAGCCAGAAACAACACCTCTCCGCCCTGACGAATGCCATTCTTACTTAATTCCAGCGCGCGTTGTGCAGAATATAAAGATTCGTCGTTGGGGTAACCGCCGCAACTAACGATTAAATTATCCGCTACGGGAATTTGCACACTCATCAATCGGTCGACTTGCCTGATCCCTTCGGTAACGGTCGGTTCCAGCAAGCCAGCCCCGGCCCAGAGAATATTATTCTTGATGGAAATCGTGGCAACTACATACACCGGCCGGTGGCGCACAATCAGCCGGTACGCTTCCCACATATCCTGAGCCAGTGGATTGGTACGCCGTTTTACATCGGGATGCAGGGGATGATGCCCGAAGGTGGATTCCGGACGCAGGCTTAAAGCATGATTTTGCTCAACCGTCTGGTAGGCACATATACCCGGAACGAAATTTTTTATAGCATTGGAATAGCCGGCAAAATAGTGATTTTTCATATCGGACAGTACGATGAATATTTCAGCATCCTGAATGGCGGTATTGACCATGACCTGATTGCCAATCGAATCGGTGGTGCCGGCTGCATAGAAAGGACCGTGCTGACAATCGTGAATAATAATCCTGCCCAAAGCGAATTCATATTGGGCTGCATATTGCCGCAGGCTTTCCACAATTTCGTAATTCCCATCATTCTCACCATCATGAGTACCGGTGGCCAGCAGTACCGTTATTTTTTCGGCGACAGGCAAATGAGGGCCCAGAACCGTTAATAAATCATCTAGCGGAACCGTCCTGGTGGCATCCTCTACAATCATAGCCACACGTTTGTTACGGATCAGATCCTCTAACCGCACCGCGTGTGTGCCATGCCCCTCTGCTGATCGTGCCACGGCCTCTTTTAATTTATCCCGGTTCTCACCATTGACCGATCCCTGTTTTAAATCCATGTAAAATTGGACATTGGCGGCCGGAATTTTAAGCTCGATCTCTGAGTCATCATAAGGAATACGATATGATTGGTGTATCAATTCATTCATATTTCTACCGCTTATATTAAAATATTATACGTAGAAACCTGTTATTTGCTTCAGCTCTGATCTGCACTGTTTTGCCAAAACACATTTTTACTGTCAGCATCTTAGCCCTGCCTATGTTACTCTGATATAATCCAGTACCTTTTTCGCTGCCTGTAAGGATGCCCCGGGGGGACCCAGTTTTTCCCCGACAATTTTCAGTTTTTCCCGTATTTTATCATTTACGGGTTGTTGGAAAAATCCGGCCAGCAGGATAGCAGCTTTGTGGACCTGAAAATCGTCCTGCAACAACTCATCAGCAACTTTTTCTCCGGCCACAATGTTGGCCAGGCCAATAAACTTAAGTCGTACCAGCATTTTACCCAGGAACCAGGTCAATCGATGCACTTTATATACGATTATCATCGGAACCCGAAAATAGGCTGTCTCCAGTGTAGCCGTGCCAGAAGATACCAGGGCAGCATCCAATCGATTATAAAAGCCATCCATATTCCCACGGTACAATTTAATATAATCTTCCTGCCCAATATACTGATTATAAACCGAATCCGGTATATGATTCACACCGGCGATCAAAACATGATCGATCAGTTTTTTCTGATGGAGCAATCTGCTGGTGGCGGTCATATTGACCAGTAAATTCGAAAGTTCCTGCATCCGGCTGCCCGGCAAAAGACCAAGGACAACTTCTCCCGCCGGATTAAAACTTTTTGGCCGGACCTGATTATAATATGTATCCACCAGCGGATGCCCGACATAATCAGCCTGGATACCGTAACGGGCATAGAATTCAACCTCAAAGGGAAAAAGTACCAGCATATGGTCGACGTATTTCTTGATCCTTCTTACCCTACCCTGGCCCCAGGCCCATAACTGCGGACTGATATAATAAATCACCTGAATTCCCATCTTCTTAATCTTTTTCGCCAGGCGCAGATTGAATCCCGGGTAATCAACCAGAATGACTGCCTGAGGCCTTACTTCATTTATATGTTTAACCAGGTTTTTGAATACCTTTCTGATCGCAGGCAGGTGCCGGATCACTTCGCCCAATCCCAGATAGGCCATCTGTCTTATATGAAATATAGCCCGAAATCCCCCGCTGATCATACTATCACCGCCGATGCCGCTAAACCTGATACCCGGCTTTAGCTTTTTTATTTCTGAAATCAATCCGGCCGCATGCATATCACCGGATACCTCACCGGCAACAACGACCAGGTTTATTGATTCCCCGGCAGGAATATTTTCGGTTCTTTCTTCTAGATCCATTCACTTGACCCGATCATGGGTGATTTTTATTTATCACGATAACTGAATATACGATATTTTGAGGGATTTTGGTAGCCGCTGAACCAGCCTTACAATTGATGGGGATTAAAGAGTAGTATATAACTGATTGAGAACTAAACAGCAACCGCAGGACAAAGTCCTGCGGTTGCCGATCGTGAAAAGAAACCGTTACTCCCCTGATCCCGCAGAAGATTTCCGGTCGAGTTCACGTTTGGCCAGAAAATAATAGACCAGAAATGCTATTCCGGCCATTATGAACATTGCACATAAGGTCATCTGTTCTTTTTCACCTGCCGGAAATTGTTGTCCAATTATTATTCCCAAGCCAAGAGCGATCAAAACGAGTCCCCAGCGTACCGAATTAAATGGTTCAGAAAAAGTATTTGGACTTTTAAAGTACAGATACTTGATCTTTTCATCAACCTGACCACTATCTATCAGGCGCCGGCGGATGCGATTATCCGAAACGACCTTAACGATATAACCGATTATTCCAAAAAAGACTGGTACGATAATTATGGGTGCAAGATTTTCCATTAGTTACTCCTTCAAATTTTATATGCTGATAGAATAGACACACCCAGATGCAAAAAGTTGCAGGTAGAATTTGACTGCAACATTTTTTATTTTAAATTGTCTTATCTGTTAAACTGACGCATGCGAGTGGATGACGATAAACTTATAATTGAAGAAATCCTGGGCGGTGCAACAAATTCATTCCGCATCCTGGTCGAACGCTATCAACGACTGGTGGTGCATATTGTTTTCCGACTAATCCCTAATCCGGCCGACCGGGAAGAAATCTGTCAAGAAATTTTTATCAAGGTTTATCAGCATCTGGCCACATTTAAGTTCAGTTCCAAATTGTCAACCTGGATTGGCAGAATCGCATTCAATACCACTATGAACCATCTGCGCAAAGAAAAAATGACCTTGTTCGATGATTTCTCTTCTTCAATCGATAAAGAGCATGACCGGTGCACCAATCTTGGTCCGGATAACTTTCAACCCGGTCAGATCAAGCCGGATACCTTTTCTGAAAACGAGGAGAAATACAGGATCGTACAGGAACGTGTGGCCGATCTCCCGGCCCCGTACCGGTTGATCATAACCCTGTTTCACCTGGATGAATTGAGTTATCAGGAAATTGCCGCCATTACCGCTTTACCGGAGGGTACTATAAAAAGTCATCTGTTTCGTGGTCGAAGATTACTTAAAGAAAAATTAGTTACCGAATTTAAAGGAGAGGAAATATGGACCTGAGCCATCTTTCCGATGAACAAATTCAAAATTACCTTGATCAGGCCGATCCGCTCAACCGGGCAGAAATTGAAAGACATTTACAAAATTGTCTGTACTGTACCCACAATCTCCAGATCTACCGGGGTATCTATCACCAGTTGAGCCAGGATCTGCTACCGGATCTTTCTAAAAATTTTTCCGGTCTGGTATTAACCAGAATAAAATCCAGTCAGGATGAGAAAACCAACTTCTGGGAAAATATCTTTTTTATAGCCCTGTTGGTAATCGGTGCCGTAATCAGTTCTTACCTGATTAATCCGCTGCCTTTACTAAAATTAATGGCAGAACCTCTATATGATCTTTTTAGCAAAACCCTGAGTATAGTTCCCGGGCAATTAAATAATACCCTGATTCTGATTGCCGGCGGGATAGTAATCCTCATTTTCTACGAATTTTTAAATAATAAACTATTGAAATCTAAATTATAATTCAGCCCTGCTGAACTCTGATCTCAAATTGCTTTTATGGCCTGAAATTATTAATTTTATGCGCTTATTATACCGGCGAGGATGGCGGAATTTGGTAGACGCGCTAGACTTAGGATCTAGTAGGTATGAGCCTATGGGGGTTCAAGTCCCCCTCCTCGCACTATTCAGGCAGTGATCAAACGACCTGTATCTTTCCTGATCCGCTTTTTTGAAACTTCCCTATTTCTGCAGCAGTTATGAGTCCGGCCTGATGCAGCTCGGTGATAATCTGCTCTGCTGACCGTGGCGGAATTGCAGCCAGCAAGCCACCAGATGTCTGTGCATCAGCCAGAATATATTTCATGGAATCCGCTATTGAACCATCCCACTGCACCCGCGCTCCTGCATATTCTAGATTATTCCTGGTACCGCCGGGCACCATACCCAGATTAATGAAATCTGCTACCGCTCCCATTACTGGAATACGGGCAGCCGATAACTGCACATCCACGCGACTGGCTACGCTCATCTCAAGCAGGTGACCCAGCAAACCAAAACCGCTCACATCGGTACAGGCGTGAACCCTATAGTTTTTCAGAATTTCCGCTGCCGTTTTATTCAATTGAACCATCACTGCTGTAACTTCCTGACATTTCTCCGCAGTCAACAATCCATTCTTAAGTGCGGTGGTCAGAATCCCCGTCCCTAATGGTTTAGTCAGGATCAGGACATCCCCCGGTTCTGCACCATGATTTCTCCAGATTTGTTTGGGATGCACCACTCCGCAGACAACCAGTCCGTATTTCGGTTCGTTATCTTCAATGGTATGTCCACCCAGAATTGCTATTCCCGCTTCGCCGGCCACCTGCTGGGCACCCTGTAATATTTTTTCCAGTACCTCCAGCGCTAAGCGTTGTGAAGGAAATCCAACTAAATTCAGGGCCAGCAGAGGTTGTGCCCCCATAGCATATATATCGCTCAGCGCATTGCTGGCAGCAATACGGCCAAAATCAAAAGGATCATCGACAATCGGAGTAAAAAAATCTACAGTCTGTACAATAGCGGTTTGCTCATTGATCTGGAATACGGCAGCATCGTCAGCAGTTTCCGTCCCGACCAATATCCTGCGGTCAACCGGCACAGGTAGATGTTGCAGGATTCTCTCCAGAACCTGCGGCTTGAGTTTACAGGCGCAGCCCAGCCCCTGCGTAAAATGGGTTAACCTGGGCATTTCTGCCGGGATTTCAGCCACAGCGCCGGTACCTGCCGGAATTAATTTTTTTACCGCACCGCTCACAATCCGGATAGTTTCTTCTATTTCCCGGCTGGTGGTCATCCGCCCTGTGGAAAACCGCACAGTACCCATAGCATACTCTGCAGGTACCTGCATAGCCTGCAAGGTCGGGGAAATATCAATCCGGTCTGAATGGCAGGCCGCTCCGGCTGACACGGCGATTCTGTCACCAATCTCCGACAGCAATAGATTCGCTTCAATATTAGCAAAACTTATACTGAGTGTATTCGGCAGGCGGTGCTCCGGGTGACCATTGAGCCGGAAAGGTACATGTTCTGTTAACTCGCTGACCAATCCGTCGTATAGTTGGTCACGTGTGGATTTCAGATTCTCCATGACTGACGGCAGTTCTGCGACGGCAATTTCGCAGGCTTTGCCCAGACCGATGATTTCGAGCACATTCTCGGTACCGGCACGCCGGTCGTGTTCATGACCGGCGCCATGGATCAACTTTTCCAACTTCACTCCCCGGCGAACATAGAGCACTCCAATCCCTTTGGGAGCATATAACTTATGTCCGGCCAGCGAGAGCAGATCGACACCAAGTTCATTGACCCGTACAGAAATTTTGCCCGCACTCTGTGCAGCGTCAGTATGCATCAGAATATTGTGACGATGCGCCACAGCTGCAATTTCCGGAATCGGTTGAATCGTTCCCACTTCATTATTGGCATGCATGATTGTGATCAGGATTGTTTCCGGTCTAATGGCCCTGCGGATATCTTCCGGATCGACCCGGCCATATGAATCGACGGGTACATAGGTAACTTCAAATTGGTGTGCTGCCAAATACCGGCATACTTCCATGACTGCCGGATGCTCAACCGCCGATGTGATCAGATGGCGGCCCGAACGGTTTTCAGCAAAGGTCTGGCCTTTTAAGGCCAGACCTTTAAAGGCCAGACCTTTGATGGCCATATTATTGGATTCACTTCCGCCACTGGTAAAGATTATTTCTTCGGCAGCACATCCAAGCAATCCGGCAATCTGCTGCCGGGCCAGTTCTATCGCCTGGCGGGTCTGCAGGCCATAGGCATGAGAACTGGAAGGATTTCCGAAATATTCGGTTAAAAATGGTTGCATGGCAGCCACAACCTCGGGCAGGAGGGGTGTGGTGGCATTATAGTCGAGATAGATAGGTTTCACCGGTTATACTCCCTTGGGATTTACGGTTTTAATTTATTAAATTATCAAATTAAAATTATGCGGCAGATTAATCCGGATCTCATTGTTTTCAACATAGACACAGGCCAAAATCTCTTTTTCGTATTCCAGAGCATAGTAGCCCTGCTCAAAAGCAGGGTACGAAACTCTTCCTTTTTCGAAAAGTGCCTTCAACATAATAGTATCTATTTCTAATCTTCTTCTGGAAATATAATCTGAGAAAACCTGAGCACTGCTATTGAGCAGTTTCCAACCGAATAATCTTTTTTCTGCCAGCAGCAGTCCGGCAAAAACGAAGCGCGGTTTTAAAACTCTATTGATTGCGTCATTGACCAGCCAGAGTCTGGTGCTGGTAAGAATAAAACGGTATCTTTTCCAGATAGCAGAATCGATTCCCCAGTTTTTTTCAAGATCGGATAAAATCGCCCCAACTGCCGGGGCATCTGAAGACAGGGTCGGAACGAAATTTGCAGAGAGCACTTCTTTTGATTTATTAATCGACGCGAGTTTACGCAGTTTAACCACGAAAAATCCTTCCATGCGCTGCCGCTGCGGCCAGACTCTGATGGCCTGGGCTAATGATGGATTTAAATCAAGATCTGCATATTTTATCCATCCCGGACTGAATAATCTGCTTAATTCCTTTGCTGGTTCAATTATCTGCAGCGGATATTCCCCTATCAGCCGGTGGATCAGCATTTCATTCTCTTCAGGCGTAATCGAACAGGTCGAATAGACCAGTTCCCCGCCCACTTTAAGTGCTTTGATTGCCGATACTAATAATTGATACTGCACCCGGCTCAATTTCAGCACCTTATCCAGACTCCACCAATCCCATACTGCCGGACTCGAATGGATCGTACCCAATGCACTGCACGGGGCATCCACTAATATTTTATCAAAATATTCCGGAAAAATCGAACCCATTCTTTCGCCCCAGGCATTGATCACATAGTAATTGATGGCGGCGCTGCGCTGCATGTTGACATTCAAGGATTGATGCCGGCTGCGCATGGCATCATTCAATACTAATTCACCCTGGTTCCTCATCATCGCTGCCAACTGGGTCGATTTTGAACCCGGGGCCGCAGTCATGTCCAACACCCGCTCTCCGGGTTGCACATCGAGCAATATTACCGGCAACTGGGAGGAAGCATTCTGATACTGAAAATACCCTAAAAAAAAATATAACGTATGGCTCAGCGGGAGATTATCCTCCTGGAGTGTATAACCGTTGCGGTTGAAGGGAATGCGCCGATAGTTCTGCTTCAGCCGGTCAAGACATTGCTCAAACTTCAGCTGGTTTGTTTTAAGTTCGTTTAAACGGATAGCCGTTAATGGGGGTGCTGCTTCAATAAATGCAGGGTTTTCAGCACCTAATAGATTGTGCAGATAGCGGGTCAGTTCGGGATTTTGAGACCATGATATCATGACCTGATCAGAGTACACTTAGAAAAATATACTTCAGGATACAGCCCAGTGTTCTAAAGCCAGATCGCGCCGGATATTCTGGTAATGTCTAACGGTCAGCCGGTTGGAAAAGGTAAGAATCAATGCTTTCAGAAATTCAAGGCGAATGACATGTCTTGATATTTTGATACTATCGGTTTTCAACAGCCCCAGGGTATTGGTCTGAATAAGCCGCAATGTTTGCATTGCCCAGAATAATGGCAGCAGGCAGAAAAGACGGATCCTGGTCTCTTCTTTAGGCAGAGTCACGACATAATCCAGAGCCTTATCCAGATGCTCGACAGCTAACTGGACCATTTCATTGAATAATTTCTCCACCTGCTCGCTATTATCTGCCTCAAATATTGTCCGGCGGGTCAAACGGTATTTATGCAAAATTTCATCAGGAATATAAGATTGTCCCCGGCGCAGATCCCGGGTCATATCGCGGATGATATTGACCAGTTGCAGTCCTTTGCCGAATGATTCAGAAAAACTTTCCAGACGCGGCACAATAGCCGGAGTTATTTTTTTTGAAAAGTGAGCAAACAATGCTGTCAGCAAATGCCCGATTGTACCGGCTACATAGTAGGTATATTCATCCAGTTCCTGCATCGATTTAAGGAATTGCCATTTGCGGCGATTGTTTGCTTGCGCGTACTTGATCATCCCCATCGTCATCTCGACGACCCAGATGCCGATCAGTTGTCGAACTTCCAGACTGAAAGATATATAAACCGCATAAACTTTATCCAGATTTTTGAGCAGATAAACATCCGGATTATGGTCAGGAATTCCCTGCACGCACTTTATAAATTTCTCTTCGGCCTGATCCCCCCCTGCCCGGAAGATATCGGCGAATAGTAATAGATACTCTCGTTTTTCTTCCTGGCTCAGACTTTCTTCGTCTTCGACCGTATCGGCAATACGGCAGAGCAGATAAGCCGTCATCACCGGAACATTCAGGCGTTTTGGCAGCATCCGGATGGTCGGAGCAAAGGTACGCGAAACTCTGGGCAGCATGGCGGCGCAGAACTCGCAATTGGGATCATTAGCCAGAATCGTTTTAATCTTTTTCATATTCTTCTGCAATTATGAACCTGAAATATAAAACAATTACCCGTCGTAAACAACTAGCGATTACAAAATGAAAAACAGAAATGAATCATGAAATTTCTATTTACATTTCGGATGCGGATGGTTAACTTGCGCCAATATTATATTTTTATTAAATTTAATCGTTTATTTTACGCTGCTGGGATTGCATGGAAAAGGAGAGTTTTGAAAAACGAGCAAATCAGCAAAAAGTTAGATATATCCATTTTACCTTTTATATCCAAACCAGGAAGATATACAGGGAACGAGCTTAATGTTATCCAGAAATCACCTTCCCGGGTCGATTTACGCTTCCTGATAGCATTTCCTGATCTCTATGAACTCGCGATGTCTTCTCAGGCAGTTGCTGCACTATATCATCTGCTTAATAAACTGGATTATGTCTGGGCCGAACGCGTATTTGCACCCTGGCCTGACCTGGAACAGAAACTGCGTCAATACCAGGTGCCTCTTTTTTCTTTAGAATCTTTCACGCCGCTCGGTGAATTTGATGTGATCGGTTTTACTCTACAATATGAATTAACTTATACTAATATCCTGAACATGCTCGCCCTGGCAGATATTCCGCTATGGAGCCGCGAACGACTGGATCATCATCCTGTGATTATTGCCGGCGGACCGGGAAGTTCTAATCCTGAGCCTCTGGCCCCATTTTTTGATGCTTTCTACCTGGGGGATGCCGAAGATGGTCTGGAGGAATTATGCGATCTGCTCCGTCAGTGCAAACAGCAAAAAGTCACACGGCCGAATCTCTGGCGCCGCATGGCGGACCTTCGCGGTGTATATGTACCCGCCTTGTATCAGGACAGTTACAGTGCTGAGGGAACCTTTTCCGGCCTCATACCGCTTCATCCCGGAATACCGGCTGTGGTCCAAACCCGTTTAACTCCGGTTCTGCAGAATCATCATTACACAACCCGGCCCCTGGTCCCGCTGATCGCTACCACGCACGACCGTCTGGCAGTCGAGATCATGCGTGGTTGCAGCAGAGGTTGCCGGTTTTGCAATGCCGGGATGATCTACCGCCCGGTCCGTGAAAGAACGGTTGCCGAGCTGGCCGAATTTACCCGGCAGACTCTGAATAATTCGGGTTATGATGAAGTTTCACTGTTATCCCTCTCCACCTCCGACTATTCTGATCTGGCTGAATTATTAAAAGTCGAAAATGAGATCTGTACTGATCGCCAGGTGAACATCTCTTTCCCCTCTTTACGGTTGGATAGTTTTTCGGCGGCGATTGCGGAATTAGCCAGTTCAGTCCGTAAATCGGGATTCACTTTTGCACCGGAAGCAGGCAGCGAGCGCCTGCGCCAGGTGATTAATAAAAATGTCACAACCGTTGACCTGATGCAAGCGGTAGAGATTGCCCTGGCCAGAGGCTGGAAGACATTAAAGTTTTATTTCATGGTTGGTTTACCAACAGAAACAGAGGAGGACATACGATCCATTGCTGAATTGGTGCTGGCCGTGCTTAGAGTCAGTAAAAAATACGGATATATAGAATTACATGTATCCATTTCACCGCATATCCCGAAAGCACACACACCATTTCAATGGGAACGACAGGACACTAAAGCAGAATTTCTTCAGAAAATTGATCTGTTGCGCAGCCTGCTTAAATCGCATAAACGGATCAAATTAAACTGGCGTGAATCGCAGGTAGCAGAAATCGAATGCGCGCTGGGCAGAGGAGACCGTAGATTAGCCCGTGTTATTCATTCCGCCTGGAAACGGGGATCCAGGTTTGACAGCTGGAATGAACACTTTAAGTATGATAACTGGACGCAGTCTTTTCAAGAGAACGAAATAGCCATGAGCCCCTATTTACAGGCCATGGCTGAGACCTCGCCCCTGCCCTGGGACCATATCGACAAAGGTGTTACCAAAAAGTTTTTATGGACAGAACGAGAAAAAGGCTATCGCGGCCAGAGTACCGGTGATTGCAGAGAAAGTTCCTGTACATGTTGTGGCTGGCAGCGAAAAAATGGTTTCCGGGAATTCGTCACCTGCTGTGAAGAAAACCGGCCGACTGCCGGTAAAGGCACCAGACAGGCCTCTGGGGCGGCGGCTAATCCGGCAAACCATGGGGCGGTTAGACATGAGAGTCAGGCACTGCAGACTATCAGGGTTCATTATGAAAAAACCGGCTACATCCGGTTTATTTCACATCTGGATTGCATGCGATTGTTTGACCGGGCGCTGCGCCGGGCGGAAATACCGGCTGCCTATAGTTCCGGTTATAATCCTCGCCCGAAATTGTCTTTCAGTCCGGCACTTTCTCTGGGTTATACCAGCAGTGCCGAATATTTTGACCTGGAATTACTGGAAAGTTGCGGGGCTGATCTTAAGGAGCGTTTGAATAAGGTTCTGCCGGAGGGGCTGACTATCCTGGAAATCAGGATCATCAGTAAGAAAGTACCATCGCTGCAGTCCAGTATTACAACCCTGGTGTATCAGGTCAACTTAGAAAACAATACTGTCCAGCAATCAGCACTATACAATTTATCGAATCAACCGGATATTTTTATCAGCAGGTTTAATAAAGGCAAGGAACAATCGATCGACATCAAACCATTTATCGAATCGATTTCCAGCCATGACGGATTGTTGAAAATACAACTGAACTCCCAACAGGGAAAAACAGTGCGGGTCGAGGACATCCTCGGTTATCTATTCCAATCCACCAGAGAACAGTTGCCTTTTCTGCCTGTCCACCGGCAAAACCAATTTGTCAAAGTAGCTGATCATTATTACACGCCAATGGAGATAATTTAAAATTTGTGCCGCTGTCGTACCGGCAGGGACGAAAAAGCATTGCTATGAAAAAAGAAATCATTATTAATTCCACGAACGAAGAAACGCGTATAGCGATTTTAGAAGACGGGCAGCTGGTCGAGTTATTTGTAGAGCGACCGGAGGCTGAACGCATGGTTGGTGATATTTATAAAGCAAAAGTGAGCCGGGTACTGCCGGGTATGCAGGCCGCTTTTATTGATGTCGGATTGAGCCAAAACGCCTTTCTGCATTTCTCGGATATTTCCGATGCCACCAATCAATTCCTGGTTGAACTCGATGATGACGAAGAGGAGAGCGAACATCCCGTAAAAAATATACCGCTCCGGCCGCAGCATGCCCGCCAGGTCGCGCGAAACCTGAAGAAGAACCAGGATATTATCGTGCAAATTATGAAAGAACCTATCGGCTCCAAGGGACCGCGGGTTACTTCAGACATTTCCATTCCAGGCCGTTTTGCCGTCCTGGTCCCCAATCAAAACTATGTCGGTATTTCCAAAAAGATCAGCCATCCCAAAGAGAAAAAACGGCTGCGTACAATTGCCCGGCAGGCTTTGCCAAAAAATTTCGGTCTGATCATGCGTACCCAGGCGGAGGGTAAATCCGAAAAAGTGATTATGACCGACATCAATGGATTGTTGAAAATCTGGGAAAAAATCGATGCACAGATTAAAGCCGTGGAAGCACCGTTTCTGGTTTATAAGGATTTTGGTATGGCTTCGTCGATTATCCGGGACCTGTTTACATCGGATGTAAATCACGTGATTATCGATTCCCGTAAACAAATGCGCGAAATTAGTTCCTATGTAAAAGATGTCGCTCCGCAATTGAAACACAAAATCGAATACTATTCCAACCGGCTGCCCATCTTTGAGCATTTTAAAATTGAAGACGAAATTATCCGCACCATGGAATCAAAGGTATGGCTGAAAAATGGAGCCTACGTTGTCATTCAGCAGACCGAAGCGATGGTGGCAATCGACGTAAACAGCGGAAAATTCATCGGTAAGAAAGATCATGAATTAAATGCCTTGAAAATTAATATGGAGGCAGCCCGGGAAGTCGCCCGCCAATCGCGTCTGCGCGATCTGGGCGGAATTATCGTAATTGATTTCATCGATATGGAAAACAGTGAAAACCGCATGAAATTGTATCATGAACTGAAACGCGAGTTTCATAAGGACCGCTCTATTACTAAAATTGAGGAGATCAGCCGCTTCGGAATCGTGGAAATGACGCGTCAAAGAATACGCCCGGGTGTGCTGCATACCCTGCACGAAGAATGTCCGAACTGCCATGGAACCGGGCTGATTCCGTCGCTGCCCACCATAGTAGCTGCCATAGAACGCTGGATACAGAAGTACCGTGCTTCGCGCGGAGATCGGCGTATCACCATCCGGGTCAGATCGGATATTTTCGACTATCTGACCAGCGGAAGATTCTCCAGACGGCTACAGTTAATGTGGAAATACTGGATTAAAATTAATGTGGTTACTGACAATACTCTGAACTGGCGTGAATTCAAGATGTACGATCGTAAGAATGAACAGGAAATAACCATGAGTTAACATTTGACATAAAGATGAATGTTAATTAAATTAGTAGTTTATAGACTTAATTTGGAGAAAATCATGTACGCAGTTGTTAAAATTGCCGGAAAACAGTTCAGAGTCGAGAAGGATACTAAAGTAAAAGTACCGCTGTTGCCGGCAGAACCAGGTAAACATGTGCATTTTGATCAGGTTCTGTTATTCCAGAATGAGAAAGGTGAACTTTCCATCGGTAATCCGGTACTGGAAAAGGTAAATGTTTCGGCACTGGTACTCAGACATGGCCGGGAAAAAAAGATTATTGTCTACCATAAAAAACGTCGTAAAGGTTATCAGCGGAAAAAAGGACATCGTCAGGATTTTACACTGCTGGAAATAAAAGATATCGGCATTGGACGCCGGACGGAAAAAGCAATAGAGACAGCTGCCGCAGAAAAATCCGTTACAGTGAGCGAGGTTGAAATCACCGCGAGCAAGGGCAAAACAACGGTTGCTGTCAAGCACGCAGAAAAGAAAGCGGTCCCGGGCAAAGCCAAGGTCGTCAAAGAAGTTAAAAAAGCAACCAAGAAGCCTGCGGCCGAAAAAAAGAAACCTGCGGCAAAGAAGAAATAAAGGAGAATAATCATGGCCCATAAAAAAGGTGTGGGTAGTTCCCGCAACGGACGCGATAGTCAAGGTCAACGCTTAGGTGTAAAAGCATATGGCGGTCAGGTGGTTCAGGCCGGTACGATCATTTTAAGGCAGCGCGGTACCAGAATCCATCCCGGTCAAAACGTGGGGATGGGCGTGGACGACACTATTTTTGCCAAAATTGACGGCCGGATTCAGTTCGAGAGAAAAGATAAAAAACGAAAAAAAGTCAGCGTATATCCCGTAGCTTAAACTTATCCTGCTGATATCACGATAGGGGTCGTGGCCGGTATCTGCCGCGACCTTTTTATTTTTAGTTTCCTGAAATATATTGCTTTTGTATCTTTAAGGTATATAGTTCATCCAACGATTTAATACAGAAAAATCTATTTAAAAGACAAAGGAGATTACCATGACACAGAATGTCGGAGGTTTGGACAAAATTATCCGGATTATTGCCGGATTGATCATCGTGGCTCTGGTCTTTGTCGGACCCAAAACAGCATGGGGTTGGTTAGGCCTGCTTCCTCTGGCCACGGGAATCTTTAACTTCTGTCCGGCTTACCCCCTGTTGAAACTCTCTACTGCCGGGAAGAAAGAGTAACGACTTCCGCAGGCTTAAAGATCTTCGACTGAATAGATGGCTTTACAACATTTTTTCGAACAGGAAAAACATACCCGCGATTATCTGTTACCTTATTTTCAGAAATATATTCCCGATCTGCCGCACTGTAAAGTACTGGAGATCGGTTGTGCCGAAGGCGGATTTCTTAAAGCACTGATTCAGCTCGGGATGGATGCACGCGGAATTGAACTGAGTGCTGCCCGGGTAGCTATTGCTCTTAAACACACTCCCCCTTTACCCGTGCAGGAGGGTGATATCACCGATCCGCATATCTGCAAACAAATCGGCGCACAATTTGATCTGATTGTCATGCGCGATGTGCTCGAACACATTCCCAATCGGGAAATCACGTTTGAAAATCTGCGGACTTTGCTCAGACCTGCCGGCTATCTCTACATCACTTTTCCGCCGAAATACTCCGCCTACGGCGGCCATCAGCAGAATGCAGGTTCAGCGCTAAAATTAATACCTTTTATTCACCTGTTACCTGCAGCGGTAGTAAAAAAAATAGGATTCTGGCTGAGGGAAAAATCCCAAATACCCGAACAGATTTTACAAATTTACCGGAACAGTATATCCATTCGTGAATTTGAGAAACTCTGTGTCAGGTTTGACTTCGCGTTTAAAATCAAAGGATTGTTTTTTTCACGGCCCATCTTTAAAAGCCGCTATAAACTGCCGGTTATTCGTTGCCCCAATCTGCCCGTGGTCCGCGAATTTTTTGCCAGCGGTTGTGAATATTTACTGCAAAAAAAATAATTCAGAATCCGGGTCCTTTTCAGCTGCCTGGATTTTAGCAGCTTCCCAGGCTAAAATAACTTTTTTCCGCAGCGGTCCTCCGCCATAATTGCCACTGTTCCCTTCCTTGCGGATTACCCGGTGACAGGGGATGAGAAATGATACCGGATTGCTGGCAATGGCAGTCCCGACAGCCCGCGCTGCGCCGGGATATCCGATCATGGCCGCCAGGTCCTCATAGGCCAGTACGCAACCCTGAGGAATACGCAATAGTGCTTCCCAGACCTTAAGTTGAAAATTTGTGCCCTGCAGATGTAAATGAAAGGGCTGATCACTTTTCCAGGAATGGGGTTGGAAGATCCGTTGCAGCAGTGGTTTCAATTTATCTTCCTGCTCATGAAGTTCAGCCTCAGGCCAGGATCTGCGCAGCAGGCTGATATATTTTATCCGGTCTCCCACCGCTATAAAATACAGGGCGCAAATTCCCCTGGCTGTGACGGCTAATAAACATGTACCGAAGGGTGTAGGCAAGAATCCATAGGTAATTTTTAATCCGGCCCCCTGTGCTTTAAATTCTCCCGGAGTGACCGCTTCACACTTTACAAAAAGATCGTGCAGACGCCCGGGTCCGGATAAACCACTAGCGTAGGCTGCGTCTAACAGGTTTTTTGATTGGCGCAGTACCGTCTTGGCGTATTCCTTGGTCATGAATTGCAGGAAACGTTTCGGACTGATGCCGACCCAACGCTTGAACATTCTCTGAAAGTGGAATTCACTTAAACCGGCCTGGTGAGCCAGTTGTCCCAATTCGGGCTGCTGGCGGAAATTTTTGCCCAGATACCTGATGGTTTGTTCGATACGTAAGTAATCGGTTGATTGCCGGCTGAGATCATATTTTTCCATGCTTTTTCCTTTCACAATGATCTCAAACTAAAAAAAGAAAAAATGATAACCAACCCGATTCTTGCTATTCGTACAAGATCATATTTTGTACATACAGATCCTGAAAGTCGGCGCGGCCGGCCAACTCTACAAAGCGAGTGCTCGCGGCCAACCAGTCAACCTGTTTCAATTGATCCTGATCGAGCAGAATCCTGCGCGCCCCTTCCAGCGAGGCATTCCCGATAAAATGAATCCGGTTAAGATCGATTGCGGGTACCAACTTCAAATCGACCGCTGTCCGCGGACGGATAAAGTTACCAAAAGCACCGGCCAGATATACATCTTCGATCGCCAGCGGTTGAATCCCGGCCAATTGGCATAACACTTGCCAGGCCGAAGTGATTGCAGATTTAGCCAGTTGAAAAGCACGGATGTCCGTTTGGGTCAGATATATATTTCTTTTTGCTCCCTGCAGCACACCTTCAATCAGCAAGGCATGTTCTCCTCTGTACAGTCCCATTCTCTGCCGGTAAAATTCTATTATTTCCGCAGTATCGAGGTCGCTTTGTTCATTCCATTTCCCGGTCGACTTTATTATTTTTTTCTGTATCAGTACATCGATTAAATGAAATAATCCACTGCCGCAAATTCCCCGGGCCGGTTCATCATCGATCGTGTCAACTAATAACTCGCTGCCCTGCCAGTGCGCATCATAGATCGCACCTGACTCAGCACGCATGCCGAAACTGATAGAAGCTCCTTCCAGGGCCGGACCGGCCGGGGAGGAAGCGGTCATTCGAATTGAATCTGTTTCTACCACCACCTCGCAATTCGTACCGATATCGATCAGTAATTTGGATTTCTTATCCTTCTGCCCAAATCCGGCCACCAGCATATCAGCCAACACATCGCCACCTACAAATCCTCCTAAATTTGGTGTAATCAATATATTAGCCCCTGTACTGACGGCCAGGCCCAGATCTGCCGCCCGCTCTTTTCTCAACTCTTTAAAAACCGGGGTATATGGTGCCAGAGCCAGTGATTGCGGATTGATACCAAGAAATAAGTGGTTCATACCTGCATTCCCGCTCAAAGTCATGAGATACACATTATTCGTAGCCACTTGATGAATCTTGCACAATTCGGCTACCAGACTGTTTATACCCTGGATAATGACCTTATGCAAATGTTCCAAGCCATCTGCCTGTTGGGAAATATAGGTGAGACGTGAAATCAGGTCGGAACCAAACCTGGCCTGGGGGTTGATCGAAGCAGCGATATCGATCGTTTCCCCCGACAGTAAATGATGCAAGCTGACCACCACTGTGGTTGTGCCCAGATCTATAGCCAGGCCAAACGCCTGTTCAACCGTATTCCCCCCTTCAACATCGATGATTTCCTGATCCATAACTGTGACCGTAACTTGATAGTCATTTTCACGCAAAACTTCAGGCAACCTTCGTAATACGGGCAAAGAAACAGTGGCCCGGATCTGATATTCCCTTTCGATTTCCTCCTGAACCAGTTGAATATCGCATTTTAAATTCTGCAGACCTTCGGCGACCGGCAATTTTAGAAAGTATTTTTTTACCGGTGGTCGTATCGCAATTTGTTCCGTCACGGATGTCTTTCAAACCGCTCAGATGGTTCAGTCTGTTTTCATCGGGAATTAATACCGTACTTGACTGGCCGACAATACTCATACAGGACAGACGCCAACCCTGCTGGATTTCCTGGGGTGTGAAGAATAACCTGTCCTGATAAGTCGGATCCGGGTACCAATCCATAAATTGAACGGCACATTTGCCACAGGAATGGTTGCCACCACAAGGATATAACAGGTGCAGATTTAATTCTTCGAATACTTTTTTAAGAGAAACAGGAGATGGAAAAGTATGTTTGATCTTGTCTGGCAGGATCTCAATTTCGAGTGCTTTATTCGCTTTCATTATACGATTTGAGAACCAGGCTGGCCTATTGCTGCTTTTGGCTTTCCGACTTTTTGCTGACTAAGGCCAGAATATGAAGATTGATTAATTTGTTTTGTGGATCATTTGTATGTACCCTGATGATCTTGTGAATTTTATCTCTCTTATTTTTTGTATTGAGAGATACCTCCACCTTGCCACTGTCACCCGGAACAACCACTTCTGAACTCAGAAGTACTGCCGTACAACCTCAGCCGGGCTCCAGGCGGGTTATACGCAGCGTATCATCACCGGTATTCTTGAATTTAAAAACATGACCGACCAGGATTCCTTCAGCCAGCTCGCCAAAATTGAACTCTTCCTGATCAAATATTATTCTGGGCGCATGTTTTGCTGTCTGATCGGATTTGGATTGGGCACAAGCCGGTAAGGTTAACGCCAGAGCGATCAATAGAATAGTGTTGAATTTATTTTTCATATTGTCTCGATTTCTAAAACTTCCAGACTGCTGCCTAATTCCGAACAGGGGTTAAATCGTTGTTTTAATAAAAATAATTTAGAAAGTGATCAGTTGCAAGAGAAAGATAATCTATCCCCGGCTCCATACTGATGATCAGGTGATCATGCCGGGAGCTCAGCTATATTTCAGGAACTTGAGATCCAGGTTCAGAAATGATAAATAGTGTTCAGCTTTTACTAAAATAATCCGAAATATATAGATGAAAACTTTATTTAACAGCACTACCAGCCTCAGCACGAAGGGCATATTAATGAGTGATGCTTTACATACACTGTTGCTAGTGAATAGCAAACAGCATACTGATCTGATTCTGAAACAACTGCGGCAGAGCGGTTTAATAATCATGCCCCGGCAGATTAAATCTGATCGCTCTCTGCTGGCAGCGCTTCATGCCCGTAAATGGGATCTGGTAATTATTGCCGACAGGTTTACAAGTTTAAGTAATAAAAAAATCCTCCCCATCCTGGCACAAAATGGACAAAGTCCCGCACCGGTTTTTATCATATTTGAGCAAATCAACCATCAAAAAATAGTTTCGGCAATTCGGGCCGGTGCCAGTGACTGCCTCTCCTGGAATGATCTCGGAATTCTGCCCGCGTCAGTAAAGAAGGAATTATCAAAATCCGGTAAATTAAACAAACCGCTGCACCGCAAGCCGGAACAACTGGATTCCCATGAAAAGTATCTGCAATTATTCAATGGTATCCCGATCGGACTATATAAGAGTTCAGCCGGCGGTAAACTTATTGATGTGAACAATGCCCTGGTACAGATCCTGGGTTACCCTGACAAACAGACCTTGCTGGCCACCCGCGCTTCCAGTTTATACGTAAATCCCCAGGATCGGAAAAAATGGAAGAAACAGTTGGAGCAGGAAGGAACAATATTTGCCAATGAAGTTCAGTTTTACCGTTATGACCAGTCCAAGATCTGGGGACGGGAAAGTACGCGGGTCATTCAGAACAAACCGGGCAAAACCGTCTATTATGAAGGTGCCATTGAAGATATTACACAAAACAAGCAAACCGAAAAAGAACTGCGGCGCAGGATCCGCGAACAGATCGTCCTGAATACCATTGCTGCCAACGCTTCCGAAGTTGAAGATGAAGAAAGTTTGTATAAACATACTACCGCTATCATCCGCGATTTACTGTTTCCCGATAGTTTTGGGATAATGTTGATTGATGAAACCGAAGGAGTTTTGCGTCTTTCCCATTCCTATCATACTCACCCGAATGATTCAAGGAAGTTGGTTGTACCCTTGGGCAAAGGAGTCACCGGTAAGGTTGCCGTGACCGGCATTGCCCGGCGTATTGCCGATTCCCGCCTGGATCCCGATTATCTCAGGATCAACACCGAAATGCGGTCGGAAATTACGGTACCGATTCGAGTACATCAAAAAATCATCGGGGTCATGGATGCCGAAAGTCAGCAACCCGATTTGTTCACCGAAAGTGATGAACGTATTCTGAGTACTCTGGCCCAGCAACTGGCCGGTACGATTGAACGCCTGCGGGTAGTCAAAGCGTTAAAAAATGAACATCAATTTTTATCCGGTGTGATCAGTGGTAATCCGGCTATTATCTGTGGTATCGGGATTGATGGACTTACCCGTTTTATCAATCCTGTCGGCGAGAAAATTACCGGTTACAGTGAATACGAGATGCAGAGAAAAGACTGGTGGAAAACATTCTATCCCGGTAAAGAACATGTCCAGGTCAAAAAATTATTCGCTGAACTCGGGAAGGGTGATGTTAAAGATTATGAAATGACTCTGACGGCGAAGAACAATGAAAAACGCATCATCTCCTGGAGTTCGATGAATCATCTGGATAAAAAAGGAAAATTATTTGAAACCATCTTTTTTGGCAATGATATAACCGACCGCAAGTCCGCCGAGGAAGCATTGATCGAAAGTGAGGACCGCTTGCGCCGCATTGCTGAAGCTTCCTTCGAGGGAATTGCCTTCACCGATGGCGGAATAATTATCGATGCCAATCCCCAGCTGGCCGAGATGTTTGGATATGCGCTTTCTGAAATTATTGGCAAAGATATAATCGATTTTGTTGCGCCTGACCAGCGCGAAATGGTCACCCAAAAAATTAAATCGGGTTACAAAAAAACATACGAACACAAAGCCATTAAAAAAGACGGTACAGCGTTTTTTGTGGAAGTGCGCGGCGGCCAGATCAGTTACCGGGGCAGATATGTGCGCGTGACCGCCGTGCGGGATATAACCGAACGGAAAAGAGTCGAGAACGAACTTTATCAATCCAAGCAGATGCTGGAATTGGTACTGGATAATATTCCGCAGCGTGTCTTCTGGAAAGACCGGACTTTCCATTTTCTGGGTTGCAATAAACCGTTTGCCCGTGATGCCAATCTGGGATCGACTCTGGACATCATCGGTAAAGACGATTATGAGTTGTCCTGGAAAGACACCGCCAATCTGTATCGCGAGGACGACCGTGCAGTGATGCAATCCAACACTCCCAAACTTGATTACGAAGAACCGCAGAGTAAACCTGATGGAGAACCACTGTGGTTGCGTACAAATAAAATTCCGCTGCACGATCAGCAGGGCAAGGTAATCGGTGTATTGGGAACTTACGAAGATATCACCGAGAAAAAACGAATCGAAGATGCCCTGCGTAAAAGCGAAAATAAATTCCGCCAACTGTTCCAGAATGCCAACGATGCCATTTATCTGTGGAAACTGAATGATGCGGATCAGATCGAAAAACTGCTGGAAGTGAATAACATCGCCTGTGATATGCTCGGTTACAGCAAGGATGAGTTGCAGGCCTTAACTCCGCTGCAGATAAATTATCCCGGGTCCGTGGAGAAAAGTTCCCAGTCTGTACAAAAGATTATCAGCCAGGGTAAATATACCTATGAAATGATACATCGGCATAAAAATGGAACTCCGATACCGGTCGAAATCAATGCGCATGTATTCACCCTGGGTGAGGAGCGGGTTATACTGTCGGTTACCCGGGATATCCGGGAACGTAAAAACGCCGAGGAAGAATATAAACGGCTGCAACTGCAATTGGTGCAGACTCAGAAACTGGAATCGATCGGGACATTAGCCGGCGGGATTGCCCACGACTTCAATAATTTACTCACCGTGATTAACGGTCATTCCGAAATGGCGCTTACAAAAATCGGGCCACAGGCCCAGGACAATATCGTGTACAATGATCTGTCCTCCATTCATAAAGCCTGCGAAAAAGCAATCGGCTTAACTAAACAGATACTGGCCTTCAGCCGTAAACAAATTTTTGAACCCCAGATCATTGATATCAATACAGCCATCTATGATCTGAATATCATGTTGAAACGGCTTATCGGCGAAAATATTACCATCGAAACTGCGCTCAAAGCCGGTTTGCCGGCCATCAAAGCCGATCCAGCCCAACTGGAGCAGGTGCTGATCAACTTGATTATCAATGCCCGCGATGCAATAAACGCCCAGACTAATCCTGACAACGAAAGAAAAATCACCATCAAAACTGATTACGAGGAATTAGACCGGAACTTTACTATTAAGTATCCAGGCAGTCTGGCCGGACCGCATATTCTGATCATTATTCAGGATACCGGCATCGGCATCAGCGAAAAGATCATCAATAAAATATTCGAACCTTTCTTCACGACTAAAGAAATAGGTAAAGGCACCGGTCTGGGACTGGCCACAGTATATGGAATAATCAAGCAAAATAACGGCAGCATCTGGGCAGACAGCGAACCCGCTAAAGGCAGCCGTTTTAAGGTATACTGGCCGGTCACTACTGAATATATCGCCACGGTCAAAACCGAAAAGGAAAATTCCGGTGAATATCAGGGTAAGGAAACTATTCTGCTGGTTGAAGATGATGCAGCCGTGCGCGAATTCACTAATACCGCCCTGCAGAACTTCGGTTACCGTGTATTTGAAGCCGGTAATGGCAACCAGGCCCTGAAACTGATTGCTGATACCAAAATTAAAATAGATCTACTGATCACCGATCTGATTATGCCGGAAATGAACGGAAAAGAATTAGCCGAAAAAATATCTGCCTCACTGCCCCTCTCTTCCATCCTGTTTACTTCAGGTTATACCGAAGATTATATTGTACGCAGCGGTGAACTGGAAGCCGGTATACACTTTTTACAGAAACCTTATTCCATGAATTTACTGGCCCAGAAAGTCAGAGATATCCTGGATAAAAGTCATACCTGACCGGCGGCAAAACCGCCTGAAGGGAAAACCTCACAGGTTTGTAAAAATCGGGATAGTTCTAAGAATAATAATTCAGGAATTAATTACATCAGGGAAAGTATTTTTTAGACAGGCTTCCCGCACCGTAGCGGTACCCGATATAATCAAAGGAAACGCTATCCGGTACAGTAAAAACCAGGAATCCACCCATATCCTCACCGTGATTCAGAGCCAGTTGCTTGATCCCACTCATATTATAATCACGGGTCATAATTTCTTTATCGACATTATATTGGTTGCCACGGTAATCTGAAAGTACAAAATTATCGAAACTGAGCGTGACCGCATATGGTAAATAATTTCTGACTACCAGCGAAAATATCATTTTGCCGCCAACGTACTCCTCCTTCAATACAGCCAGAGCCAGATGATCTTCAAAATTCAGAACTCCCAGTGTCTTGCCGTAAATACGCGAAAGCATCCGACGCAATTCAGGAGTCGTACCCCCCATGGCCTGAGCTTTTCTGATCTGGGTCAGGGCATCGAAATACAGGTTGACATCATTTCTGCTTTGCGCTCTATTGAAAATCCCTGTAGCTTTATCAACGATCTTCTGGTAATTGTTCAGTTTAATTTCGTCCAGTATATTTTGGGCATCGACATTAGTGGAGTCCAGATCAAGGGCCTGATGCATCAGGGTGGCGGTCTTGTTTAAATTCAGACTCTTTTTCAACCTCATTAGCCGGGCGCGCTTTATAATAAGCCTGGCCGACCTGAAAAACGATCTGACTGTAAACTCTGTTGAACTCGGACGATGGTTCGAGCGGGATATATTTCTGGCCTTCTTCAAAATTCCGGACAAATGAACTTAGATTGTTTATTTTCTTATACAATTCCTGACCACGGTACATATAAGCCAGGGCTAACCGTTCCCTGACACGCTGGCTGGTGGAATCTTGTTTATGGACCTGCAGATACGCTTCAATTGCCTTGGTATAATCACCTTTCAGAAAGGCCTGTTCGGCATCAACAGACTTATCCCCTCCACAAGCGGTCAATAGAATCATTAGCAGACTAATAAGGATTAATCCAAAGAATTTCATGGGTCTTTCCTCTCGGTTTAAATCTTTATTTATAATGATTTTCGGCTTATAACTGCTAATAGTTTAGGTTTTTTTAAATTTTTCAGGGTCTAATCGACCAGGAAGTTTATTTTACTGATTCCCATCAAATCGTCCCCTTCCGAAAAAGGACTGAGACGGAATTGAAATGAATAACTCTGCGCCGGTATGCAGTATGAAGCATGGGGTTTCGCCCCCCAGGAGTTGTCTCCGCCAACTCCGCGTTGTTTAAGATCCAGGTTCAAAAAAGTGCTCTCTCTCTGTTTCAGATCGATCGTATGTTTTGAACCGCGGGTCTGCTGGGTTAAATCGTCTATGGAATAATGCAGAGCCGACATGCTGAGGACCGGCAGGCCCACGGTCATGATGCCGATCCCGGCCGGACCGCTGATAGCAGCCCAGCGTACATCGGTTTTATTTCCATTTTCCTGGGGACTGATATAAGGATAATATTCAGAACTGACTGTGCTCTCATACAGACCGACTATTGCAGCCTGGTTGCGATCACAATAATTTTCCTGAGGTCCGCGTCCGTAATAACGCATCCGCTCAAATCCTGCCGGTAACTGCATTTTCACCCCCAGGCGCGGCATTTCCGGCAGGTTGGTTTCCCGCGTAATAAAATCACAGGCTACTATAACATCCCCGCTGCTGATGACCTTGTAGACCATCCGCCATTGTGAGTTAACTGTGGGCAGGTCATAGACCACTGTTATTTGCAGTGCGCGATTATCAAAATTCTGGACATCGAAACTCTTCAGGATGCGTTTGTCGCCTGCCTCCCGCCAGATTGCGGATGATTCCGGAAAATTACTGCCAAAATCGTTATCAGTAGGCGGGCGCCAAAAATTTGGTTCCGGACCCTGTTGAATCAATTGCAGGCCTTTATATTCATAGGAACTGATCTGTCCGGTCAGTTTGCTTATCTCGATGCGGCTGTCCTCCCCGCTGATACTGACCAGATCATTCGTTTCGCTGAAGTACAAGTGCAGCAGCGTTGACGTTCGCGCCGGCGGCATTTCGGTGTGCCAGGGCAGCAGAAATTGTTCAGCTGCGACAATGTGACCCTGCTCCTGCAGCGGCATCCCGGTGGCAGTAACGCACTTAAAATTAAGTAAGTATTCTACTCCCTTCCATGGTTTGATCACAGGAATATTCAGTTCATAAATCTTAGAAGTATGAGCGGCGATATCCGGTTTTTCAATGATACCATTAGCCAGCGTTTTACCATCCCCTTGTACTTCCCACAGTATATTAAATTTGTCCAGATTGATAAAATCGTACCGGTTAACAATTTCAAATTTATTCATGGTTAAAGTTACCGGCTTGATTTTGACATATTGATAAGCCTTTTTCACCTCCCAGATGGCAGGATGCAAGTTGCGGTCCGGCGAGACCAGTCCATTACACATAAAGTTTCTGTCCGAGGGAGTTTCCGGCGGACCCCAATCACCGCCATAGGCCCAATATTTTTCACCTTGAGTATTTGTCTTGATAAAGCCCTGGTCGACCCAGTCCCAGATAAATCCCCCCTGCAGTTGATCATATTTTTCAATCAAATCCCAGTAGTCCTGAAAATTCCCGGTACTATTTCCCATCGAATGAGCATACTCGCACATGATCAAAGGACGACTGTGCAGTACACTGCCATACCCTTCCAGGTAATCCCAGACGTACATCGGACAAACGATATCGGTATTCTTCTCTTCCGCAGCCTGTTCATACTGGACTGGCCGTGAGCGGTCGCGCTGTTTAATCCATTCATACGTGGCCACAAAATTGGGACCATTACCCCCTTCATTACCCAGCGACCAGATCACCACACTGGGGTGATTTTTATCCCGTTCGACCATATTTTTAGTGCGATACAGGTGCATTTCTTTAAAATCCGGATTTTTAGCCAAGGAATTTTCCCCATACCCCATTCCATGAGATTCGATATTGGCTTCATCAACCAGATAAATACCATAGCGGTCACACAGATCATACCAGCGCGGATCATTTGGATAATGACTGGTCCGCACGGCATTAAAATTAAATTGTTTCAACAGTGTAATATCTTTCAAAAGCAACTCATCGGAGAGTACATGAGCAGTGTATCCATCGTGTTCATGGCGATTGGTGCCCTTTAACCGTACCGCTACACCATTAATCAGGAACAGGCCATGCCTGATTTCGATCCGGCGAAAACCCGTCTGGCAGGTAACCACCTCTTCAATCTGGCCCAGACTGTTCCTCAGGATCAGTAAAAGCGAATAGAGCGAGGGGGTTTCTGCTGTCCATTTTTCAGGATTGGAGATATTCTTTTCAAAATTCAGCACAGCCCGATCCTTGCCGCGCAGGGCCAGATCTTTAATATCCTGAACCACGATTCCGTTTTTTCCATCGCGTAATTGCATTTCCACAGTGACAGCTTCCGCTTCAAGTTGCAGCACTTTATTCTTCAATTCAACTGTTACGGATAAAATACCGTCCTGGTAATTGTCCCCGAGATCAGCCTGGACATGGAAATCACGGATACGCACTTTCGGGGCAGCGTAAATATATACATCACGTTCAATGCCGCTGATGCGCCACATATCCTGGCACTCCAGGTAAGTTCCATCAGACCAGCGGTAAACTTCCAGGGCCACGCTATTCTCGCCTGTTTTAAGATAGCTGGTAATATCCCACTCAGCCGGTGTTTTGGAATCTTCGCTATATCCGACCTTTTGACCATTGATCCAGATATAGAATGCGGATTTAACTGCACCAAAATGAATAAAGATCTGTTTATCTGCCCAGTCCGGCGGAAGCGTAAACCATGATTTATAAGAACCCACCGGATTATTGTCATGTGGAATGCGGGGTGGATCAGGCTGTCCAGGAAATTCATAGGGAATATTAACATAAATCGGTACTCCGTAGCCCTGGAACTCCCAATTCGATGGAACGTCAATCTCCCCCCATTTCGTTACATCAAAATTATCCCGGGAAAAATCTGCCGGCCTGTCAGCGGGCCGGGATGTCCAGTTAAATTTCCATTTACCGTTAAGGGATTTATAAAACGGTGATTGCCGCCGGTCCAGTTTTAGAGCACTTTCCACATCCGGATAGGGCACAAAAGTTGAATAAGGCTCTTCTTTGTTTATATTGAATACCGCGGGATTTTCCCAGTCATTGACTGTGAGGGAATCCTGAGCGGAAATAGACAGACATATGAATAATATGTACAGGATAATGAAACTGAGATTACACCGCATAATTTCTCCCTTCTGACACCCATATTCAAATCGTGCCATGGAACAAATTTAAGACAAATGTAAAAAGAAAAAAGTTAATTTTGATATATGCTGCAGAGACGCAATAGACTACGTCTATACAGCAGGATTATTTCTAATATGGCGGCGAACATTTTCAATGCATTTTCATCAGGTATAATTCGGTCATAGAATCTTGGTTGCCAGGTAAAATTTTTACCGGTAATTCCACCCGGTGTATCGCGTATTCTGGAAGGTGATGGGGATTTGGTAGAGCAGCGATGCATCGCGTCTCTACGAAAACGGTCATATTACAATTTTTACGATTCCCGGTACATCCGTGAAATTATATCCGCATATTTTTTTTCCACCACATTGCGTTTGATTTTAAGGCTGGGGGTTAATTCATCTTTTTCGATATTAAACGGTTCGGCTAGAAGAACAAACTTTTTCACCGATTCATAACGGGCAAATGATTTTTGTTTTTCTTCAATTTCCTGCCAGATCAATTGATTTACCTTATCATGCTTCAGGAATTCCCGCAGGTCTGCGACATCTATTCCCTGTTCCGTTCCCCACTTTTTCAGTAATTCGTAATTGGGAATTATCAGAGCGCTGACAAAGCGCTGGCGGTTGCCTACCAGGCATACTTCATCAATATACCTGCTGGTTTTCAGCATGTGTTCGATCGGAGCAGGTGCGACATTTTTTCCACCGGATGTTACGATGATATTCTTTTTACGGTCGGTCAGGAACAGATAGTTATCCTCATCCAGGTAACCAATGTCACCTGTGTGCAGCCAGCCCTGGGCATCAATGACTTCTGCCGTCAGATCCGGACGATTATAGTATCCCATCATCAATGTATCGCCTTTGACCATTACCTCTCCATCCGGGGCGATTTTTACCTGTACTTCGGGAATAGGTTTACCGCAGGAGCCATATTTCGTTTTACCCGGAGCTGTCAGGGTGATGATCAGGTGAGTTTCGGTCATGCCATAACCTTCCACAATGCGCAGGCCGATTGCTTCAAAGAACTTGAGTGTATCTACTGAAAGCGGTGCACCTCCGGCAATCGGGCAGCGGAACTTTCCTCCTAATTTGGTTTTAATCTTACTGAATACAACTTTATCCGCCAGTTGATATTTTTTCTCCAGCACTTTTGAAACCTTGCCTTCGATGCGTTTTTCGTGATATTTAAGTCCGGTATTCAAAGCCCAGTAAAATAAATTGCGCTTCAGGCTTGAACTATTCTCTATTTGTTCATAAACAGTTGCTGCAACCTTTTCATAAAGCCGGGGCACACTTACCATGACCGTTGGCCGTGCTTCAGCGATATCCTGGATCACCGTTTCAATACTTTGTGCATAATGAATGGTAGCCCCACGGTACAGGGGACACCAGTGCCCGGCCAGGCGTTCATATAAATGACTTAAGGGCAAAAAAGAAAGAAATACATCATCCGGATACAGACTTAGCACCGACTCGGCATTAATAATATCGATAATGAAACCTTTTTGATTAAGCATTACACCTTTCGGTTCTCCCGTGGTTCCGGAAGTATAAACCAGGCTGCACAGATCCTGGGGATCTATGGCGTCGACTGCCTGCCGGAAAAAATCCGGATTTTTAAGTTGCTGTCGCCGGCCAATTTCCAGCAACTGATCAAAGGTCAGGATCTGTTCCGCTTTCCCTGCCCAGTTCTCAAAGGAAAATATAAATTCCAACTGAGGCAATTGGGATTTTATCTCTTTAATTTTGTCGTACTGCTGCTGATTCTGGACAAAAATGCTTCTGGCCCCGGCATCTTTCAGGATGTAAGCGAGTTGCGCCGGCGGCAGGGTCTGGTACAACGGCACCACCACTCCCCGCAAACAGAAGAGAGCAATATCTGTCATCATCCATTCCGGCATATTGTTGGACAGAATGGCGATCCGGTCACCAGCTTTTATTCCCTGTTCCTTTAGTCCATGAGTTAAGAGTGTAATATTTTCCCCCACCTGCTGATAACTGAAAGCCTGAATTTTACCATTACGCTTAATGCGCAAAGCATCCTTAGCCGGATATTTCTGGATGGTGTCGAATAACATGTGCACTACAGTGCGGAACATAACGATCTCCTTATGCTTACTTTATAATTTTGAATGGATCGAATTCGATGAAAACTATAAACTTTTATCCGCTATTCAGCCCTTCTCTGCATCGTACCATATAATGTGCATATTTATTTAATTGTATTCAATAGCAGACCATAGCAAAAATAGGCGTTTTAAAATGTAAGGCCTAAAATGTAGAATATTTGTAAAAAAAATAGTAACAAATTACTACTCGACCGATCAGGCCGCTGCTTCTTAATTCTTTGCTGACCGAGCGGGGATTGGCAATATACTGAGCCAATTCAGTCCAGAATTTCCGGGAGTGATTTTTTATTTTTGTATGCACCAACTCATGCAGAATCACATAATCCAGCTGGTGTTGAGGTAAACAGACTAATTTCATGTTTAAATTTATATTATTTTGGGCTGAGCAACTGCCCCACAGAGTCGCCTGATTACGGATAAAAACCCTGTTGAAAGAAAATCCATATTGGTCAGCCAATTCGTTGAGTCTGTTTATTAAAATCCGGCGCGCTTCCTGCCGGTCGGAGATTTGTAATGTCTGTTTTTGATTATTCTGATACTCCTGTTCAACCTGCTTCATCTGCCGCGAATGCTTGAGCATCCATTTGATATGGCTGTTTATAAATTCTTCGGCTCTGCTAAATGATATTCCGTATGGGACAGTGACCCGGACGCCTTTAAACGGCCTGATACTGATCCTCAAACGCCGGGCCCGCTTACTCTTTTCCAGCAGCACCGGACCAACAGAATCTATTTCAATGGTTTTGGAGTTTTTGCTCAGTAAATGGATTAACATATCGGTCGGCCGGTCGGTAGATTTACAACAAATTATCCTAACGGATAGCAGAGTTTTTAAACATACTGCGTCGCAGGCAAATAAATATTATAATTACGCTGATCAGCAACCAGACCACTCCCCACATGATGGTGGTTCCCCCGTATTCGGTGGCCAGCATGCGGGCATCGGAATTCAACTGGGAACGGGATATAGTATCGCTGAAAATGTCCAGGGGAACATACAGCATACTGGTGAGACCAATCAGGCGGAGAATAAAATCACTTATATCCTGGCTGAGGTATCTGGCCACCAGCACCAGCATGATACCGGCAAGTAAACCAAACGCGATGGTAAACAAACTGCCGGCGAATCCTATCGTGATCAGGGCAATAACTATACCCAGGATCATCAGTGCAGCTTTATCAAAGCGTGTATGTACGCTCAGCAAATATATTATCACACCCCATAGCAGAGAACCGAGATATCCGGAATTTAAAACCAGAAAACGGCTGCCGCCTCGCGACATTACATAACCGCCCTGCTCCTTCAGCAGCACCAGTTGTGCAACCTCTCCTCCGCTTAAAATTGTAGCCAGAGCATGTGAGGACTCATGGAAAAATACCACTAATAGTTTCAGAGGATAGAGTATGGGAGTAGTCCAGAGGATAATAACTACGGCAATTGATATCAGCAGAAAGAAAATATTCTTCATCATTATACCGTAAATGGTTTTTGAGCTTCAAAAACTTTATCATATACTCCACTCCAGAAATAATTGGGAGTCTGATCGGGTGGCATCCGTTGTACGATGGCCTTATGAAACTCTTTATAATTGCCTTTGAATTTACCGTGATTCCAGACCCGCAGCAATTGAGCCGTGAACAGGCCATTGAAGGTGCCATCGGCTGAATACTGGTTGTCCTGGCAGCCGGAAATCAATAACACGCCGGCCTGTACCTTCTGGCTGGTTTTACGCGCACGGATATTACGCTGCAGTTTAATGTAGAACAGCCGGTTTTCACGATAGGTACGCAGGGCTACTTCCGGAGGCATATAACGATAGGCACTAATCCGGCCGTCACCGCTAAAACCCAGACTGATCAATGTGCCCCGGTAATAGGCCATGCGGGTCACCGTGCCGCTGTGACAACTGTCAGACAAAACCAGAATCCGCACCCCTGCGGCAAATTTCGCCAGCAGCAGATGAAGTTCATCATCGAGGAGTTCGCCGTCAAAAAGGCACCAGGTTTCGTCCATATCGTCTGGTTCCTCTCCGGCCAGGTCAGGTACCTGCCCGCCGTGACCCGAATAGGTCAACAAAAATATGTCGCCGGACTTGAGCTCCCCGGCCGCATTTATAATTTCTGCGGTCAGCTTATCACGGGTAGCCTCAGTGGTTAATAGTGTATGCGTCTTAAACTTGCGGGATTTCGCTACAGCACTCAGATCCTGGGCATCGGCCTCACAGGCATTCAGCGTTCCCGACCATCCGCCATAGTGATCCGGATCGACAGCATTCAGACCAATATGCAAAGCAATTCCTTTGGCCATAATCAAGACTCCTATATTTACCAGCCCTTATCTCTCAATTCACGGTAGCGTTTGATAACGTCCCGGTACTTGCCTTTGTAAATCAACAGGAAATTACCTTCCTCCGAACCGAGCAGATCGAGACCCTCATCAAGCAAAGTGGTGGAATTAAGATCGGGCACTGAAATGACTAATTCATAATGATCTTTGCCCCCCTGCGGCTGACAAAAATATTTGATCCTGCCTGGCATTTGCAGTTGCACTTGCATCTGCCCCGGTTTTTCCGAATCAGCCGGTTGGGCCGCCAGCTGGTCCGCGATAATCTCCTTATATATTTTCATATCCATCGGCTTGCATAAAAATATATCGGCCCCCATATCCATGGCCCGTTTATTTTCATCTCTGCCATGCAGTGCAGTGATGACCATGATTTTAATGTGCGGATAATTCCGGTGCACCTTCTCCATCAGTTCGAAGCCGCTCATAAAAGGCATTACCAGGCAGGTAGAAATTAAATCAAATTCTCCGTCCTTCTGTTCAATCAATTTTAATGCCTCGATGGGATTGGTCGCGGTTGTAATTTCCAGCGATTCCGGATTAAAATGATTTTTTAGAAATTGCTCCAGGATAGATACCCAGCCTTCCTCATCATCGAGGATTAATATTCTCTTTTTTCTTAGTGAATTCATAATAGTTTATTTATTCTTCCGGAATTTCCAGGGGGGTATAGGATCTTTTTCCTGCCATAAGCCCAATCTTTGTGCCCTGGCCTGCTGTTCCAGTTGAGCGAGGATTGCATCATCCGAATATTTCGTATAGTGCCAGGCCAGGCCCTCTGCTACCTGAATATAATTCACGTTGATACTATCAACATAAATATCCGCAATAAGTCTGCCGTATCTGTCATTTCCGAATGAGTACAGTTTTACCTGTTTTCCGAATACCAACTTAGAAAGACTTTCCTTACTTCTTTGACTGTAGGGCTGGTCTTTTTCCGGAGCATCAATCCCGTTAAGCCGGACAATTTTTGTCTTCTGGTCAGCTGTCAGGATTTCTACGGTATCCCCATCTTTAATGCCGATTACCCGGCAGGAAATTGTTTTATGAGCAGAAAGGCAGAACAGCAGTACCACACATACTATCGCAAAAAACGCTGCTACTTTTATCAGACGCATGAGATTATAATATCCGAATTTTCCTGTGCCAACTTTGTCCCTTTGTCTCTTTGTCCCTCTGTCCCTTATTATTTCAGCAATATAAATTTCCTGGTTTGATTAAATCCATCCCCTGTCTGCAATCTGTACAGATACATACCACTGGCCAGACCTTTAGCATTGTAATGAAAAGTATGGTTACCGGCAGCTTTTATTTCATTCACCAAGGTCATGACCTTTTTGCCGGTGATGTCATATACTTCCAGCAGTACATGGCTTCTTTTAGGCAGCGCATACATTATATTCGTAGACGGATTGAAAGGATTGGGAAAATTCTGGGCCAGTAAATGCGTTAACGGCAAGATATCTCTGGAGTCGACGGATGCGAAGGTTGCACCGCGGACACCGATGTAATCAAAACTCATCCAGTACCAAAAACCATGCAGAGCAATTTCATTGCTACCGGCCTGAAGTTGAACCAATAATCCCTTTTGCAGCCAGATGCTGATATTGGGTGCGGTAAATTCCACCACGCCAACCGTATCGCCGTTAATTACCAGATACTGTGACTTGGGTGATTCATAAGTCATTTGATAACAGATAGTGAGCAGATATTCACCACTGCCCGGGACATTGATATTATTAAAAGTAATGGTCCAGGCATCGCGCATTTGCCTGTACTTGCCGGCGCTGGCTGCAGCGTTGTTAACGATGCTGGTCTGACCTGTGGTCGCTGCCAGTTCCGCTTCGAAACGGGTTATGGAGCCATTGTCTATGTAAATAATCAAAGGATCGGATTGGACGGTCAGGTTGCTGTCATCTGTAACGACTGCCGTAAGCTTATAATCTTTGACTTCAGCCGGAGTCCAGTTCATTTCAAAAGGTGCCGCATTATCCGTACCCAGTGAATCGCCATCAACATAAAAAACTGCTTCAACAACTTCCCCATCGCCATCCGTGGTTGTAGCCGTTATAGTTACTTCTGTTCCAACCACAAGCACATTACCTAAATTTGTATTTACCGTGACATTCGGCGGATTTTTTGCAGAGAGTTTTCCATAGACGGCAATTTCATATAATGAAAAACCATACTGTGTTCCCCGCTGCAGTCCATGCATGCGTAAAAACCGCGCGCTGGGAAAATTCTCAAAGACGATGTTATCCTCTCCCCCGTTGCCGGTTGGTTCGGAATAAACGGACTTCCAGAGATAGCCATCGTACGATACCTCTACATTATATTGTGAACCGTAGGCAGACTTCCCAGTAGAGAATGACCCGCTCGATGTCAATAATATCCGCAAATTCGACAGCAATCCATTCGTCATCAGGATTGTCATCCAGGTTTGAATCGGCAGGTGCATCTGTCTTCCAGGCGCTGCTCCAGCGGGTTTCCATGTCTCCATCCACGGCAAAACCCGCTACCAATTCATCGCCGCAGCAGGCTTCAAAGGTTGAGACAGTGACCGGCCGGTTCAAAGCGCGGTTGATCTGGCTCGGATCAAGAACAGTGATAGCCAGTATGGCGGTATCCTGTTCCGCTGCATTCTCACGATTTACGGCGATCAGCGTGTAAGAGGTATCCTGCAATGGAGTTATGGCCTGTGTCCCGGTTGAATCGACCGGCACTCCATCCAGAGTAATTGTGGAAGCGCCAAAGACCAGCCAGGATAAGGTTGTGCTCTGTCCCTGTTCCACCACTGTGCGTGCCGATCGGAAATAGGCAATTTTAAAGCCGGGATTTACGTAAACTTTGAAAGGTGCTGCCGGCAGGCCTTCGGCATTATAAAGATTGGCATGAAGCGGATTATATTCCCAGGCATAGCGCACTATAGATGGTTCCGGCACCGCATCATTCCAGACAATTACCGAATCGTTCTCGATGACGAGCTTCAGCCCAGTGTAATTGTTCATCTTCACCGGCAACGACAAAGGAACCTACCTTGCCGGCCAGTGAATCAGCAGCGACTAATCCGCTGCCCAGGTGGTCATAATTGATCACAATCCGACCGTCCGGCCGCATTCTATTCGATTTGTAACGCGGCCCGGAATAAACGATATCTTCGCCATAGGCCACCTTGCGGCCGACCAGGGAGAGCCGGTATCCGACCGGTTGTTTGTAGGTGGGATGAATATCTTCACCGCCGACATCAATGGTGATCGCTTCTCCCGTATTGGGCAGTGTTAAGGCTTCACTCTGGGCCGCACGCAGGACCGGCCAGGCGTCCCAGGTTTGCGGTTGATCAGACGGGGTACCATAATTGGGCAATTGCACCCACAGGAAAGGTATATCGCCGAGTCCCCACAGCCCGCGCCAGCTATTGATGAAGTTTTTGAAATTATAACTGTACGCCAGTGCATCCTCCATATTGTCGGCATTGGATTCACCCTGATACCACAGCACCCCTTTTATAGCATAATTGTGCAGCGGATGGATCATCTTGTTATATAATAGTGTCGGTTGTCTTTCCGTTTCACCGCTGGCCATGGTGGTATCCTCTTCGTCATAGCCAAGCATGTCTTCACTCATCCAGGCTTCGATCCTGCTGCCGCCGTAGGATATGTTTAATATGCCAATGGGAATGTTGACATGCTGACGAAGATTTTTGGCGAAAAAGTAGGCTACCGCACTGAAATTGCTCACATAGGATGAAGTAGCCGGCGACCAGCTGCCCCCGGCCAGTTCTTGCTGCGGTTCTGTTGCCGAAGATTTGGGCACTTTAAATTCCCGGATCAGTTGATCATTGGCGGCGGCAATAACCTGCGCAGCGCTATCCGTTTGACTCACCGCGAATTCCATATTGGATTGTCCTGAGGCTAACCAGACATCGCCGACATATACAGCGGTGCGGTTTATAGTCTGACCGGCGGAGGTTGCGCTCATAGTATACGGACCGCCGGCAGAGGTCGGCGGTAATTCAATCTGCCAGCGCCCGGAGTCATCGGTGACCGTGGTGTAGGTGGCCGACTGAAAGGTGACTTTTACCGTATCCCCGGCAGTACCCCAGCCCCACAACGGAACATTAGTATCCCGTTGTAAGACCATGCCGTTACCGAACGGTTGGGCCATCCGGAATTGGGCTTTAGTATCGGAAGTAAAACAAACTATTATTATCATGGCCATGAGCAAAATCCGAAAAAACTTAAATACCGAACGCCGGTATGCTTTCAGATTATTCTGGAATTCTAAACGATGGAGTCTTGATATCTTTGGATCTGAAGCAGGTTGAGAACTTGGCAGAAACATGGAGAGTTCCTTTCATACTTAAAAATATTTATACATTCTAATCACTGCACTTCGATAAAAACTACAATCTGATTCATATCTGACTTGTATTTAAATATTTTTGATGCAAAAGTATAAAGATAAATATATTTATAAACAAGATAGTTCTGGTACGTTTATTAGCTGGAAGTAATAATCTGAACAACTATGAAATAGTACAGGAGATGTTAAAAAATGGAAGTAATTGCAGTTTTGAAATTCCTTGTCTAAAAATCAGGAATTATAAATGTCGCTAATAAGTTACACCAGATAAAACAACAAAAGAAATAAGATAGATATAAATATGAAATTTTTTACGACATGGATTGAGGTATTTCTTTTTATGAGGATTGGTGAAAACACTTACCGGTTTATGCTACTGGCAAACAGGATTAAAAACAGTATAAAAATTAATAATTACCTGATTATTTAATTAAGGCGATTTAATTATTAATGTGTTAACCCATTTATCAAGTGTTTTATCAGAAACTGATTTTGTAGTAAGTGAAACCAATGAATCAAACAGTAAGGAGAACTGTTATGAAGAATAAAATAGTTACCTCAGTAGCAGCGGCTTTAGTTCTTAGCATTATTTCAGTCTGCAGTATTTGCAGATGGCGGCAGCAAAGATGTAAAGCTCCACATTAATCCCAAATGGGAAGAATGTTCATTTCAACTCGATCCAGCACTGACTCAGAAGGCCTGGCATCAGTTTACACGGGAAGGCGGCCTGGTTGTTTATTTACGTTCACTTAACGATGCGCGTCCGCTGGGCAGCGGTAATTATGAATTTTCAATCCTGCAGTGGGCTACAAAATTTGATGACACCGACGCTGCCTGGAACGATACTTTTGTTCATCCCGATTCCACCCACTGGCTCAAGGATGGGGACAGACTGGCATTTCCCGGGGCAATGTTCAGGGCTGGTATCACGGACAGAATTGACGTCGGCGCCTATCTGACCAAGAGTTTCGGGGCAAACTATGGATTCTGGGGCGGACAGGTTCAATATAATTTTGCCAGCGGTTTCAAAAAGGATTGGGCGGCTTCCGCCCGTTTAAATTTTGTATCCATGTACGGCCCGGAAGACTTTTCCTTTACGGTCTATGGCCTGGATTTGATGGCGAGTAAAGCCTACCCGGTATACTCTGACTGGGTTTCCGTTTCGCCTTACGCAGGTGTTTCAACTTATTTATCGAACACCCACGAAACAACAACTAAAGTCGATCTTAAAGATGAGCATGTACTGGGTGTTCAGGGTATCGGTCGGCGCTGTTGCCCAAATTTCTTTCGCCAGGCTGGCTGCAGAATACAATTTTGCGGTGGTTAATTCGATCTCCTTCAAGATCGGGATTAGGATTCTAGTTTAAAGGGGAGTATCCGGTTTTATACAAACATTTGATGCCTGGCATCAACCCGCAACTCAAGAGTTGCGGCTACCACTTATGCCCTGAATTATCTAACGCATCCTGCCTAACGGTGGCTGCCATCTTACCGGTGTTAAGGATGCGGCTACCGGTTTTTCTTTGTGCCTGTGTCTCGATTCCCGCCTACATACGATCAAGCGTGCCATACGCTTAGCGGGAATGACATTCTGGACAAATTTTCTCAGGGACTCAGGGACTTTGGTACTCGGTCCTGTGTTTAGTGCCGAAGGAGGGACTTGAACTATCACCCTCTTGCCTTGCGGCCGCGAACGTCGATACAGTGACTATTGCCTATTTATATTCTTTATTGTAAATCTGTTTGATTTTCAAGCCGTGATTGGTAAATTTATTAGCAGGCGAAAGGAGCAGAAGAGATCAGTAGCAACCGATGCTTATCTTTTCTCCACTGCTTGCGAGTATTTAACTGCAAAAACCAAACCTGCCCATTTCTCCAAAGATGAAAAAGACCGCATTAATTGTGATAATTATTTTTTTCGGCTTGCTGGCAGCAGCGCTAATTTTCCGGCAATCGTTGACGGAAATTATTATTAACCGTGGTCTGCAGCGCTTCAATGAACACTACCAGGCGAAATTTACAGTCGGTTCCTTCGCTTTCGATGGACTTTCAGGATTAAGTTTCAGAAATATTACCCTGAAACCATTACGAGGTGATTCACTGATGAGAATCGGATACTTCCATGCCAATATCAATATAAGAAAGTTGCTTAGTTTCAAACTTGCCCTCGGAAACCTGGAAATGAAGGATGTCTGGTTCCATTTTGTGCGGTGCGATAGCTTGACCAATTATATGTTTCTGTTCGACAACGGCATAAAGACAGCTGCTAAATTAGTTCAACCTGAACAGCCGGTAGATTACGCCGATCGTGTTGATCGCATACTCAATGCCATATTCGATAAAATTCCTTCGTCTATTACCATTAACAACCTGCGTATAGCTGCAAATATGAATTCCAACGAATTTGGGTTTTACCTGGAGCAGCTGGCAGTTTCCGGTCACGAATTTGAAACTCTGATTGTTGAAACCGATAATGGTAAAATAACGCCGTGGGTGTTGCGAGGTGACCTTGATCCAGGAAATCGCTCAGCCCGGTTTAAATTGTTTGCTCGCAATCACCAGGCAATTGTATTCCCTTACATCGACCAGCGCTGGAATACGCATATCTCTTCCGACACGCTGCATTTCAGCCTGGCGAGAACCGGCATCACAGATAATGTTCTTACATTAAGCGGCCTGGCATCGGCGAGCAACCTGGTAATCAACCAGCCACGCCTCAGCAGCAGCGACGTATTTTTTGAACGTGTCCTTGCAGACTATCGCATCAATATTGCCCCGAATTATTTCGAACTTGACAGTACCAGCAGCTTCCTCTTCAACAAAATAGAGTTAAATCCTTATCTATGTTTCAGAGCAGAGCCAAGTGAGCAAATCACCATCATTCTCAACAAACCGGATTTCAATGCGAATGATTTTTTCGAATCGCTGCCAAAAGGCTTGTTTTATAATCTTGAAGGGATCAAAGCCAGCGGTGACCTGGGTTTCCATTTCAATTTTTTGGTGGATTTGGCCAGACCCGATGACCTGGTTTTCTCCTGCGATCTGGAGAAACAGCATTTCAGGATCATGAGTTATGGTAACACCGATTTTAGTAAAATGAATGCACCGTTCATATACACTGCCTATGAAGGAGGTGTCGCGGTGCGCACTTTTGAAATTGGACCAGCCAATCCCAATTTTCGGAAGCTGGATGCCATCCCTGCTTATTTAAGGAATGCCATCATGACTTCCGAAGACGGGCAATTCTTTAATCACCATGGATTCCTGCTGGATGCTTTTCGCCAGGCTATTATCACCAATATAAAGGAACGCCGGTTTGCCCGTGGCGGCAGCACCATAAGCATGCAACTGATTAAAAACGTTTTTCTGAACCGGAACAAAACCATCACACGCAAACTGGAAGAAGCGCTCATTGTATGGCTGATAGAGAATAACGAGTTGAGCAGCAAGAACAGGATGTATGAAGTTTACCTGAATATTATAGAGATGGGACCCATGATTTATGGGGTAAACGAAGGTGCGCAATTTTATTTCGGAAAAGATGTATCGCAACTTTCGCTGGCCGAGGCCATTTATATGGCCAGCATAGTACCGCATCCGAAATGGTTCAGGTATTCTTTTGACCGGGATGGCTACCTGCGCGACTTCCTGGCTTCGTATTATAAACTTGTATCGGAAAAAATGTTTCACAAAGGGCTCATCACACAAAAAGACTATGATGCGTTGTTGCCCCAGGTTGTATTGAAAGGGTCTGCCAAATGGGCTATACTCCCGCCTGATTCCATTCCTCCCGTTTCAGTCAAGTCAGATTATTCTACCGAAATGCAGGCGTCTGCGGAGGCGCAATAGCGAGCCGCAAGAAGTAATTTTGTTGTTGCAGCAGTTATAAGTCGCTACTCGATCCAAAGATAGCGGTTACTACTGCCCTATCACCTAAGTATTTTCCTTTGTCTCTTTGTCCCTTACTTTGTGCCTATGTGCCTTGCTTGCGCCTTTGTCCCTTTCCCAAGTCTTGGAATACAAAGGGCAGCAGCACCCACTACTCCAACCTCTTCCAGTTCGGAAACCTCAATCTTTAAATCCAGCACTGCCCGCTGATAAGCGAATTTCTGTAATGCTTGCCACATTGAGTTTTTAAAGAATCGAAACGAACGACTTACCGCACCGCCCAGGATAATCATTTCCGGATCAACGGTATACATCACGAACATAATTGCCTCACCAAGATGACTACCGTACTCAGCAAAAGCGTGCAACGCTTTTGTTTCCCCCTGGCTGGCCCGAATGGCCATCTCTTCGCCGGAAACACCATGAAAAGTACTGAAGAATGTTCCGCTGCAATAATCTTCCAGGGTGCGATCACGGAAAGGAATGCAGCCAAATTCTCCCGCACCACAGTGGCGACCGCTGTAAAGTTGATCATTGATAATTAATCCTGCACCAACCCCGGTTCCCAGCACCATACCCACGACATGGTGATATTCCCGGGCTTTACCAAACATTCGCTCACCCAGCACAAAACAATTTGCATCATTGTTAACAAAAACCGGTACTTGATAGCGGTTTTCCAGAAGACTTTTTAACGGGACCTCTTTCCAGGAGGGGATGTTAAGCGTGTCGTAAACAATTCCCTTTTCCACATCGACTACCGTCGGCACTCCGATCCCGATTGCCTCAAATGGCAGACTACGTACTTCATCGATTATCCGGTACAGCGTCTGCAGTACCTCTGCTGCTGTTCCGTGGGCATTATATTTCTGTGAAAGTAGGCGCAGGATTTTGCCATTCTGTATCACACCCAGCCGGGCATTGGTCCCGCCCAGATCAATACCTACCCAATATTTTCCCTGCATAGTTCTATCCTCTTCAATTCTGACTCCGATCCAATTGCGGCATTTATAAGTGTGATTGTAAAATTTTAATCGGAACAGTATTAATTTATAAATCTCTATTACTATTTTGTCTCTTTGACCAAATCGTTTCATTGACAACCAGTGGCCTGGCCCAGAATCCCACAGCAAAAATCCAGCCCAGGGTCAGATACAGGAACAGCATACCTGATCTCAAACCAAAAAAATCCCCGATTTGTCCGATGATCAGGGGAATAACAGCGCCGCCAATAATGGCGGAGCAGAGAATTCCGGAGAAGGTACCATGGTGTTCAGAAACGGAATTTAAGGCCAGTGAAAAAATGACTGGCCACATGACCGAAAGGAAAAATCCCATCAGGGGAAAAGCCAGCAGTGCAACCTGCAGCGGTCCAAACAGTCCCAGGCCCAGGCAAATCAAGGCCGCCGCCGAAAATCCAATTAATACACGCCGGCTATCGATCAATTTCAGCAATAACATACCCACCAGGCAACCGATGGTCATCAATCCCCAAAACCAGGATACCGTATCGGCGCCTGTCGTTTGCGGATCGATATAATGGTACGTACTTAAGAATTGGGAAATCCAGTTAGCGGTTCCCTGTTCAGATCCAACGTAGGCAAAAATGCTGATGAAATAAAGCCAGACCAGAGGTTTTTTAAATAACAGATAGTGTGTTGCCCAGGTACCGGTTTTTTCTGCAGCGGTCCGCTGTACCGCCGGAAAACGGAAAAAAAAGATACCACTGACCATTAATAAAGTTATCGCGGTAAAAATCCAGTATACGGATACCCACGGTAGATCGACCGGAATTAACCGCGCTAGAACAGCGCTGAGCCAATCTCCTGGCGCTGCCGGGTCGTGTAAATTCTGGACCAGGTAAGAATAGATCTGCGGGCTGATAAACGATGCGGCGCCGAAGATAACCTGGGCAAAAGTGGAGTTGAAAGCATAATGTTCCTCGCCTCCGGCTACACGCAGCAGCGGATTTATAGCCACCTGCAACATAGCCATACCGAGACCGATTACAAAAAGGGAACTGATAGCCACTCCATAGCGGGGAAAGAGGGCAAAACAAAAAGCGCCACAGAAAGCGACCAGGAAGGAGACCAGGATGACCGTTTTTTCCTTGTAAACTTCGATCAGCATACCGGCCGGTATGGACATTACTCCGTAGGCAATAAAAAAGGAAAAAGGTAACAGAGCAGCAGCAGTCAGACTCAACCGAAAACTGTTAATGATATCGGGTATAATTGGTCCCAGGATATTCGTCAACAGGGAGATAACGAAGAAGATCAAAAAAATCAATCCGACCAGTACAGGATTTCGTTGCATGGGATGGGATCTCCTTTTATTTGGTTGACCTTCCCCCCGAAAACTGGACAATTTGAAATTAGAGTTCAACTTAATAAAATAAGAAAAGTAAAATAGATCGATTTAGGAACTTTCAGATAAACAAATATTTTAGATGTGGATCTGTTAAAACAATTAATACTCTCCAGGAAGGGAGAATATGGATTTTCTCTAGTATTATTATTCACGCAACTCAAGAGTTGCGGCTACCATTCATGCCCTGATTTATTTAACGCCTCCTAAAGGATGCGGCTACCGGTTTTTCCTTTGTCCCTATGTCTCTTTGTCTCTTTGTCCCTGTTTTTAGTGCCGAAGGAGGGACTCGAACCCTCACGAGTTATCACACTCACTGGATTTTGAGTCCAGCGCGTCTACCAGTTCCGCCACTTCGGCTAATGCGATTTGGAATTTAAACAGATTAAATTTTAATGTCAAACGAACACAACGATTCGTATTTAATTTTCCTCAACAATTTTTTCAAAAACCGAACAGATCTGTTCCTCCGTCAACCATCCGATCATTTTCTCACGAATTTTACCATGGCGATCAATAAAGAAACTGGTAGGCAAACCGGTCACACCATATTTCTCCGCGATCTCTTTCTTATCATCCAATAATAATGGAATAGTCAACCGGTATTCCTGTTTCAGTTCCAGAACATGTTCCCTGCCCTGCCCTACGTTCACCGCCAGGATCACTAATCCTCTTTCCTTCAGTTTATCACTGGCACGCTGCAGTTTCACAAACTCTTTGCGGCAGTGGGGACACCAGTCGGCCCAGAAATTGAGGAGCACGACTTTACCGCGATAGTCTGCCAGAGTGTATTGAAGCGAATCGACGGCGGGGAGAGTAAAGGGAATGGTCTCCTGAATTTGGGTTGGTTTATATTCCCTGTCACAACTAATCAAAATAGAGACAAAGAGACAGAGAGACAAAGAGACAAAGTATGCTCGTAATGCACTGAAGTACCGAGTGCCTAAGTACCTTAGTCCCTTAGTACCTGAGTCCCTGAGCAATGTCGATGGATTCATATCTACATCTCTATTTATTTTTCACGATCATCCTGATAGAATGGTCGTCTCGACTTCGCTCGACGACCGGATCAACGGTCCCCGAGCGGAGTCGAGGGGACACTCAGTGCACCAGTGCCTTTGTGCCTTTATAATCCTATCTCGTCTTCCCCCAGATGCGGCTTCACCATCTTCATCAATCGCCTTGACCTGCTGCAGCAGGGCTTCCAGGCGTTGCAAGGGCAGCATGCTGGCCGCATCGCACAAAGCATGCTCGCAATCGGGATGGGTTTCGATAAAGATCGCATCGATTCCGGCGGCCGTTCCGGCCCGGCTCAGAGTGAAAATGAATTCCTTGGCCCCGCCGCGCTTGTCGCTGCTGCTCACCCCATACTTGCGGATGGCATGAGTGGGGTCCAGCACCACCGGATAACCCAGATCGCGCATCACTTTCAGATTGCGCATGTCCATGACCAGATTATGATATCCAAAAAACGTACCGCGGTCAGTCAATAATATTTTATCATTACCGGTTGATTTCAATTTATTGATAATGTGCTGCATATCCTGTGGATGCAAAAATTGTCCTTTTTTAACATTCACCACCCGGCCGGTTTTACCCACGGCCACTACCAGTCCGGTCTGCATGGAAAGATAAGCAGGAATCTGAATCACATCCAGAACTTCAGCACAGGCTTCGGCATCGTGCAGGTCGTGTATATCGGATAATACCGGAATGCCGAGTTTTTCTTTTACTTTTTGCAGAATCCGCAATCCCTCTTTCAGCCCCGGTCCCTGGAAGGTCTCCACCGCCGAACGATTATCTTTTAAATAGGAAGATTTAAAGATTAAAGGAAAACCGAGTTTATCGGCGATTTTCCTGATCTGTTCGGCAGTCGACAAGGCCAGCTTTTCGGATTCGATTACACAAGGACCGGCAATTAAAGCCAAGGGATGACCGGTACCGATTTTGATTTTGCCTACTTCAACGATTTTCATGTCTAAATCTCCGGTTTCTCTTCGTTTACCAGGTGAAGGTAAAAGGCTAAAGGCCAAAGGTCAAAGGATAAAGAAATTCCTTTGTGCCTGTCTTACGCTAGGTCTTCGACCTTTGTGCCTTTAATTATATAGAATTTAAAGATATTTTATAATAATTTAAAGCTAAACGCATAGGACGCTATGGTAAGCGCAAAGGCCGCAAAGATTTCCTATAGATTGTGTCTTTGCGTACTTGTGTATACCTTGGCGACCTTTGCGTTGAAAAGGTTTAGAATCAATGGAATTATTTTACACCGATCTGGAACATATCGGTAGTACGGATGCTGAATTCGACCGCTTTGAATCACAGCACATCCTGAAAACTTTGCGTAAAAAAACCGGAGATGAAATATACTTCACCGACGGGCGGGGCCGGCTATACTCCGGTATCATCGACAAAACCAGGCCGGTGCTGAAAGTGCATCATACGCTGGTAAAAGAATCGATACCGGCTGCTGTATCGATCAGCCTGGCGGTGGGTTTTATCCGACCGGCCCGGATGGACTTTATCATCGAGAAAGGGACCGAATTAGGGGTGCAAAAATTTTATTTACTGTCCACGCAGCATAGTAATTACTTTACCGCCAACACCCTGCGCTGGCAAAAAATCGCCCGCCAGGCGATAAAACAAAGCTTGCACCTGTTTCTGCCGGATATCGTTGCGGTCAAATCCCTGAACGAACTCATACCACTGCTGCCGCAGTCAACTGTAAAAATGGTTTTCGATCAGAGTGCTACTCGCCCACTGTCAGAAATTTTATCCCGGCCGTGTTCGTTAACTTCTTCAAATATCATATTTCTTGATCGGTCCTGAAGGGGGCTTGAGCGCTGATGAAATGGAATTTGTCGAAAGTAACGATTTTCACCCGATATCACTCGGTCCATACAGATTACGCACCGAAACTGCCGCCCTGCTGGCCGCAGCGGCGGGCTTATTTATAAAATAATGCAACTGATCAGGAGGTACGATTGAAGAAATCAGAAACTGTATTCAGCCAGATCATCAGGAAAAAAGTCAAAGCCGAGATCATTTATGTAGACCGGCAGATTGTCGCCTTTAAAGATATTAATCCCCAGGCTCCTGTACATGTGCTTATTGTGCCCAGAAAGACGATAGCTACTTTATCCGAGGTGACGTCAAAAGATGCTTTGCTTTTGGGTAAAATGATGTTAGTGGCAAAGAAAATTGCCCACCAGCTGAAACTGGCTGATGATGGATTCCGCCTGGTTCTGAATCAGGGCCGCTTCGGCGGGCAAACTGTTTTACACCTGCACTTTCATCTGCTGGGCGGCAGAAGAATGATGTGGCCGCCGGGATGATTTGATATCAGGAATAACCATGAACTCGAATTCTTATGATCTGATAATTGTCGGGGCGGGTCCGGCCGGATGCACCGCCGCCCTGTATGCTGCCAGGCACGGTTTAAAAACTTTGCTGCTGGAAAAAGAACGTTTTCCGCGCGACAAGATTTGCGGCGATGCCCTTTCGGGCAAATCAATCACCATTCTGCGGGAACTCGCTCTGCTGAATAAAGTTGCCGCCCTGCCCGGGGCAGCTATCAATACCATCACCTTTAGCAGTCCTGATCATACTTCCTTCAGTATCAACCTGAATCACAGCGGACTGAAAAATACGACCAAGGGATTTGTCGTCCGGCGTAAAGTTTTCGATAACTTTTTATATCAGGAAGTGCGCCGGACCGATGTGCAATGCCGCGAAGGATTCACGGTGACCGATCTGGTGATGGAAGATGACCAGGTGCAGGGAATTCGCGGTACCCAGAATGGTAGTGGCCAGGTTCTTGAATACAAAGGCAGGATTATTATAGGAGCGGATGGGTATAAATCAATCGTTGCTCAAAAAACAGGTCTGTATCACCTTGATCCCGGACACTGGGTGGTGGCTTTACGCGGCTATTATAAGAACGTAAAAGACCTTACCGATCAGATTGAATTGCATTTTATCGACGAAGTTATCCCGGGCTATTTCTGGATCTTCCCGGTGGATAACGGTTACGCTAATGTCGGCATCGGCATGCTTCATTCCGCCATAAAAAAGCAAAAGGCTGATCTAAAGCAAATGCTGCAACAGGCGATTAATAGTGAATTTTTTAAAGAACGTTTCGCTGCAGCGGCAGAGGTGGACAAGCCTGTGGGCTGGAATTTACCGGTAGGCAGTCTGCACCGCCGGAATTATGGTCCCGGATTTCTGCTGCTGGGGGACGCGGCCGGATTGATCGATCCATTTACCGGTGAGGGCATCGGCAACGCCCTGTACTCCGGAAAATACGCCGTTGAAACTGTCCGGGCAGCCCTGAGTTGCGGTGATTACAGTGCAAATTTTTTATCCCGTTATGACCGCGAGTTGTGGCAGATCATTGGTCCTGAACTCGGTGTCAGTACAAGATTGCAAAAATTAGGTCAAAACCGTTTTCTATTAAACTACGTCATAGGCAAGGCGGCCAGGAACACAGAAATCAGCCGGTTGATTGCCGGCATGATGGCCAATGAAGTTCCGCGCAGTACATTGGCGAATCCGCTGTTTTATTTGAGGTTGCTGTTTAAGTAAGACGTTCCCAGTTCCCCCTCAGTAAAGGGGGATTTTATCTTGCTCCTCATTAATATTAAACCAAGGAATCATTCCTTACCAAAAAAATTCCTCATCCAGAAATCATGGATCAGACGGTCTTCATGCCAACGCTTCAGACCGCGCCAGCCATGGCGTTCAGCAGGGTAAATCATCAACTCAAACTTTTTGCCCAGATCCTGAAATTTTGAAATCAATTGCAGTGTATTCTGAAAATGTACATTGTCGTCCATGGATCCATGGATGAGTAAAAGTTTTCCCTTATATTTCTGTGCCTGCGTCAGCACCGAACCAGATTCATAACCCTGTGGATTTTCTTCCGGTTTATCCATGTACCGTTCCGTGTATACCGCATCGTACAAGCGCCAGTCAGTCACAGACAGCGAAGCAACACCGTGTGTAAAATAATCTGCTCCATAGGTCAGACGCCATACAGGTGGTATAACCACCATAACTGCTGCCGGTGATGCCGATTCTGGTAGAATCAACAAAAGGCTGCTGCCGCAGCCATTTGACTGCGGTAACCAGGTCAGCCACTTCCCACTGACCCAGATGGCGGTTCATCATCATCATCCCGGCCTTGCCGAAATGACCCGATCCGCGATTATCAACAATCATAGTGATAATTCCCTGCTGTGCCAGGTAGTGCTCACGCAACAATCGAAACTTGTTCGATACACTGGCCGATTCGGGTCCGCCATAAACCGAGAAGATAACCGGGTAGCGTTTATCAGTTTCAATCTTTGCTGGCAAGATCCATAAGGCCGGCAGGTCCAGACCATCCCTGGTTGGTATGGAAAATATTTCCACCCGGCCGAGTTCGTACTCGTCTAACGACGCTGTTTTTCTGTCACCGATAGTCCGTATAAACTTGCCATCACTGCGGAACAGATCCATCTTAGGCGGCTGGGTAATATTACTATGGGTATCGATGAAATACCTGGCGGTTGGAGAAATATCAGCATCATGAACGCCCGGTACATCAGTGATTCGCTGCTGATTCTGGCCCGAAAAACTTACCCGGTACAGATGTTTCTGGGCAGGATGATCAGCGCTACCGATAAAATAAACCTGTTGATTCTGTTCATCAACATGCGCCAATGAAATGACATTCCATGTCGCCGCTGGTCAATTGGGATTGCCGAAGGCCTTCCATATTATAAAGGTAAAGATGATACCAACCGTCGCAATCGCTGCGCAGGATGAAACCTCTATTATTTTTCAGAACATGTAAATCGGTATAGAATTCAATCCAGGCCTGCGGCGACTTTTCCTCATACAATAATTTTTTCTGACCATTCTCCGGATCGATGCGGTATAGCCGGGCCTGGTCCTGAGCACGGTTGAACCATTGGCAGATCAGAAATTTACTGTCCGGCGACCAGAACGGCTGAGCCAGATAGTGTTCTGCCTCCTGATCAAAATCGACCCAGCTGATATTACTACTTTTGATATTTATAATTCCCAGTCGCACCTGGGGTACCGGATCCCCTGCTTTCGGATAACGCTGCAGTTCCAGCCGGCCATGGGCTCCTTCGGCATCAAAGAGCGGAAACTCCGGCACCTTAGTTTCATCAAAACGCAGAAAAGCTATTGACTCGCTGTTGGGCGACCACCAGAAGGCCTGGTACCGGGATGAACGCCCCAATATTTCTTCATAATAAACCCAGGCGGCCCTGCCGTTGTAAATCGCTTCGGCGCCGTCATTGGTAAGTCGTTTCTCTTCGCCGGATCGGATATCAATAATATACAGATCATGATCGCGGGTAAAACTTACATAACTACCATCCGGAGATAAGACAGGATTTTTTTCAACGCCCGGACTGGTGGTAAGTCGTTGCAGTACTTTATTGGCAATTGAAAAATAATACAGATCATCCTCTTTACTCAGTATGTATGACCTGTAATCACTGCTTACATCTTCGGCATCGCGCAGATCGAGACCCGCCAGGCGATTATTTAAACTCTGATAATCAATAAAGTTCACAACTTTTCCATCCTGAGCATTTACTTTGATCAGTCTGGAGATTTTTTTTCCGTCATCATGAAGAAATTGCAGGAAATGCTCAGCATCCAGCCAGCCATCGATAACCGGTAAACTGGCTAAAACTTCAGGTCCGGCATATTTATAAACCTGGTCATAGGCTGAATTGCTTCTGCTGGGCCAGCAGGGGCGGAACAGCGAGAAGCATCAATAATAACACTGATGTTTTTAGCAACAATAATCCATGATGATTATTCATTCAAATCCTTTCTTCATATCATATATATGATAGATCCCGGCTTTCGCCGGGATGACATTGCATTGTTTTATAGTTTCTGTAACGCAGGGCGAGGTAACCTCGCCCTTACTTACTTATCCTCCGGGAACGGTTCATGCTGCGGCCAGGGACGGGGATCCTGTTTTATTTTTTGCAGCAGAATCTCCAGCGCTTTCATCAATTGGGCATCGATCCCTTTTTCCATTTCGGCTGCAGTCAGGTCAATCACAATATCCGGATCAACTCCATAATTCTCCACTACCCATTTACCCTCAGTATTATAAATACGATAATCGGGCGAAGTAATTGTTCCTCCATCGATCAGCGGAGCATACATGGATACACCGACCAGTCCACCCCAGGTTCGTGTGCCGATCACTTCTCCCATCTTTCTTAATTTAAATTCATAGGGCAGCATATCACCGCCGGAACCGGCCTGGCGATTGGTAATACAAACCATGTGAGCATTGGTGGCCACAGCGGGCGTGGTCTGATCATGGGAATACCGCCGGGTCCAGTAGGACAATATCTTTTTATCCAGTCGTTGTAAAAAGATATCGGGATCAAGACCGCCGCCATTGAAGCGGCCGTCTATGATCAGTCCTTTTTTGCGGGTCTGCGCATAAAAATATTTTGGAAACTCTGCAGCCGAACCGGTAAAAGTGTCCGGCAGATAAATATAGCCGATCTCACCTTTCGATAACTTATCCACCAACAGCCGGTTATGCTCCAGCCAGTCCTGGTTGCGAAACGTATATTCCCCGGAGGCAGGCTCGACAGTAATTTCACGGGCACCGCTCAGTGCAGGTTTATCATTCACCAGCAGGGTTACCTGTTTCTTAGCCAGGTTCTGAAAATAAGCGTACACTTCTTTATCGCTATATACTTCCCGGCCGTTTACCTGTAACAGATAATCACCCTCGCTGACCTGCAAACCCGGCCTGGCCAGCGGTGGAATTTCATTACCGCTCCAATCAGCCACCCGGTAAATTTTTTTGAAGCGATACCGCTGCGCCGATTTATCCACTTCATAATCTGCACCCAGCATGCCTACATTGAATCGCCCGGCCTTGCGGGAAATGTCACCGCCGGAAACATAGGTATGCGAAGTATTCAACTCGCCGATCAATTCACCGATCAGGAAACTCAGGTCCTGGCGGCAGGAAACATCGTGTAATAGTTTCCCGTATTTTTCTTTCATGCCCGGCCAATCGATGCCATGCATTTTAGGTTCATAATAAAAATCCCGTTCCAGGCGCCAGGTTTCATTGAACATTTGCCGCCATTCTGCCAGCGGATCCAGCCACATTTTTAAATCAGCCAGGTCGAGAGATTTAGGTTCGGCATTCCTGGCATCAGCACTCAGCAAGCCGATTATCTTGCCCTGCTTATAGACAATCCGCGAACCATCCGCGCAGAGTTTATAACCATCGATATCTTTGATCACCGGCTGCTCTTCCCTGTCCTTGAACGAGAAAGCATACAAAGTCATGGGGGGCAGATCCCTGTACTCAAAACGGTTAAAATCCCCTTCCCCGGCATTCAGATAATAAAGGTTATCTTCATTCACTGCCAGACTGCGGTAATTTCCCCTGGCCAGCGGTAAAGTCTTCAATCCGACCGGCCAGACCGTCAAAATCTATCGTCACTCTTACTCCTGCCGCCGGTTTACCCTCACTCCCCTTAATCTTCTCCGGTATATTATTCACTTCTTCATCGCTAAGCAGCGGTAACAAGGATTCTCCATTCTTTCCGTAAGGTCAGGGCATAGATACCGGCCACTTTTTTATATACCATCTCCCATTCAAAATCACAGAAGGTCGGATCGAAGATACGGTTGGACATAAAAATCAGATGTTCGCCATCGGGGGTGAACACCGGATTAAGGTCGTTGAAAATACCCTGGCTGACACAGGTGCTCTGGCCCGATTCCAGTGCATAAACGTAAAGATTATAGACCAGATTCTCATTCATCTTGGCATAAGCGATGAACCGACTGTCCGGAGACCAGTTGAAATCCGCGATTGGTTTGCGGTCGATGGAGACATCAACATCTTCATATTCGGCTTTATCAATCTTAGTAATCTTCTTTGAATCAATATCGATGTAATAACAACTAAGGGTTTGATCGGCGAAGGCGATCTTTTTACTATCGGGAGACCAGCGTAGAGTATGACGATAACCGTTCTGGTGCTGAGTCAACTGTACAGCCTGGTTTTCGCTCCTGGCATCAGCCAGATACAATTCATATTCCCCGCTTTTATCCGAAATATATGCCACCCACTTGCCGTCCGGAGACCAGGCTGCATCTTTTTCCCTGCTGCCGGAACTGTTGCTCAGGTTGCGGATCGCACCCTGTTCTTCCGGGACGGAAAATATTTCACCGCGTGCCACGACCAGGATGCGTTTCCCAGCGGGGGAACAATTGAATCCCTGAATGGAACCGGTCACATCCTGCCAGCGGGGTCGTGCCTCAGGCGCATCGGTGCGTATCTCGACCGGGATTTGTTTAGTGATCTTGCTGGTCACATCCAGCAGCCAGAGCGAGCCGCCCAATTCGTAAATGATCCGGTTACCGCCCATGCTGGGCCGGCGCACATCATAATCGGTATGCCGGGTGATCTGTTCCAGGGTACCCTTGCTTACCGAATAAACATAAATATTGAGTACCCGATCACGGTCTGAATTGAAATAGATATAATCTCCGATCCACATGGGCAGACGATCTGTTCCGCGAAAATTGCTTATATTTTTCTCCTGTTTGGTGGCAAAATCGTAAAGATAAATCTCCTGTGCCGTGCCACCCTGATACCTTTTCCAGGTACGCTGTTCACCGGAAACCTTGGTATAAGCAATCTGTTTACCATCTGCCGAAAAACAACCAAAAGAGGCCTCGGGTAGTATTAATTCCTCGAGTTCACTCCCGTCGGGTTTAATCAGGAATAAGTGATCAAAATAATTATAACTGTTACGCATAGAACGGAACAGAATTTTATTGGTCAGAGGCTGCCAGCCTACCACTTCATCGTAGCCCGGGTGATAGGTGACGCGCCTGATCTCTCCGCCGGTAGTGTTCATCACGTATATGTCGGAGTTGCCGTCGTATTCAGCGGTAAAAGCAATCAAGGTGCCATCGGGAGAAAATTTAGGAGAACGCTCCTGGCCATCGTGAATGGTCAAACGTACGGCGGTACCCCCCTGGGCCGGGACGCTCCAGATATCTTCACCATAAACAAATACAACCTTGTCCTCATATATATCCGGAAAGCGCATCAAGGGCCGTTGTTCACCGGCAGCCAGTGGTTTTATCAGTATCAATCCGATAACAATAAAAAAGAATGGTGCCAGCGGCTTTAGACCCATAGTTTTCTTACTCATACATTTTATCTCCTTAAAAGGTTATTTACGATTTAATGATTCCAAAATATTAAATGGTTGGAAAAGATGATCACAGGGGGATAATTAGATTGGTGGCAGATTAAATTATTTTTCCAGCCGTACATTTTTACGCATGGTTTCGACGGACGATGTCATAGCGCCCAGCAACTCGTTTAAACCGTTCCTGTTCGCGTATTCTCTCAAACAGGGGATCGATTTGCAGCCAGGCTGGTAAATTAAATCCCAGTTCATGGGCACGATTCAGGTAATCCAGTGCTGTCGTGCTGTCTCCTTTAATGGCCTGCACAGCCGCCAGGTCATACCATACCCCCCACCATTCGCTGCCCTGTTTGATGCTCTGCTGGTCCATTTGTATACTGAGTGCGAACATGGTATCTGCCTCCGGATAATGGGCGGTTTTCCATAACAGGAAGCCCAGATCGGTAGTGGCAGCAATTCCGGTGAAGGGTTGCCAGCCCCGCTGTTCAATATTCAGGGATTGCTGGTAGTACCCGGCGGCCAGGTTGGGATTGCCGGCATGCAAGGCCGCATCTCCGGCCAACAAATACAGTGCTGCATCCGTATGATTCTTAATGGCCGCCCGTTCCATTTCCGCTGCTGCTCCAGGCAGATCATTTTGCATGAGATCGATCATGACCAGAGCGATTAACGGATTGGGTTGATGTAATGGTTGCAGAGTATAAGCGATCTCCAGATATTCCCGGGCCAATTTATTTTCATGCAGGGCCAGATAGATCATGCCCAAACCGAGATTTAAATTTGGATTGGTAGGATTGAGTTGCACGGCCTTCAGCAGCCAGTGATGGGCCTGATCGAATTTACCCATTTGATAATATACCCAGCCGAGGTTACCTAACGCCGGATCATAATTGGGATTCAACTCAACTGCGGTGCGATTAGCGGCCAGGGCCTTCTGAAACCAACTGCGGCTATAATAAATCAAACCCAGGGCTTTATACGCTTCGGCAGAATTATTATCAAGTCGTAAAGCCTGCTCACTCTGCAGCATGGCAGAATCCAACCAGACAGAACTTTGACCATAACGCAGCGACCGCTGGACATAGGCGTCGGCCAGACCGGCATAAGCCGGGGCATAACGGGTATCCAGCGTCAGAGCCTTTTTGAAAAGGAGTATCGCATTGTCGTTATCTTCACTGCGGTAGCGATAGTAATATTCGCGTCCCTTCAGGTAATAATCATAGGCATGAATATTCATCTGAGCGCTGCTGTCCAGTCTTGCTGTGCCAGGCTGCGGCTGCTGCTTCGCTTTTTGCGGAAGCGGTGTTATTTTTAATGCAGCGGTGATTTGCCCGGCCACTTCCTGCTGAATATTGAAGACATCGGTGATCTTGCGTTCGAAGGTATCGGCCCATAGTACTTCATCATTCTTAAGGTCGATCAATTGCGCCGTTATGCGCAGATCATTCATTATCCGGCGCACCGTACCCTGCAGTACATGCCGGACTTTTAATTCGTGCCCGATTTCCGAAATGGTTTTATTACTGCCTTTGTATAGTTTGCTGGAATTGAAAGATATGACTTTTAAATCTTTGATCTTGGATATCTGGATCAGGATATCCTCCGTGATGCCATCGCTGAAATAGTCACTCTCCTCGCTGGTCGACAGATTTTTAAATGGTAAAACTGTAATGGAATTGTTATCTACTTTGCCGGCAAAAGTCTGTGCGACCCAGAAATAAACAAACACACTTAAAAGTATAACCGCCAGGACTGCAAAAATATAATACTTGCCTATTTTTCCCTTTCTTACCAATGACCGTGTGGGTTTGAATATCCGATTTGAGTACCTGTTGAAAAGACCGCAGGTCTTCCAATAATTCCAGGATATGCTGATACCGGTTTTTCAGATCTTTAGCCAGAGCTTTGTTGATGATCCTTTGCAGCTCCAGCGGAATATCTTTATGGAAGGAGTCCAGATCTTTAGGTGATTCATTCAATATGCTGTAATACACCGCCTGGGCGTACTCACCCTGGAAGGGTAACTCGCCGCTGAGCATTTCATAAAGCAAGATACCCAGCGACCAGATATCGGTACGGTCATCGACAACCGCGCCGGAAATCTGCTCGGGTGACATATAACTACTGGTTCCCGTGGTCGGTTTTGTCCCTTCTTCTCCCTCTGCCGGTCCCCCTTTTTCGCCACGCCCCATCAATTTGGCTACACCAAAATCCAGTATTTTGACCAGATGATCCCGGGTAACCATTATATTAATAGCCTTGATATCACGATGGACAATTCCCTTGGCATGAGCTCTGGACAGACCTTCGGCAATCTGAATGGCCAGATCCACTGCCTCCCGCGGCGATAAAGTCTCCTGTTTAATTATCTTGCTTATTGAGTCTCCATCGTAGAGAGCCATAACCATATATAACTGGCCTTCAGCAGTTTCGTTGAATTCATAAATTGTACAGATATTGGGATGATCAAGGGCTGAAGCTGCCTGGGCTTCCTGGATAAAGCGTTGCTTGGAGACGGGATCACTGGTTAGTTCGGCCGGCAGGAATTTAATGGCCACGGTACGGTGCAGATGAGTATCTTCGGCCTTATAGACAATCCCCATGCCCCCTTCACCGATTTTTTCAAGAATCCGATAGTGTGCCACCATCTGTTCCGGCATGGTATGAGGGCCTTATTCTTTTAATGAAAGCCTGTTGAACCGGATAAAACCTAGGCTGATTTATTATTTTTAACAGCTTCTTCCACTGAATTATAAACTTTAAATATGCGGATCAACCGGGTGACAAAAAACAGATTTTGCACTTTTTCAGGCAGGTTAGCCAGGGATAATTGCCCACCGCTGTTCATCACGCTGGTATAACTGCGCATAATCGAACTGACGCCCATGCTATTTAACCAGGTCACCCCGCCCATATCCAGCACAACCTTTTTAACACCCTGCCCCAATAAACTGCGTACTTGATCATGCAGATTTTCAGTTTCCGGGGTACCCATGAGTTTTCCCTGCAAACTGAGAATTCCGACATCGCCCCGTAATTCGTCCCTGAATTTCATCGAATGGTTCTCCGGATTAATTCTGTTCAAGCTATATCTAACCATAGTCCTCGCGGCTTTTACCGTAAAGTTAAATTTAGTTTCTTTTTTAAATAGAGGCAATTGATTAATCACTTACCGAAAGACTTCCCGGAGACGACACTGTAATATTTTAAGGCCGGATCGTCACTGGTAATGATATGCCCGGTCTGATCATTCTCCAGAGCGATCTTCCATTGAAATAATTCGGAAAAGGTATGTTTGGTTTTATCGATGAAGGTTTTGAAAGGTCCGCTTTCTTCATAATGTACCACATCCTGTTTACTATTCCAGATGGTGATTGAGATGGCTTCGTGCAGCCGTTCACTGCTGGTGGTTAAATAGGCATAACGACACCCCGGTACGCTCTTCAGCAACGGCAGGATATCCTTTTGATAAATAGATATAAATTCCTCCATTTTACCCGGTTGGATTTTTAACGATAACAGGCGGAGGTACATCAGTTCTACCGGAATTTTTTCATCAAATTGTGCAACTGTTCGATAGGAAGTGACCACCGGTTCTTCAAGAACCGGTTTGTACTCTACTCTCATATCTTTAGACAACTGCGCTTTCCATTCGTTACTGACCTGCAGGTACGGTTTGATCTCCTGCATGTTGATCTGAAACATTCCGCTGCGCTCATAGTTCTCAGCATTTTCCTGCGTATCCCATAAAGTCAGTGAGATACCCTCCTCCGGATCCAATTCACTTTTAATCAGACCGGCGAACAGACATCCCTTCATCTCCTGTAACTGGGGGATGATTTTAGTATCATAGATCTGGCGGATGATCATCAGAGCAGCCGGATCATATTTAGCCTGAACAAGACGCATGTACATAGTTCGGTTTTCCTTTATTAATTTCTTTCTACTTTTTCCGTTTAATACAGATCAAGGTCATATCATCGCTTTGTTCACATCCGGCGACATACTCTTTGACCGAGTTAACGATGCTTTGTAAAATCGTTCCGGCTGATTTATTACGCTCAGTCATGATAATTTCCTGAATATGCCCTTCTCCGAATTCTTCGGTGAAGGAATTCATCGCTTCGCTGATACCGTCTGAGAAAACTACCAGTAAATCTCCCGGTTGCAGAGATACGCTATGTTCAGAAAACTCGAACCGTTCCAGGAAACCGAGCGGTATACCAATACTCTTCAAGCGCTGAACTTCTCCTTTTTTTGAAATCAAAAACGGATAATTATGGCCGGCATTGGCATAACATAGCCGGTTAGCACCGATATCCAGAATAGCATAGAACAATGTTGCAAATTTTTCTGAATCGGTACTATTATAAAGCAAAGTGTTGGACTGCTCCAGGCACTCGCGGGCGCAGGGGGAGCCAAGGGTTTGCCCCCGCAAAGTTGCCTGTAAATTGGCCATTAACAGCGCAGCCGGTATCCCTTTGCCTGATACATCACCGAGACAGAAGACCAGACGATCACCGGGTAATGAAATAAAATCATAATAATCACCGCCGACTTGCTTAGCCGGGATACTGATTCCGGCAATATCGTAACCCGGCAGGACGGGAATACTTTTAGGCAGTAAATTAGTTTGAATTTCCCGGGCCAGATTCATTTCCTGGTGCAGTTTATTCATTTCATGCTGGATCTGCTGTAATTCCAGTTCTTCCCGGTATAGCCGGACTGCTTCTATAACCTGTGCCGATTGTGCTCCGATGATCGTCAATAATCTTTTATCGTCTTCGGTAAATCCCTCGGGACAATGTCCCTCGGGACTGCGTTTATTGAATACGGTCAGCACTCCAATCATCTTACCTTTCTGATGCAGCGGGGCCGCCAGGACAGAGCGGTAGATAACTTTTTCATCTTTACTTTTGGCTATACGTTCATCGCTTTTAAAATCATTGCTTAAAAACGGTTGCCGGTTCTTTTGCATCCAGCCGGTCACCTGATCACCGAGGCGGAAGGGTAAACCGTTTGATTGCGAGCCATATTCACGGTGAATGGTCTTCTGGGAGAACTGGTCCTGATCGCTCATCAACCATATCGCTCCCTGTTCGACCTTGAGATGTTTGACGCATTTCTGAATGATTAAATCGATCACCCGGTTCAAATCCAACGTTGAAGTGATAGCGATGGCAATTTCATTCAGGATGGATAATTCATCCACTGCTATTTTAAGACGATGATTTTCCTGGCGAAGTAATTCCAGATCGTGCGGCTGATTTTCTCGGGACATGACCTTTTCCCTGCTCACAGGAATGGTTGCTTGATCCAACCGGTTAATCAAGATAGTCTGCAGAGCCTTAGTAGCTATAAAATAAACAAAACCGTTCCGTAGTGCAAAAAATAAAAAAAATGACTGCGGTCTAAACTTGAATTGCTTTATCGGCATGATAGGAACTGCGTACCAGCGGACCGGATTCTACATGCCTGAATCCCAATTCCAAAGCCACCTCTTTCAGATCTGCAAATTCAGCAGGATGGTAATAACGGTGTAAAGGATAATGTTGCGGGGTGGGGGGTAAATATTGTCCAATAGTCAGAATCTGGCAATCGATCGCCCGTAAATCTTTCAAAGTTTCAATAATTTCATCGACGGTTTCGCCCACACCGACCATAATTCCTGATTTGGTGGTGAATCCTGCCTCCCGGGCCCACTGCAGAATCTGCAAAGACCGTTCGTATCGGGCCTGAACGCGTATTGCTTTCTGCAACCGCTTTACCGTTTCCAGATTATGATTCAGTACTTCAGGATTTGACTTCAGGATAATATTCAGGTTTTCCCGCAGACCTTTCAAATCCGAGATCAGGGCCTCAACCGTGCAATCTGGTTTGAGCCGGTGGATTTGATCAATGCAATCGGCTATAATTCCGGCACCGCTATCCGGCAAATCGTCGCGGGCTACCATGGTCAATACAGCATGACGCAGACCCATCTTTTTTACTGCCTCGGCTACCCGTTGTGGTTCCTGTAAATCTACCGGATCCGGACGTCCGACCCGGACGTTGCAAAAGGTACAACTGCGGGTACAGGTATTACCCAGCAGCATAAAAGTGGCTGTACCGCGGGACCAGCATTCGCCCAGGTTGGGGCAACGGGCGCTTTCGCATACTGTGTGCAATTCATTCAATTGCAGCGTTTGACGGACATGCATAAAAGCATCACCGGAACCAAAGCGTACTTTCAACCATTCCGGACGGCGTAAGGATGTGTTGTGCTGGATGTTTTCAGGATTAGTCTTTGGAGGCATAAGTTTTTATTTTCTAAACGAAACCAGTAACTATTCGATTCCCGCTTATACTATAAGCAAGCGAGGTGCATGATTTGCGGGAATGACACTTTATCCTTTGCCCTTTACCCTTTTCCCTACAGTACTACAATCTCACCAGTGCCGAAGCCCAGGTGAAGCCACTGCCGAAAGCTGCCAGGCATACCAATGATTTTTCTTTTATTTTACCAGCAGCGATTGCTTCGCTCAGCGCAATCGGAATAGAAGCAGCGGTGGTGTTGCCATACTTATGGATATTGCTGTACACTTTATCCTCCGGCAATTCCAACCTGGCCCTCACCGCATCGGTGATGCGCATATTGGCCTGATGCGGGATGACCAGGTCGAGTTCATTTTTATTGACCCCGGCCGCAGCCAGCGCTTCTTCGATCACTTCCGGAAACTTGGTCACTGCATATTTGAAGACATATTTGCCGTTCATGTGCGCCCAGATCGAAGGGGTCTCCAGCAATTCGTGGGTCAGGCGTGGATTCTTCTGGCTACCCGGGTCTTCACACCATAATTCTTTGACATAGCGGCCGTCGGCATGCAAATGGGTTGTAAGAATTCCACGTTCAGGATCGTCGCTGCGGTCAACGACAGCAGCGCCTGCGCCGTCGCCAAACAATACAGCCACATCACGTCCGCGAGTGGTAAGATCGAGCCCCCGCGACTGGATTTCTGAACCCACTACCAGGACATTCTTGTACATTCCGGTCTTGATGAATTGATCGGCGACAGAAAGCCCGTAAATAAAACCGCTGCATTGATTACGGACATCCAGGGCACCCACTCCGGGTATGCCCAGCCTTTCCTGCAGCAGGCAGCCGCTGCCCGGGAAAAAGTAATCCGGGCTCAAGGTGGCAAAGATGATAAACTCAAGATCTTCAGGTTTTTTACCGGCCCTTTCCAAAGCCAGGCGAGCAGCCTTTTCAGAAATGTCCACGTTATGTTCCCCGTCCCGCACAAACCTCCGTTCCTGAATTCCGGTACGTTCCCTGATCCAGGCATCGGTTGTATCCATTATTTTTTCCAGATCAAAATTGGTTATGACCTGTTCCGGAACATAATGACCAACCCCAGCAATCTTCGCTCTGTACATAGAAACCCCTTCTGCTTGACAGATTTTACGGCGTGAATATAATATTATATATTTTCATTTCAAAAAATATTCAGATTCTGCGTCCGATTGCCATCCGGTTTACTCCGGGTAATCCGGAGGAAAGCGGATGGTTTTGAACAATTTAACTTTACAGGTTATTCTGCTTTAAAAAGTCATACAGCGCAGAAAAAACTTCCGCGTGATTTAACAGCGACGAGTGATCCTGGCCTGCCAGCAGACGGGTGGTGACATATTGCCCTTGTGCTTTAGAACGAAGCAGTTCGAAATCGCCTGGTGCCACGAGTTGATCTTCACTGCCATGAAGTAAAAGCAGCGGAACTGAAATTCTGGAAATATTATACTGAGGTGAAAAATCCCTCATGCTGATATGATGAGCGAGTTCAAGGAAACGCAGCGTAACCGGAATTATCCAGGTTGGAAATTTGTTATCCCGAAAGGTCTGCTGCAATTGTTGTTTCATATCAGCGAAACTGGCAATTGAAATTACTGCTGATATCCGGGTTTCACCCGGAGCCACATTTAAACAAGCTACGGCACCTAAAGAATGGCCCAGTAAAATAACCTTATCGTTTGCCGGCGAAAGTTCCCGGCTGAAATTAATCGCTGCCTGCAAGTCCTGAATATATTGCATGATGGTTGAATAGCGCTATCCGAATCGCTTTCACCGTGATTGCGGGTATTGATCAGCAGACAGCGGTAACCCCGCGCGATCAGAAAACCAGCGATGGGTACTAATTTTTCCATAGTGTTTTCATAACCATGTATACCGATAATTAATGGACCGGTATTATCCGGCCCACATAAAATTGCTTCGATCGATTTTTGATTTTGCGTCATTATCCGGTAAGAATGATAGTCGATTCCCCAGGCTGAGACGGGAGTTGTATTCTTTATCGGCGGGAAATGTAATATCTTATAACTGAGCGAGCGTTCCACATAGCGGAGCACCAGCACCACGATGATCAGCACAATTAAAATAATAACAAATTTCAATTTATTCCCCGCTCAGATAAAATCATCTATCCGGCCTGATCCGGTTTTTTCAATATTACCAAAAATATTCTGCTATGCAAAAAAACAATATTAATATTTTATCCGGATCCATGTTTCTGTTCAAACTGTTCCCTGACTGGCTGTTTATTTTTATAGTACCAAAAAAACATGAAAATCAGAACAAGAATCAGGGCACCTATGGTATCGGCCAGCCAGTCGCTGAAAGAGCAAAACCGTCCGGGTACCAGCTTCTGATGCAATTCGTCAAATATGCCATAGATTGATGAAATAATTACGGCTAAGCTGCCGGCATATTTTTGCAGAACATTATTCCGGCTATGTTTAAAACTGTTAACAATTAAAAAACCCAGCATACCAAACGCGCTGAAATGTAAAATCTTATCCGAAATTTTCTCGGTAAATTCAGGCAGATGCTGCTGGCTGATGGAAGATACGATAAAAATAGTAATTACGAGTAACTGCCAGGGGAAATGGTATAAGAGATAATTACTGTACTTTGGTCTGATCTTCATACTGATTTTTTCTTCATATTATATAACTAATTGTATTTAATGATGTTACATCGACAGATAACCATGACTTCAATAATTGCCGCTTCCTGCCGATTTTAGCCGTGGTTAAATAACCTGCTAAAAAAACAAATTAGCAGTTCAATTTCAAACTTAAAATTGTTTTTTTTTATTTTGTTCCGATAATAAATAGAGTTTTTACAAAGAATGGAGCAGACGGCGGGGTAATTTATTTTGACAAAATTTGATCGTTTGTATATATTTGCCGAAGGTGTTCAGAATTTTTTAGAATAGTTTTATGAATAATAGAAAGAAAAAAAAATTTTTTCTGCAGATCGACAGCGACACAAAGTATTTACGCAAAGTTGAGAGTTTGAGTGCTCAGGTCGCCCGCTATGCTGGCTTAAACGACAGCCAGAGCGACGACCTGGCTATTGTAACTACAGAGTTGGTTAATAATGCCATACATCACGGCAATAAAAATAATCCCCAGAAAAAAGTATCAATCTTATTCCTGGTAAATGCAAAGACCATTGAAATCAGAATTAAAGATGAAGGCAGCGGTTTTAATCCGGCTGAGATTAAAGATCCCCTGGCTCCGGAGAATCTGATGAGTGAAAGCGGAAGGGGGATTTTCCTGATAAAATACCTGATGGACTCTATCGATTTTAATTTTAGCAAAGACGGCACCGAAACTATCGTCACCAAGAATCTTCATTAAACTTTACTCACCTGCCGGGACCAGATAAATTTGTTATCGCTTTAACGATTTCCGTAAATTATAATCCTGATTTCAAACGGATAGAATTAAGGTAAATTTTTATGAGTACGGCGGCAAAAAAAGAGTCGGTAAAAACCGTTGCGGTGGCCATGAGTGGTGGTGTAGACAGTTCAGTAGCAGCTGTTTTACTGAAAGAACAGGGATACCGGGTGATCGGCATCACGATGAAATTATGGGATTATGCCGAGGTCGGCGGTAATATTAATCATGAGAGCGGCTGCTGTTCTATGGATTCAATTAATGATGCCCGTACGGTTTGTTCATCCGTCGACATACCTCATTATCTTTTTAATCTCAGCGATCAATTCCAGCAGCAGGTCATACAGGACTTCATCAATGAATATACCGCCGGACGTACACCCAATCCCTGTGTACTATGCAATAGCAGAATAAAATGGAAATCGATGTTCGAAGGGGCACAAAAATTAGGTGCAGATTTCATGGCTACCGGCCATTATGCCCGGATTTTCTATAATTCTGTCAATGAACGTTACGAACTCCACCGTGCCGTCGATACCAGGAAGGACCAATCCTATGCCCTGTGGAGACTGCAACAGGACGATCTGGCCCATACGATCTTTCCCCTGGGACAGTTGACCAAGGCACAGGTCAGAGACCTGGCCAGAAAATATAATCTGCCCACGGCCGAGAAAAAAGAAAGCCAGGAGATATGTTTTATTCCGGATGACAATTATCACCGCCTGATCAAAGATAAGCATCTGGAAATCAGCCGCGGAGAAATGATCGACACAAACGGTACGCTGATTGGTTCCCATCAGGGTTACCCCTTCTATACCATCGGTCAGCGCCGCGGACTGGGTGGAGGATTCAAGGAACCGATGTATGTTGTGGATATCGATGCAGTGCAGAACCGGATCACCATCGGGAACGATTCTGCGCTTTATGCTCGTGAATTACTGGTTGAACAGGTAAATTGGCTGAGTTGTAATGCACCTGACGAGCCGCTCGCTGCCATGGTAAAAATTCGCTATAATGATTCATTTCATGCCGGGACCTTGTATCCATGTGCAAACCGGGAAATCCGCATTACCATGAATGATCCTGTTCGCGCGGTCACACCCGGACAATCGGCGGTTTTTTATAATGAGGATATTGTGCTGGGGGGGGGAATTATTAAGGCAAAGATAGTATAAGCACAAAGGCAATGACCCTCCCCTTTATCCCCTCCCTTATGCATAAGGGAGGGGAAGGAGGGGTGGGTTACTCAGGTACTAAGGGACTCAGGTACTAAGGAACTTTAAATACAAATTAATAAAAGAAGATAAAACCATGTCTGTCAATAACAATATTAAAAAAATCACCGTTCCTGCTATCGTGCAGATGAAGCAGAACCGTGAAAAAATTTCTGTGCTGACCGCTTATGATCATTTAATGGCCAGGATGCTTGACGATGCCGGACTGGATATCATACTGGTAGGCGATTCTGCCGGTATGGTTATCGCAGGCTTCGAGAGTACGCTTCCCGTAACGATGGATATGATGTTATACCACGTTGCAGCCGTACGGCGAGGTGTGCGGCGTGCTTTACTGGTAGCCGACATGCCCTTTCTTTCCTTTCAGGCCGGTATCGATACTGCAATATATAATGCCGGGCGATTTCTGCAGGAAGCCGGAGCCGAAGCCGTAAAACTGGAGGGGGGCGAAGCGGTAGCCGAAATTGTGCATAAACTGGTGGGATATGGTATCCCGGTGATGGGACATCTCGGTTTGACACCGCAATCCATCAATCTATTCGGCGGTTATGGCCTGATAGGTAAAGAGGATAAAGCAGCAAATGTCCTGATGATGAATGCCCAGATCCTTGAGCAGGCGGGTATTTTTGCGCTGGTGCTGGAAAAAATCCCGGCTGCCCTGGCCAAAAAAATAACTAATAAATTAAAAATACCGACGATCGGTATCGGAGCTGGTAAATTCTGCGACGGACAGGTGCTGGTAACTCATGATATGCTGGGAATGTTCGAGCGATTCCAGCCGAAGTTCGCCCGCCGCTATGTAAACCTGGCCGAAGTGATGCGCAGCGCATTTGAAAAATACAGACAGGACGTAAAAACAGGCCAGTTCCCGAATGACGATGAAAGTTATTGAATCTGTAGCCGGGATGATGGAATTTTCCCGGCAATTGCATCTGCAGCATCAGCGCATCGGACTCGTGCCCACTATGGGATATCTGCATGAAGGACACCTGAGTTTGATACGTCTGGTCAGGGAAAAAAGTGACCGCGTGGTGGTCAGTATATTTGTAAACCCCAGCCAGTTTGCAGCGGGTGAGGACTTCGAAAAATATCCCCGTGATTTGGAACGCGATCAAAGTCTTTGCCGGCAGGAAGGGGTAGACTGCCTTTTTCACCCGGCTGCGGCAGAAATGTATTCATCCGCGCACCGGACATCCGTAATCACCGACCAATTGGCCGATAAACTGTGCGGTCTCAGCCGGCCGACCCATTTTCAGGGGGTGACTACAATAGTGGCCAAACTTTTTAATATTATTCAACCGGATGTTGCTGTCTTCGGGCAGAAGGATGCTCAACAGAGTTTGATCATCCGGCGGATGGTCAGCGATCTGAACTTTCCAGTGCAGATACTGGTGGCCCCGATTATACGGGAAACAGACGGACTGGCTTTGAGTTCACGCAACAAATACCTGTCCCCTGTTCAGCGTGCAGTAGCCCCGGTACTTTATCAGGCTCTGCAGGAAGCAGAACATTTGATTCGGGTTGGAGAAACCAGCGGCAATAAAATAAAAGCAGCCATGATGGCTATGATTCAGGCAGTGCCGGAGGCCAGGTTGGATTACCTGGCTATCGTAGATTTTCAGCAGTTAGAGCCGGTTCAGAAGATTGTCCCCGGGACGCTCATAGCAGTGGCCGCATATTTTGGAGCCACCCGGCTTATTGACAATATTATAGTTACCTGAAGAATAATTTTTGAAAACCTAATGTTTTATTAACGAAATATCACAGCGGAATAGCAAGGAGAATGAGAGTGCAAAAGTTTTCTACCCTGATTATGGCAGCTGGAAAAGGCACGCGGATGAAATCGGATTTAGCCAAGGTATTACACCAGATCAATGACCGGCCCATGGTTCATTATGTAATCGATCAGGCCCGCGAGGTCGGATCGGAAAAAGTGATATTGATCATCGGGCATCAAAAAGAAGATGTTCAGAAAGCCTGCCGGATTATGAACGTGGAGTTCGTAATCCAGGAACCACAACTGGGCACAGGGCATGCCGTGATGATGGCCGAAAGTTTCCTCAGATCATACGATGGCGACGTCCTGGTACTCTCCGGAGATGTTCCCTTACTATCGACCGGAACGATCCGTGAGCTGGTCTGCGCACATCAACAGGCCCGGGCAATCACTACTCTGCTTACCTCGGAACTGGATGATCCCAGCGGTTATGGCCGGGTTATCCGTGATTCCACCGGCCGCGTGGTAAAAATCGTTGAACAAAAAGATGCCAGCGCGGAAGAATTGAAGGTAAAAGAAATAAATGTCGGTATATATATGTTCAGACCGAAAGAACTGGTCGACGCGTTGAAACAGATCAATAATAAAAATGCCCAGGGCGAGTATTATCTGCCGGATGTGGTTAAACTTTATGTACAGCAGGGAGAAAAAGTAGTAGCGCAACTGGCTGCAAATTTTGACGAAACCCGCGGTATTAATACGATACAACAGTTAAAAGAGGCGGAAACTATTCTAAAGCAGCGCAGTATAATAAAAAAGAGTTGACATTAAGAAGTTAAGTTTATATTTTTTTGGTAATTAATAGTATTGAGAGGACCTATGAAGCAATTAAGATTATTGGTTATGCTATTTATCATTCTGCCCATAGCCGTATTGGGACAACTTAAAAAGGACGTCAGCAAACCCAATATCTCCAACACTTTGAATGCGGCTGCTTATGCCAATGGTCTGCTGGGATTCCTGGATCCCTCCCGTTTTACCATACAGCACAGTTTTTCGATGTCCTATATGGCCTTGGGCGGCGGGGGGATGATGGTCAATACCTACATGAATACGTTGAATTACCGCTTCAGCGATAAATTATTCCTGACCACCAATCTGGGGATTATGAATTCACCTTACAATTCTTTTGCTGCAAAAAATTCTCTGAATCAAACCCAGTTATTCGGTGGTGCTGAATTAAGATATGAACCGACAAAAAATACCGTTTTCTCGATACGTTTTGATTCTTCTCCCTTCATGTATCAACCGTATGCGCGTTCGCCGTTTTATGATATGAGTAATTTCACCTCCGCACCTGTTGCACCTGCTGTTAGGCAGTGACAGGCAATCAGGTCTAATTTTAATAAAGTAAAACCAATCTCATATTGAATAATTAATCAGGTGAAATAAAATCGAGTTGCGCAGAAGAAGAAGACATTCCACTCAATTTTTCAGGTCAGACACCAATTCCTCAAAGTATCCCCAGGCAGTCAGGTCCAAGAAGAAAAGTCTGCTGCGCTATCTTATATATTTTTTACTGCTAGGCGTTGTCGGCCTGCTAGCATACTATGCCTATCAAAACTTTTATTACCCCCAGGCGGCGCAGGTAAATAAGGAAGAAAGCGTAAATAAAACATCCGATTTACCGGATGCTGCTGCCCTTACCTCGAAGCGGGCAGAGGAAACTCCGGAACCGCCCGTGCAGGAAAAGATACAGGTCGAAATATTGAATGGCTGCGGAAAAGAGGGGGTAGCCAAAATTTTTCAGACGTATTTACAGCAACAAGGCTTCGATGTTATCAATGCAGAAAATTATATCGAAAACGGCAATCGACGCTGGGATGTTCCTGCCTCAAAGGTAATCGTCCGGACCGGAGATATTGAATCGGCTCAGGCTGTGGCCAAATCACTGGGCATCTCTATTCAGAAAGTAGAATCAAAACCCGATCCTAATGCGCTGTATGATATAAGTGTCGTGCTGGGTCGTGATTACATGCTGCTTAAAGCCCTGACGGCGGCTAATAATAACAGATAGGAAAGGATTTGAACCCCAAAGAATTTGCTTATAAAATTGCCAGACTGGGTCTGGAGAAAAAAGGCCGGCAGATTGTAGTGATCGATTTAAGGAAAGTATCCAATATCGCCGACTTTTTTGTAATCATGAGCGGTAGTTCGGATACGCAGATCAAGGCTCTGGCCGACCATATCACCAAGAAACTTAAAGATGAAAAAATAAAAATTTACCATAAAGAGGGCTTTCAATCGCTGCGCTGGGTGCTGCTGGATTATGTGGAAGTAATCGTGCATATTTTCCAGAGCGAGACCCGGGAATTTTACGGTTTGGAGCGTTTGTGGGGTGATGCGAAACTTGAATTTGTAATGGATGACGAAAATGAACGCCGAACAGTACATTCTAAGTGAACTAGCCCGGTATTTACAGCTACATAACTTCACTTCCTGCACACCTCAATTAGAAAAACCCAAGCAAAAAGCATTCGGCGATTTTACCACCAATTTAGCCTTGCAATTGGCGGCCCGGTTGCAAAAAAAACCCATCGATATCGCCCGGGAAATCGTGCAGTTTATCGATAAACCGGCTCAGTTCCTGAAAAAAGTGGAAATCGCCGGTCCGGGTTTTGTTAATTTTTTTATTTCCGATACTTCTATTTATCAGCAACTGCTCGAAATTTTAAATCTGCAGCAGGAGTATGGCCAGGCAAATATCGGGCAGGGGAAAAAAACCCAGGTTGAATTCATCAGTGCCAATCCTACCGGTCCCCTGACCATCGGTCACGGCCGGCAGGCTGTACTGGGTGACACAATTGCGCGGCTGCTGGAAGCGACCGGACACCAGATCACCCGGGAATACTATTATAATAACGCCGGCCGGCAGATGCGCATACTGGGCGATTCGGTACGCCGGCGATACCTGCAGTTGCTGGGTGATACGGCAGAGTTCCCGGAAGATTATTACCAGGGTGATTATATCATCGATATCGCCCGGCAGATTGTTTCTGAAAAAGGCGATGCACTGCGTGAAGAAAGCGATCTCTCCTTCTTCAAGGCCAGGGCAGAAAACGCTGTATTTACAGACATTAAAAAAACCATCGGCCGCCTGGGCATCAGCATGGATGTTTTTTATAATGAAAACTCGCTCTACGAACAGGGCAAAATAGAGGAAGTAATTTCCATACTTCGCGAAAAGGGGCTGGCGGCGGATCGTGATGGTGCGGTCTGGTTCCTGACCACCAAACTGGGTATGGATCAGGACCGGGTTATCGTCAAGAGCAGCGGTGAACCTACTTATCGTCTGCCGGACATCGCCTATCACCGTGAAAAATTCAGACGCGGTTTTGAATTGATCGTTGATATTTTCGGTGCCGACCATATTGCCACCTACCCTGATGTATTACTGGGCCTTGAAGCGCTGGGTTATGATAAAAGTAAAGTCCAGGTGCTGATCCATCAATTTGTAACCCTGATGGAAGGCAGTTCTAAAATCAAGATGTCCACCCGTAAAGCCAATTTTGTCACCCTGGATGAATTGATGGATGAAGTCGGTGAAGATGTTACCCGCTTTTTTTTCCTGATGCGGCATATGAACAGTCATTTGAATTTTGATCTGACCTTGGCTAAAAATCAATCAGACGAAAATCCGGTTTACTATGTGCAATACGCGCACGCCCGGATCTGCAGTATTATCCGTTTTGGCCAGGAGCAGGGTATTACTTTTCTGGAAAATGCTGAACTCGCTCTATTGCAAAAACAGGAAGAAATCGAACTGATCAAACACCTGGCAGTCTTTCCGGAGGTGCTGGCCGACAGCGCTTCGACTTTTGAGCCGCACCGCCTGGTAACCTATCTGATCGAAACCGCTACCCTGTTTCATAAGTTCTATACCGAGCAGCGGGTCATCACCGAAGAAAAATCAATTACCCAGGCCCGGCTGGCGCTCTGTGCCGCCACGCAAACCGTACTGGCTAATGGTTGTAAGTTACTCGGCATTAAGGCCCCGACCCGAATGTAAGGAGAGGCGGATGGAAATCCTGGTAGTGGGTTCAGTCAGCTCTGGATAGCGTGGAAACACCCCATGGTGTTGTCCAGGATGTCAGCGGCGGTTCAGCACTATACTTCAGCATTGCGGCCAGCCTGTTTGCACCGGTGAATGTGGTGGCCGTAGTAGGACAGGATTTCGACTTTGCCCGGATCAATTTTGTCAATCAAAGAAAAATAAATATTGACGGCATCCAGGTTGTTGCTGGAAAAACTTTTCGCTGGGGCGGCCGCTATTATCAGAATTACAGCAAACGTGACACCTTATATACTCGACTCAATGTCTTCGAAAATTTTAAACCGGTGATACCCGACCGCTACCGTCAAAGTGAATATATCTTTCTGGCCAATATCGATCCACAATTACAATTAGAAGTCCTGCGGCAGGTTAAAAAGCCCCGCCTGGTCGTATTGGATACAATGAACTTCTGGATCAGCGGAAAACCCGAACTCCTGCGGCAGGTTATTAAAAAGACAGATATCTTGATTCTCAACGATGAAGAAGCACAACAATTGACCCTGCAGAATAACCTGTTAACTGCCGGCAGGCAAATCCTGAAAATGGGTCCGCGATATCTGATCATAAAAAAAGGAGAACATGGCGCCGTCCTGTTCGGTCCTGATCTGTATTTTTCAGCTCCCGCCTTTCCGGTAGACAAACTGATCGATCCCACCGGTGCGGGAGATTCGTTTGCCGGCGGATTCTTAGGTTATCTGGCCAAAACGGGAAAGTCCGATGAAAATACCCTGCGCAAGGCGGTTATTTTCGGCAGTGCGGTCACTTCTTTTAACGTGGAAGATTTTTCCTTCAGCAGGCTTCAACATCTGACCCGCAGCGAATTGCAGGAACGGATCAAAAAATTCAAGGAATTGACCAGATATTAATTTAGTAGCAGCGGAGCCGCAGGGATTTTAATTGCCGCTTACGTCGGTAAGTTTCAGGTAAGGTATCACTGCTGTAAAAGTACTGCCCTTCCCTACTTCACTCTCCAATAAGAGAGTACCCTGATGGGACTCAAAAACATCTTTAGCCAGGGTTAATCCCAGTCCGATGCCACCACCCAGAAATTCAGTTTTAGAAGTCATATGATTCATCGGATCCTGAATTTCATAGAATGGTTCAAACACCAGACTTTGCTTATCCGGCGGGATACCGATACCGGTATCACTAACTTTAATCGAGGTTTTTTTATTTTTTTCATTCACCGAATATTGCAGGGTAACCTTGCCGCCCTTGGGTGTGAATTTCAGTGCATTCTGCAGCAGTTCACGAATACTGCGTTTAATCCGGTCATAATCACCCTGCACGATCACATCCGGGTCATCCAGACGGATGTCCAGATCGATGTTGCGGTTTTCAAACAGGACTTTCATTTCTTTATATATAATCAGCAGCAACTGTTTAATGTCCAGTTCGGTTATATTCAACTTCTTCTTACCGTGATTAAAATTGGAAACATCATGCATATCTTCAATAATACAGACCAATTCTTTCATGGTTTCAGCGACCACCGAAAAAGCGTCATTCAGATCGGCATTCTTTGAATCCTGCAGGTAATAATCGATTAATTCCAGGTATCCTTTCAGGACTGTCAGCGGGGTACGGAGTTCATGGTTGGTGATCGTAATAAACTTGTCCTTCATTTCGTTTAATTCTTTGAGCCGTTCATTAAGAGATTTCAACTCTTCATTTTCGCGTTTAGCCCGTTGTTGCTGGACGCATTTGGACAGTACGATGCGCACATGTTCGACATCCACCGGTTTGGTAAAATAATCATACGCGCCTACCTTCATCGCCTGGATGGCATTATCCAGTGTGGCAAAACCGGTAATGACGATTACTTCCGTGTAGGGTTTGCTTTTTTTAATATAATTCAATACTTCCAGGCCATTCATTTCGGGCATGTACAAATCGGTAACCACGATATCGAAATCCTGTTTAACTATTTTGGAAAGCCCTTCGCGGCCATTGGGCGCTGCTTCTACTTCATAGCCAAAATACTTAAACATGTCGATGTAAGATTCGCGGACCTGATCTTCATCCTCAATAACGAGTATTTTTGCTGCATTGCCAGTCATGAAAAAACCTGTTGCCTGTATGCTGTAACTATTTATGACAGAAAATAACTGTATATACCTCTTATAATTATAGACTATATTCGGCACAAATTTCCGCTTTTAAAGTGTATGGTGAATTTTTAGTCTTATTTATGAATAAATACTTACTTGGGACTTTTGGGATATTTAGAGATCAGTTGCCTGATTTTTTCCATCTCGCGATTGATATTATCCAGATAGCGTTTCATCTTGGGATCGTGATCTTTGGAAGATTCATGCAATAGAAACAAGGAAGTGCTTAATACATTGAGACGAGTACGTAGTTCTTCGATCAGAACATCGTATTCCAGCAGCAATCTATTAACCATATTTTTCTCTACTTCCATTTCGGATTTATTCAAACTGACTGCCACAAAACACCTTTCAAAATTTTTGACCGACTAAGTCTGAACTTCCTCTTCAATTCAAAGATCATATGTATAATCGGTTCTTTTGCAAAGCACTTAAGGATAGGATGAAATTAGTTTGATAATTAACCAGCGGGTAGCCGCACCGTCAAGTCGCAGCCTTAAGGCTGCGCGTACCTGTCCCATTGCCCATTAAGCACTTCCGATCAGAAATCATGGAAGTCATATCGCAGGACGAAGTCCTGCGCCTACCACAATAAAATAATAAAATCATGTATATCTATATGAGGATCAGCTACAGTATTTGCTTCTTGATGTTTGTTCAGGAATACTGATAATGAAAAAAATAATTGAAAAGAAACACAGATTACCAGTTCATTTTTATACAGGCAATGTCATTGTCGCATTTACTCTTTGTCTGAAAGGCAAAATTAAAGATTCTGTTAATAAATTCATTTATGATAGTTTCAAAGATTTATTATTTACTGAAGCAAAATCACACAATTGTATGGTTTTAATATATTTATTTATGCCGGATCATTGTCATATACTGCTTAAAGGGGACAGCAAAGATTGCAATCTATTGTATATAATGAATCGATTTAAACAAAAATCAGGGTACTGGTTGTCGAAAAATTTCCCTGATATCAGATGGCATAAAAACTACTATGATCAAATTTTAAGAGATAAACGCGAGTTGATTAGACAGATGAATTATATTTTAAATAATCCTGTTAGAAAAAAATTGGTCAGTAACTGGAGAGAATATCCATACAAAGATTCAACCTTATATAAGATTTGATTAAAGTACAAACACCACAATCGTAGCCGCACCATTTATGGTGCGTATATAAGAATATCAGATAAATCCCGTACCCGCAGGTCTTGGACCTGCGCTTAAACAGATTTTCGCTCAAGCCGGAAACCGCGGCATGGCATCATAATCTATAACGCCATTTTTGCATCATGAATTATCAAGTCTAAGCGTAACATAAATGTTGCGCGTACCGGCGGCTTTTAAAAAAGATAAGAAGTAGTACTTTTTCGGCAGGAATACGTGAACAGGATTATGAGAAAAAAATGGCCTTTGTTCATCTAAATTCTCGTTTCAACTATTTGATAATCATTTATAAAATATGATCATTTTTTGAATAAAGTGGAAAGTAAAAAGAATATCCCCATTATCGTATAAAGTAATCCAAAAATCTGCAAATGTGAAATTCTCTCTTCAATTGTAAATTCTCTTTTATTACCTTTATAAGGTCCTATTAAGTTTACTATTTTTTTACAAAATACTAATGAAATTAATCCCAATAATGATGTCAGTATACTCAGAATAATATCTGTGCGCATTCAGGTCTGTTTAATTTAGATTGAATTCCTTTGCTTAATAAAAACTTTATATTAATTATACAATCAGATATTAATTTATATTATATTTTTTCAGCTTGGACATAAACGTACTGCGGTGCATTTTCAGATACTGGGCTGTCTTGACCTTATTGCCGCGGTTTTTTTCCAGTTCCGCAAGAATCAATTTCCTTTCGAATTCCTCCACTACCGGCATTAATCCATTACTGGTATCATACTCGATGCCCGGCACCCGGGAACGGGCGATGGTATCAGGAAAATCAGCCTGGCTGATGATACCGTTTTTATTCAGTACGATAGACCTTTCCAGGTAATTTTCCAGTTCGCGGATGTTGCCCGGCCAGTCATACCCTTCCAGGGCCGTCAGTACACCTTCTTCCACTTTATTGATTTTCTTCTTATGTATTTTTTCAAATTTTTCTATGAAATGATCGGTCAATAACTCGATATCACCTTGCCGCTCACGCAGGGGCGGAACGGTAATGGGTATCACATTCAGACGATAAAAAAGATCCTGGCGGAACTTACCATCACGGATCCGCTCTTCCAGATTCACATTGGTGGCGGCGATGATGCGTACGTCAACCTTGATGGTTTCCGTACCCCCTACCCGTTCAAATTCGCCTTCCTGCAGAACCCGCAGCAATTTTACCTGCATATTGGGCGAGATCTCGCCGATCTCGTCCAGGAACAGTGTGCCGCCGTTGGCCAGTTCAAACCGGCCGATCTTATCCTTGATCGCTCCGGTAAAGGCGCCTTTCACATGACCGAATAATTCAGATTCCAGCAGGGTCTCGGCTAAAACGCCGCAATTTAATTTGATGAACGGTTTATTCACATTCGGACTGTTAAAATGAATGGCATTGGCAATTAGTTCTTTACCGGTACCGTTTTCGCCCTGGATCAGGACGGTAGTATTGGTCGGTGCTACATCCTGGATCAGTTTGAATAATTCCATAATCTTGACGCTTTTACCAATGATATTTTTAATACTGAACTGGGTGGCCAGCCGGCTGCGCAAATATTCATTCTCCTTAACCAGGCTGCGTAACTGGGCTATGGTTTCCACTTTGGCCAGGATCTCATCAAGCCGCAACGGTTTCAGAATATAGTCTTTGGCCCCCATTTTAATCGCTTCCACGGCCGCTTCAATGGTACCATGCGCCGTAACCATGATGACCGGGATATGGGGATAGCGTTTGCTCAACTCGGCCAGCAGTTGCGTACCATCCATTTCCGGCATACGGATATCGGTGATTACCATGTCCGGTTCATCTTCCTGGATCTGCTTCAGAGCTTCCAGACCATTGGTGGCAGTAACCGGTTTATAACCCTTATTCTCAAACAACTCTTCCATCAAGGCCAGAGCGTCCACGTCATCATCAACGATTAAAATTTTTGTTTTCAAGTTACAATACCTCGTTCATATTTTATACTCTTTTCATTTACCCTTTCGCCACACACCCCGCCCCGACCGGTCGGGGCACCCCTCTCCAGAGGGGAAATCCCTTTCGTTTTTCTAAGGTACTCAGGGACTTAGGAACTCAGCGGGCAGGTCACGACCTGCCCCTACTTTGTAACTCTGTGCCCTTGTCCCTTTGTCCCTTGATGTAATCCACCGCCTTAGCGATTCGATGTATTACCTTCCTGCGTCCCAGGACCTCTATAACTTCAAATATTCCCGGACTGCTGGAGTGACCAATTAAAGCCAGACGCAAAGGATGAATTACCTGGCCGGCACTCATATTCTGTTTTTCTGCAAACTGGCGTATGTTTTTTTCCAGCTGCTCTGCCCGGAATGATACTGACCCGTTAAGAACATCGGACAGTTGAATTAAAAGATCTGCAGCTCCGGCCACGGTAAAATATTTCTGTACGGCAGCCTGCTCATAGTCATCAGGATCCGAAAAATAAAAACGGCTTCCCTCCAGGAAATCGAGCAGAGTACGGGATCTTGGTTTTAACAGACCAAGTAATAACAAAAATGAATCCTTGTTATCCTCGATCTCCCCTTTTTCAACAGAACTTAAGCGGTTGTTTATCTTAGCAAGTATTTCCAAAGCGGACAGACTGGACAGGTATTTAGCATTCATCCAGATCAATTTTTGCTGATCGAAAACCGTATTTGCTTTATTAATCCGATCAAGAGAAAACCGCCGCAGGATTTCCTCTCTGGACATAATCTCCGTGTCGTCACCCGGCGACCAGCCCAGCAGACATAAGTAATTGAATAGGGCCTCCGGCAGAATGCCTCTTTCTTGAAATTCTTCGACCGAGGTTGCACCATGTCGCTTGGAAAGCCGCTGTCTGTCGGAACCCAGTATCAATGGCAAGTGGCTGAATTGTGGTACTTTCCAGTTCAGCGCCCGGTAAATATGTATCTGCTTGGGAGTATTAGAGAGATGATCATCACCCCGCAAAACATGCGTCACACCCATGTCGTGGTCGTCCACCACTACAGCAAGTTGATAAACTGGAGTTCCATCTGAACGCAAAAGTACAAAATCATCTAATTCTGTATTCTTTATGGTGATTTCTCCATGTACCCCGTCGGTAAATCTTGTTATTCCCGTTGGCAACTTTATTCTGACGACTGCCGGGAGTTGCCGGTTAAAATTCTGGCGGACTTCGTCCCGGCTCAAATTCCGGCAGCGACCATCATAGAGATACGTTTTCTGTTCTGGTTTATCAGTGCCTTCTTCTGTTTTCTCTTTTGAACAGAAGCAATAATATGCTTTACCCATTTTAATCAGCTTCATAGCGGCCTGATGATGACCCTTAAGACGGGTACTTTGGAATAGAGGCGGGCCATCCCAGGAAATACCTAACCACTGTAAACTTGAAATAATCTGCTGCACATATTCCAAAGTTGATCGCTGGCTGTCCGTGTCTTCTACTCTTAGTAAAAATTTTCCCCCTTCTTTTTTGGCCAGCAACCAGTTAAAGATGGCAGTTCTTGCTCCACCTACATGTAAGAATCCTGTCGGACTTGGTGCAAAACGATAAATTGGTCTCAGATTTTTGTTCATATTGCAAAAAATTGATGAAATTTTGGACAGTTAGAACAACGATGTATAAAATTCAGACAGAATTTAAGCGAATATGTACAATATTGCAAGTGATGCTTTAAATATTGCTTGGCCGGTAATTCGATATTTGATTTGACTAATTTTGAAACCGTGACAAAAATAGTGTGAAGATTATATTCGTATTTCCTATATTAAAACAAAATAAGATTGAGTCTGATCTGTCGTCACACAATAGAAACAGGGACACTGTTATAACGATTCTATGGCCCGGGACAAACGCGAACAACTTCTCGAAGTAATTCAGCCATCATTCAAAATATCCCGCGGATTGCCATTACCCTTTGGACCCAGCATAACCCGCGCAGGGATCAACTTTGCAGTATTCTCCAAGAATGCCACCCAGGTTACGTTGGTAATCTTCACGGCTCAGGCAAAAAATCCCCTGCTGGAAATTCCTCTGGATCCGCGATTCAATAAAACAGGTGATGTCTGGCATGTCCATATTTCCGGATTAGATCCCGGTATTGAATACGGTTATCGTGTCAACCGTGAACCTAATGGTCCACCCCACCTGCACCGATATGATTCCGATCTTATTTTAATCGATCCTTACACTAAAGCCCTTTCCGGCAGCCACAAATGGGGGGAACAAATACTCTCCGCTCGGCACAGGCAAACTCACCGTCATTCTTTAATCGCCCGGGATAATTATGACTGGGAAGATGACCAGCCCCTGAATATTCCTCTGGCCGACTCGATTATTTATGAATTGCATGTACGTGGATTTACCCGGCATCCCACGGCTGAGGTCAGGCAGCCGGGGACTTTTCAGGGCCTGATTGAAAAAATACCCTATCTGCAGGAACTGGGTATTACCGCAGTTGAACTTCTGCCGATTAATGAATTTGATGAAACTCACAACGATAAGGTAAATCCTCTCACCGCTAAACCACTGCTGCAATTCTGGGGGTACGATTCCATTGCATTTTTTGCCCCGAAGTCTTCCTATGCAGTCGACGATAAACAGGGCCATCAGATCAGTGAATTCAAAGATATGGTCAAAGCATTGCATCAGGCCGGGATCGAGGTAATTCTGGATATTGTCTTTAATCATACTGCTGAGGGGGGAGCCCAGGGGACCACTTTTTCTTTTCGCGGTTTGGATAACTCCATTTATTATATGATTGACAAGGAAACAGGTCAATATCATAATTTTTCCGGCTGCGGAAATACTCTGAATTGCAACCACCCGGTGGTCCGCGACTTAATTCTTGATTGTTTGCGCTACTGGGTAGTGGAGATGCATGTGGACGGTTTTCGATTTGACCTGGCCGCAATTCTGGGACGGGGTCAGGATGGTACGTTATTAGCCAATCCTCCTTTGCTGGAGCATATTGCTGCCGATCCGGTACTGGCTAACACCAAAATTATTGCCGAAGCATGGGATGCCGCCGGACTGTTTCAGGTTGGTTCTTTTCCGGCCTGGCAGCGCTGGGCCGAGTGGAACAGCAAATTCCGTGATGACATTCGGCGTTATGTCCGCGGTGAAAGGGGGCTGGCCGGTGTATTAGCCACACGTTTAGCCGGCAGTTCAGACCTGTATCAGCAGAGCGGCCGGGCTCCTTACCACAGCATTAATTTCATCACCTGTCATGATGGCTTCACCCTTTTTGATCTGGTCTCTTATAACCATAAATACAACATTGAAAATGGTGAAAACAACCGCGATGGCAGTGATCAAAATTTCAGTTGGAATTGCGGTAAAGAAGGACCATCCAGTCATCCCCGTATTACTGCACTGCGCAAACAGCAGATAAAAAACATGTCGTTATTGTTATTACTTGCTCAGGGCGTCCCCATGTTGCTGGCCGGTGATGAAATGGGGCGAACGCAAAAAGGAAATAACAACGCTTACTGCCAGGACAATGAAATCAGCTGGCTCAACTGGGAGTTACTGGAAGAGAATAAGGATCTGTTTCATTTTTTCAAAAATGCCATACTTTTCCGCAAGAATCATCCTGCTTTGCGCCGCCGCACTTTTTTTAGTGCTGATCCGGATGGGGGATGTGATATTTCCTGGCATGGTCTTGAATTGAACAAACCGGATTGGGGCAAAAGCTCGCGCTGTCTTGCTTTTCAGCTGACTCCTTACCATGAAGATAAAGGCCATATTTATATCATATCAAATGCCGGTATCAAAGCACAGACTTTTCAACTGCCGCCAACCGGAACAAACGACCGCTGGTACCGGGTAGCCGACACTGCTGTCAAATATCCTGATGATTTTTATAAGGCAGGACATGAAAAAAGGCTGGATAAACCTGCGGAATATCACGCCCAACCCAGGTCTACGGTACTTTTAATATCGAAATAAAATTCAACCCGGTACCCGCAGATCAAGGATCTGCGCCTTCACGGTTGCCGACTTATGTCTGCGGCTACTTTCTTTATTTTCGTCGCCAATAATATTTTTTCAACAACGCGAATTCCTGTTCAAAATTTGGTGTAAACACCTGCCGGCCCAGATTTGCTTCTATCTCCTGGATTTTCCAGAACCGTCCAACCTCGATTTCTTCCCGGTTAATTTTAAATGGACCGTTATTGACCAGGCGGAAGGTATACACCAGTTCACTCTCAAAGTTATTGCGCATTATATATCTGTACAAAGTCTGAAAATTACCTTTGGATATACCCAATTCTTCGGCTGCCTCCCGCTGCAGAGCCGTATTCAGATCTTCACCGGCATGTATATGGCCACCCACCGCGGTGTCCCATTTGCCTGGTTGAACATCTTTGTTCCTGGATCGTTTTTGCAGGAATAACTGCCCATTATGGTCGAAGACATGTAAATGTACCACCGGATGCAGTAAATTTGGGTTGCCATGCACTGCGCTGCGCGGTGCTTTACCGATCACTTTTCCTTCCGGTGTGACCAGATCGAACCATTCTTCCCCTGCCCTGACAATAAAACCACCTGAACCGCCTTTAAAAAAACGGGTATAGATAAATTGGCCGGCCAGGATCAGGCCAAAAACGATATAAAACAGTCCGCCGGAGATGAATCCCCATGCTTCCTTACTCATGAAATAGGCAGAATAAACAATTAATCCTGTATGCAGCAACAATATTATAAACAGCAACCGGGATAACTGCCGCATCATCTTCAACTGCAGGTCGTTGACGGTCAGATCCTTCATGTATCTTTTACTCACCATCAACAGCACAGGAGTGTTGGAGAAACCATGTACTCCCAGCATTATGACCAGAATTAGTTCAATCAGCGCCGGTTTTAGTTTAAAGAAAATATCATTATCGAGCAGAATCGAGATTCCGCCCATGAGGATAATCAGACCCACATCAAACAAAACGAATCCTTCTACCTGACGAAAGCGGATATAATAGTATAAAAATTCGATCAGACCGGTCACCACGGCAGTAATTAAACCAATCCTGGTACCGAAAAATTCGTCGGCCAGAATAAATACCAGCAAGGGGATGAAACCCACTGTAAAGTTTTTAAGCAGAGATTTTTTATCCATAATCCGGGTCAATAATGATTAACAGAATATAGAAGTTATCGTTACTTGATGCAACCACCCTGTCCTTTTAGGCGACAGACCGGAATATTTTTAGCAATCTGCTCGTCCAATCAGTTAAAGTACATTTTCTGCTTAAAAACTTAAAAGATACGGAAATTAGATTTGTGCCCGTAATTAAATATTACTATATTTAATGTTTGATACTGTGTTTATGTGATTGTGGGGAATTTTATTGATTGCCATCAATATCAAGGAACTGCGCGAAAGGATTCCCGAAATCATTTTCAAGCAGGGCCTCGATTATTATAAACAGGGCCGGGTTAAAATCACCAATCGCGATCATTCTTCGGTAATCGCTTCGGTGCAGGGTACCAACCTGTATATTGTACGTCTGACTGCCGACACCCGTCTGTTTGAATCGGTCTGTACCTGTCCGCATAAATATATCTGCAAGCATGCCGTAGCCGTGGCTCTGGCTGTTATTGAAGATCATGTGCGGGACAGCGAGTTGATTTCAGATTCAAACTGGCGCGAATATTTCGAGAAACAGATAGCCATCCAGCGGGTGAATTCCGAGTTTTCCCAGGAAGTACGCTGGAAATTGATCTATGTCATCCATGTTCTGGAAAATTACTGGAATCTGAAACCGATCAAAGTGTACATGAAAAAAGACGGGACCTACGGCCGGCTGCAGGAACCTTCTTACAGCGAACTATCCAAACAAAATGTATTTAATACTTCCAGTGATCTGATCGTGATCTCCTACCTGGAACGCTTACAATCATTACAATCCAATACATACTACCGGGGACGCCTGGAAGCATCGTATCTTAATTTTGGCCTGGATGCCGGCGAAATATTTAATCTGTTACGCAACAGTGAGATCCATCTCAAAAACGAAGACGGCTCGATCGGACAACGGATCCGTTACGGGAAAAAATCATGGCGGCTGGTATTCCGCCTGGAAGAAAATAATTCCCACTATTCTTTTCATCCCTATTTTTTACGTGACCAGGACCAGATCAGACTGGATCGGCAGATTAAAATTCTGACCACCCGCCCCATCTGGTTTTATAAGGATGGTGAACTGCATACGGCAAATTTCCCCTTTGATTATTCATATGTTAAATCATTCAGTGAAGAAGAAATGAAGATTTCTTTTTCCAAAGATGAATATCAACTGTTTATCTCCGATTTCCTGGCCAAACTGCCTATCTTTCCCTATCTGGAGTTCCCGGAAGGGATCGCTGTTCAGGAATTAACCCAGGTGTCCGGAAAACGGATTTATCTGGAAGAGATGGATGAACAGCTGGTTGTATCTTTATCTATTCTGTATAATAATGTGGAAGTTTCGTTTAATCAGAACAACGAGCAATTCCTGCATTACGACAAGAAAACCAATCATATCATACGTATCCGCCGGCGGCGCGAAGTAGAGGAGAAAATTCGCGACGAGGTCGTCGCCAGCAGTATCATCGAGGATACCCCGGGATTATTTTATGCGAATTACGAAGCGGCCCTGGACTGGTTATTTGACGGTTTACCCAAACTGGTGCAGGCGGGGTTCGAGGTGATGGGTGAAGAGAGTTTAGTGCGCTTCCGGGTTCGACGACACAAACCGACTATCAGTACCTCGTTTTCTTCCGAAACCGATTGGTTCGATTTACATCTGGAAATCGATTTTGATGGAGTCAGTCTGACACTGGCCGAACTTAAGAAAGCCCTGCAAAAACAGAAAAGATATGTCCGGCTGCGTGACGGCAGCATTGCCCGACTTCCGGAAAGACTGATCCAGAAATTTCAGTACCTGATTGAATTCGGCCAGACCAATGAAAAATCAATCCGCTTGCGCGATCATCATCTTTCCTTTGTCGACCGCCTGCTGACCGAATCCGAGCACAAACAATACGACGAAGTCAGTCAAAGCAAACTGAAAAAACTGGATGACTTCAGCAAAATAAAGAGCTACAACTTGCCTAAGAATCTGAAGGGTGAGTTGCGCGATTACCAGCGCGCAGGTTTCAACTGGTTAAATTTCCTGAAGGAATTCGCTTTTGGCGGAGTGCTGGCTGATGATATGGGTCTCGGAAAAACGGTGCAGGCTCTGGCTCTGGTTCAAAATGAAATTAATAAAAATAAAATTCCGATTCTGATCGTGGCCCCTACTTCCGTGCTGTTCAACTGGCAGCGGGAAATTGAAAAATTTACTCCGGGCATCGATTATATCCTGCATTACGGCACCAAACGCACCCGTGATGTAAGACGACTGCGTAAAAAACCATTGATCCTTACTACTTACGGACATTTGCGCCGGGATATATCTTTCCTGTCGGAAATCGATTTTCATTATGTAGTACTGGATGAATCCCAGAACATCAAGAATCCACAGTCCGATACAGCCCAGGCTGCGCGGAATTTACTGGCTAAAAACCGTCTGGCGCTGACCGGAACTCCGATCGAAAACAATACCATGGAATTATGGTCGCAATTTTCTTTTCTCAGTCCCGGCCTGCTGGGAAACCAGAATTTCTTTAAGGATAACTTTATGCGGCCGATCGAAAAGGAACAAAACAATGACGTGGCCGCCACACTGAAACGACTGATTTTTCCCTTTATCCTCAGGCGCACCAAGGAAGAGGTGGTAAAGGAACTACCGCCCAAAGTGGAAAACATAATCTTTTCACCAATGAGTGAAGCACAACAGAAAATATATGATCAGGTCCGCGATACTTTTCGCAATACGATCATTTCCGAAATTGAATCCAAAGGCCTGGATAAAACCAAGATGCGTATACTGGAAGGATTGACCAAACTGCGCCAGGTATCCTGCCATCCCCAGCTGGTCGATGCAACATTTCAGGACGAGGCCGGAAAGTTTGAAGCACTGAAGTTGATGATCGACGAAATCATATCGGAAAATCATAAGGTGCTGGTTTTTTCACAGTTTGTACGCATGCTGACCATCATCCGCGAATATCTTGAAGAACAGGCCATTGATTATGCCTACCTGGACGGATCAACCAGGGACCGGGCCGCGGTGGTAGACAAGTTCCAGGATGAAAATGATGTGCGGATTTTTCTGATCAGCCTGAAAGCCGGTGGCTTTGGTTTGAATTTAACCGCGGCCGATTATGTTATCCATTACGATCCCTGGTGGAATCCGGCAGTGGAGATGCAGGCCAGCGACCGGGCCCACCGCATCGGTCAAACGAAAAAGGTTTTTACCTATAAGTTAATCGCCAAGGATTCGGTAGAAGAAAAAATTTTGGCTTTACAGCAGCATAAGAAGGAACTGGTCAAACAGATCATTACTACCGAAGGCGGATTCTTCAAATCCCTGACTAAAAATGACATCCTCAATCTATTTACATAAATAATGCGGTGGATAAAATATTTAAAATTGCCCTGGTTGATCCTTTGCTGGCAGGCCGTCCGCAGTACATACCCACCGGTTTGTGTTATCTCAGCGCCTATCTGAAACGTGCTCTGGCTGCTAAAGTTGAAATCAGAATTATGTCTTTATCTATTTTAAACCTGGAGCAATTATTTAATTTCAATCCGGATCTGATTGGTTTTTCTGCCCTGACTCATAATTTTAACATGGTCCGGAAAATGGCCAGTGAAATCAAGAAAACCGTAAAAAATGTACCGCTGGTACTAGGCGGACAGCATATCTCCATGGCGCCCTGGTCCATGCCGGCAGAATTTGACTATGCCATACTGGGTGAAGGGGAAGAAGCCTTTTTAATATTTGTACAGGCACTGCTGTCAGATTCTGTTAAGAACAAAACAAGCTGGCCCGGTGCTCAGTTCTGGGAAAATGGCAAATTGACAACTGTGCCCAAATTAGGACTTATCGAACCGTTAGATAATATCCCATTTCCAGACCGGGACAGTGTGGCAGATATCGAATCGATCATTACACTGGACAGTTACAGAAGATTCAATAAATCCGGTTTGCGCAGCATGCAAGTCACCACCTCGCGTGGTTGTCCTTATAAATGCAAATTTTGCCAGCCTTCCATAATGTGGGATAAATTTCGCCTGCATTCGCCGGAATATATAGCCGAGGAAATAAACTTTATCGTTTCACGCTACGGCATCAAGGCTATTCATTTTGAAGATGATCTGTTCGTGAGTAATAAAAACCGTATTGCGGCTTTAATTGATCAGCTTGGCAAAAAAAATCTATTGAATAAGATAGTATACTATGCTGCCGGAAGAACCCGGCAGATCGACAATGAATGGCTTACCCTGCTCAAAAAGTTAGGAGTGGTCAAATTAGAGTTTGGTATCGAGTCCGGTTCCGATGCAGTAGCGCAATATCTTAAAAGCGGAGCAACTTCAAATGAGATCACTAAATCTACAATCCAGCTATTGAACCAGGCCGGTATCACCGTCTACGCTTCATTTATAGCCGGTTCACCTACTGAATCAACGACTGATCTGCAACAAACCTGGCAATTGATAAAATGGATCAAGCGTAATCATCCACACAACAGTTGCGGATTATCATTAGCCACTCCCCTGCCCGGCACGCAATTGTGGGACTATGCTGTACAAAACAGTATCATCAATCCGGCAGATATAAACTGGGATAAACTTAATTCGCTGGCAAAATTTCCTGCAGATGAATCAAAGTATTATCACCTGAACAACAGAATTGAGCCCGGAAAACTTTTGAGAAAGGTTCGCTTTATAAACTTCCTGATGTGGCTGGGAACACCGTCAGAATTTTTATTTTCAATCCCCAGAAGAATTATGAAAATACCTGCCAAACTGATCGCTCTCTTACACCGTCTTCTTTTTATGACGGATTAACAGCCAGATAAAAAATGGTCCGCCCAGCAGAGCCGTAACGATGCCCACTGGTAACTCAGCCGGAGTAATTATCGTGCGGGCCAGGGTATCGCACCAGACCAGAAAAATTCCGCCCACCAGCGGTGCAGAAAATAAAAGTCTATGATGATCGGGACCGACCAGCAGCCTGACCAGATGCGGGATAATCAAACCCACAAATCCGATCGGTCCGGCCAGGGCCACAACCATCCCTACCAATAAAGCTGTTCCAAAAAAAGACCGTTTCTGCAGCCGGTAAAGATCGACCCCTTTACTTAAGGCCATTTCCCGCCCGGCCGTGAGGATGTTCAAAGCCCGCGACTGGTTCAAGAAATATATGAAGGCCAGAAATACCGGAATAACCAGAATTCCATTATAAATCCAGCCGGTCGTCTGTAATCCGCCCATCAGCCAGTGGATCATGCGGTAAGTTTCGGTGAAATCGGCCAGGTAGTGTATGAATAAAATCAGCGAGGAAAAGAGCAGGCTGATAGTTACCCCGGTTAATACCAGGGTAACAGCAGACATACCCCGTTGGCCCCGCGCTATCAAATAAATAATAAAAACCGTACCCAGGCTGCCCAGCATGGAAAACAGTACCGTACTGCTCATACCCAGATAGGTTATCTCCAATCCTGATTTAATTGCCAGCACGGCTCCCAGGGCTCCACCGGAGGAGACCCCCAGCGTATAAGGTGTAGCCAGGTCGTTTCGCAGCAGAGCCTGAAAAACAGCACCCACCAGGGTTAACGAGAATCCTACCAGAAAAGCGAACAGTACCCGCGGCAAGCGAAGATTTAAGAAGATATCCTGTTCCAGAGAGGAATGAAACAAAGCTGGCAGCGGAATGGCCAGGCTGCCGAGCAAAGGTGCCAGAACCAATGTAAACACCGTCAACGCAATCAATGAGACAAAAATCAGTCGCCAGGATAAATTGTTCTGCATAGGTCAGGCGTAGGGTAAAATATAGAGACTGTTGGTAATCGGATTGATATCAATATACACTTTTACACCGAAAGTATTTTGCAGTACTTTAAACTTCAACACCTCGTCCGGTTTGCCATCACTTATGATTCGCCCCTGGTACAACAGTACCATGCGGTTACAATACTGGGCGGCCAGGTTGATGTCATGGGTAACGATAATAACCGTAAGGTTCTTCGTTTTTTGCTGTTCTTGCAGAATCTGGTAAATGGCAATCTGATGGTGCAAATCCAGCGCTGTTGTCGGTTCGTCCAGCAACAGTATTTTTGGTTCCTGGGCCAGCGCACTGGCGATCAGAACCCGTTGTTTTTCACCACCGCTTAATTCATTAAAATAACGTTCACGGAAATCCTGTACTTCCATCAATGTTAAAACACGGTCAATGACCTGTTCGTCGGCAGGACTGTAATAGCCAATACCCTTTACATGCGGATAGCGGCCCATGCGCACCACCTCATCAACCGTATAAGCAAATGAAAATTCCGTGTCCTGGGGGAGATAGGCAACCTGCCGGGCTAACTGTTTACGGGTGTATTCAGCCAGAATTTTATCCTGCAGAACGACTTCACCCTGCGGCTCCACCAGACCATCGATGATTTTCAGCAGCGTTGATTTTCCGGCGCCATTAGGACCGATAATCGCCACAAATTCGTCAGTGGATACAAAAAAATTTAACCCATCCAGTATCCTTCTGGAGCCATAATTAAATTTGATATTCTTCAGTTCCAGCATACTATTTTGTCACCTGCTCGATGAGCTTATTGAAGTCCAGCGCTAATAAGTAAAATCTGGGTCCCGGAATAAAGACATAATCTCCGCCGATGGTATATATGTTCCCTTTTTTCACTGCATCAACCTCTTTTAAATACTGCCATTCCGGTTCATCGTTGCAGGTATATATTCCCCCGGGACGATTCGGGTCGAACTGAATAATCGCCTGCGGATTTCGTTGAATAATAGATTCCAGATTAACCGTGGAATAATGGACCGGCAGATCGGCAAAGACATTGATTCCGCCGGCCATAGTCCACAATTCATTCAGAAAGGTTTCACGACCCGCCACCATCAGGTTCTGCAGGGAGCCGGTTTCTTTCCCGATAACCAGCATAGCCGCCAGCGGTTGGTGTTGCCGTTTCTTGCTGCCGAGTAAAAGTATATACTGGTCAATACGTCCGATTAAATTTTGTGCCTCAGTTTCATACCCCAGAATTTGCCCCAGGGTGTCGATTGTATGGAAAATATCCACTACGGTTTCATTCGGCAGCATCACGACAGGCAAATTAAACTGCCGCAGATCATGATCAAGTTTTTTATGAGCGGGAGTGCCAAGCAGTAATGTGGGTTTCAAACTGACCAGTTTTTCAATATTCGGATCAAACAGACCGCCGATCTTCGCTTTCTGTTGTGCCTGAACCGGGTATTTACAAAAAGTGGTAACTGCCACCAAATCATGCTCTGCACCCAGAGCGTAAATGATTTCTGTAATATGCGGAGATAAAGAAATGATCCGTCTTTCCTGGCCGTACTGCTTAGTATTATTATTACAGGATGTGACCAGGATAATTACCAGGAAAATATAAAATAGATATCTTATTGTATTTTTCACTATAACTTCAGCCAACCCACCCGCGCAGGTTATTTTTGAATATTCATTTCAACCGGTTTCCTGGCTCAGGCTTCACCCTACTCTTCTTACCTTCCCACCCGGCAGCCGCCGGGCAGTGGTACCTTTAGAATTTCGTCGGCCTTCACAGTTGCGGGGCAGCGGCGGATTCACACCGCACTTCCCGTACATTGAAATGTTTAACACCGCTTAGCCTAATTTTTAAATTTAGATGTATTAGAATCCAAATGCAATTGATTTGAGGCAGCCTGGACATCTCCGGCTCGCTTTAATAACAATAATGCGCTTGCAATAATCTGTAATTATTATTATATTATCTTTATTCTTAAATAGTAATTATTCTTATTTAGAGGAAATCATGAACACCTTGGCCATCCGGGATAAATTGCGATCGGTACATTTAAAAGTCACACCACAACGTCTGGCGATATACGAGGCAATTTACGAACTTGGCAATCACCCGACTGTTGAACAAATTATCACTTATATCAAAAACAGTTATCCCAATATCGCCACCGGTACAGTCTATTCTGCCCTGGAAACATTTGTGGCCAGGGGCCTGATTATGAAAGTCAAAACCGATGATGAGCTGAGGCGTTATGATGCCATACTGACCAAACACCACCATCTCTATTGCGCCAAATCAGATAAGATCGAGGACTATGAGGATGAAAAACTCGATACCCTGCTGATTAAATATTTCAAGAATAAACATATACCCGGCTTTACTATTAAAGATATTAAACTGCAAATAGTCGGTATATTTAATAAAAATCATTAACGACAACAAAGGGGATTGAAATGGGAAAACAAGCCGTTGATATTTTGTCAATCGATGTCCCGCGCCTGGTTAAAATGCTGAACGCTGCGCTGGCCGAAGAGTGGCTGGCCTATTATCAGTACTGGATCGGAGCCCGCCTGATGGAAGGACCGATGCGCAGTGAAATTGAACCGGAATTATTATTGCATGCAACCCAGGAACTGAACCATGCGGTTTTAGTTGTCGACCGCATTATCCAACTGGGCGGAAACCCGGTGCTCCATCCTCAGGACTGGTTTAAACTGAGCCGCTGTAAGTATGACGCACCGGCAGATCCTTACGTGGAAGTAATTCTGGAACAGAACCTGCAGGGAGAACGCTGTGCCATCCAGCGCTATAAAGAGATCGCCGATTACACCAGCGGGAAGGATCATACCACGCACCAGATGTCGACAACTATATTGAACGAGGAACTGGAGCATGAAAATGATATCGAAGACTGGCTGACCGATATCAAACGAATGAAACAGGAATTTAAGAAAATAAGAATGTAAACGCCCGAAAGGAAAATTTATGGAACAAAAAAACGCATCAGCACCTGCTATCACCGGCAGCGAATCTTTTGCCATGCCGCGAATCGGCGACGATGCACCTTCATTTAAAGCCGTTACCACCCAGGGAGAAATTAATTTCCCGCAGGATTACAAAGGTAAATGGGTAATTCTGTTCAGTCACCCGGCCGATTTTACACCGGTGTGCACATCGGAGTTCATTACCTTTGCTTACCAGGAAGATGAATTCAGAGCCCTGAATTGCCAGTTGGTCGGACTTTCCATCGATGGACTTTACAGTCATATCGCCTGGCTGCGCACCATCAAAGAAAAAATTGAATTCAAGGGAATGAAAAACGTCGAAGTGAAATTTCCACTGATCGAGGATATTACCATGGAAGTGGCCAAGAGGTATGGCATGATCCAACCAGGTGAAAGCAATACCAAAGCCGTCCGCGCGGTTTTCTTTGTCGATTCGAAAGGAAAAATCAGAGCAATCATCTATTATCCGCTCTCGCTGGGCCGCAACTTTGATGAACTCAAGCGCGTACTGATTGCCCTGCAGACCGCCGACAATTTTTCTATCGCCACTCCGGCGGATTGGCGTCCGGGTGATGATGTTATCGTACCACCGGCCGGATCCTGCGGCACCGCCAAAGATCGTATGGATGGTAAAGAAGCGGGGGTCACCTGTAAAGACTGGTTCTTCTGTACTAAAAAATTGTCAAAAGAAAAAGTAATGGAAGCGCTTAAAAAGTAAAATTGTTATTATCCTGTTAAGTAAAAATGAATTGAACATTGTATTTATATATTTAATTAAACCTTAAATAAAACAAAGAAAGGGGATTATGTATGGCCAAAGTAGCACGGGAAATGGTAGAAAAAGCGGGGGTAAATGTTGACCAGTTGGTTGAGTTGCTGGTCAAGAATGCCGCCGCAGAACTTACTACTTTTTATTATTACACCATTCTGCGGGTAAACCTGATTGGACTCGAGGGGGAAGGGATTAAGGAAATTGCCGAGACCGCGCGTATCGAAGACCGCAATCATTTTGAAGCGCTGGTTCCGCGTATTTATGAACTGGGCGGGAAGTTACCCGAAAACATGAAGACTTTTCATGACATGTCAGCCTGCCCACCGGCTAACCTGCCCAAGGATCCTACCGACATCAAAGCTATGCTGAAAGTGCTGGTGGAAGCCGAACGCTGTGCAGTACGGGGTTATACTCACATCTGTAACATTACCGCTGGGAAAGATCACCGTACCTATGCCCTGTCACTGGCGATCCTGAATGAGGAAATCGAACATGAATCCTGGTTTTCCGAATTTCTGGGTGAAGGACCGTCCGGTCACTTCATGCGTCGCGGTGAAACCTCGCCTTTTGTCGATAAGTTCATGAGATAGTTTAACCGGAACTCAGCGGGAAGACTGTTTTTAATGTCCGGTCTTCCCGTTTTTTAAAGAATCTGGAATGATGGGCCAACAAAAATTTACCATAGCAGATTTAAAAAAGTATGATGGACAAAACGGATCACCAGCCTACGTTGCCTTTAAAGGAATCGTCTATGACGTATCACTTAGTTATCACTGGCGGGATGGCAAGCACTGGGTAGAACATCGGGCCGGTACCGATTTGACTGCAGAAATGGCACAGGCGCCGCACGGTGCTGATTTACTCGAGACTTTTCCTGTTGTAGGCGAATTGATTGAATAATAGATCCTGATCTTTTCCTGATTCACGGCAACAGGACCTGAATCTCCTTCAAACGCTTATTACTTCAGGTACTTCCAATTTCTTACTTTTCCCTTGGCTAACCAGTCCAGGGCTTGCGCAATTCTTTTATCACGGGTATCCTCGCTTTTGGCTTCCTGGAACCACTCAAGATATTCTTTTTTATTGGAATAACTGAAGTTCTCAAATGTTGCCCTGGCCTGCTTATTCCGCTTCAATACCTGCGAAAAGTAAACAGGTATTTCTAAATCATTTTTAATTCTATTCGCAGTGCGGGCCGGTAATTTCCTGCCTTCTTTATTCAGTTGCATGGCCTCCCTGATGTACAGCAACAAGACATCATCCCCGGGTAGATCCTGATCCGAGGCCAGTTTGCCCAAATGTCCCATGGCCTTATCTTTTACCTGCGAAAAAACTTTATGCGTATCGGACAACAGGGCGGCTTTCCAGAAAGTAAAGGCACAATGCTGTTTAAAAGCCGCCATACTGCACAGAATCCCATGATACTCAAAATGCGGAAAACCCCATTTAATAGTTTCCTGAACCTCCGGACAAGCCTGATGCACCAGCTGGCGTAAATGGTTTAAGATCGATCGGGCAAAAGGCGCCGCTTTGGCAATATAGGCATCGACCTGTTTATTTTTAGAATTCATGTTTTTCACCTGTCTATATAAATTTCACATTCACACCCAGCCATTTTTTCTGTATAACTCATGACCCAGTTCAAGGGACTCTTTTATCTGACCCAGGAGTTCAGAATCCAGTTTTTTGATATGGACGCACGATTTACCCTTTTCAATTGTCTAAAAATCTCCTGCCGGGTATCTTTCTTAGTCATTGTGACGATCCTGTTTAGATTCAGAAGCCGAGCTGTTTACAAATTACCAATTACCAATTACTAATATATTTATGGTATTAAACGACAGGTAGCCTGCAAATATTCTGGGTATGCCAGGTCAAGACGGTTCAGCAAAATTTTCTATTTTATCCTGGCTTCTGTTAAAGCTGACAGCAAGGAAGCTCTAAAAAGATTATATGACCAGGTGGCACCAGTAATTGCATCGACCTTATTGATATCCTGCACTTTCAATAACCGCCCGGGATAGGTTTGCACACCCTGCCAGTCATTACGGCATTGCTGGATATATTCAGGAATGTCCTTGTAATGATTTTCATATTTCTCATCGAAGATTTCATTTTTTGCTTTATCCAGCACCGTAAATTGCACAGCGGTTATAAGATCGTTTTTGATGACAATTGTGGTGATACCATAATATGACTCGGCGGTGTAGATGGATTGTGACTCGCCCTTATATGTGCCGTCCCGGTAAATTAATCCGCCGGTGTGGTGGCAGGAAAGGATCTGCATTAGCAGGAATATTATGGACAATCTCATTAAATTTCTCATTTGATCACTCCTTTAAAGGATTCTTCATTTGACAGTATAAACTGCAGTAAGATCCCCGCCAACTTGCGATCAAGTGTGCCAGACGCTCTGCGAGAATGACACTTTGTCTCTACTTAGCCGTAGGTCTCCGATCTTTGTCTTAATAACCCTCCCCAAAATCCCCTCCCTTATATTTAAGGGAGGGGACATAGGGGGGGGTATTTTATGCCTTAGTGCTTTTTTTCACCGCACCACCCTTACACCAAAAACCCCTCCTGCCGTGTTATCAGGGTGTGCCTGAAATTTGACCGTGATTTTATTTTTGCCGCTGATCAATTCGCGCGAAAGCGGATAATTCACATCGATAAACTCCCCGGATTTATTATTTTGCAGTGATTGGGTCGCCAGGATTTGTCCATCGATCAGAATATCGAAGGTACGCTGGCCGCTATCACCGCCCCAGTAGGTACAAACCAGGATATTAGTTGTGTCCGGTAGTAATTTAAGATCAAATGAAAACCAACCCCCATCATAGGCCTGGCGATATTTACCATCCCAGGCTTCACCGGAAGCGCTTTTGTCTCCCTGCTGATTATGATCCTGCTCGGATTGCTTATCACCAGGTTGTACAAAATCGACCGAACGTTGATCCAGTTCATGAATCCTCGCTAATTCAGCCTTTATTTCTTCCTGTCTGGTCAGCAATTGTTCTGCAGTCAAAACTTCCCAGTAAACCGAATATCGTTTATTATGCATTTTATAAAAGGGATATAGCACCACGTCACGCGGCCGGCCAACCGCAACGGTCTGAAAAGTAACTGCTTTGTCCGGCAGAGGTTTAATCCATTCAGACAGACTCTTCCCGGCTGTGATGAACACCGGCACATAGTTCTGTCCCTGTACAATTAAATCCTCTGCGGCGCCAAGTTCTCCGGCCAGAACCAGCGGTCCATAACAGACAGCAATCCGCTGCGGATTATCCGGCATCGATTCCAGACGCAACGACATGGGGATGGTGATTTCAATGGTATCCCCGTTTTTCCAGGTGCGTTCCACTTCGATATAACTGCCGGGGGCAGAATAAATCTTTTGAATTTTACCATTCACCAGAATAGTTATCCCCTTCTGCGCCCAGGAGGGATAACGGAAGCGCATGGTGAGTTTGAGCGGTTTTTTAACCTGTATATTAAAATGGATTTTATCGTTTTCGGGAAAATTTGTCTGCTGTGTCAGCTCAAGACCTTTTTCTGGCCATTGCAATACCGAGGCGATGTAGAGATTAACCCACAAACCGTCATCATCGTGGAAGTAAATATTCCCGCCGTATTTAGCATGATTTTCCATACCTGTACCGACACAGCACCAGAAACTATCGTATGGATCAGAGTACTCCTTGAATGCACCCGGTTTAAGCGGGATAAAATAGCAAAACATACCGCTGCCTGGATTTTGTGAAGCAAGAATGTGATTATAGAGCGCCCTCTCGTAATAATCGACATAGGCAACACCGGCCTGCCAGCAAAACAGATGCCGGGTCAGTTTCAACATGTTATAGGTATTGCAGGTTTCACAGGTATTATTGCTCAGGCGCTTATCCAGTTCATCCGCCTCTGCCAGGTATTCATACGAACTGTTCCCGCCGATGACATAGGAATGATGATTGACCATTCTATCCCAGAAATATTCTGCCGCGGTCCGGTCGTTGAGGTCTCCGGTAATTTCATACCGTCTGGCCAGGCCGATTAGTTTGGGTATATTGGTGTTGGCATGAAGCCCGGCCAGTTTATCTTCATGCCGGGTCAGCGGGTCTAGAACAAATTTATGATGAAAGCGTTTGGAGAGATTCAGATATTTTTCCTCGCCGGTACAGGCATACAGTTCCGCTAAAACTTCATTCATACCACCATGTTCACAGGCCAGCATTTTTTGAAATTGCTCTTCGTTCAGATTTTTAGTTGTTTCTAGCGTAAAATCGGCAAGTTTGGCGGCTATGATCAAGGCTTTTTGATTATCGCAATAATGCCGGGCATCCAGCAAGCCGGCCAGTTCTTTATGCAGCGTATACCATGGTACCCAGATGCCGTTCAGATCAAATCCCTTGGCCCGGATATTTCCGGTGGAAATTTCGGCAAAAACTCTGCGACCGTCGGGAATCGCTGCCACGTAACCATCGCCATGGGCACGCTGGCATAGTTCCAACTCATCAACAATATAATCGACCCGCTGTTTAAAAAGGCTGTCCCCGGTCGATGCGTACATCATGGCGCAGGCTGAGAGATAGTGTCCCAGTGAATGACCGGCAATCCCCTCTTTTTCCCAGCCGCCATAACCTTCTGCTTTGGGCGATAAACCCGCCTCTTTCCTGAATCCGCTCAATAAGCGATCCGCTTCCAGCAGTAATAAATAATTGGCGTCGAGTTGCTGGGCCTGTCGAAAAGGTCCCGGCAGCAGACGCACCGCACCCCAGCTCAAAAGGATAAGCCTTGAATTCAATCCGGTCAGCGATTATTACTTGTTTTTTGTTATCCGAATCTGCCGCAAGCGAATCCGTGCAGACTCCAACCAGTAAAAATGTCATAAATATGACCATGACGTTATTCAGGGCCAAAGACTTCCTGCGCGGTCTGAATGTACTATTCATTGCGCGTCTCCGTTTGAAATAACATGTGTGCCGGAATAATCTGCTTGGTCAGAGCGGGACCGGAAATACTGACCTCCAGCACTTTACCCCCCGGTCCTTGAAAAAATCCAACTTTAAGTTCATGGAAACCGGCTTTCAGCATGATTGTACCGGACTGTTCCTGCGGGGCATGGTCTCCGTCGTTGTCGACCAGCACTTTTTTATCAATGCACAGATCGGAGCCATCGTCTGAGTTCAAATAGAATGTATATAAACCATCAGCGGGTATCTTGAGATAGCCTTTATATTGCACTCCGAAATTTTCACCGGAATTTTCCGCCGGCAAAATAATTGTATCAACTACACCCGTACGTTTGGCGGGCAGGGATTCAAAACCAGGAATTCTGTCCCATTGCCCTTCATAATAACCAAAGTTAATTCCGGGTTTGGGATTTTTTATCTCCAGGGCCGGTGGTAATTCGTACTTTCCGGTTAATTCCAGAACCACGACCGATTTCGGCGGCAGGTTGATTTCAATACTGTTATTATCCAACTTGAAATCTGTAAATTTTATTGGTCGAACGACATCCGGATTTTCAAACGTATTATGAGCATTCATTTCAGCGGCAGTCAGAATTTGTCCTGAAATACCTGCGGTTTTGAACCGGATTAAATCACAGGAAATCTTCTGCCGGATCCGGGGATCAATATTACATAACGAGATATGAACTTTGCCCTGCTGGTCTAACGAAGCTGAAGCATTCACAGCCGGAAGTTTCTGGTCGTCCAGCATATAATCGGCCGTTTCGATTTTCAGCGGGATCAGCATAGCATCCTGGTGAACTTTGAACAGGTCGAACACGTAATAGGTGGGAGTGAGGACCATCCGCTCTTCATCGGTGAGGATGACCGCCTGTAATACATTGATCATCTGGGCAATATTGGCCATGCGCACCCGGTCACAATGATTATTGAATATATTTAAATTGCAGGCAGCCGTAACAGCATCACGCAATGTATTCTGCTGGTACAGAAAACCGGGATTGGTTCCGGGCTCGACTTTATACCAGGTACCCCATTCATCAACTATCAGGGCAATCTTTTTATTCGGATCGTATTTATCCATTACCGCGCTGTGTCCGGCAATGTATTCGTCTATTACTAAACTGCTTTTTAAAACAGCAAACCATCCTTTTTCATCAAAGTCGGTGGCGATCCTGCCGTCATTGAAAGCGTAATGATGCAAGGATAATCCCTGCATGGCACTCGCGGCATTTTTCATCAATACTTCTGTCCAGTTATAGTTGCCGTCAGAACTGCCGCAGGCAATTTTAAATATTTTATTCTGGCCATAATCGCGGCAATAGGTTCCGTAGCGGCGTAACTGGTCGGCATAGTACTCCGGCCGCATGTTTCCTCCGCAGCCCCAACTTTCGTTGCCAATACCCCAGTATTTAACACCCCACGATTTTTCCCGGCCGTTTTGTTTACGCAGATTGGTCATAGGACTGATATTATCGGAGTTGATATACTCAATCCATTGCGACAACTCCTGCACTGTACCGCTGCCGACATTACCGCAGATACACGGTTCGCAATCCAGTTGCCGGCATAATTCCAGGAATTCATGGGTGCCGAAACTGTTATCTTCGGTCACCCCGCCCCAGTGGGTGTTGATCATACTCGGTCTATTTTCGCGCGGACCGATGCCATCCTGCCAGTGATACTCATCGGCAAAACAACCGCCCGGCCAGCGCAGCAGCGGAATTCTTATTTTCCGGAGTGCCGCCACCACATCGTTTCTGATCCCGTTGGTGTTGGGAATTTTGGAGTTCTCCCCGACCCAGATTCCACCATAGATGCAGTGACCAAGATGTTCGGAAAAATGACCATAAATGTTTTTGTTGATCTGGTATCTCAGATCCGATGCATCAAATATCAATTTAGCGCTTTGAGCTCCGGCCCGAATATTCAATAACAGGAATAAACCTGATATACAAAGAAAAAGTGTTTTTTTCATCACTACCTCCCATTCTAATTTAGTAGAGTACAATATCCATATTGTTATTCAATAATTAGGCAAAATGTATCTGCCGCACTGTTGCTCGTCGTCGTCGTAGACCTGTTATCTTGCTGTAATCTATTTTTTGCATTATACATTACTAATCCCAGTTGAACTCGACAAGATTATTATTCAGTTTCCATACTCTGGGTAATTGGTTGTTCAGCCAATCCAACGGTTCACCTGCAGGTAAGGATTGCGATGCTGTTTTAAAACACTGTCGAATAAATTTTCTGCGTTTCATATGCATACATTCCTGTTTACTGAGGAGTAATTTCTCCTGGCATATATGATTCTAATCTACCGGTCATATATCCAAACTAAATTAAAGCAAGCTGTTGTCTTTCAAGCAAGTGCACGATATATTTTTTGTACTTCTTGATTGCTCGGCCAGTCACTGCGTATACTGGGAAACTTCAGGATCTCGAATATCGACAAAGCATTCAGCGATTGGGCACTGGTAATATCATCCACAGGAATCCAGGTTCTGTACTGCGGATCATTGCCTTCCTGGTAATCGATCTCCTCGTAGAATTCATAAAAATACAATTGTCCGCATTTTTTACATTTCATCAATCTCCGCATTAAATGGGACTCGTCGTAATAAATCTTTTCATTTTCTAAATCCTGTCTCAAATCTTCAGCTGTAAGATCCGTTTTATTCCAGAGATGACATGGTGATGAAGTACTGATTTTTATATCATTCATTAACATGTCCTGTTTTAATTAATTTATTTCGAACACCACCTGATCTATTTTTCTGCCAAAGATCCAACCCGATTTTTATTGCCGCAGACCCAGCTGCCGGAGCAGATCGAGACCCAGCCACAGCGCCGCGGCTCCAGCCGGGGCGATTTTCCCCGGGACCAATCCAAATTTTTCACACAATAAATCATCTGTACTATTTAGCGGAATTCGACCCGGTTGACCGCTTAGCGTAGCCCACTCTTCATTTAACTGAAATCTCAGTCCTGCTGTGTTATTTGTACGGTGGTATGAATACCAGTCATTTGATTTAATTAACAATAACAGGCAGATTTCCGGTCTTAAATTCAACAGATTAATGGCGGTCCCGCTGAAATAAACAGCGGCCGAACCATTTTCGATAAGATGCTCAAGAAATACTAACCGTGGATCGCCGTAAAAATAGCTGAAATCTCCTTCATTTTTTTGGGGCTCGGGTCGATTGAAGAGTTCTTCCAGATATTCTCTCTTTAGATTATGAATGATAGAATATTCCTGTTCTAAAAAAACGGTCGCAGGTTGGAAAACAAATGAAGGGATTACATGAAACTGGTTCGTATCGACTGCTACCGCTGTATCCGATCTTTTCCTTAACCACAGGTAATAATCTTCACCGTCCCGGTAGCAGATTAACACAGAGATACCGATGAAAGCGCTCCGGCCGGAACCGGATTTAATCGGATCCGAACAATGCAGATGGATTTTTTCACGCAGTGGTAATCCGGCCTTGAAATCATTATAAGCAGGTTCAGAAAAATCTGTCAGAGGCTTATTAGCAAATCCTTCTAAAAGTTCCCATTCCAGAGCATAACATGTATCCAGGGCATCGTAATAATAGCCAAGGTCGCATTGTAAAGAAACTCTGTTATCAACCTGCAGCGACCGGAAAGTAAAGGAAGGGCGGTTCTCAATTTTTTTCCCTGCCTTTTCCAATAAACGACGATAGGTTTCATCTCTGCTAATGAAATCATTCTCCTGACGATAGGTTGTGATCAACGGGACAGCAAGTGCCGATTCAGGATCATTAATTTGTGCTGGTGCTGCCGGGAATATTACCACAGGGTAAGTTTTTCCAAATCGTTCCAGCAGCGGATACTCTTTGTATCTCCAGCTCAAAAAATCATACAAAAACCGGTTTTCCAGAATATTTTGATCTTGCTGCAATTTTGCTGCAATCCTGTATGAAAACTTTCACTAATCCTGTATATCGCCCAGGGCTTCGATCACTTTTTTGCCACTACCAGCATTTCATAATCTTTGGTGGTCAGTTGCCGGTCACGGCTAAACTTGCCCATTTCCGCTCCAAGTATATCCACTTTACAGAAACCCAGTGATTTTAATAACCAGGTTATCTCTGCAGGAACATAATAACGCTCATTGCACTGTAAAGTCTTTTTATTGCCGTCATCATCGACCTGTTCGTATTCGGAATAATCTCGAAAAGTCAGCAAATCAAACGTATCGGTTTTATGAACTTCATGATCCTGATGCTGATTGATAAAATCTTTTACCGAATGGAATAAAGGAAACAAGCCGTTCAAAGTGGTAAAAATGAATATGCCGTTTTTCTTCAGGGCTCTGCCCGCATTTTTTAAAATTTCAAAATTCATTTCATCCGTTTCCATTAAGGGGAAAGCCCCCTCGCACATCATAATGGCCAGATCAAAGCGCTGGCGATATTTAAGCGAACGGGCATCGGCTTTCCTGAAGCGTACTTTCACCTGGGCCTTTTTGGCCTTCAGGCGTGCCTTGGCTAACTGCACCCGGGACAAATCGACCGCCAGAACCCGGTAACCTCTTTTAGCCAGTTCGATAGCATGGCGACCCGTGCCACAACCGATATCAAGGATGGAAAAATTTTTATTAAATTGTATCTCTTTTTCGATAAAATCAACTTCGCCTGTAGTACCTTTAGTAAACGGTTCCTGATCATAGCTATTGGCATAATTTTCAAAAAATTCTTCATACCATTGTTTCTTCATGCTCTCACCTTTCATCATAACCCTGGGCGACCAGCCTGGTACCGATATTTTCGTAAATACCCTGTTCTTCCGGAGTCCAGGTGCCAAGACCGTCAACATAGCGGTTGAACATACAAAAAGCCGCAGCAACCAGGACAGTATCGTGAATGGCCTGGTCATCGGCACCGGCAGCGCGGGCACGCTCTATCTGATCTTTTGTTACGTATTTCCCCCCTTGCTGGACTGCAGCAGCAATATCCAACAGCGCCTGCATTTTTTCACCGAATGATTTTGTATCTGACTGCCGCAGGACTTTGTCGACCTGCCCGGCCTGATCCGGCGGCAACAATTTCCTGGCCGCGGCGCTATGAGCACGCATACAAAATTTGCACTCGTTTCTCCCTGAAACAAAAGCAGCGATGAGTTCCCGCTCTCCTTCCGTTAAAGATGATTTACCGCGTAAAATCTGCTGAGTGAATATGTTCAGCGACTGCGCCGTATCGGTATAGGTGGATAGCAGGCTAATAATTCCGGGCGCCCCCGGTGTTACCTTTATATATGCCACTTATTGTCTCCCTTATTTTTCTATTTATAAACCAGCACTTCTTGACTGCTTGATTCTCCATTCTCTAATCTTTAATCTTTACTCAGTGCCCTGTTGCCGAAGTGCACCTCTGTGCCTGAGTGCCTGAGTGCCTTGCTTTGTCCCTTTGTCCCTATGTCTCTTTGTCCCTACCTAACGGTAGGTCTCCGATCTTTGTCCTTTTTTGATTTACATCAACCTGTCCCTGGCCGAGAAACGCTTGGACCGGTCATACGGTATAACGTCGAAAATCTCACCCTGGTTCAGTTTTTCGGTAATATGTTTCCAGAATTTGAGGGTGTATAAATCGCCATGAACAGATTTAAAGACCTCCTTCAGCGGTTCCGGAATACCGGAGTAGCGGTCCAGCTCATCTACAAAAAATTCATCCTCTCTGGCCAGAATCCAATTTTCTTCAGGTTCTATTTCTTCGAGCTCGTCCCGCGGTTCCGGTTTTTCCCGGAACTTTATTTGCTCGATCGGTAGGACATCATCATAATCAAAGAGAACAACTCTGCCCCAGTGGGTAATCCCGTAATTCCAGGTATTAAACAAGTCGGAAGGAAAAACACCGCTGGCCGCCAGATCCTTCAGAAAATAACCAAAATCAATCAGCACATGCCGCAGTATTTCCGGATTTCGCTCCGATTCGAAATACATCGGCAGCGGGATAACTTTCCGTTGTACATACAGATGCTTAATAACTACATAATCACTGCTAATGCTGACATTATTCCTGGCTGCCAGTCTGAATTCTTCCAACAGCATTGCTGAAAAGCGTTTTTTCCTGAAACGCAGATTTTCAAATTCCTGGGTATCGACCATTCTGCCGGCGCGATCATGATGCGAAACAAAATTATAACGGAAGCGTACCTGTTCCCTGGTAATCGTTTTCAGCGTATCAATCCGGGAGCGCAGAAAACATGGCCGGTCCTTGATTACCTTGAATACAAAATCATAACTGGGCATCGTAAAACCGATCATCACCGCGCCTTCTAAACCCGGAGCGATGACGAATTGTTCCTTGGACACATGAACAAACCGGTGCAGATCGCGGTAAAATTCCGTTTTACCGTGGCGGTTGTAGCCGAGTGAAGTATAGAGTTCTGCCAGTTGGGCGTGCGGTACAATAAAATGTAAAAAATCAATGAGCATATCATATCTTTCCACATCAACCAGGAAATAAGAATAGGCAAAACTAAAAACAATACTGGCTTCTACTTCACGTAGCAGCACCGTATCTGCATAGATCCCTTTTTCGCTATTGATCAGCGGGATAATCAGCGGAATGGAACGGGCATTGGCCACAATCCGGCCGATGATGTAGGCTTCTTTATTCCGGTAAAAAACTGCCTTGACGATATCGACATTATAGACCTGGTTCATACCAACAACAGGCCAGAGGTATAAGTCGATTTCCCGGGCTATCCGGCAAACATCCCGTTCCAGATTCTCGTAATTTAAATTGAAGGAAAAATCTTCTAAAATATTTCTCACCAGATATCTGGTGGCGGATTCTTTTGGATAGCGGCGATATACCGCCTCAGCATCTCCCGGCTGGGATTTGCTCACTTTTGGATTGAGGTAAAAAAATTCCACTTCACGGTTGATACCCAGGGTTTTCAGTATTTTCCGGGTGACTGAATTAAAAAATGTTTCAGCGCGGTCGATATCATATCTCTGGGCAACCAGAGTCGCGAAGCGTTGCTTGGCAGTTATCCAGAGTTGGGCTTCCCGCACCTGATCACTAAAAATAGAATCAAGTTGGCTGGTGAAGCGTTCGAGTACCTGGTCATAAAGATCCAATCGCTCGGTGGCATCGCGAAGTCCGCCCAGCCAATCTTTTTCCTCAAACTTTTGTTTGGCCCGGTATGTTATGGCCCGGAATGCGGTATTGAAGGAATCGAAAGCGTCCAGGGTAAGTTTTGCCACCAGAGTGGCATTTTCGTCAAGTTTCACTAACTCTGGCATAAGTTGATTTCAGTTTTAACCTAAAAATGATCCAAAAATCCGGTTTGCCTGACTATAATTTTGTACAAACTGGTATTATTATTACCAGTAATGATGAACGTGCGGACGTACAAGGCGGTTATATACTTCATTAATCTTGGTCATTGTACCGGCTGAGAGTGGAGGAAGGCCTTCGGCGGCGGCAGCTTTGATATTCTCCTCCACTTGTTGCGGGCGCTTGGCTCCCGGGATGGCGCAGGTCACCGCCGGGAACATCAATATCCAGCGCAGAGCCAGCTGGGCGAGTGTTTGTCCGGCCGGAACCAATGGACGCAGAATTTCAACTACCTGTAAACTCAGGTCATAATCCAATCCGGAAAAGGTTTCACCACGATCGAATGCTGCACCCTGACGGTTAAAATTGCGGTGATCTTCGCTGGAAAAAGAACTTTCGCGTGTAAACTTGCCGGTCAGCATGCCGGAGGAGAGTGGTAATCTGGCCAAGATGCCCACTTTGCGGCGCAGTGCTTCTTTGAAAAATAATTCAGCCGGTCGCTGCCGGAATATATTGAAGATAATCTGTACCGACTGCACACCCGGATATTCAATAACTTTAAGCGCCTCCTCTACTTTTTCTACACTGACCCCATAATAGCGTATTTTACCTGCCTTGACCAGATCATCGAGGATACCGAACAACTCGGGGCGATAATACACTTCGGTCGGCGGGCAGTGCAATTGTAACAGGTCCAGAGTATCCGTCTGAAGGTTCTTCAGACTTCGTTCGATGAAAGAAGTCAGATTTTGCCGGTTATATCCCTCGCTGACATGCGGATCAAGCCGGCGTCCGGCCTTGGTAGTGATATAAAACGGTTCTTTACGCTCACTACGGAGTTTTGCTAACAATCTTTCGCTGTGGCCATCACCGTACACATCGGCAGTGTCGAAGAAATTCACTCCCAGATCCAGGGCGCGATGTAATGCGGCCAGCGATTCCTTATCATCCACCGTACCCCAGGTACTGCCGATAGCCCAGGCACCAAAACTGACTGCCGACACCCGCCAACCGGTGCGTCCCAGTTCACGATATTCCATAGCTGCCCCCGATTTTTCTAATAGCCCTGACGATATCACAGGTCATGGTATAAATGATTTTCTGAGTTCCTCCAGCCGGGTCGGCGCCCCCGGATCATCAGCAAAGATTTTCACCAGATGCTCGCAGGCGTAATCTGCACAATAGGCACAACTTTCAAGTTTTCTTTCCTGTGCACATTTCCTGATCTGGCACTTCCGGCAGGTCGAAAAAATCCTGTCCGTGGTAGTCCGGCAGCCGTCACAGTCATTAATTTCATGCGGCTGCAATTTCATCCCGTATTGTTCAGAACAGATCCGGGCAATGGAGATCCTCATCGCTTGTTGTGCAGCCACATCCTGTTCCAGGCTGGCCAGATAAATCGGACAACCGCTGCAATTCAAACCGCAATATGCTATCATATTATTCATAATAAGTATTATTTATTTTACAACCTGGGCGCGGTGCACCGCGCCCTTACAGATATCTTTCATCGAATCCATGCCTATAATATATTTTATTCAAATAACCTGCAATAGCGCCGGAGGCAAATATGGAATAGGTTTCTTCAGGACTCTAGTCAGATTTCCGGTACCACAGCCGGCATCCAGTACACTTTCATCTTTATGGATATCCAAAAGCGTAAAAAGAATATCCGCTGCGGAACTTTGAATAATGGAGGTTTCCTTATATCTCCGTGCAATTTCTGAAAAGTGTTCCGTGGACATCATCCGACACTTAGCATTCTAATACATTAACTGAGCAGGAGTATCAGTAACCACACTACTAAAGCAACAGCGTAAATTCCCAGAACAATCAAAGTTAACACACCGAAAAAAGTGAAATGAGAATTCAAATTTTTTAAGGCATAGGCTAAATCATTGCTATCTGCATGAGCCAGACTGCTTTTTGTGTGCACCGAAAAACGATACAGATATAGATATGGAAAAAAATAAATAACTGCGATAATTATAAAAACAATAGCAAGAATAATTCCGGAAACAGGCCCCAGCGCTTCTTCACTGTCGAGCATCGACATGACAAAGGTCATAGCGATGCCCATGATAATCATAATACCAAGACCAATGAATCCTAAAACCGAAAAGAACATAGTCCATTTTCTGATTTGACCGAGATGCGTTACTGCTTCCTGAGTGAGTCCAATTTTAAATTCCGGAACGAAATTTTCCATTTTTCCCTCCCAAACTTTTTTCACTGTGTTCTGATTAATTATAAAATAAGTCGAAAAGCAGACAAATCAAACACCATACTTGACCGTACGGCAAATTTATAAAAGATAGGTCAAAATAGCATTCATTAATTTATTGCCGGTATTATAATTAGAAGTAGAAACCAGGCGAAGATCTTGCTCGGTTTGAACATAGGCTGCCGGGCAGAGTTCGTCACGACAGTTTTCTATGAGACTCAGGACACCTGCGGGGGTCGTTTCCAGGTGAAACTGCAGTCCGATTACATTTTGCCTTAACTGAAAAGCCTGATGTTCGCAAGCGGCACTGCGGGCCAGTGGAACAGCACCTTCAGGCAAATCAAATGTCTCGCCATGCCAGTGGAAGGCTATAAACTCTGCAGGGAAATTAAAGACATGATTTGAGGTGATTAGTGACTGGACAGGAAACCAGCCGATTTCCTTGACGGGGTTGGTATAAATATGGGCACCAAGGGCACTGGCAATGAGTTGCGCACCCAGACAGATACCCAGAACCGGAATATTTTGCCTGATCGCCTCACGGATAAAATGTTTTTCAGATATGAGCCAGGGATATTTTTCTTCGTCATTAACGCTCATTGGACCGCCCATGACAATCAGCGCATCAACCTGTTCAAGGGCAGGCAAACTATCGCCGGCAAAAAAACGTGTATAACTGGTGAGCATGCCCCGCCTTTTCAACCATGGAGCGATACTCCCCAGATCCTCGAAGGGAACATGCTGAAAAACGTGGACTCTAATTTTTTTTCTGATCGTGGTAGTACGCATTGCACAGATGCCAGATTTTTTCAGCAGAAGCAAGTATTCCTATTATTTTCAATGTAACAGCGTGTTCACCTGGTTTATTTCCGGGTAATTTTATACGTAAACCCGGTTTTATTTTTTCATCAGTAGGGGCGAGGTTACCTCGCCCTTACATGAAAACGGAACGTAATGCCTCGATTATCTGGGCCTGGGATAAAACCCGCGCAAAACCCTTACGTAATACTTTCAGTTCCGGTTCCTGCATGGTTGGATCATCCGTTGAGGTCACATCACTGCCGAAAACCACTTTGAACCCGCGTTCATAAGCCTGCCGGGCGGTGGTGCCGCAGCAGAAATTAGTTAATGTTCCACAAATGATCACTGTATCTTTATTAAGATTTTTCAGGATGGTCTCTAAGGGAGTATCATAAAATGCTCCATAGGACGGTTTTAGAATCACCAGATCATTGGGCAGCGGTGTTAATTCAGGCCATATTTTGGATTCCTTAAACCACGAGAAATGATCAATGCCAACTTCGGGATAACGGTTGGGCATGGCTTCGCCTGTTTTAGGACGGTCCAGGAAATGGTGAGTAGGACCGAATGCCGTATAAATAATCGGTATATTTTGGGATCGGCAGAATTCGATCAGAGTTTTAATGGAATTAACCTGACGGGTTGCTTCGGGAACCCAGTAAGGAGTCCAGCCGGGTTTTACAAACTCCTCCTGCATATCGATCACCAGCAGAGCACATTTTTCTGCTACAATCTCGAATTTTGCCTGGCCTTCCGAGTAAGCCCTGCGGGCCAGATTCAGGACTTCCTGTTCGCTGTAAGATTTTTGTTTCATGATTAAGTACCCTTTATGCCTTTCCCTTTAAAAAATGTGTAACAAAATACACCACCCTCTTCCGCGGTACGATAAAGATCTGCGATACCCTGCAGCCATTCCTGTTTGGAGATAAGAGCATTCTGCAGCGCGTTCTGCTCCACCCCTTCAATCATCGCGGTAAAAGTGTTTTTTGTAAAACCTTCGACTAAATCCGGCCGGTTATGATCAGCATAGACCATACGCGGTGAAACAGTACAATTGATAAATCCGGCCTGTTGCAGCAGGGGGAAAAGTGTTCTGCCGATCAGGGAATTCCCGCCGCGTCCAGCCTGTAAATCCACCAGGCAGTTTATGGCTTTCTGGGCAGCGGCACTATATGGATAATAATAGGCCGAACCATGATCCCCCTCAATCACGGTCATGCTTCCACCTGTTTTAAGCACTCTTTTTAAACAATCCAGGGCTCGCAGCGGATCGGCCAGATGTTCCAGTACAAAACAGACAAAAATGTGATCAAAATATTCAGAATCAAAATTCAGGTTAAAAATATCACCTGTCTGAAATTCCACATTTTTAATCTGTAACGATTGAATCAGTTTCTGCGCCTGGAGCAGTGACGATTCGGATATATCGATTGAGGTAAAATGACAGGCAGGATTTTTCGCAGCGATGATTTTGGTTTGGGCTCCCACACCGCAACCCGCTTCCAGTACTTTGCTTTTCACGGGAAATACAGAATCGTGGTGCAACAATTCATCTAAGGTATCAGCCTGGTCATGCAACCGTTCAGATTCCCGGTCGGAATATCCATGAACATAATTATCCATGTCATTACCTTAAAAGAAAAAATGACTTATATATGTTTTACAATTTTAACTAAAAGGAATGATAAAAGTAAGTAGCGGGCAGTATTATTTCGCTTTAAAGTTCATGGCCTTCATTGATCGAGTCTGATTCCATCAAGATCATCGAAACGGGCTACTATGCCCCAACCATAGAAAAAGTTGGTAACTCCGATCAGCAGATAGTTTTCACCTTGGTGTAATGGAACTTTAAACGAACAATTTTCTATAGAACATCTGCCGTCAGGATTTTTAGCCATAGGGGTGTTATAGAGGTTTTTATCAACATACAAAGGACTTTCGTTTATGATAACCCACACTTCATCACTAAATCCGAGATGAAGCATTTTATTCTGGTCCTTATCCGAGTGAATGGCTGTTTTCAACCAAACGATTCTCCTGCCATTTGTCATGCCAAACTTGCGAGTGAGATTGATCAACCCACGGCGTTCAGCCGAAATCGTTTCCCATTTCGTTTCCGGGGTAGGTATATATTCATAACTGAAATCGATATTTTGAGCCGTGGTAATTGGCTCACTAACCTGCCATTTTCTCAAGTAACGTGGATCGCTGGTGAAAGGATCAATACCCGCTTCCGGTGCGAGTCCTTCTACAGAATTATGTTTAATTTGCAGATTTGCTATAATTACCTGGCCGTCAAATGCTAAAGTACCTGAAGTTACATTTCCTTCCAACATGGGTACTTCCAACGTTGGTCTGGCCAGGTCATTTACATAAGCCCGCATTTGTTTACCTGAAATTACCAGTTTCACATGGTTCCAGTTTTCCTTTATGAAGTTTGTGTTTGTTTGAAAATAAAAAAGCAGATCCCAAAGATTTACTCCATCAATTGTCGGAGCATATTGAATAGCATCAATAGCTTGTGGATGGCCTGCCCGCTCTGTCCGGAAATAGAAACATTCATTTTCTTTTGCATCTTTCCATCTGAAATATATTGATGTGAATCGGGGATCCAGTGGTTCCATATCATATTCAATTGTACCGTTGCTGAAATTTAAGTTCTTCAGTATTACCGGATCGCTGCTGGTCAGTAATTTCATAGTCGGTACGGATTTGTACTCCAGAAACTCTGCAGTTTGGGGTTTAAATTCCCAATTCATGAGCTTTAAGTGGAATAATATTTACACCTGTATTCTGTTTCTGGGCGAAACAGCAAACACAGCAGAGAAAGAGGAGGCAGAGTGAAGTTATCTTGTGCAGATTTATCATGGCTTTAATATCCTTATAGTAATTGGATATTTATATGGTTGATTATTCATAACTTTGATCGTATTTATTATGATGATGACCATGCTATATATACCCAGAAAAACTAGTATCGGTATGGTTATGAGTAAGAAAACCAATAAGGCACATGGAACTAGGTAAAGTAACATGCTCAACTGAAAGTTTATAACATCAATTCCATGTTCCCTCACATTTTTGATTTTATCTTTTTTCCAGACCCAGATAATAACCGGCGGAAAAAGCAGAACAAACAAACCACTCAAATGCAGGAGTGGTAACCATATACTGTTGTCATTTAATTGTGCTGCTTCGAGAGCAGTTTGATTACAGTCGGTCAGTTCCTCAAAATTGACCTCTAAGACCTTTGCTATAGTTTTTAAGTGTAAATCCTCTGGGGACGACATCACCATTTTCGATACGCTGGATCGTTCGGACACTCATATAGGTTTTAGCCGCAAGTTCTTCCTGGGTAATGCCCATTTTTAATCTTAAATCTTTTATTAATTGCCCGCTGGTCATAAAAGTCTCCTGGCTAAGTATAGGCATAGATAGGGGATAATCCAACTACATTCACCCGACATTCATCCGACATTCCCCCGACATTTAAAGATCAATCCTTATCAATCAGAAGAATATCATTATCGCGCAGGAGCCAGATGTGGAATCCAGACCATCATTTTTGTAATGCCGCGGTTATTCCACAAATAATACGGAATGGCGGTAATTTGATTGTTCGTAGGGGCACGATGCATCGTGCCTCTACCAGGGCCACCAATAATCGTTTTCACCCCCGTGAATTCATTAATACCGTCCAATATTGACAATTCCTCATCATCCGGAAGAATTATATTGTCAATCTTGTTATTGTTATCAATCCCCTCCAGACAATAGACAATCGGACCGCGTTCAATCGCAACTTTTCCCGTATCATCAGTGACATTAATGTTGGCCGTCACCCGGTGAATATTCAGCGGCAGCACATACTCGATAATATCCCCTGCTTTCCATTCTCGGTCAATTACTGCATACCCGTTTTCGGTTTTATATTCTGCATCCTTTCCATTTACTTTGATTGAAAAAGTTTCATTGACTCGGTGAAAGATATGAATACAAATCACCGGGTACCGGCTGATTGCGGACCCAGCCGGGAATCCGCAGATAAAGAGCAAAGGATAATTTCTTGGCTGGATTTACTTTGATTTTAATGCTGCCGTCCCAGGGATAACGGGTTTCCTGGCTGATTTCAACCGGAATTTTTCCGTTGAGTTTGATTTTGGCCGTGCTGCCGATAAAAAGATTCACATAAATACTTTTTTCTTTCTGCGCGTAAATATAACCGGGAACAGACGGCAGGAAACGGCATAAATTGGTCGGACAGCAGGAACAATTGAACCAGGGCTGGCGGGTCAAGGCCCCCTGGTTAAATTTATATTTGGCATCACAGGCCAGCGGATTAGCATAGAAAAAGGTGGAACCATCCTGTCCCACTCCCGAGATGACATTATTATACAGACTGCGTTCCAATACATCGATGTATTTTGAATCACCGTGTAAAAGAAACATACGGTAATTCCAGTACACATTGGCTATGGCTGCACAGGTTTCGTTATAAGCCGTAAGATTCGGCAATTCATAGTTATTGCCAAAACTTTCACCGCCATGCCGGGCCCCGATGCCGCCGGTAATATAAAGTTTTTTCGAAACCACATTATTCCAGATCCTATCGATGGCCTGAATATAATCCTGGTTACCGGTCAGGGCTGCCACATCGGCCACGCCTGAATACAAATATCCGGCCCGCACGGCATGACCGACCGCTTCGTCCTGATCAATCAACGGTTTATGATCCTGGGAGTAGATACGGGTAGAGTCCATCTCTTTACCACGGCAATCGATAAAGAATTTGGCCAGATCGAGATATTTCTTTTCTCCGCTCAGGCGATAAATCTTTACCAGTCCCATTTCCACGATTTCGTGTCCCGGGGAATCATTACGTTTTCCCGGACCAAAAACCGTGGTCAGCAACTCAGCATTTTTCAAGGCGATATCCAGCAGGTTTCTTCTTCCGGTGGCTTTGTAATGAGCCGCTGCCGCCTCAAATAAATGTCCGGAATTATACAATTCATGGCTGCCGTTGGCTTCATTTACCCAGCGTTCTTTACCGGCCCATTCATGCGGATTCTGCGGATCAATGGTCCGGGCAGTATATAAATAACCGTCCGGCTCCTGAGCAGCAGCAATTATGGTAATGAGGCTGTCTACATATTTATCAAGTACAGGATCAGGATGGACAGTCAAGGAGTAGGAAGCGCCTTCAATAATTTTATATACATCAGTATCATCAAAAGGATAAGCAGTTAATAATTTGCCCTGCTTTTTCGCAGCCAGTATAAAATTTTCAATCCGTCCGGTTTCTGCGCATTTTTTAAATGAGACAGGAATTGTGACGGTGCGATTGATTTCGATCCGCGGCAACCAGAATTCATCATGAATCGTCACCTGATCGAAAGGAACGCCCTGATACATATAATCAGGATTTGGTTGGATTAGAGTGTTTACCCTGCTACAGGTTAATTGGATGATAGTTAATAATAGGAATAAATAAAAAGAAATGTAATTTTTGGGATTCATAATTCAAATAACCTCTAAATATATTCTGACATGTTTGAAGGGGCAATTCATGAATTGCCCCTTCAATTATAAAAACCGTTAATTATTATCCGGTGTTAATGACCGCCGCCATAGTTAGAAGGTCAACCACCAAACTGCAATACTTCTCAAGCCAGGTAGTGTGTTTTCATACCTGTTTTGTTGTGATTATATACAGTATCACTGGTAAGGCTCATCAAAATGTCTATTCCGTTTCAGATACAATTTTTTATTAGAGTAATCAAATATCAAGTTAAACCTGCGCAGAGATCCATTTCCCAGAATGGCCTCGGCACCATCTTGTTTTGAACGGACTGCTGCGGGGGCAAAAGATGCTTTTACATTATTTAACTCAAACGGACCAATACATAATTTTTTTATAGTGCCGGTTTTCCCGTAGATATCACCGCTCAGACCTCTGCCAAGATATTGATTAGAAGTATCATGTGGAAATGAAAACTTCATATCGGGTTTTTCCAATAAGAGAACAGCATCACTCGCAGCAAAATCAATATACATGGCCAGAGAAATCTGTTTTTCTTTTTCAATTACCACGGAAGCATTCAGCCAGGGGATGTTATTTGTTTTAAAATATAAAGGAACTTCAGTCCAACCAGAGTCGAATTTAATATCATTTGTTTTGTGCAAGATCATGGTATTCTTATCGTAATCAAACTCAGTTGTATAATGGCCGAAAATTGAATAACCAATTATCCCATTTGATGGAAAACCTTTATAAATGTCATTCTGCAGTATAATAATCCGCTGATTTATCATTGTAATATCGCCAACATTAAAATCAGCCGAATCAATCATCAATGCTATTGAGGCCTCTCCACTTCCGGCACCGCCAAGTTGTACTGCCATCGCGTTGTTTAAGTCCAGAGAATCATTATACTCCGGATTATAGATCATTAATCCATCATAGGCGAATCCGGTATCAAGTATTATATCAGGAATCAACAGATTCCCTATTTTTACCGATACCATTGTCTTGTTTCTGACCACCTTAATGGCAATGCTATTTGTTTCCTGACCGTTCGCAGAAGAATTCAACAGGGTTAAGAGTAAAAAGAAAATAATACAATTTTTCATGCTTAAGCAATGATTGGATGTTTGTTGATATCAACAATATGTATAAATTGTACTTTCAATTTTCCCTCTCAAAATGGAAAGCAGTAGTAATCAGCGTTCTGCAAAAGATTGATCCGGCAGTTTATTAAGATTTTCTATAAATCTGGCCAGGTTGAAGGAATCTTTGTATTTCATGATATAGTATGTCTCAGCGGCAATGGCCGATCCAATCAACAGTTTGGCATCATGCTCACTTATACCGGCTGCGAGTAAACGGTCAAAGGTCTTTCTGGTTTCGGGCGGATTATTATCGCGCAATTGATTTTCCACAATTTCAAGATAGGTGGCTTGTAAAATGGGATTATAATCTGATTGTTTCTTTTTCATAAAATCATCCTATATCTAATGAATGACATATTATATTATTTCGATTTATTACTAAACTCAATAAAATTCTAAAATGAATTGTATTTTCTGACGACCTGCAGAGATTTTATAAAATGTCTGGATGGTTCGTGACCTATCCTTAAATGAACCTAACACGCTGCAAAAGATCAAGCCGCAACTCAAGAGTTGCGGCTACCGTTCTTCAATGACCGCTATAACTATAAAGCGCAATCTGAAGATTGCGACTACCAATCATCGTCGCCAATATTCTACTGATTCTATTTTACGCCTGCGGGGTCACGGATTGATGGAGAAATTCCCGTGGCTATAAATATCCGGTGCCTGCGGCACCATTACTACAATATATATTATGCTTTTACCGTTTCTATCTTATCTCTAAATTAATAAGTTTATATATTTCTTTGTCCCTTTGTCCCTTTGTCCCTTTGCCTGCCCTTTGTGCCTTTTCTTTACTCTTTACCCTTTGTCCTCATGAATCTGATTATTTCTGCCATTTCTTTTATCTCTGCTAAATCTCTTACCATCTCGCTCCAGCCATACCACAGCGAGTAATCGGGATTGGCATGAAAAGCACCCTGGAACAGACGCATGCGGTGCTGCAAATGCATTACAAACAAGCGCTGTTCAATGGGCGTGGCGGCATCATGAAAGGTTAACAGATCGGGAAAATCAAATTTATATGCCGCCGGCTTTTTTAAGATTCCTTCCTGATATAAACCTGCCACGATTTTAATTGCCTCAGCCAGCAGGCGGTCGCCATTTTCTATAGTTTTATCTGCTTTGTTTAATTCGGCTTTGGCAAAATTTTCAGAATGGCATTGAGTGCAGGTCTGGATCATTTTCGTTCGTTCACGGTCGAAAGTTTCGGTACTCAAACGGGCCACATCGGCATTTCTGACCAGATCCAGACGGCCGGTCGGATTCCCCTGTGGATCCAACACCCCCAGGGCCTGTAAAATCGTTACGCGGTCTTTCCACCATGATTCGCTCTCGCCCGGATAGGGAGCAAGTCCGTTAGTACGCACGGCTAAAAAACCCCAGGCGGTACGCACTTCATGATTCCCTTCCTGCATGTGACAGGTCTGGCAGGTCGGGGCAGCGGAATTTTCGGGAATCCGGCCCGACACTTTCAAGGTGTGGCGCACTCCGTGTTTGGATGATGAATACATTTCCCATTGCGGATGATCGAAGCCCATATGGCAGGTCTGGCACGCCTCCGGCTGGCGGGCTTCATCGGCCGAAAACAGGTGCCGGGTGTGGCAGGCGTCGCAGGAAGCACGGCCGAAGCCGGCTCCTTCTTTATTCAATTCTTTTAAATCGGCTCCGGATTTGATACCGATTTTATGACAACCCCCGCAACCTTTGATCCCTTCGATCAGTTCCATAGGCTGCCAGTGAATGGTGGGCATGGCATACATGGCCGCCCAGGCCAGGGCATGCTTTCCTTTTTTAAATTGAGTCACCTGCTGCTCATGGCAATCGGCACAGGTTTCGGGTAGGGGGATCATCACCTTGCTGACATCGGCAGCAGACATGTGCAGTTCACCATGACAGACGGAACAATCGACATTATTTTTGCTGTGCTTGCTCAACTGCCAGTCTGTGACGATGCCCGGTGTTTCGGTCTGGTGACAGGTAATACAATCAACCGCCTGTGCAATGGAAAAAGTTGCAGCAATCAAGAAAACAACAAATACTTGTTTCATATATACCCCTCTGCTGAATAATTACACTGGAAATCTTAGCCAAGATTGTAATTACCGGTATTTTTTCTGAGTCCGGTAGTAAAGTTATCATTGTAATAAATACCACGTTTAAATGAATTATAAATCATGAAGTGAATAATAAATATGCTGAATTTACAGTAAAAAAAGTTGATTATAAATATTTATAACAGGATAGACTAATGCGATAAAACAACACAGATGTTTTCAGACAGGCAATGATTATATTCCGCCAAGGTTAAATTCCCGAACCAGCTGACTTTATTAAAACCATTGTCAGCAGCTAATTGGGATAGTTCAGCGGATTGTAACGGATATAATTCATTGGAGATCTTGCGTTTCCCCAGGGGTGTTTCAATGCTGATAGTGAACAGTATGGTAGATTTCAGATATTGATATGAGCGGGTATATTTGTGGTCACCATGCTCTTTGACCGAGAATGTCTGCGGTTTTTCTTTTAGTATTTTGTCGTAATTCATTAACTGCAGAAAGACATACCCGTCCGGTTCCAGAGCCCGCCTGAAATTCTGCAAGACATTACGGCGCTGAGCAGCAGTCAGCAGATGCGCAAAACTATTGCCCAAACAGAAAATTGCGTCAAATTTATTTTTGATCTGCCGGTTGAAATTTAAAAAATCAGCATTAATAAATTCCGGAGTAACCTGCCACTGCCGTGAATTTTCCCGTGCTTTTGCCAACATCGCTGCCGAGTTATCAATGGCAGTTACTTTTTTCCCGAGCAGGGATAATACAATACTGTGGAAACCCGTGCCACAACCGGCATCCAGTATATTTTTCGCCGGAAACCGTTTGAATATTTCACGGAAAATTTCAGTCTCTTTTTCCAGACGATCACTGAATCCGATCATCTGATCGTATGCGCCAGCCAGTTGAGTGTAAAAATCCATTTAATCCTCAGATGTATAGTCCGCCACTTCGCCGCGATTGTGTCCATAAACCGGTTTATCGATCTCCTGAATCCTTTTGCGGTATTCGGCAGCACTTATGCTGTTTTGCCAGTGTCCGCTGAAGCGGGCGAGCAGGAAACCGGCAATAAAAATACCAAGTACCAGAAATCCAAACAGCCAGGAGGGGATATATGTTTTCGATTTTCTACTGAACTTAAATTGAAGTGTATCCGCCACCGGACAGGCATCGATGCATAGAGCACAGGCAGTACATTCATCCGAAATAATACGCAGTGGTTTATGAACCGTGATTAAATTAGGACAAACTCTGGTGCACCTGCGGCAATCCGTGCAGGTAACCGGATTGCGGGTGACTTTGACCGGACTGAACAGACTGAGAAATCCCAGCAGCGCTCCGTACGGACAGAGATAACGGCACCAGAAATTTTTAATAACTATTGAAAGCAGAATCAGCACGGCCAGAGTCCAGAAGGCAAATGAAGATAATTCGGTAAAAAACAGTAACATCTTAACATCGGCTACTTTATTGTAAGGACTGTAGATGAATTTCTGCACCCCTGCGGCATCCATCTGCCACAGGATAGCGTACAGGAAAAACAACAGTAATATATATTTCAGGGACCTTAAGGGAATATCGAGCCATCCGGGCAGGCGCATATTTTTGCTGAAAAACTTTTTCCCCACTTGCCACAGGCTTTCGGACAGCAAGCCGACCGGACAGATCCAACTGCAAAAACTTTTTTTCAAAAAGAAACCAAGCAACAGGATGATAATCAACAGCACCAGCCCGGCAGGATGAATGTCATTGAATACTCCGCTTAAAAGCCAGTGCTTCAGGCTGATCAATGAACTGATCGGCAGGAATCCTTCTACCCCCGGCGGCCGGCCAAGATACAGACCCTGCTCCCCCTGCTGATAATAACGGACAAACAAGTAAAACTCAAACCCAACCCATAATACTACCAGCAGGAATCCTATTTGTATGTATAGCCGTACTTTTTGACCATCATGCTTCAAACCGGTCCAGTACTCTTTAATTCTCTGTAAATATTTCCTTGTAAAGATTTTTTTCATGTTCATTATCAAATAAATCGTATCATATATTTAATTTAAGACAATCTTGTCTTAAATATAGTCTGGTTCATTTTATGAGGCAAGAAAATTTTATTAATTGTTATCTTTTCTAGTACTAATAGTCTGCATTTTGTGTAAAATTAATGTTTTATGATGATACTTTTTGAAAGGAAAAATATGACTCCAAAAGCATTTTTTGAATTTGCCAAAAGGGCTAAAGCCGAAATGGTTGATCTGAAATTTACCGACCTGCTGGGTACCTGGCAGCATTGTACCTTTCCTGTCGAGACCTGGGATGAAAAAACATTTGTCGAAGGGGTTGGATTTGACGGTTCTTCCATCCGCGGCTGGCAGGGTATTCATATGTCCGATATGCTGGCGGTTCCGGATTCCAACAGCACTAAACTGGATCCGATTTTCCGGGAACCCACTGTCAGCGTCATCGCCAACATTGTCGATCCCATTACACACGAAGACTATTCCCGCGACCCCCGTCACGTGGCCCGCAAGGGTGTGGAATATCTGCGACAGACCGGGATTGCCGATCTCTGTCAGATTGGTCCGGAACCGGAATTTTTTATTTTCGATGAAATTCGCTATGAACAAAATCAACACATGGGTTTATACCAGATCGACTCTGTCGAAGGCGCCTGGAATACCAACCGTATCGAAGAACCCAATCTCGGCTATAAACCGAGTTTTAAAGGGGGTTATTTTCCAGTCAGTCCTACTGACACTTATCAGGACCTGCGCGGCGATATGGTCAATACCCTGCGCAAGCTGGGTATTGTCTGCGAAGCGCATCATCATGAAGTAGGCACCGGGGGACAAAGCGAGATCGATATACGTTTCACCGACCTGTTGACCATGGCCGACCAGATGATGTGGTACAAATACATTATCAAGAATATTGCCCGCAATGCCGGTAAAACAGTTACCTTCATGCCCAAACCGATTTTTGGGGATAATGGCAGCGGCATGCACACCCATTTTTCATTGTGGAAAAAGAACAAACCTCTGTTTGCCGGAAATGATTATGCCGGTTTGAGCGAGATGGCCTTGCATGCCATCGGCGGAGTAATAAAACATGCAGCCGCCATATCTAGCTATCGCCGCGCCTACTACCAATTCCTACCGCCGCCTGGTACCCGGTTTCGAAGCCCCGGTAAACCTGGCTTATTCCCAGCGCAACCGCTCGGCCTCGGTCCGTATACCAATGTATTCCCAAAATCCCAGGGCCAAGCGCTTTGAATTTCGTTGCCCCGATCCAAGTTGTAATGGTTATCTGACTTTTACTGCTATTCTCATGGCGGTACTGGACGGTATCCAGAACAAAATGCATCCGGGTGATCCGCTGGATCGCGATATTTACGAAATGTCACCGGCAGAGTTGGCCCACGTGCCAAAAGTACCGGGGACACTGGGAGAATCTATGCAGGCGCTGCAGAATGATCATGAGTTTCTGACCAGAGGGGGAGTCTTTACGGATGACCTGATCGAAACCTGGATAGATTACAAACAGAAAAATGAACTGCATGAACTGTCCATGCGTCCCCATCCGTATGAATTTTTTCTTTATTATGACAGTTAGAGAGTAGCCTGAATTATTCGCTAGCCACCTTCGAGGTCTGGAGAATCTCGAAGGTGGTTTTTTGCCTCAGTGCCTTAGTGCCTCAGTACCTTTTTTTCCACATTTCATTTGTGTCTTCTCTCTGCAAAGTATAATTTAAACTTTAATCATTGCGATTTTAACTAAAAATGCCTAATAAATCTTTTACTCTTCTAGTTTGTATTTTCTTTATACTGCTGTCCGCTATGGTAATCGCCGAACAGCCTGCCGACAGTACGTTCTCGGTCATCTTCCGGCACCGGCAGTCACGGGAATATGTACCTGATATAAGAGACGCTGCCGGGGTTGCCTTCAGGGATATCAATGATGATGAATTACCCGATCTCTACATAGTCTGTATCCGGGGAGATAATCATCTGCTGCTGAACAGCGGTGCTTATCGTCCCTTCAAAGATGCAACTGCACTGTCCGGCCTGGATGGCAATCCGCGTCCCAGGGGATTTTATAATATGGAAACCGGGACCAATACTTACGATCAGAAATTCGGTACCAACATTTGCGATCTCGACAATGACGGGGATGGGGACATCCTGATTGCCGGTTGGGGTATTGCTACCGCCCTTTACCGGAATAACGGTAATCTGCAATTCAGAAATATAACCGATCAACTGGAATTATTTCCCCCCATCAATGCCAACCAGTTTTATGCGGCTGATCTAGACAACGACGGTTTGCTGGATCTGTTACTGACCGATGAAAATCACGGCGTCAGGCTGTTACGCAATTTAGGCGATAACTTTTTCCAGGATATTACTTCCGGCAGTGGATTGGATACGGTCAGCACGGCCCGTTCGGCAGCATTTTGTGATTTTGATAACGACGGAGACGCAGATCTGTATCTGACCCGCTACAATAAACCGGATCAAATGTACCGTAATTCAGGTGATGGCCGCTTTATACCCCTGCCGGCCTTCCTGGCCGTGCTGCGACAGAATCTACCCTCTACCGGAATTAAGCTGGGGAGATATCGATAACGATACTGATCTGGATTTCCTGGTTACAGCCTCTGATGGCCACAACCGGTTATATCTGAATCAGACTGCACCCGGCGATTCCAATTGGATTTTCAGCGAATTCAACCCGCTCAGTGACGGGAAGTACCTTTTCCCCTCCTACGGGAGTATAATGGCTGATTTTAATAACGATGGCCTGCTTGATATCTTTATTGCCAATAGAGGTCCGAATGAACTCCTGTGGCAGCGCTCTCCGCTTCTATTTGAGCAAAGTTTTGAATATTCCCCGGCTATCGTTAGATCTGCGACTCCGGCCGGCAGCCGCAGTGCAGTGTGCGCTGATTTTGATCTGGACGGTGATCTGGATGTGTTTGTTACCAATCTGGATACTTTCTGCGTGCTTTATCAGAACATGACCAACACTTCATCTTTTATAAAATTCAAATTAACCGGTACCATTTCCAACCGCGATGCAGTGGGAGCCAGGATTGAATTACACCCGCCGGCGAATGATAAAGAAATAATTGCCATCCGTGAGATCAATGGCGGCGAAGGGTATCTTTCCGCCAACGAACCGCTGGTACATTTTGGACTGGATACACTGACCCGGGTTGATGCGACCATTCGTTTTCCCGGAGGCCGGATTATCAAGGCACAGGGACTGGCCGCCGGTCAGGTCCACCAGATCTATGAGTACGCCCTGCTGGAGCGTTCCTTTATTCAATTTTACCAGCATTTGTTGAGCCTGATGCGTCAGACTGTTTTCTGGTATCAGGTCATTCTGGCCCTGTTATTCTTTATGTTGATTTTTGTCTTTGTACGGCTGGGCTTGAAGCGCTACCGTTGGAGTCCCGGAGCAGCGAGTGGTTACCTGGTAGGATTTTTTATTTCAGCACTGATTGCGATTACGGCCTTAAAGAAACTTGGCTTGTTGACCATCTATATCACCATCGATATACTGACGATCCTGTTTATTATTATTTCCATCATTAACTCGGAGCGTCTGTACCGTCTGCGCAGCATCCGCGAAAGATATCGTTCGATTCTGATCGACCTGAGCAACCAGATTGTCAATATTCATGATAATGACGAGTTATTCCGAACCGTAATCGAAAACATTCTGCAGATAACCGAATTTGATACCATCGTTATATTGGCACTTGATCGCAGTGAAAAAAATGTGGAGAACGTATTATCACGGGGAGTCGAGGTCGGACCTCAGGATCCCGGTGCGCAGCAATGCTGGCCGGAATTTCTCCCGGCCATGCGGATTCATAAACATATACAGAAGAATTTTCACCGCAATTATATCCCTCTGTTCAGTTTACTCGGTGCGGAAGTCATCTTAAGTATTGAAAGAGGCACCAGGATATACGGTTTACTATCTCTAGGCGCCCGGCACCCGATCAGTCCGCTTAAACGGGAAGATCTCGAATTATTCAAATCCTTGTGCAATCAGATGGCCGTGGCCCTGGAAAATAATGAATACATTCACCGTTCCACCGAAATGATCAAGCGCTTAACTGCCGCTGAAGTACAGGAAAAATACCTGAAGGAACTGGAAGCAGCCTATACAGTTCTGGATTCAAAAAACCGCGACCTGCAGCAGCTGTACGATGAGTTGAAGAATACCCAGGCACAGTTGATTCAGGCTGAAAAAATGGCTTCCCTTGGTCAACTGGTAGCCGGCATATCGCATGAAATAAACAATCCGGTCGGATTTATTTATTCCAACGTCAAGCAACTGCAACAGTATACCCAGAGGATTGAAAACTTTATTGCCCGGCAATCCGAGGCCGATCAAATCAAACAGATCCTGCCCGATATAAAGAACCTGATCGAAGATACGATCACCGGCAGTAAAATGATCAAAGAACTGGTCAGCGATCTGCGTAGTTTTTCACACCTCGATCAGGCCAAGTGGCAAATGTTTAATATACATGATGGTCTGGAGAACAGCATTAAGATCATGCTGACCCAGTTCAAGCATCACCTCACCATCCAGCGCAGTTTCCACGCCGCAGGTGCACTGGAATGCAATCCCGGTCAACTTAATCAGGTTTTTCTGAATCTATTGACTAATGCGGCACAGGCTATTAAGGAAGAAGGTACCATTTGGATAGAAACTGAGGACCTGCGGCGGCAGAACTCCCTGGTTATCCGGATCAGGGATAATGGCATCGGTATGCCTGCTGAAACGGTCAATAAAATATTTGATCCATTCTTTACTACCAAGGACGTTGGTGAAGGAACCGGCTTGGGTTTGAGTATCAGTTATTCGATCATTAAAAATCACGGCGGCAGCATCGAAGTGACCAGCACTCCCGGCAAGGGCAGCACGTTTACGATCACCCTGCCGTATAAAAAAACTTCGTAGGCACGATAAATGCGCCCCCGCGAACACAATAATAAATCATGTTTCGTATTTAAACTTTACCCACATTCCTACGTACTATCTTTTATAGAACGGGAGGGATTATCGGATCATGACCAATTCGAAAAGCAGAGACGCCGAGCCGAAATTATTCAAAACATTTTTTGATGATATAAACCGGGTAAATATCCGGCGTTCTTTTAAAACCGACTGGAATGAGTTAAAGGAATTTTTTATAACCGAGCAGCGCAAAAAAAAATTACTGCACATGTCCCGGTTCCGCCGCTGGTTGTATACCGTCGGCTGGATGTTAAAGGGCCTTTTTCTGCGTCTGACCCCTTTTCGCCGACTGACTGCTGGTAATTGCCACTTTTTGCTTACTGATCTCCCAGAACACACAAAATAATCAGAATAGCCTGATATTTATAGGGCTGCTGATATTACTCTTTATCTTAATGCTGGAACTCAAAGACAAGTTACTGGCTCATGAAGAATTAGAGGCCGGCCGGGCGGTGCAACAGGCTTTATTACCGGAATCGAAACCTGCCATTCCGGGCTGGCAAATCTGGCTATCCACCTCACCGGCTTACGAAATTGGCGGAGATCTGGTGGATTATATTCCTTTTAATCGGCATCATGCCCTGGTGCTGGCGGATGTATCGGGTAAAGGACTGGCCGCAGCCCTGTTCATGGCCAAACTGCAGGCTACCATCCGCGCCCTGGTTGCCGATGTTTCCGATCTGACCACGCTGGGAAGAAAAATCAATTCCATTTTTTATCGTGATACCCGCCGTCAGAGTTTTGCTTCCCTGCTGCTGATCGGTCTTGGATCGATCCCGGGAAAAATAAATTTGCTGAATGCCGGACATCTGCCGCCGCTGCTGATTCAAAACGATAAGATTGTAGAACTACCTAAAGGTTCAACAGCAATTGGACTGGCTGCCGGAACAGTTTTTGCCGAACAGGAGATTACACTCCAGCCCAACGATATTTTCCTTGGCTATACCGATGGACTGGTCGAATCCCGGAATTCCGCAGGAGAATTTTTCGGAGAGGAACGATTAAGAAATTTACTGTACGATTTTGCCCATCTTTCGCCGGAATTGCTGGCCCAGCGAATATTCGATACAATCCATGACTTCGTCAATGAAACAGCCAAGCATGACGATCTTTCCCTGGTTATAATTAAACGTATCGCTTGATTATTATTCCTGCCCTGATTAGGTTTAAACAGACTATTGGCACTTAATCATTCTAATAATCGGCTATGAATAAAGATACTATTCTTATAGTTGATGATCAGCCGGAAATCCTGAATGCCCTGGAACGTCTGTTAAAAGAAGAATATCAGATACTGACGGCAGCCAGTGGTTCAGCTGCCCTGGAAATCCTGGCTAAACAACAGGTAACCGTCATTCTGGCCGATCAGCGCATGCCCGGGATGACCGGCGTCGAATTTTTTTCCCGGGCTCTTGAACAGCAGCCGGATACCATAAGAATCCTGATCACGGCTTATGCCGACATCACCGCTTCCATTGATGCTGTCAACCGCGGACAGATATTTTATTATATTTCCAAGCCATGGGAACCGGAAGAGTTGTTACTGATTGTACGCCGGGCCGTGGAAAAATTCCGCTTGCTGCGCGAGAATAAAGAACTGAATCAAAAATTACATGAAGCAAATGTACAACTGCAGCAGGAAAATGTTTTGCTCAAACAGAGTATCACCCGGGAATATGATTTCAGCAGCATTATCGGTCACGCTCCGCGGATGCTGCAGGTGTTCAAACTGGTTTCCCGGATTATCGATACTTCCACCACCGTATTATTGCTCGGTGAAACCGGAACCGGCAAGGAGTTGATCGCCCGGGCCATACACTTTAATGGCCCCCGTAAGGGTGAACTGTTTGTGGCCCAGAATTGCGGTGCCCTGCCGGATACTTTGCTGGAGAGTGAACTTTTCGGTCATACCCGCGGATCCTTTACCGGGGCAGTTGCCGATCGTAAAGGTATTTTCGAACTGGCCGACGGCGGAACTGTTTTTCTGGATGAGATCGCCGATACTTCCCCGGCACTGCAGGTACGCCTGCTCAGAGTACTTCAGGAAGGGGAAATCAAACCGGTTGGCGGTACCAAAACGAATAAAGTGGACGTACGGGTAATCGCGGCGACTAACAAAAATCTGGAACAAATGGTCAGTGAACACAATTTCCGTGAGGATCTTTATTACCGCCTGAATGTATTTCCGATCATTCTACCGCCTCTGCGCGAACGCCGTGATGATATCAGCGACCTGGTAAATCATTTTGTTATTAAATATGCCCAAAAGATCAATAAGAACATAACTGCCATAACCCCGGAAGCTATGCAATTGCTGATACAGGCTAATTTCCCCGGCAATATCCGTGAACTGGAAAACGAAATTGAACGGGCTGTCACCTTAACCGACGATAACTCTGCCATAACACCCGAAGTTCTGTCAACCCGCTTCCACCAGTCGCAAATATTTTCGCTACCCGAGAAAGACATTTTACAGCGCCCCATGAAAGATCAGGTGGAAGAACTGGAAAAACACATGATTCTGCATGCCCTGCGGGAAACACATGGCAACATACTGCATGCGGCTGAAAAACTTCATCTTAGCCGCGCCGGCCTGCATAAAAAAATTAACCGTTATAAACTCCCCGTCAAAGTAAAGTAAACATAGTTTACACACAACTGTAAACAGTGTTTACATATTTCTATTCAGAATAGATTTATTGTTGTATATTTTTATATGTAACTTCAATAAAAACAATACACATACATATTTTAATTATCTGGCACGCTAATTGTATATTTATTTTCCAGTAGTTATAATAAAGGAAGTAAAGGAGTAAATAAAATGAAAAAACAAAACTGGTTCCTAACCTTAGCCGTAGTGATGCTGGCTAGTTTTGCCCTGGTGGGGTGTTACACCAGATTCGGCTTCGTTCATCAGGAAACCGGTTATGAAGATGAAGAGACTTTATGAAGCGGAAGTTGCTGACGAAGCTGAAATCGGTGAAACCGACGATGTCCCTTGTTGTGATGACAGGTATGACCATTATTATGTCCGCGATCATTATTTCTATGATCCCTGGTGCTGGGAGCCCGGATTTTACGTTTCGGTAGGTTTCGGCTGGGATTATTTCGATCCGTACTGGTACTATCCTTACTATTATTATCCATATCGTCCTTACTACCACTATCCCTATGTGGCTTATCCTTATCCGTTTGTTTATCCATGGGGTTATCCGGTCTGGTACTATGAGCCCGATTATAACTATGCTTACAACTATGAACGCCGGCCCTTTGTAAAACGGGGACAGTATCTGCCGGCCAGACGGGGAATGGATCTTAACGAGCGAATGGAATTGGCCAACCGGCCCGGACGCCGCGTGGGAGTTACCGATCGTAATCGCGAACTGGTCTCCGGCAACATCAGAACTGCTGATATCAGCCGCGATAATAACCGCGATAGAATTTCCGCCCGCAGTGCAGCAGTCAAAACTCGTGAGAAAGACAATACTGCTACTCGCGCCAAATCTACGACGACCGCAGTCGGGGAACGACGGGAAGTCACCAATTCAGGAAATCGCGAAACTACCCGGCGCAATGGCAAAGAAACTACCACTACGACCAGGGAAAATACGGGAAAGAGATCTGCGACGACGACAACAAAACGTACTGATTCATCATCGACAAGAGTGAATAAAGTAAATAATAATACTCATGATTCAAATAGCGGCAACTCTTCAGTGAACGGACGGTCCAGTGTGACGCGACCGGCTTCAGGATCTAACAAAAATTCTTCCGGTTCCGCTAACTCTTCAAGATCATCAAACTCCTCAAACGGAAATTCCAAGGTCACCCGTTCCAATTCCGGTTCAAGCGATCGTTCAGCTGGTTCCCGCAGCAGCAATTCCTCAACGGTTACCCGTTCCAGTTCCGGTTCGGGTAAAAGTTCCTCGAGTTCAGGCAGAAGTTCTTCCGGTTCCAGCGGCCGTTCCTATTCAGCCCCGTCCAGCAGCCACGGTAGTTCTTCCTCGGGCGGCAGCCAAAGTTCCGGCAGATCAAGTTCAGGTAGTTCAGGTGGATCAAGCAGATCCGGTTCAGGCGGACACAGACGCTAAGAGCCCGAGTCAATATAATGGAGAAAATTAAAATGAAAAAGTATATAACTCTGCTAATCATGGCCTTCGGCCTGCTGCAATGGTGCCTGGCTCAATCCCCGCAAGAGGCAGTGAATCTGCTGGATAACGAAGACGGAGTGGGCGCCAGAGCTCTGGGCATGGGTAATGCTTTCAATGCTGTGGCTGATGACTATACAGCCACGTACTGGAATCCGGCCGGATTAACCCAACTGGACTATAATGAAATCTCAGCCAACCTTTCCAATTTACGGTTTGAGAATGAAGCCTTATTCCATAATACCACTACTCTGGATAATCGCAGCTGGGCAAAATTTCATTCCTTTGGCCTGGCTTATAAATTCCCGACCACCCGCGGCAGTTTTGTACTGGGTTTTGGTTTTAATCGTTTCAAAAATTATAATGACTTCCTGTCCTTTAACGGTTATAACCGCAACAGCAACGGCCTGGAATTTGAACTGGAGGATGATTTCGGGGAGTACCAGTACTATCCGTTTGATCAGGATGTGCAGCAGAATGAAACGGTCAGCCAGGACGGCAGTTTAAATGCCTGGACCCTGGCAGGCGGTATGCAGTTATCACCCACTTTTTCTCTGGGCCTGGCTATCAATGTATATACCGGTAAAAGCGAATACCTGCTGGATTTCAACCAGGAAGATGTGGATAATATCTATAATCAGTACCCGGGTGATTTCAATTATTATGAACTGCATCAGCAGATCCTGACCGATATGTATGGTTGGGGTCTCAAAGTGGGCAGCTTGATAAAAGTGACCCCGCAACTGAATCTGGGCTTTACCGTCGAATTTCCGACCACCTTGCATGTAACAGAAACTTACGCCGCCAATGATCTGCTGGAATTCGACGACGGATATATCAGCGAACTGGATCTTGGCAGCGGCGAATGGGAATACCTGGTCACTTATCCCTATAAATTCAGTGCCGGTGCCGCTGTGAACCTGAATCTCTTTAAACTGGCCGGTTCTATTGATTATCGCGACTGGTCGCAGGTTCGTTTTGACATACCGGACGGATTCGCACTGGATGAATACTACAACGATTTATTGTATGAGAATCAAAATTTTCCAGAACAATTCAAATCGGTGCTTTCTTATTCAGCCGGAGGCGAAGTACGTATTCCCGGTTCGCCGTTACTGCTCAGAGGCGGATACCGCTTTGTGCCCTCCCCTCTGCGTGAAACGAATCCTGATCTGGACCGTAATTATTACAGTGCCGGTTTGGGGTATGATATTGATGGATCTACTTCTCTGGACGTAGGCATGACCTGGGGCAAAATCAAACGGCAAAGCGTCGATTCCTATACTCCCGGCGGAACCGATGAATCGATTAGCACCACCCGGGTCCTGGCGGGAGTTACATTTAGGTTGTAGTACAGGGACAAAGGGACAAAGATACAAAGGGACAGAGAAATAAAGTCAATCATATCCAGCACTTTGTCCCTTTGTCTCTTTGTCCCTTTGTATCTTCTTAGAACACCCACAGGCATTCTCTGCCTGAATCCATAAAGCATCCGCTGATTGCGCGCAGCGGGTGCTTTTTTATCTGACCACCCTCCGAGTTGCTCCTGGAGCAACCGGATCGGAGGTGGTTAATGAACTATTTTCCAAATATTTTTAGTTTAAATTTTAGCAGATTCATAGGATTATTATCTAAGGAAAGACTAAATTATGTTCAATAATCTCAAAACAACTTTCGATCAACTGGATCTGAAAATAGTACGGTTTATGTCGACCTACGGTCTCAAATCGCTGCGCATCAGCCTGGGTATTATTTTTTTCTGGTTTGGATTCTTGAAATTCTTTCCACATCTCAGTCCGGCCCAGCAACTCGCTACCGCCACCATTTCCAGACTCACCTTCGGCCTGGTCTCCCCGGCTACTGCTCTGTTCCTCCTGGCCTGCTGGGAAACCATGATCGGTATCGGTCTTATCTTTGGCTTCTGGATGCGGTTTATCCTGTTTTTACTTTTTATGCAGATGCTGGGCACCATTACTCCGCTGTTTCTTTTTCCGGCCGAAACTTTTTCGCATATTCCCTATGCTCCTACTTTAGAGGGACAATATATTATTAAAAATATCGTGTTGATCTCCGCGGCACTGGCCCTGGGGGCGACAGTGCGCAAACCCTCCTGATCAGCACCAAATCCGGATTTACGCCAGTGTAATAATAATTATCTGGACAACGGTCGAAATTTCTTGTAATATATTATAGTAGATCTTCCTATCCTTCACGTACTTATTTACTTGAAGATTAATGCTATCATAGTACCAAAAGAATGATAAAAATTTCAAAACGGATCGGTTTATACCTGGCTATAAACCTGGTCATACTTATTGTTTGCTTCCTGCATTTACCGGCGGTTTTAAACCGTCCTATGGTTCCCTTCCATATAATTAAAACCGGTCAGGGTCTGATTATCGATAAAATAAATGATCCCCTGGCCAGCGGTGAATTGCAGATTGGCGACCGGGTAATTGCCTGGGATAAGCAGTCTGTCAATATTCCTGAGGTTACAGAATTCCTGGGCGAAATGTCAAAAATCGGAAATAACGTTACTATTACTTTTCAACGGCAGGTCATAACCGGCACGACTGCCATAACCCTGATCCCCTTTCATCATACTCTTCGTTATATATTCATTATTTTCTTCGTCGGCCTGATGACCTGGGGCGTGGCAATTTTTGTTTTACTCAAAGGTCCGCCTGCACTCAGCACCACGGTTTTGCATTGGATCATGGCCTCTTTTGGATTTGTGATCATGTTGACCACGGGGGTCATCGACCAGGACAGTATATTCTCATATTTGACCCGCTCTTTATTCCTGATTTTTTATATGACCACTGCCAGTGGTTTGTTCTTTTTTTCCGCCATATTTCCCAAACAAAAGTCGGTAATCAGTAAGGCAATTTCCATCTTCATTCCGGCCGCTGTTTTTACTGCCTTACTGATTTTTTATATGCTGCGGGCTATATATTATTACTCGGTAATTGAGTACGCCCGCTTTCAGTTCTTGTTCAATATTTTCCATATATCCCTCTATATTTTTATCGGCGGAAGTTTAATTAATTTTTTTCATGCCTATTACAGCAGCAAACAGGTTGACGATCACCTTCGCTTGCGTCTGATTTTCTGGGGAATACTGCTTGGTGCCGCACCATTTTTATTACTCAGCATTCTGCCTCAAATCCTGGGCCGCAGTGAATTGATCCGCGAGGAATTCACTCTCATTTTTTTCCTGTTCATTCCGTATGCCTTTGCCCTGGCTATTCTCAAGTATCGTCTGCTGGACATCGACCTGATCATCAATCGTATTCTGGTTTATGGTTTACTGACTTTTTTTCTCGGTGCCATCTATATCCTTACGGTCCTGATGGTAATTTCGGTAATCGGTGGTGAAATCGTATTCGACGATTATCTGTTCTTATTGCTGACCACTCTGTTCGTGGCAATTATCTTTAATCCTCTGCGGCGGGGTTTACAGAAAATAATCAACGATCTGTTTTTTTCAGCCAGGGAAAATTACCGTCAGGCGGTTCATGCTATCAATACCGATCTGGAAAACTGCTGGAGCAGCGATGCGCTGTTCCGGCAATTGATTAACAGTTTGAGCCGTTTTGTACCCAATCAGCATCTGGCTTTATTCCGGGTCGTGGAAGACACACTGCAGTTGCAGTATTCCTCCCGCAGCGATACTCCACGGCAGTTCTCCTTTCCGGGTATAAACCTGCAGCAGTTAATTTCAACCGGGCAGATTCATGCTTTACCGAAATCAGTTTATCTGCACCCGGAACAGGTGGATTTTGCGCAGAGCGATTTTTTACAGCAGATTAATTTCCCGGTATGTATACCGCTGCTGACCAAAACATCTTATTTTAAAGGTATACTGTGTGCTACGCCGTACCATAACCGCTTCATTGCCGCCGAGTTGGATTTATTGCGCACCGCCTGCCTGCAGGCCTCGGAAATACTGGACCGGCTGATCTTACAGGAACGCATGATCATCGAGCGGGAAGAAAAAAATCGACTGAAGGAAATCAGTTCTTACATCATCTCGCTGGTAGCTCATGAATTGCAATCACCGCTTACTTCCATCCGCTTATTTTCCGAAATGCTGTCGCAGCAGAATAAAAACTTATCCGCAGAACACCGGGAATACCTGGAGACTATAAATAATGAAACCATGCGCCTGTCACGACTGATTAAAAACGTTCTGGACTTTTCCCGGATCGAACGGGGCCTTAAGGAATATCACTTCGAAATATTAACACTTAACCGGTTGGTTGAGCATACGTTGAATCTATTTAAACAGCAACTGCAGCAAGCTGGTTTTCAACTGGAGCTGGCTCTGACCGAGCAGGATACTACTTTGCGGGCCGATGAAGATGCTTTGATTTCAGCCCTCGGAAACCTGATCGTCAATTCGATCAAATATTCACCGGCAGAGAGATACCTGGCCATCTCAACCCGTTGCCAGAACCAGCACATTCAGCTCTGTATCAAGGATAAAGGTATCGGTATTCCTGAGACAGAACAGAATCTGGTATTCGATGATTTTTACCGTGCAAGCAGCAGCCAGGTACAATCATTAAGCGGGCTCGGGCTGGGTTTAGCCCTGGTTAAACGCATTATTGTCGCCCACCATGGTGAAATCAGACTGGAGAGCAGGCCCGGGCAGGGCACGACATTTACAATCACTTTACCAGCGGGAGTCTGACATGAAGAAAATACTGATCATTGAAGACGATCCCACAATTTCCAAAGGTTTACAGATCAGTTTGCAGGCCGAGCATTATGATATTCTGACCAGTTCCAGCGGCGAAAAAGGATTTCAGTTAGCACAGCAGGAAAATATCGATCTGATTATCCTTGACCTGATGTTACCGGGAAAGAACGGAGAGGAAATTTGCCGGGATTTGCGGCAAAAAGGCCTGCGCACGCCCATCCTCATTCTGACCAGCCGCAGCGAAGAGATCGATAAAGTTTTGTTGCTGGAAATGGGCGCAGACGATTACATGACCAAACCTTTCGGGATTCGCGAATTGCAGGCCAGGGTGAAAGTCCTGCTGCGCCGGGGCAGCGAAATACGTGCCCAGATCGAAACATATTCTTTTGCCGATATCAATCTTGATTTTATCAAGCAGGAAGCCAGCAAGAAGAAAAAACCGTTACAACTTACCACCAAGGAGTTCGAGATCCTGCATTTCTTTATCCAGCATGAAGGACAGGTGATCAGCCGCGATGTACTTTTAGATGAAGTGTGGGGTTATGAAGTTTTCCCCACTACCCGCACTGTGGATAATTACATTCTCGCCTTGCGAAAAAAAATTGAAGCAGATTCAACCCAGCCCAGACACCTGCTGACGATCCCCAAAGCCGGTTATAAGTTTGTGAAATGATAACACGTATATATTCTAACTGACATATTTTTGACATTATTCTATCCGGAGTGTGACATCTGCTTATTTGAGCAGGAATATATTATCTGTGAAATCAAAGTAATTTATAAGAAAATAGGAGGTGTTATGAAAAAAGTATTACAATTCATTTTTACTCATCGGCCTCTGGTCAGGTCTGCTGATGCTGCCCTGCCGGGCTCAGTTGGATACCCTGACTATCATTCATGTCAATGACACCCATTCCAATTTAATACCGTACGGGGCGGATAAATACGGGGGTATCGCCCGGGCAGCCAGTGTTATAGGAGATTGGCAACTAAGCGAACCAAATCCTATCACCGTTCACGGTGGTGATTTCATGGTTGGTACGTTGTTTTTTAATACTTATTTCGGAGCAGCCTGAGTTACAACTGCTGCAAGCCATGGGTTTTGATGTGCTACAGTTGGGAAATCATGAATTCGATCCCGGATCCGACTGATTTGGGTGAATGTCTGTATAGTCTAGGTCTCTGATTCCAGTTTCAATGTCTCAGCAGCAACGCTGTGATCCCCGATTCGGTTCAACCATTAAAAATGATGGTACGTACTACCGCTATTGAGCAACGCGGGAACGTTAAAGTCGGTTTTTTCGGATTGACCACACCGGCAGCTAATGTTGAAAGTAATCCTGCTCCCGTATTTATCGACACCAATTTAGTTCCCATCGCCATGAGTTCCATCGCTGCACTCAAAGAAGTTGATAGTTGTCAGGTTGTAGTTATGATGTCCCACCTGGGTCTGGCCAATGATATGCAGACTGGCTGCGACCGGATATCTTAGCGGTGTTGACCTGATCGTCAGTGCCCACAGCCATGACACAATCACCGCACCGGTTTACGTCAATGACATTCCGATCATCCAGGCCGGTTCATTTTACCGTTATGCAGGCAAAGCAACCCTGGTGTTTAACGGGGACTCCACGCAGTTGGTGAATTATACTTTGCAGGAAATCAACGATCAGATTCCGGCAGAAGCCCCTCATTAATGCGACGGTGGAAGGATTAAAAGCAGGTATCCAGGCACAGTATTCTCCGGTAATCGGTGATCCATTCCGCGATGATCTTTGATGCTACCGATGATCCAATGGCCGGGTATCCGTACTATTCCCTATCCTTCCGGTAACGATGCAGGATACTCTGGACACCCCGGTGGGTAATCTTGATCACGACCGCCTGTTGGATTACGCCGATAGTGCCGAGCTGGCCATTGAAGCCTGCGGCCATATGGTTGAAGGACTTGTATCCCGGTCCGGTTACTCCTTACGATCTGTTCCGTACCTATTCGTATGGCTTCGATGAAAGAGATGGCCTGGGTTTTCGTGTCGCTACATTTGATCTGTATGGTGCACAATTGATAGGCATTCTGGATGTTCTCGCTTCGACATCGTACGCCCAGTTCAAATTATTGGGACTATTTATTACAATGTTCCGGATTGTCCTACCAAGTCAAAATCGCGAGTCCGGAGGATACGGTACAAGTGGTCAATGTGACCGTCCAGGGAAATCCGGTGGAACCTGAACGCTTATACAAGATTGTCAGCAGTGATCAGGTCGTCGGTTATTTGAATTTCCTGTTCGGGATTATTCCGGAAAATCTGCAAATTGATTCGGTATCCGTATTTAAAGCAGTAATGGATTACGTCATTAATCTGGATATTCCCGCAGCGGAAGCAGTTCTCGGTTTCGAGAATGACACATATAGGATAGGCCCGGAATTTAATCAAATGGAATAATTATGAGAACTAAACAGTCTGTATATTTGTTCTATGTTCTGATTTTGTTCTCTTGATGACTATATTCCAGCACTTATTCTGCCGGGCAGGATCACCCGGACTCAGATTCTCTCACCGCAATTTCCTTTGAACCGTTACCCATAATTTCCTATGATACCAATACCGGTCTTGGTTACGGGGCCAAGGTCTTTCTGCTGAACGCTTTTAAGGCCAGGGAATCTTTCGACCTGATCCTGTTCAACAGTTCCAAAGGTGAACGCTGGTACCGTTTTGTATTTTCCATCCCCGACTTCGAACTACGCCAGGGTAAGGAATATCCGTTATCCCTGGATCTGATCATCGACTTCGACCGCTGGATCGCTTATTACTTTTATGGTATCGGCAATCAGTCCCATTACCAGGATGAAGAAAAATATACCCGGCGGCTGTTTGAAACCAGTCTGATTTTCAGCCGCGGATTTAGCAGAAAAATTATCGGCCAGATTGGCCTGCGCTACCGCAATATTGCCAATTCCGCCATAAAAGCAAACAGCCGCTTATTCGACCCGCTGCCGGTTCAGAATCAGGGTACTGCGGAATCCTTTTCCGCTTACTGCAGTGGACGTTATGACAGTCGTAATAGTTTTATCAACCCGGCCAGTGGCCAGGTAGTACAACTGGAAGCAGAGGTCGTACCGGCTTTCGCAATGAATAATCTCTCATATTTTTATTGGGCCGGCTGGTACCAGTTTTATACCCGCAGCCCGATACCCAGGACCACGCTGGCCTTCCGCTGTGGTGTAAGACGTATTGATGGTAAAGAGTTGCCCATCCAGGTGCTGATACCAATTGGCGGAGGCGGCACCCTGCGCGGATATACCCAGGATCGTTTCCTGGATAAATTTTCTATGCTGTTCAATCTGGAACTGCGATTTCCCATGTACAAACGCCTGGGTGCAATCGCCGGACTGGATGGCGGTAAGGTCTGGTCCAGACCAGATAAATTTGATTTGCACAACTGGCCCTGGAATTCAGTATTGGGATTACGTTATTACCGCGATACGTATGTAGTGAGACTTGATCTTGGTGTCGGCAAAGAGACTTTTGGTTTATATATTAATTTTGGACATGTCTTTTAATGCTAATCAGGATTGATCAGATAGGAATGAGTTATGTCTACTGCCTTCTTTAACATAGCGCTGACCGAACAATATTTTTCCGTGGACAGGTTGATCGCTTTCTCAATATTAGCCTGATTAAGATTTTCACCCCAGAATTTATAGGTAATATGTATTTTGGTAAATACCTTGGGATGTTCCTGGGCATTTTCCGCTTTCAGGTCAATCTCAAAGCGGCGCAGAGGTTCACGCATTTTAATCAGGATCGAGGCTACATCACTGGCTGTACAACCTCCCAGTCCCAGCAGTACCAGTTCCTTGGGACGGGCGCCGGCATTACTCCCTCCCAGTTCAGTCGGGCCGTCCATGGTTACCCAATGATTACTGTCTGCTTTACCGGCGAAAGTAACACCTTGCATATGTATGACTTTGGCTTCCATATAGCGACCCTCGCTTATCTTATCGCAATCAGCAGCCCCAGCAGGGCAAAAATGAACATACTGATTTTGGGATTGCACAATAACGGACAACCCAGACTTGTACGTGACAAATATTTACCCAGCACATATCCGAAACCCCCTCCGGCTACAGTAGTTAAAATTACCAGCAGAATATTCATCGCCTGCACCTCCACATTAGTTTGAACATAGTATTGGATGATTGAAACAGCGCAAAGATACACGATTAATGATGATGCTTGTAGGTCTTTGCTTTTTCCTGATGTTTGAGTACGCGCAGGGCGCCCATGGCCAGGGCCCGCATTTCCTGCTCGCCGGGAATAATTATTACCGGAGCAATAAATTCAATACGGGTTTTAATCAGTTTCACGAATTGTTTGCTCTTAGCCATGCCCCCGGTAAGGGTAATGGCATCGACCTTGCCATTCACGACCGTGGCTAATGAACCGATCTCTTTAGCCACCTGGTAAGCCATGGCTTCATATACCAATCTTGATTCTTCTTTACCTTTTTTAATATCATCTTCAACCGCCCGCAAATCCTGGGTACCCAGGTAAGCCACCATACCGCCATGACCTTTGATTAACTTCTGCATCTCCTCCTGGGTATATTCACCTGAGTAACAGACTCTGACCAGATCACCCACCGGCACACTGCCGGTGCGTTCGGCGCTGAAGGGACCATCCCCATCCAGAGCGTTGTTTACATCCACTACCCGGCCCTTCACGTGGATACCCACACTGATGCCTCCGCCCATGTGGGCAACAATGATATTCAACTGATTATACGGTTTCTTTAAACGATCGGCGACTTCGTGTGCCGTGGCCCGTTGATTTAGTGCATGAAAAATACTTTTTCGTTTGATCAGCGGCATTCCCGAAACCTTGGCAATCGGTTCCATCTCATCCACAACTACCGGATCAACGATATAAGCTTCACAGCCCAGGGAACGGCTGATAGCATAGGCAATTAATCCGCCGCAATTAGAAGGGTGATCACCCATTACACCTTTGCGCAAATCGGCGATCATCTGATCATTGACTGTAAAAGTTCCCCCCTGCACCGGATAGATCAACCCCCCGCGTCCGACCAATGCTTTTATTTTATACAGATCGACATTTTTATCACGCAAAACCCGGATGACCAGTTCCATACGATAGAGGTCCTGGTCGGTGGCACGATGGTAGCGGGATAACTCTTCAATTTTATGTCCGATATTCTCTGTGAATACCTCCTGATCATTCTTGAACAGGGAAATCTTGGTGGAGGTGGATCCGGGATTGATCACCAGTATATTACCGTTGACTTTGGCTTCCATAGTTACACCTTTAGCTGATTTTTAGCGCCGTAACAATTGACAGAAATTTGGATTCTTCCGAATCAGACCGCGAGGTCAGTACTACCGGTGCAGCGGCACCGATTATAAGTCCGGCCACTTTGGCCTGACCCAGGACGGTCAGTAATTTATAAAAAGCATTACCCGTTTCGATATTGGCTACGATGCAGATGTCGGCGTCCCCGCCCACGGGGGAACGCAGATCTTTAACCGTACATGACTCTGTGGAAAATGCATTATCCACTGCCAGCGGACCGTCAATGATCGCACCCTTGATCTGGCCGCGATCCCCCATCTTGGCAATGATGGCGGCATCGGCCGATGAAGGTATTCCGGCGGCATTGACTTTTTCTACGGCAGAAATAATGGCCACCTTGGGCAGCTGGTATCCGAGTCTTTGTGCCGCGGCAATGGCATTTTCGGTAATGGCTACCTTGGTAGCCAGGTCCGGAGCAATGTTCATAGCCGCGTCGGACATCATGAACAGTTTATGATAAAGCGGACTCTCAAATAAAGCCAGGTGAGAAATAACATTGCCGCTGCGCTGTCGCAGACCAGTACTTTTATCCAGGATGCCTTTCAAAAAAGAATTGGTAGAACAGAGTCCTTTCATGACCACCTGGGCCTGATTGTCACGAACCAGTCTCGATTGCCTTCTGTACCGCTTCGTTCTCATCGGCCGCTGGCCACCAGTTGATACTGATCAGCCTTGATCTTCAGCTCCTTGAAAAGTTTGTGGATTTTATCTTCGCGCCCGGTCAGAATGGCCCGGGTCAGACCCATGGCACGTGCTTTCTCCAGTGCGGTCAAAACATCTGCATCTTCCGCCAGGGCAACCGCAATAGTCCGCGGAGCCTGATCGCGTAACTGGTTTACAAGTTGATCAAAATTTTTCAGCATGCGCTACCCCTTTAATTGAAAAATGTATCGGCCTTTAATATTTTCACCGTAGCCTTGCGCTTGCATTCAACCAGAGCATGTTTAAGGGCCGTCAATAAACCGCTGAAAGTTTTGGCATTATCCGGGAAGGTGGCCACACCTACAGATAGATCTATTTTCAAGCCATGTCTGGTAAAATTTGTTTCGGTAATAACCTCGTATAATTTTTGCACGCAGCCAAGCGCTTCTTCGCTGCTACTACCCGGCAGGCAGATGATAACCTCGTCGGTGCCGAATTTACTGTGACAATCATATCTGCGGATATTTTTATGTATAATTGTCAAAATTTCATTCATCAGATCGGTACAAATATCATCGCCATAAGATGTCAGCAGATTATCGAACTTGACCACATCGATGAGCACCAGAGACAGATTCTCCTCCAGGCGCTGAGCACGGGCGATGGCTTCCTGCAGCCGGTGGTAAAAGATATTGTAATCAAAGGCACCGGTATGTTCGTCTTTTTCGGCATGCTTGTGCAGATCCCGCAGCATGGTCTCTTTCAGGAACGCCAGTGATACAATCCGCGCATAAAGTTGCACAATCAACTGAAAATCAGAATTGAAATAATTTTCCTCAGTACTGTCGACATAAAGATAACCCAGAGGTCTTAAATTGGCTATCAAATTGACGAAATAGCAGGATTGAAAATCGTTTTCCAGGCGAACTTCTTTGCAAAGCTCCGGATTGTCTTTTACTGTATTGATCAGCACCGGTTTACCGGTCCAGATCACATCATTGAGCATGTGGGTAATCGGACGTTGCCGGAAATCCTTGCAAAACTGCCAGGACAGACCATGTGAATTGAGTATCTCCAGTTTTTCTGTCTTCGGGTTGATGCGGATGACAGCGCAGGTCTGGCACCCCAGGCCTTCGCTGAGGTTTTTGACTACATTATGAACTGTTCGTTCCAGATTCTGGGTGGTGGTGAGATCATCAAGAATTTCGGTCATGGCGATTATACCACTGCTCACCGACTTGATTAATTCTTTTGGCATGAACACCTCCTTCACCCGCATAGATTTACGGTTTTTTTACAGCAGTCTATCACTGCCGGGATAATTTAACCGGAGGGTAGCTCAAAAGATTCTTCCTCGTCCGGAAAATACCGGACTCGTCAGAATGACACTTTCAGTCCAACCTCCGGTTAAAGAGTATCAGTTCTTCTGAGCATCCAGAACAGCGATTGCTGTCATGTTCACAATTTCATTCACTTCACAACCGCGCTGCAATACATGGATAGCTTTACCCAGACCTACCAGGATCGGGCCTATCGCCTCGGCGCCACCAATGCGGTTCATCAATTTATAAGCGATATTCCCGGCCTCAAGGTTTGGAAAAATCAGTACATTAGCTTTTTCACGCAATTGATTAAAGTCGTAAGTATCATTCAATATTTCCGGAACTACAGCCGTATCGGCTTGCATTTCTCCATCGATGATCAGGCCGGGACGTGCGTTCTTTAACCAGGCGTGTTGCCTCGGCGACTTTCCGGGCCAGCGGATGACGAACACTTCCGAAATTACTGAACGACAGCATGGCCACGCGCGGTTCAATATCAAAATTCTTGACCAGATCGGAAGTCAGGATGGCAATTTCAGCCAGTTGTGCAGTGCTTGGTTCGATATTCACCGTGGTGTCGGCAAAGAAAATAATATCGTTCTTGAACACCAGCATATACACGCCGGCCACCACTTCCAGCCCCTTTTTCAAAGGTATAATCTGTAAGGCCGGACGGATGGTATCCGGGTAATGATAATTTACACCGGCGATCAATCCATCGGCATCACCCATCTCCACCATCATCGAACCGAACAGACGGTAATTTCCTTTTAACTGGGCTTCCGCTTCAGTCAGGGTCATACCCTTGCGTGAACGCATCTGGTACAATTTCTGCTTGTAGGAAGCCAGAAATTTACTCTTCGGCGGATCGACAATTTGCACGCCGCTCAAATCCAGGTTTAGTTCTTTAGCCATATTCTGGATTTCTGCCATTTCGCCAAAAACGATCGGCTGGGCAATACCTTCATCAACGATGATCTGGCAAGCCCGCAGAATTTTCGGTTCAAAGCCTTCGGGGAAAACAATACGCTTGGGATCTTTCTTCGCTTTGTTGATCATCACTCTCATTACTTCACGGGATTTACCCAGGCGTCCTTCCAGGGCTTCGCGGTAAGCATCAAAATCTTTAATCGGATTACGGGCAATACCGGCGTCACAGGCGGCTTTAGCCACGGCACTGGCTTCCCAGATCAGTACCCGCGGATCAAAAGGTTTAGGAATTATATATTCTTTACCAAACTTGAAAGGCTTATCGCCATAAGCTTTGATTACCGAATCCGGAACATCCTCCCTGGTCAGATCGGACAAAGCTTTTACCGCGGCCAGTTTCATCTCATCGGTAATGGCTGTAGCCATGACATCCAGAGCGCCCCTGAAGATGAAGGGAAATCCCAGCACATTATTGACCTGATTAGGATAATCGGAACGGCCGGTAGCCATGATCAGATCGTCACGTACTTTTACCGCATCATTATAGCCTATTTCCGGATCAGGATTAGCCATGGCAAAAATAATAGGCCGGTCCGCCATGCTTTTCACCATTTCCTTCGTGACCATATCTGCGGCCGAAACACCGCAGAAGACATCCGCGCCTTTCATTACTTCAGCCAGGTCAGCTGGTCCGTTTCCGTTGACGTAACGCTCTTTATAAGGATTCATGCCCTCTTTGCGCCCTTTATAGACCAGGCCCTTGGTATCGACCAGATACAGATTTTTCATCTGCACGCCTAATTTGACGTACAGATTTGCACAGGCGATACCGGCAGCACCGGCGCCGCAGAAGACCACTTTCACCTTATCAATTTTTTTCTTCTGTAATTCCAGTGCATTCAATAACGCCGCACCGGAAATAATGGCCGTACCATGCTGATCATCATGAAAGACCGGAATATTCATGGTTTTTTTGAGGGTCTCTTCGATATAAAAACATTCCGGTGCCTTGATATCTTCAAGATTGACACCACCAAAAGTCGGTTCCAGAATCTGAACGGTACGTATAATCTCATCCGGATTCTCTGTATTCAGTTCAATATCAAAGACGTCAATATCGGCAAACCGTTTAAAAAGCACTCCTTTACCTTCCATGACCGGTTTACCGGCCAGAGCACCGATATTGCCCAGTCCAAGAACAGCCGTACCGTTGGATACAACAGCAACCAGATTCCCTTTGGCCGTATACTCATAAACCAGCGAGGGATCCTTATGAATCTCCCGGCAAGGTTCGGCCACCCCGGGGGTATAAGCCATACCCAGATCACGCTGGGTCCTGCAGGGCTTGGTCGGCACAACTTCAATTTTTCCCTTACGTCCCTGGCTGTGATACTTCAGGGCATCTTCTTTACGAATCATATTTGAACCTCCATAGATCGTTCGGTTTAATTTTATTTAAGTAAAATACTCCTGCGGCAGCGACGGCCGGCAGATACCTTAAGTCAATTCAATTTTCAATTCATCCATCTTTCTATACAGGGAAGACAAACTGATGCCAAGTAAATTTGCCGTTTCCTCCTTATTGATTGATGTTTTTTCCAGAGCCTTTATTATATGTTGTTTTTCAAAAAAGGCGATCGCATCTTTCAGGCGCATCGGCATTTCTTCAGCAATCTCTGATTTAATCATATTGGGCGGCAGATCCTGTACTGTGATATAATCCCCTTCACATAAAATAATAGCCCGTTCGATCACATTCTCCAGTTCGCGGATACCTCCTTTCCATTCATGACCGCGTAAAATGCGCATGGTGGTATTATCTGTCCCTTTGATCTTCTGATTTAATTCACGGTTATATTTCTGTACAAAATGTTGTACCAGCAAAGGAATGTCTTCCTTGCGCTCGCTCAGTGCCGGCAGCGGAATTTCCACGACATTCAAACGGTAATAGAGATCCTCCCGGAAATGCCCGATCTCAATATCCCTGGCCAGTTCATGGTTTGTGGCCGCGATGATGCGCACATCCACTCTGAGCGGGCTGGTCGCGCCGACAGGATAGATCTCCTCTTCTTCGATAGCCCGCAGCAGTTTGCCCTGCAGGGGCGGAGGGATATCACCGATTTCATCCAGAAATAATGTGCCCTCATGGGCCATTTTAAAATAACCGTCTTTATCGTTAATGGCCCCGGTAAAACTCCCTTTCTTGTGACCAAAAAATTCGCTCTCCATCAGAGTTCCGACAATAGCGCCGCAGTTGATGGCCACAAATCGTTTATTTTTACGCGGGCTGTTGAAATGAATTGCCCGGGCCACCAGTTCCTTGCCGGTACCGCTTTTCCCGGTTATCAGCACATTGCCCTTGGTTATACTGACTTTTTTAATCAGGTGAAAAACTGCCTGCATTTCCGGACTCTGACCGATAATATTTTCAAAATTATATTTTTCTTCAACTTCATTTTTTAAAACCTGATTTTCCAGTACCAGTTCTTTATGATTCAGCAGGCGCTTGACCCGCAGAATAAGATCGTCATGATTGAAAGGTTTGATGATGTAATCATACGCACCCAGGCGCAGCGCTTCGATGGCCGATTCTACCGAAGCGTAAGCAGTGATGATGATCACCGAGGTCTGCGGACAGATTTGCAAACTATTCTTGATCAGTTCCAGCCCGTCCATATTGGGCATACGCAGGTCGGTGATCAGTAAATCGAAATTTTTCTGGCTCAGCAGACTGCAGTGCCTCTTTCCCGTCAGCGACCATGTCGGTCTCATATCCTTCGTCCACCAGAATGGCCGAAACTGTTTCACGAATCGTCCGTTCATCATCGGCAATTAAAATGCTGGCTTTCATATGGGCTTCGCCTCTGTTTGCTGCGTTACGGGCAGGACAACTGAAAATGTACTGCCCTGATCTATTTGACTCTGCACTTTGATTTCCCCCTGCAATTTTTTAATCAATCCATAACTGACCGTTAAACCAAGACCGGTGCCTTTGCCTACGCCTTTGGTGGTGAAGAACGGTTCGAAAATCCGGTTGATATTTTCCGCGGCGATGCCGCAACCCTGGTCGGTGATATCGACCTGGATATGGCGGTTGCCGGTATGCCGCTCACTGGCATAGCTGCGCACCTTGATTTCAGTGTCGAGACCTTCGGAGGCATCCACTGCATTAATCAGGATGTTCAGGAAAACCTGCAATAGATGATCCGGGACCAGCACAGCTTTGGGCAGATCCGGCTGCAGATCAAGGTTAAAGTTTATTTTTTTCGAACGCCGGTCATACTTGATAATGCTGACCGCCGAATTTACAATCTCATTTATATCCGCCTCCACCTCCTTATGCAGTGGAGGCTTGCTGAAATCCACCAATTCGCGGACGATACGCGAAATCCGTTCGATATTTTTCAGAATATTATTGGCATAGTCGGTAATTTTCTCATCCGTCGTTTTACGCTTGATCACCTGGGCCATGGAAGAAATACTGGTCAGCGGATTGCCGATTTCATGGGCTATGCCCGCGGCCATCAGACCGAGCGAGGCCATTTTTTCCTGATGACTTATCTGCGCCTGGGCCTGACGCAGTTCTTTGGTGCGGATCTCAACTTTCTCTTCCATACCCTGATAATATTCCTGTAATTTCTGCCGTAAATGTTCAAATTCCTGGGCCAGGATCTGCAGCTGATCATTAGTTTTGAGCGGGATCGGCGTTTCCAGATCCCCCCGGCTCATAGCCTGAACCGACTTGACCAGTTGATTAACCGGCGTGGTAATTTGCCGCGAGTAAAAGATTGCCAGACCAATGATCAGGACGGCGAAAAACAGATTGGCCAGGATGATGGCATTTCTGAAAGAACTCAGATTATGGTAAAAATCATGGGCATTAATTTCAGTCAGCACCAGCATATCATAATCCGGCAGACGGGTACCGGCGCTGAAAACAGCCGAACCGGAATCATATGATTTCCACTGCCTGACTGTAACCTGTTCAAGTTCGGACAAGTGTCGAGCCCGTACATCGTCAACCTGCAGCGGTACCAGTCCGTCGGCAGCGAGCAATCCCGGACGATCCGGGAGATAGACATAATTCTTGATATTCCGGAACAACGCTTTGCAAAATATTCCGAAGATCCTGATCTGCCAACAATCCCACCAGTACTTCATCCTTATTTAGCTGATAGCTGATACTGAATACATTCCTGGTCAGCACTCGCAGCAACCAGGACATTTTTTCTTTTTCAGCGATCCGCCCGACCAGAGTAAATTCAGCCGGGTTGGTTATACCCCCTTCACTGATCAGGACGGGCTGATTTATGACAGCCGGATTCGGCGGCAGCCGATCAGCCATAGCCTGTAATACTGATTTTTTATGATCAAGATAAAACTGAATCTCCCGGGCATAGTTGGAATTCAGTATTTCCAGATTTGAATAATTAATACGGGTAAGCATGTCCTTATTTAAATAATATCCCAGGATGCTGAAAACCAGCAGTGGTAAAATGGCGAAGGCGATAAAGTAAGTTATAATTTTGTTATTTAGATTTTTGTATAAGGTTACAGGCTTGGAATGGATCTTGGCGATCCGTGGGATCATCAAAAACGTAGAATTATCCTTAATTCTCAATTTTAAGAAAATATATCCTTTTTATAAAAGCAATACAAGTAATATGAAACAAAGATTGTGAAAATACTTTCATATCAATGTATAAAAACAGGGCTTTATGTATATTTACACTTAATTAATTATTTTTATTCTTTTTATCTCTTTAATAAAGTAATATTTGATTTTTATGTATTTTTGATAGAAATTACACTGCAATTTTCATCAAAATGAGGAGGAGATTTTGATGCGTAACAAAGTTATTATTTTAGGTTTGATGGTTATTTTTCTATTTTCCATAATGAGTTTTGCCCAGACCAAAGAGGCGAAATACGTCGGCGCCATTAAATGCAAAACCTGTCACAATACGGTTAAGAATGGCGAGCAGTTCAAAATCTGGCAAGGTAGTAATCATGCCAAAGCCTTTGAAAGTCTGAAATCGGAAGAGGCTAAAAAGAAGGCCACAGCCATGGGGGTAAAAGATCCGCTGACCAGTGACAAATGCTTATCCTGCCACAGCACTGCTGCCGGTAAGAAGAATGTTGATGCCGGTTTTTCTGTTGCCGAGGGTGTAACCTGCGAAGCCTGTCATGGACCAGGGAGCGAGTATAAACAGATGAGTACTATGAAGGACCGTAAACTGGCCACTGCTGCCGGTATGGTTGCAGGCAATGAGAAAACCTGCCAGAACTGCCATAAAAAAGATACCGCCGGACATACGAATAAATTTACGAGCTTTGAAAAAGAAAATGCCAGGATAAAACATCTTGTGCCGGCGGATTCGGATCGACGGATTAAACAGTAAGCAAACGCTGTGTTTCACGGGCCGCCACTGGCGGCCTTTTTTTTATCATAATTATTTACACGATATATTCAGTTATAATTTTACAATTAAAATACCTATGAACGATCCATCCTACCTGACCCTGTATAAATCAGGTGAACTGGCCAGGCGGGTCAGGTACCTGAATAAAATCCTTGAATCCTGTAACATCTGTCCAAGACAATGTGCAGTCAACCGTCTTGTGGACCGCAACGGTTACTGCCGCAGCGGTCAGCTGGCCTATGTCTGTTCCTATTGCGACCATCATGGTGAGGAGCCCCCGCTGAGCGGTTACAACGGATCGGGTACTATATTTTTCGGCAATTGTAATCTGCGCTGTGTGTTTTGTCAGAATGCCGACATCAGCCAGCAGCTGCGACAGGTCGAATCGTATGAATATACTCCGCGGCGCCTGGCTAAAATAATGCTGCAGCTGCAGAACGAGAAGAAATGCCATAACATCAATTTTGTCTCCCCTGCACACTTTATACCTCAAATTGTCGAGGCAGTGTACATCGCCTGTGCTCATGGACTGAACCTGCCGCTGGTCTATAATTCCAATGGTTACGACAGTGTACAAACTCTGCAAATTCTGGATGGTATCATCGATATATATTTGCCCGATCTTAAATACGCCGATGATCTTTATGCCCGGAAGTACTCTGCTGCCCTGCGCTATGTTGAAACGGCCCGGGCCGCGATTATAGAAATGTACCGGCAGGTAGGTTTATTGCAGCTGGACGATCAAGGCCTGGCCCGGCGCGGCCTGATTATCCGGCACCTGGTTCTGCCCAACCAGATTGCCGGCAGCAGCGCCAGTCTGGAATGGATTGCCCGGGAGATTTCCAGGGATGCCACTATCAGTTTAATGGCCCAGTATTATCCGGCCAACTTTGCCGCGCAAATACCCTTGCTGGCCCGGCCGCTGCAGGATAGCGAATATCAAAAAGTCCTGGCGGTCATGGAGAAACTGGGGTTGCATAATTCGTTGTATCAGGAGTTGAATGCGGCGGATTATTACCGTCCGCATTTCTTCGCAGCGGATCATCCTTTTGCCTGACAATTACAATCTAAATGGAAACAGGAGAATTTTCATGATGGATTTTAAAGCTAAAACGGTTTTCATTACCGGTGCCAGCAGCGGCATTGGAGCAGCCTGTGCACAAGTGTTTGCCGCCCATGGTGCCCGGTTGATTTTAAGTGCCCGGCGGGAAGAACGTGTGCGCAGCCTGGCCGCAACACTGCCTGCCGATACGCATGTAATGCAACTGGATGTCCGCGAGCAAAAACAGGTGCAAAAGAAAATAGATACATTACCGGCCAGCTGGTCGGCTATCGACCTGCTGCTCAATAATGCCGGATTAGCCCGGGGCTTGTCCAGCCTGCACGAAGGGGATCTTAACGACTGGCAGGAAATGATCGATACCAATGTCAAGGGTTTATTGTACGTCACCCGCGCCATCGTCCCGGGAATGATTGCGCGCAATAACGGACATATTATCAATATCGGCTCTATCGCCGGCCATGAAGTTTATCCCAATGGCAATGTATATTGTGCCACCAAGCATGCCGTGGATGCGCTGACCAGGGGATTACGGCTTGATCTGGCCGGTACGCCGCTGCGGGTATCGACTGTTGATCCCGGCCTGGTGGAGACCGAATTCAGTCTGGTGCGTTTTCACGGGGACAACCAGCGGGCCAAAAATGTTTACCAGGGCATGCAGCCGTTGACGGCAGAAGATATAGCTGATGCAGTTTTTTATTGTGCTTCCCGGCCGGCTCATGTGCAAATTGCCGAGATAATCATTTTACCTACCGCCCAGCGCTCGGCGACTGTAGTAGACCGTAAAATGTAAAAAATTCTTATCCCCCATTTGGAAAAAAAAAACATAATTAGTACCTTTGCTGAATCGAACCAGAGCCGGAATAATTTATCGCCTGAATGAATTATATTAACGATTATAGAATTTTAATCGTGCCATTTAGGGAAAGGCAAAACAATGGCTTATATCATCACCGAACCGTGTGTGGGTGTCTGCGATGCATCATGTGTAACCGTTTGTCCGGTTGATTGTATTTATCCCGCCGAAGGTTATACACTGGAAGAATCCGATAAAGTAAAAATGCGCCAGGCCAAGGAACAGTTGTATATTAATCCCGAAGAATGTATCGATTGCGGTGCTTGTGAACCGGAATGTCCGGTTGAGGCCATCTTCACCGAAGATGAAGTACCCGATAAATATAAAGATTATATAAAAAAGAATTACGAACGATTCGGATTAAAAAGAAAATAAATACCGAGTATTGTACGCGACTTTCAAAATACTTCTGAACCATGACTGATCATTTAATCATCGATGGCTGGAACGTCTGCTGGAAGATCCCTGAAATTGCCCCTGATATTCCGGAGCGTTCCAGGGCAGCCCGGCAAAAGTTCAATTCGCTGGTAAAAAACTACCAGGCTGATAAAAAAGTAATATTTCGAATCGTTTATGACGGACAACCGGATATTTTGGCGGATGAATCAACCAGAGATCCGAATATTCTCTTTTCAAAATATCCGCAAAAGGCCGATCAGCTCATAATCTCTTTCCTGCACAAGCAGCGTAAACCGCAACAATGGACAGTAATCACTTCCGACCGTGAGTTAGCCAACAAGGCCAGAGCGCAGGATGCCCGGATTCTTTCCAGTGAAGATTTTATCTCCCGCTTACACAGAAATAAACAGAAGCCAAAAGATCAATCCGGGAAATACGACGCTTTTTTATCCCGCCAGGAAATCGACTATTGGCTGCAAAAATTTAATGATAAATAAATGGGCCGGGCGAATAATCATTAAAACCAAAGTAGGGGCAATTCATGAATTGCCCCTACTAAAAACATCTATTGATTATGACCATCAATTTAACAGCAGATATGAATACCCTGCTTACCCCTACTGTGGATACCGGTACTTTATGCTGAAACCCATTACCGTTTCAAATATTTTTTCAGCCGCTTACGCAAGTCCGAACCGGAGATTATTGCTGATTGCCCGGCGCGCCTGAAAAAAAGACACGACCTGCCGGTACTGCTGATCATTAAAGATGCCCGGCAGTATCCGGTCCTCCTGCATGAAATCGCGATTTACTCCGGCAGTCAACTCTTATTTCAGCAAAAACTGGAGCGCCAGATCCGGAGCAGGTATGAAGAAATCATCGTGGAACTGCCCACCCGTAATTTTAATGCCGGAGAACTATTGATTAATATCAGGATCACCTACCAGTGTAAGGGGATTATCAAGACCTGCTGGAATGATAATCATCGCGGCAGTTCTCATGCTCCCCTGCCAGTGTACATATCAGATCAGGATCTGCCCCGCCTGGATAACTGCCTGTATGGCGAAACGCATGCCCATACAATTTACACATCTGACCAGGTGGAATTCGGCGCTTCGCTGAACGCGACCGCCCGGCTGGCCGCGGCACAGGAACTGGATTTTTTCTGTGCCACCGACCATTCTTATGATCTGGATGACCAGGCGGATAATTATCTGCATAACGATCCCGGCCTGGTTAAATGGCAGAACTTCTGGACTGAAGTTGAGAATTTTAATAAGCAGAATACTTTTCAGATAATACCGGGAGAAGAAGTGACCGTACGCAATGGCCAGGACCGCAATGTTCATTGCCTGGTTTACAATTCCCGTCAATTTTTTTATGGTTCCGGCGACAGTGCGGAAAAATGGCTGCGCACGCGATCGGAAATGTCGATTCCCGAATTGCTGGCAAATTTACCGGACGGCGCCCTGGCTCTGGCCGCGCATCCGGCCGAGAAACCACCCTTGCTGCAACGGCTGTTGATCGGGCGGGGGCACTGGCGACCGGAGGATTGCGCTGAGAAAAAATTACACGGATTGCAGTTTATCAATCATTCGGGTGCAACCATCGATGATCAGGGCAAACAGTTATGGCTCAACCAACTATTACACGGGTACCACCAGATTGGTACGGCCGGCACCGATGCTCATGGCAACTTTGCCCGCTTCCGCCAAATCGGTATTCCCTTCCTGACCATGCGTGAGAATTATCTGCACATATTTGGCCACTGGCGCAGCGGTGTTTATTTACCGGATGGAAACAAGAGTATGACCGGTATCCTGCAAGGCATCCAGCAGGGAGCATGTTTTATGACCGACGGTCCGGCGTTATTGCTGCAGGCCTGCGGCGGCGGCGGCGGTGATCAAAACAACTGGCAGCACAGCGGCAGCCGGTTACAAAAAATCACCCGGCTGAAAGTTGCCGCCAGGTCTTCACAGGAATTCTCGGCATTGGAAAATATCAAAGTCATTTCCGCTGATGAGGGAGCAGATCTGCGACGACAACGGGAGCGGATAATTTTCAACCATGATCTGGCAGCGGAATCGTATGACTATGAAGCGGAAATCGATTTCGCAGCGGAGAAAAGAAATGGTTATATTCGTGCCGAAGTAACAACAAAAAGCGGAAGAACGGCTTTATCCAATCCGATCTGGTTTTTATTTTAGTATATCTTCTGTTTTAAGTTTAAATTATTTGCTCGTAGTCAGTTTTTAAAACCATAACTCAGGATCTGAAGATGAAAGTGATCGAGCATTTAGCAAAAACACAACGTCCTCTGATTAGTTTTGAGATAATTCCACCTAAACGGGGCGGGGATATTAAGGGATTGCTGGCCGCGGTGGACGATATCGCCAAATATAACCCCCCCTTTATCGATATCACCAGTCATGCAGCCGAGGTGGCCTACGAAGAATCCGATCAGGGGATCAAGAAGATTGTCAAACGCAAGCGTCCCGGTACCCTCGGTATCTGTGCCCTGATCCAGTACAAATATAATATCGATGCGGTACCGCATGTGTTGTGCCAGGGTTTTACCCGCGAAGAGACCGAAGATTTTCTGATCGATGTTCAGTATCTGGGTATCGATAATATTCTGGCCATCCGCGGCGATGAAAGCGACTATCAGAAGCCGCTGCTGCACGGACGCACAGCCAATGCCCATGCCGCCGAGCTGGTGCGGCAGGTTGCGGATATGAATCGCGGCAAATATCTGGAAGACAGTTTGCTGGATGCACGTCCGTCGGATTTCTGTATCGGAGTCAGCGGTTATCCGGAGAAACACTACGAATCACCGAATCTGAAGACAGACATCAGGTATGTCAAAGAAAAAATCCAGGCCGGAGCCAGTTATATTGTAACCCAGATGTTTTTCGATAACCGCTATTATTTCAATTTTATACAGGCCTGCCGGGAAGCAGGAATCACCGCGCCGATCATTCCCGGCTTAAAAATACTGCTGGCTAAAAACAATCTGACCACTTTGCCGCGGAATTTTCATGTCAGTATTCCCGAAGAACTGGCTGAAGAAGTATCGGCAGCTAAATCAGAGCATGTACTGGAGGTTGGTGTAAACTGGGCGGTAAAACAACTGGAGGAATTGTTAAACCATAAAGTACCGGCGGTACATTTTTATATCATGCAAAACTCAATCCCGATAAATATGCTGATGAATAAAATAAAATTATGACAGGATAACTATATGGACTGGATATTTCAATCCGAATCTTGGTTAGCCTTGATCACCCTGATGGCCCTGGAAATCATACTGGGCATCGACAACATCATCTTCATTTCCATTTCGGTCAGTAATTTACCCAAACATGAACGCAACTGGGCGCGCACGCTGGGCCTGGCCCTGGCCATGATCACCCGCATCGCCCTGCTGCTCTCGCTGACCTGGGTAATGAAATTAACCGCACCGCTGTTTACAATTTTGTCGCAGCAGATATCCGGCCGGGACATAATCCTGATCGGCGGGGGATTATTCCTGCTGGTAAAAAGCACCATGGAAATTCACAGCAGTCTGGAGGAGACGGGACAAAAGGAAGATTTGAAAATTCATTCCCGTAAGATGATGCCGGCATTGATCCAGATCGCCCTGATCGATATCATCTTTTCGCTGGACTCGGTGATCACCGCTATCGGTATGGCTCAGCAGGTCGCCATAATGATCATTGCCATAATCGGTGCAGTGCTGGTTATGATGTTTGCTTCACGTTCCATCGGAGAATTCGTGGAAGAACATCCCACCATTAAAATGCTGGCACTCAGTTTCCTGATCCTGATCGGTGTGGCCATTATTGCCGAAGGTCTCGACCTGCATGTACCCAAAGGCTACATCTATTTCGCCATGGCCTTTTCATTCATGGTGGAACTGCTGAATATGAAATTACGCAGAAAAAAGAATGTCGCACATTCGTCTTGAAGGAAAACCAATGAAAATTATACTCGATCTTTGTGTTATTCCGCTGGGCGTGGGAGTATCCCTTTCCCAATACATCACCGCCTGTGAAAAAGTACTGCAGGAAGCGAAATTAAAAACCACCCTGCATGCTTATGGTACCAACATCGAGGGGGAATGGGACCAGGTGATGGCCGCGGTAAAACGCTGCCATGAAGTGGTACATCAAATGGGTGCTCCGCGCATCTTCACCTCCATCCGTATGGGTACACGTGTGGACCGGAATCAGTCGATGGAGAATAAGGTGGAGAGTGTTTTGAGTAAGATGGGATGAACAAGGCACTTAGGCACTATGGCACTAAGGCACTGAGTAAAAAAATCCCTGAGTACTCGCAGTTTTTTTAACTCATTCACCTTTAAACCTTTTGATCCTGAATATATACTGGTATTCCAGCTGAGCGATTGGTATGCTTGATCGCATATTGGTGAGAATCTTAAAGAAAATCAGAAGATTAAATGGAAAAGAATAAAGTTGAAACTCAGTGCCGGAGTGCCTTAGTGCCTCAGTGCCTTTCTTTAGCCTTTACCCTTTGGCCTTTGACCTAAACTAACAACTTTCCATCCTCGAGAAGAATTGCCCCATCCACCCACACAGTCGGATTTTTGATAATGCCATCCACGTGAATACCCACATCACAGGTGCCGCCCATACTCATGTTATTGCCCAGGGCGATATGAACCGTACCCAGTACTTTTTCATCCTCCAGGATATTTCCGCAGATATGGGCCTGATCATTGGTACCGATCCCTAATTCAGCAACAGTATAGGACCTGGGCGCCAGGGGTTGCAGCATCTCCTCAAGTTTTCGTGCCTCCGTACCCCCTTCAATTTTTACCACCAGCCCTTTGTCAACAGTCAGTTTTATCGGCTGATCTGCAATCAGGCCAATGCCGGCAAAAGATCCATCGACCACAATAAGCCCTGCTGCTTTACCCTCTTCCGGCATCAGGTATGATTCTCCGCTGGGCAGATTGCCAAAAATACCTTTTTCCCTGAGAATGCCGGTCGAGGATATCGCTTTGATCCCTTCGATCGGCAGCATGATATCCGTGCCCAGGTTAGTCGCGACTTTTACCAGTGAAGTCTGATCGAGGATGGCGGTCACTTTTTTAGTACGTTCAGCAATTGCATGATAATTAGCCTGCAGGGTACGGATCATCATTTCCTCGGTTATGCCCGGCATTGTTCCGACCCGGGCGCCGGCGTGACAGGCCATGCGCCGGGCCGCCGTATGGGTCAGTGATTTCTGGGTCGGGCAGATCACCACCTGGTAGCGGGTCATTAATTCTGCTATCTCCGCCGGCGGTTCTTCTCCGTTCACTTTTCTTACCGGCATAACCGCCAGCAAAATCTCGCGGCCCAGTTTTTTACCTGCCTCGAACAAAGCCTGACCAATGCCCAAAGTCTGATCATCGCAAAGAATCAGTACTGATTCATTATTTTGTACGCCCATGCATTCGGTAAGTGCGATAGTTGCAGCGTCTGCTAACTGTTTCATATGATCTCCTATCTAACGGTGTTCGATCTTTCAAACACCAGACCGCCTTCAGCGACTTTTAAAGTGCTGCTGATCAGGGGACAACGGACTTTAAGCAGAAAGTAGATCAGTCTTTTTTCAGCGTGCAGGGATTCCCAGTTGCCCTGTCCCTTGGAGATGATCAGATCAGCTTTGTTATAAAAGGATTTCGCCTGCTCCGAGACACCGTGCAGCAAAGTTGCCGGGGCGCTATCGCCATTATCGATAACCCTGGCAATTTTATCCAGGTTGATCAGCCTGGCATCTTCCATAGTCGCGTCGTTGATAATCGGTGCGCCCCGCACCACCACGGTGAACTTATGATTTCGTTCGGGATAAAATCTTTGCAGCACTTCGATGAATAATTTATCAAAAACAATTTCACCGGCGTTATCGGCCAGGTACAGGATCTGCCGAGTGGTCTTCAGGTCTTCCAGAAAATGTGCATATTTATCAATAGCGAAAGTTTGCCGGTGAGTATCGTTCAGTATCCGTTCAGTATCGCTTTCACCACCGTTGGCGGACAGCTCCGGCAGATTTCCACTAACCGCCAGTTTAGCTGCCAGCAGCACCGGATCCTCATTTAGATAGACCTGCCGTTTGAAAGCATTATAATTTTCCAGCGCAACGGTATTATACTGCAATTTTAACTCGCGGTAGGGATCCGCACAACCGGTCAGATCATGAATGATTTTGAATATCTGCTTACCGATTTCCGGCGGAGAGAGTTGATAGTCCATCTGCTGTAAATACTGCATCACTCCGTTAAGGACCTGGCGCTGCAGATTTTCATTATCAGTACCCAGCCGTGCTGCGTCGATGGTTTGACGGATCAGGCAGGGAATGCAATCGAAGGATGCTTTCATAAATTATAACACAGTTTTGTGCAAACAATAATTTTTTGTTTTCACAAATCTATTATCTTCTGGTCAATATATCAATGGAATTACAAATCCGGAACATCTTCAGTTTTTTTCACACATTCATTTCCAGCTCCTAAATTTGAATAGTATATATTGCCGCCTGTACCTATATTTATCCAGCGATCAAAATAAGGTGAAACATCGGCAGATATGCTATTACTTACCGTAGCACATAAAGAGGAAGGCAGTGTATTCATTGAACGAAAACACACCCTGCCGGTGGAATTTTCCTTTCCCGGCCTGTACCGCGGCGATGATCAATTACTGTTACTGACCGGAGAAGGGGTAATCTCTACTCTTAAAAAGGTACATACTGTGTGCGGGTATTTTGGCAGTAAAATAGACCGGGTAATCAATTTAGGTATTGCCGGCAGTCTCAGATCCGATTTACAGATTAACCAGGTCTACGGTATCCGTAAAGTTTTCTATGAACCTTACCTGCAAAATCCGGAAAAAGCATACAGCACCGGCAATGAGCGTGCAGGCTTTGATTGTATCACCTCGTTCCAGGCAGTTAAAAGCAATGACTATGCCCGTCAGCTGGCGATGTTTGCCCAGATTGTCGACCGTGAATTATGGGCCACTGCCCATATCTGCAAATCCTTCAACCTGCCCTTTTCTGCTTACAAGTTGATCTCCGATCAGGCTGGGGATCAGACCAATCAGGAAGCAATCCGCCAGAAAGCCCAGGAATATAGTCTGCACCTGTTTGATTTTTATAAGAAATTGCAACTTTAAAAATAGTACCTGAGTGCCTGAGTACCTTAGTACCTGAGTCCCTGAGTAACTGAGTACCTTAGTCTCTTAGTACCTAAAGAACGGTTCCGGTCGCTGAGTAGTCCGGCATATGCCGGACGTATCGAAGCGACCTTCTCATTTTACCCACCCCCAGCCCCTCTTTGTCGCCGAAGACGGTCGACAAGTCAGAGATCTACCGACAGGTAGAGAGGCCAGGGGAGGGTTATATGCGAGTTACAAATTTCCGTAATCTTAATAATACCTTATCCATATCCTCAATAATTTCTTGATTTGTAAAACGGAGGATTCGCAATTCATGCTGGACTGATAATAATTCACCTCTAATCTGATCATAATCTGCCTGTCTCCGATGAAATTTACCGTCAATCTCAATAATCAATTTTAATCTACGACAATAAAAATCAGTGATAAAGAATTTCACTTTTTCTTCATAGTTGTAAAAGATAGGATGTTGTCGAAGGAATTTGCAATCAACAAATTTGTTTTTACGTACGGCATTCCAGAATATTGTTTCTGCAATTGTCTGATGCTTTCGCAACTCCCGCGCTAGATATATTGCTAATTGTCTATTCGTCATCTTGCATTTCTGACCCACCCCTTACCCCTCCCTGTCGCCGAAGACGGTCGACAGGGAGGGGCCAGGAGAGGTCGAATCTTTTATTTATAACTTGAAACTATCAATAACTGTGCCAAATTAATCAATCTTTTAAACCGTAACTGGAAATAGATAATTATATTGTACACGTAAACATATTATTCTATTAAAAGAATAGATTGTATAATGCATGTTTTAGTTATTTTAAGTGACTGGTAAATTATTAGGTTGGGAATTATATCATACCCCTCTCTACCCCCTCCCTGTCGTCCGTCTTCGGCGACAGGGAGGGGCCAGGGGAGGGTTGATGATTCCTTCTCTTTTATCTGGAATTGATAGTCACCAGCCACTATCTTTTGCTTGCATCCCATTTTCAGGGAGATTGTGTAAAACAAGATGTTTAATAATTTTAAAATATCAGTAATCATTCCCACCTATAACCGCTGTGAATTATTGCAGCGGGCCGTTCTCTCTGTTCTTAAACAAACCCGCCCGGCGGATGAAATTATCATCATCGATGACGGTTCAACCGATGGAACAGCAGAATTGATCCCGAAGAAATTTCCACAGATTCTATATTCCCGGCAGGAAAATAAGGGGGTCAGCGCTGCCCGCAATGCGGGTATTGAAAGTGCAAGCGGCGAATGGATCGCTTTCCTGGATTCCGATGACACCTGGTTGCCGCGTAAACTGGAATACCAGCAGAAATCTTTAGTCGAAAATCCGGAATTTCTTATCTGCCATACCAATGAGATCTGGATTCGTCACGGTAAGCGGGTCAATCCGCTGAAAAAACATCAGAAATCCGGGGGATATATTTTCGAAAAATGCCTGCCGTTATGTGTGATCTCCCCTTCTGCGGTAATACTGCATCGTTCGGTATTCAAGCGCTTCGGAAAATTTGATACCGGCCTGCCGGTGTGTGAAGACTACGACCTGTGGCTGCGGATCTGCGCATTCCTGCCGGTGCTGTACCTTGAAAAACCGTTGATCACCAAGTACGGCGGACACGCCGATCAACTCTCCCGCAGCACCTGGGGACTGGACCGTTTTCGTATCCAGGCGCTGGAAAAAATAATTGCCGATCCGGATTTGTCTCCGGCTTATAAACACGCTGCAGTGAAAATGGTAATCGATAAACTTAAAATCTACCTGCAGGGGGCAGAAAAACGGGGGAAGAGTGAGGAGGTTGAGAGGGTGAAAACTAAATTGGCAAGTTATTAAAGGCACAGAGGTCGGAGACCTGGCGCGGACAGGTCGGAGATCTACTGTCAGGTAGACACAGAGCGACAAAGATCGGAGGCCTGGCAAAGCCTGGCCGGAGACCTACCGCTAGGTAGGACAAAGTAAGCAGGAGGCGCTTCCTAGCGCCGATTTGATAGAAATGGCATTGAGTAACCCACCCCTCAATCCCCTCCCTGTCGACCGTCTTCGGCGACAGGGAGGGGCTGGGGAGGGTCAGATTCTTTATTAAAACCACCCTTTAACCCGGTGCTTGTCCAGATATTCCGTGATCAGCATGATGTAAAAAGGAACATAAATTACAAAGTACTTCCATCCTGATGTGATTAAGGTATCAGGTGACTGATAATCAGTCCAGAATAAATAGGATAACTGAATTAAAACCGTAAAAACAAGCCAGGACCAGTTGGGTAAAAAAATAATAAAAGGCAGGATCCACAGCAAATGCCAGGGATGGAATACCGGTGATACCAGCAGCAACGCCCCGGTGATGATAAAACTGGATTGTAAACAATTAATACTGCGGAAATCTGCCGTCAAATGTAATTTTTTAATTTGCGCGATGATCACTGCCAGCACAATCAAAACGATTAGCAACAGCATATAAAATTCAGCCCGGGTATAAACCGCCGCAGAACTTCCAAACCAGTTTATCGTAATAACGTCTGCTCCGCTAAGATTAAAATATTCTGATAAATAGATACCTGCACTGATCAGGGGCCCATTAAATGCTTCCCGCTCCGGTGCCAACAGGAAATGATAAACAGGTATAATACCTGTCGTTGAGAAAATATATACCGCTAATGCCACGCCGGTCAGCATTAAAAATATCTTCGACCAGAATTTCTTATATAAAAAAGGTACATAGGCAAACAATGGCAGCAAGGATACAAAAAATGAAAGTACTACTGCCAGCAAGGCCTGCCAGTCTTTCTTGAGATAAAAAAATCCAAAGGCCAACCATAAGAACAGGATAGCGGCTAATTGACCATGGCCATTTCTGTATATTTCGATAATCCACAGCGGATTGAGCAATAGGATCAATATGCGGTAGGTACTGAGGCCAAAATAACGGATAAGATTAATAAGTAAAAATCCAAGCGCCACCTCCAGCAGCAGCAAAAATACCCGCCAGTAAAAAATTGATCCCCCGGGCCAGTGTTCCAGATATGCGACCAGCAGGGCCGGTGCCTGACCGGAGTCACTATTCCCGATTATGGATGATTCATACAGGCCAGGAAATATCAGAAATGACAGAAGAAAAATTAACCGGTATAATCCGGCAAAGATAAGAAACCAGCTGCAGGGGGGAAGTTTATCTTCATGACGGAATATTTGCCGCAGGATGAAAAAGTATATGCAAAATTGCGGAATTAGTATTAAAATATAGTTTTGAATTTGCTGTTCATAAACCGGTACCCCCATTAAAAGCAGATATAATATGCCGGGTACAATGAGCAGAAAGATCTGTAATATTAGTTTTTTTAAGTCCATACTCGTTTTTGCTTTTGGCGAGGCGCCATGTTATATTCGCCAAGCAAATTTAAGAAAAATTATTGATTTTTCACAGCAACTGGATCAGATTTTTGTATCCGGGATCCATCCGGCTTAAACCTGGGGAACGGTACTACTGCAATGACTGTCCGAAGATTTCACTACGCGCTGCTCATATTGCTCAATATCCTGATTTATATTCCCGCGCTTTTGCCGGCCCAGGATTCCACCAGAACTGACCAACCGCTAAAAGAGATAATCATTATCGGCAATGAACATACCGGTGAAAATGTGATCCGGCGTGAGTTGCTGGTAAAGGCGGGTGAGATTCCCACACTGGAACAACTTAACGAATCACAGCGCCGGTTACTGAACCTGTCCCTGTTCAACCGGGTCGAAATGGCCCGGGTCCCGCTGGATGAAACATACGATGTTTTGATCATCGATGTGACTGAAAGATTATTTTTTTATCCTGTACCGATTTTCAGCATCAACGAACGCGACTGGGAGAAGATCTCCTATGGCCTGGCCCTGGTGCATGCGAATTTCAGGGGACAAAATGAAAAATTATGGGCAGGCTTCTGGCTAGGCTACCGGCCGGGATTTTCTTTAGCGTACAGCGATTCCTGGGCAGCTGATTCTCTGCACCTGGCACTCGGCTTAAGCGCTTCCCGATATATTTATAACCACCGCACCCTGGACATAGAAGAACACCATTTAAGCAATCAGTTTTCCATCGGCAAATGGTGGTCCCTCTACTTTTTAAGCGAACTGGCCCTGAAATTTGAAAACATTGCTGTCAAACAGGAAAATGCCGGTCTGCTGCACTCCGGCAAACGAACTGAAAACCAGTTCGGTATACAACTCGGTATACGGCACGATACCCGCGACTTATACTATTACCCTTCCAGCGGTTGGTTCAACCGGATCTACCTTTATCAAAACGGTCTATTCCAGGATTACGATAATTATGAACAACTCATCGTGGATAATCGTTTCTATCTTCCGCTGGGCCCCCTGATCCTGGCCTGCCGTTATTATCAGAATTACCTGTTTGGCCAGGTTCCGGTCTACCGCTTGAACTACATCGGTTTTAATGAACGGATCCGCGGACATTTCTATACCGAGAAAGAAGGCCGGCATGTAAACACAGGCAGTGTGGAAATACGTTTTCCCATATTGCCGATTGTGTACTACTCATTCAATATCCCCCCTATTCCGGAGCGATATCTGAAAAATCTGAAACTTGGCCTCAGCGGTTGTCTGTTTATGGACAGCGGTATTATCTGGAATAAGGCAGACCAATACGGAATAAATAATTTCGATACCGGCTTTGGGCTGGGCTTACACCTGCATCTTCCTTACGTGGAGGTATTCCGTTTTGATTATGCTTTCAATCGCAAGTTCCGCGGGCAACTGATTCTGGAAACGTGGATTGCGTTTTAAATATGCCCTGTTTTGTTTGTCGAATTGTCATCCCGGCGAAAGCCGGGATCTCTTTGTATCAAAATGGTAGAGGATCCCGGGTCACGCCCGGGATGACATTTCGTAGTTCACTACTCAGGTACTAAGGCACTTTTTAATTTGTGCTCTCTGTGCTCTTTGTGCTCTCTGTCTCTACTTCTTTTCAATTAATCATCCTCATCCACATTAGAATCCGGCTTCGGTAATTCTTTCCTGGGTATCTTTTCATCCCGCATGGCGGCGTTATAGACAAAAGAGGCCAGAATGACGGCCGAGTCCATCACATCGGCAGGAACAACCCTTTCATATACATCCATATTTGTATGGTGAGCGCGCGGCATGTAATCCAGGTCATCCTGGACGAACTGAAAACCGGGCAAACCGATTTCATTAAACGGGATATGATCTGTACCGCCGGTGTTGCGGATGGTAATTGTAGCCGCACCCATATCATTGAACGGTTTAAACCAGGATTCAAATACAGGCCGGGCGGCATCGTTGCCCTGCAGATAGATACCGCGTATTTTTCCTACACCATTATCCAGATTAAAATAGACCGAAAAATCAGTATGTTCCGGTTTCAGAGTCATGGTTTTACGGTCGCCAAAATGTTTGGCCACGTACCCCCGCGAGCCGAGAAAGCCCTGCTCCTCACCAGCCCATAAGGCCAGGCGAATGGTCCGTTTCGGTTTGACATTAAGAGCCTTTAATATACGAACCGCTTCCATCATGATCGCACAGCAACCGCCGTCATCAGCGACACCGGTTCCGGCATGCCAGCTGTCCAGATGAGCCCCTAACATGACTACTTCTTTTTTTAGTTTTTTATCGCTGCCGGGAATTTCGGCAATTACATTAAAGCCCACTGAGTCCTGATCATAAAAGTGTGTCTGTACTTCAGCCCGCAAATTTACTTTGATCTTTTTTTCCAGCAGACGGTAAATGCGTCCGTAATGTTCCGTAGCAACTACCAGAGCGGGCAAACCCGTTTCACCATTCAGATCATGAGAACCGCTGTCAGTTAAACGTACCGTACCATGCTGCCTTTCGCTGCCCTGCAGAATTAAAGCGGCCCCTGCTTTTTTAGCCATTTCGTTTGCTTTCCTGGACAATCGGCGATATTGGATCCATTTATCCCGCTCACCCCACCATTCCGGTTTTTCTCCCGGTTCAGGCGCTTTGGCCAGGTCTGCCAGATCTTCCTCGGTTAATCTTTCCGCTTCCTCCTCGAATCTCATTTTAAATTCCCGCGGTTTGCCCAGCATCACTATGCGGTTGGACAATGAATCTTTATATTTTTCCAGATCTTCTTCCGTTTTTACATCCAGCAGCAGCGGGCTTCCGGAAATAACTCCATTGGTACCGGCCGTCCAGGCCTTGGCATAAGCGATCACCGGCATATATTGTGGTTCGGTCATTTCCAGAGATACTTTATCCATGGTCCAGCCGCGCCCAAAGGTACCCCATTCTTCCAGGGTGACATTCTGCATTCCCCATTCAATTAACTGTTTTTTAGCCCACTCGGCCGCTGCCCGGAAATTCGGCGAACCGGTCAGACGAGGTCCGTTTAAATCGGCCAGATAAAAAATTGATTCCATTATTTTTGAATTATTAAAAGCCTCCTGCTTGATTTTCTGGATCATCTGCAGATCGACTTCGTCGGCTTCGACATTCTCCTGAGCCGAAGCCAGACTGAATATAAGTATAACACCCACCACCCTACAACATTACGTTTCAACATTTGTACCTCCTAAATGTTATAATCCCTGAGTATCTTAGATCTTGGAGTCCCTGGTAACCCAGTACTAGTCAATTCCCACAGATAAGGGTACCAGTGTAGCGGGAATGACATATTGTCTCTTTGTCCTTTACTCAGTACTGCGGTACCGCAATGCACTCTTGGTCTACTCAGATGCTATTTCGATCAAATCGGCGATGACGAATGCGTCGTTAATTTCTCAGGGCCTACCAGGTACTCAGGTACTTCCGGACTAGGCTTTGCCAGGCCTTCGTCCTTGTCTCTCCTGTCTACGACCTTTGTGCTCTTTAAAAATCACCAATTCTTCACCCTGTCCACATTATCCTTCAACTCGTCATCATCAAACTCCGCCGCTTTTTTAAAATCTCTACGAGCTTTCTCCGTTTCGCCGATAGCCCGGTAACTCAGAGCGCGTTTATAATGGCACCAGCCTTTGATTTTTTCATCTTTCAGCGAGCGGTCAGCGAGCAGGCTGCTGAAAATATCAATGGCTTCGCGGTAATGAAGCTGATAAAAGCGGATATCCCCCACCTGGTAGCGGATCTGTGGCAGCCATTTTTCTTGCTGAGCCGGATCCTCTTCGATCAACTGTTTCTGCAAATCCTGAAAATATAACTCGGCTTGCTCGAACTGGCGGCAGTGCACATAATTTTTTCCCACCAGAATATCTATTTCTATTTCCGGCATGGGATTTTTTAATCTGCGCCGGGCAGCATCATAAGCATGCTCGCTTTCCTCGTCGCTGATCTGACTGTAATAAACCCTGGCCTGCTGCGGCTGACCGAGGATTTCATAAACCTGCCCCAAACCGTAAAGCGACCAGGGGTAGGTCCAGCGCCGCGCTCCGGAAAAGAGCGTATCGGTTTCCAGAGCAGTTTTATAGGCCGTAATCGCCGTTTCAAAATCATTCATTTTAAAATACACATTACCCAGTTGATAATGCACACTGGCCAGAGGCAATCGATCCGCAATATCTTTCTGATCTAATATTTTCTGATAGGTGTCCAGGGCAGACTGGCAATAACCCATATTGGCATAACAGCGTCCCTGGTGGATCAGCACACCCGGATTATCAGGATAGCGCAATAACAACTGATTCCAGATGTTCATAGCCTGTTTATAATCCCGTTCACGGTAAGTATAAATCGCACCAAGGAAGAACAGGGCTTCGATCCGGCCATATACTCCCCGTTCCGCAGCCAGTTTTAGTTGTTGAATTCCCAAATCACGGTCCCCTTCCAGACCCAGCAAGAAAGAAAGTACCTTTACAAATTTAGGCAGCACGTCAGCCAGGTAATGGTAAATACCCAGACCCAGGTAGGCATCATAGTAGGTTGAATCCAGTTCAATGACCTGCTCCAGGTATCTGACCCCTTTCTTCCCGTACCAGTACGACTTCAGGTAGCTGTAGGTCATACCGTAATAGCGTCCCAGACTGCCATAAGCACCGCCCAGGTAAAACAGGGCATTGACATCCTGTTCATTCTCCTCCAATCTTTTTTCGGCAACTTCGACAGCCTGATAGGATATTTGTTTAAAAATATCCCCGGTCTGCTGATTTTGCATATCGGCAGAGAACATCCAGAAGTAAGCAGCGGATTTCAGGAAATAACCGCGCGGATTTTCCGGTTCCGCCCGGATCAGTTGATCGAATACGGTTATAGCTTTTTCATATTGCAGTGTAGCAGCCAGATCGATACCCTGATTGGCCAACAGGTGTAACTGGTCTTCGGCGGCAAAAGCCGGAAGATGACAGACTAATATCATTAAAACAATTGATGGTATGATCCAGCCTTGATAATGAAGGAGCGGAATTAATATAATTAAAGATATTATAAATTTTCATAGTGATGCACAGTATTGTAGGGACAGGTCGCGACCTGTCCCTACAATTTATTTTTAACAGGGACTTATTTTAATGTTAGTATAATCCAATCCCTGGATATATTTAACCAGAATATTTTTAATATATTTCCCTCATAAAAATATATGAAAAAAAATTGAAAAATTAATGTTTAATATGACAAAACTGCATTATTGTATTTTGAATATTGCACGAAGAGTTTTTATTATTTACAATCCTGATATATAACGGAGAGGTCGAAAATGGAATTCAGAAATTTTGCTAAAACAGATCAAAAAATATCGCTGCTGGGTTACGGGGCCTGGGGTATCGGCAAATCGATGTGGATCGGCGCGGATGATGCTGAATCCAAGAAAAGTTTACACCGGGCCATCGCCGCAGGGGTGAATATGATCGACACCGCCCTGGTCTACGGCAATGGTCATAGTGAAAAACTGGTGGGAGAAGTGGAACGGGAATCGGGGGAAAAATTATTCATCGCTTCCAAACTACCGTCAAAAAAAATGGAATGGCCGGCCTACGACAAATCCACCCTGAAAGATTCATTTCCCAAAGATTATATCATTCTTAAAACCGAGCAGAGTTTAAAAAATTTAAAGCGTGAATACCTGGATCTGCAGCAATTTCATGTCTGGAACGATAAATGGGCAGCCGAGGATGACTGGAAAGAGGCTTTCCAACAGTTAAAGAAGGATGGCAAGGTCCGTCACCTTGGTATTTCGGTCAATGATCATCAGCCTGAAAACTGCATCGAAACTGCCAGGACCGGTTTAATAGATGCCCTGCAGGTGATTTTCAATATCTTCGACCAGTCGCCTGCCGACAAACTATTCCCTTTCTGTGAGCAGAATAAGGTCAGCATTATTGTGCGGGTGCCCTTTGACGAAGGTGCACTCACCGGTGCGATTACACCCGATAGCATATTCCCCCAGGGGGACTGGCGGCATAACTATTTTCGCGGCGACAGGAAAAAAGAAGTGCAGCAGCGGGTGGAAAAAATATGGGCAGATGTAAAAAACGAAACCGCTTCGCTGCCGGAGGCAGCGCTGCGTTATATCATCAGTTTCCCTGCTGTCACCACGGTCATTCCCGGAATGCGCCAGGAAAAAAATGTGCTGCATAACCTGGCCAGTATAAACCGCGGGCCCCTGTCGGCGCCCCTGGTGAAAAAATTAAGCGCCCACCGCTGGATAAGGAATTTTTATCAATAATCAGAGTAGATAGGAGAACGTATGAACATCAAAGATAAAGTTGCCATCGTAACCGGGGCCAGTAAAGGAATCGGCAAAGCGATTGCCCTGACCCTGGCCAGGCAAGGTGTTTCGCTGGCCATTTCGGCCAGAAGTAAGGATGAATTGGACCGCACAGCCGCCGAGATACGCCAGAGCGGCGTTAAATGTCTTGCCTTTAACGGTGATATGAGTAAGGAAGATGACATCAAGCGCTTTGTACAATCAAGTGTCAGGGAATACGGATCCGTGCAGATCTTAGTAAATAATGCCGGGATGGGACACTTTAAACCGGTTTACGAGTTAAGCATTTCAGAGTGGGATGAAATGTTTAACCTGAATGTACGCGGATTATTTATCATGACCCGCGAATGCCTGCCGCACCTGCGCAAGAGCGGTGAATCGGTAATTGTAAATGTCGCCTCGCTGGCCGGGAAAAATGCCTTTGTGAATGGTGCTGGCTATGCGGCTACTAAACATGCCGTGCTGGGTTTCAGCCGCTGCCTGATGCTGGAGGAGCGGAATAATGGAGTCCGGGTACTGGCGATTTGTCCGGGTTCGGTCGACACCAGTTTCTCTGCCAATGATGTCTCCGATCAAAAGCGGAAAAAAATCCTGCGCCCGGAAGATGTGGCCGACAGTATTTTGCAGATGATTCAACTACCCCAGCGGGCCATGATCAGCGAGATCGATATAAGGCCGACAAATCCATAATTGATCATAGATTTTTTACAATCAGGAATTGTAGTATGTCATCCCGGCGAAAGCCGGGATCTCTTTGTACTAAAATAGCAATAGATCCCGGGGCCTGTCTGTCGCCAGGTCTTCGACAAGCCCGGGATGACAATTTTCGCGGCTGAATGACCAGATCTTGTCATCTCGAATCAAGCCCGGGATGACGTTAAATACTGCTGCAGGTATCTATAATCCGGAGTCAGTTCTCCCTTATATACCACCACCGCTTTCTTTAATGATGGCGGCAGATTCAAAGAGGCAAAATCCCGTCCATAATCTGCCTGTACCAGGTCGGGAATCAATTTCGATAAAATTGAACTGAAATAAGTAGAAGCCTCGGCCGGGATTTCACAGGGCAGATTATCGACAGACATAACCAGCGGTCCATGACCTTCAAAACCATCGCGGGCTTCATCCCGGTCCGGGAGGTAGATATAAACAGGATTACCCGGGGTAGTCGTTTTGAGAGTACATTCTATACCCCCTTCAACATCACAACTGATATCACCGATCACCTGTAAGGCCGGCTTTTGTTCAGCGGCATAAAGTTCGCGGATGAATTTTTTGGTAACATGTTTGGGATATTGCCTGTTCCAGAAAGGAGGTATTGATCAGAACATTAAGCTGAGCGGCGTGTGGTTCGAAGCGGGACCGGTACTTATCGGGATGCTGATAGTAATCCTGCAAGTCAAAATTTTGTGCGGGATTTTTAGATTCAACCATATCCTCTTCCCGGAAAACCGCTTTCAGTATTTTATTCCTTTCCGGATTTGCCGATTTGCGTACGGCTGCAAGTTCAGCCGGTGTTATCTGAGCAACAGGCAAAAAATCCAACAGATGTTGAACACCCCGGGAGACATTGCCGTAGCCGGTGATACCGATAATGAACGGACTGATCGCTGCCGGGAGACCGGATTTTTTAATATTCTCCGCTACCTCTTGAAAGGAGGCAATGGCCACATCCAGATTTGCATACTTCAATGAATGTTTTATTCCTGCGAAAGGCGAGTCAATCCCTGCCCGGGCCATTTTCTGGCCGAAAGCCCACAGCGTATCGATCACGCCGGCCAGTCCGGCATGATAACTGAAATAGATCAGTCGCTGCCCTTTTTCATCGATCATTTTTTCATAGTCGATCAGCGTATCTTTAAGTTTAATGATCTGGCGCAGCATCGGCATATTATAGGTCTGGCCCTTGATGGTGTGTGAAAAAAACAGGTAGATCTTATCGGCCAGCAGGTCGGAGACTTTCACCTCCTTGATCCCCAGGATCATCTCGCAGGTTGATAAGTCGTCAGCGGACCCGGCATCATGCCGCAGGTATTCTTCGGTACCGTACACCCTTAAAGGGGATGGTTGCACTACAAATTTAACCGGTATTTCCTTGCTCAATTTTTTTATATCAACCGGGATCAAAGGCGTACGCCGTTCCCATTCATTTTTTGTTTCCCGGATAATGCCGATGGTTTTTATCATATGCTGGACTCGGTTGAAAGGGTAATTAAAAGGCACTAAGGCACCTTAGGCACTTAGGCACTTAGTGAACGAATTGTTCTTTAAGTAAAACTCTTTTCTTGGACACATATTCATATTGCTTTATCGTACTTATTATATGATCGAATTTCAATTCTAAAGTACCAAATTTTCTGGTAAATTATATTTTTAAATTTTTCAGTGCCTCAGTGCCTCAGTGCCTCAGTGCCTCAGTGCCTCAGTGCCTCAGTGCCTTTGTTAATCCTTCTTAAATTTCTTTAATAAATCTTTAACCGCCTCTTTATGCACCATATAACTCAGCATTTTCAGTTTTACATAATCTTCGTGATAAAAACGGTACCCTTTATTTTTGCCATTCTGGGCGCCGGAGCCGGAATCCTTGATCAGGTACCAGTCGGCATTTTCTTTTTGCATATAACCGACCAGGTGCAGACCGTGATCGTCTTCGGTGGTTTTATTGCTGAAGCGGAACTGTCTCGAATTTTCATCGATGAAGGCCGCCGGGATATCGAATGAAGGGATCATGGCTGCCTGGGTGCGGGAATCATAGCCCGCCTCCGATACATCGCCGCCGATGGCTATGGTATAATTTTGACGTACTGCCTGTTTGATACTGTTCATGAATTCGTCCAGCGGTACATTATAATAATCCCGGCTATGCCACCAGTTATCGGGTACCTCATACTCAACCTGCTGGTAATACGGTTGTTTCTTGAGCGACATGATATCCACATAATCGTCCATATTTATTTTTAAATAATCCCGTACAAATTCTAAAGGGTTTATATCTTTTCCATCCATGTTCAGTACCAGCGGCGGTTCACCCATATAATAGTTCATGATTGACTTCATATTTGCCAGGATCTCATCCTCTTCCCAGAAATCGATTTTAACCATGGCATCGAGATAATTTTTCATTTCTGCATACATGGCAGTATGATCATGCAGTTGCTGGCCGGGTTTCATACCGGGATAGTCTTCCAGGGGCACAGCCCCGTACATTTTCCAGACGCGTGACACCGCATTAGATTCCGAGCCCTCGGCAAAATAGGAATTGCCGTGAGTTCTGACAAAGCGCTGTGCTTTCAGTACATATTCCCAGTACACCGTGTACATCTCAGACATTTTTATTTTGCGTCCGGTCAGCCGGTAGATTTCCGCTTCAAAAAATGAAGTGGTAGAAAAACTCCAGCAGGTATTGGTATTGGCCTGCAATACCGGCGGATTATGCCATTGATATTTGAATTCGTCCAGGGATTTGGGCAGGTCCAGACCGCTGAAGTCCAGCACAAATTCAGATTTTTTAACCGTATCTTCGGCCGCGAATCTGGCAGTTTCCTTTTCGATATAGTTCCAGAATTCATTTTTTGCTTCCCGGAAAATTCCGTTGTCCTTGCGGACTTTCTGGGCGGAAGCGGTGGTAAATAAAATAAAAATCAGAACAAATACTCCCATTATTTTTCTCATTTTTCACCCCGTGTCTTTATATTTTTTAAATAAATTTAGTTATTTATGGGGTATATTTCGCTACATTTTTTATTTGTAAAGTCCCAGAGGGCCATAGATACTTAAAGGGACAAAGAAAAAGACACCTGAGTCTTTAGTCCCTTAGACGTCTACGAGTCACACTTCGGGGAGCGTACGGGTGAGCGTAGTCGAGATCTGACCCACTCCCTGCCCCTTTATTCAGTAATAAACGATATTGAAGACTAATAAAAATAAACGCTCAATAGCCACTATCTTTAGATAGTGGTAGATGAAAAATATAAATTTTTCGGCTTTAGCCTCAAACAAATTAGAATTTTGCGATCAGACGAGCGGGAAGCTGCAATCAAGTCGTAACCTGAAGGCGCGACCTTAAGGTCGCGGGTACCGATCCTTCATTATTCAGGGCTCATTCGTGACCTGAAGGTCACGGCTAC
>CAVZSQ010000020.1:0-52083 GCA_963777955.1 Calditrichia bacterium
GCAGCGCATGAGTGATGAGAAATTTGATGTGGAAGAATTTGCCAAGGAAATGAATATGAGCCGGTCGCAACTACACCGCAAAATGACAGCATTGACAGATCAGTCAGCCGGTGAATTTTAAGAGACCTGCGTCTACAGCGGGCCTTGGAACTACCGCAGAAAGATGGCGGGGAGGTCTTGGAAATTGCCTACCGGGTCGGATTCAACGATCCATCATATTTCAGTAAATGCTTCCATCATCAGTTTGGAAAATCTCCTTAGGAAGTCAGGAAGACATCAAGTATACCTTAATCGGTATTCAAACCGCCGCAGGTCTTTTCCCCTAAAAATACATCATCATTACCAGTTTTTGAGACATCTTCGCTGGTACTCTCGACTCTCCTATCATTAGATTGCTTCATGATTAACGGTTAATCCTATATACCCTTATTAATTCTGTATTATTCATTTTACAGGAGGATGAACCATGAGGAAAACACTTTACTGCTATTTACTTTTAGCCATCATGATTCACGGCGTTAACCAGACATTTGGGCAATATGTCTGGACAAAGAGTCCATCGCCAGTTCTCACCCCTACGCCTCTGGGAGCATGGTACAAAGAAGTATGGTCTCCAAGTATTCTCTACAACTCCGATTCGTCGCGCTATGAAATGTGGTTCTCGGCCGGACCGGGCCCCGAGCTGAAATTGGCTGCCTTACCAGATTTCCTTCGCGACTTCTAACGATGGTCTATCCTGGAATGTCGTCGACTCAATTCTGGTCTTGAAGTCAATCCCCGGCACGTGGGAAGCAAATGTCTGTAATCCTTCGGTTCTACGAGAAGATGGATCGTACAAGATGTGGTACTCTGGATTCCGTTCGTATAGCAGTGTCGATTCGGCATACATAGCATACGCTACATCAACCGACGGCATTACCTGGACGAAGTATGCTAACAATCCGGTACTGCGGCCGGGTCCGGCCGCCTGGGAGTATAATGCGATTGGTGATGTCTGCGTCATTCATACCGGAGATCTGTATCAGATGTGGTATGATGCCAGCCCGTTGACCTCTACGAACATAGGGAGAATTGGACGAGCAACCTCTACCGATGGAATTCATTGGACGAAAGACAGCTTCAACAATCCGGTATTGGATATGGGTGGCTCCGACCAATGGGACAATAGTGCTTTGTTGTTTCCACGTATATTCGTCAATTCAAGACACTATGTTCATGTGCTATACCTGCGTCAAATCAAATGGCGACTGGCGCAGGATCGGTTTGGCTCGCTCCACCAACGGGGGCACAGTCTGGCAGAAATGGGAACGGGCCCCATTCTTGCTGAAAGTTCCCCGGGAAGTTGGGATCAGAATTTCGTCCAAGAGGGTGCTGTTCTTACCATCAGCGATACGCTGCATATGTGGTATAGTGGCATGTCCTACAGTACGAATCGAGCTTGTATCGGGCATGCGACTATGCCAATCGACACATTAAATTAAAATATGTCATTCTTGGTATTAAAGAATCCGATAATGATCTTATTCCTGAAGGATATTCACTCTCACAGAATTATCCCAATCCCTTTAATCCAATAACCAATTTCCAATTCACAATTCCCAAAACAGAACAAGTTATTCTGGAGATTTATAATCTGCTTGGGCAAAAGGTGGCCACGCTGGTAAACGAAAGCCTTAATCCTGGTTTGCATACAGCGGTCTGGAATGCAGCAGGCTATGCCAGTGGGGTGTATCTCTATCGTCTGCAGGTAAAAAATTATTCGGAAACGAAGAAACTCATTTTGCTGAGATAAGTGACCCACCCCTGGTCCCCTCCCTGTCCGGCAGATTGCCGGACAGGGAGGGGATGAAAGGGGAGAGTCAGATTACCGGTTATCGTTAATACTTTCTATTCCTGAATAAATCGGTTGATTTGACAAATGTGCAGAGTACATTATATACCGTTAAACCAGCATTTTACAAGCAGCATTAGTATTATTCTAATCTTTCCTCTTAGTATTCAGTATACCGCTGGTATCCATCCATTTCTTGTATTTGAAACATATTTCTTTAGCGAATTGGGTAAGGATTGGCAGTAAAGTTCCTTACTGCAGTTGTTTATTCTGTTTTTTGAAGTGTTTTTCATTTGACCTTTTCATTACATAGGAGGAGAAAACATGAAGAAAACTGTTTTAGTATTTTTGTCACTGGCAGCCGTGGGTGTATTCGGTATCAGCCTGATTTTTGCCCAATCGCCCCCCCGGTCGGCCGGATCAGTAAAAGGGATCGGATTACAAAAAGGAATAATGTATTCGCCATCCGATCGTATACAGTCCGATTACGACAAGAAATCCCGCCATTCATCATCGGGCATACTGCTTGCGGGAGTCCGGAGACTGGTTCCGCAGGACTACGCCACCATTCAGGCCGCCATCGATGCCTGTGCTGATGGCGATACGGTGCTGGTTTCTGAAGGGACCTACCTGGAAAACATCCGTTACAAGGGGAAAGCCATTGTGGTGGGCAGTCTGTACCTGGTTGATGGTGATACCACGCATATTGAGAAAACGATTATTGACGGCAGCGGTTCGACTGATCCGGACAGCGGTTCGGTGGTGTATTTTGTCGATGGTGAGGACACCACTTCTGTATTATGCGGATTGACGATCCGGGGAGGAACAGGAACACGTTACTTCTAATGGTCCGTATACTTTGCGGTAGGGGGAGGGGTGTTTTGTAATATAGCCGGAGCCCGGCTCATCAGGAATTATATCACTCATAACCGAGTCATTGCCCAATGTGCTGAAGGGGGCGGAGTGAGTGCGTATGGGATTGCCATGATTATTCCTTACCTGATCATGGAAGAAAACCGCATCACAGACAATTATGTCCAAAGTGACACAGTTAGTAATTTTTATGGTTCGGGAGGAGGAGCCGACCTTGGGGGTATATCAGCCACGGGTGGTAGGAAATCTATTTGAACGCGACACAGTAGTATCAAAATACGGATCTGCTGGTGGAGGGATGTGTATGTATACTCTATCATCAACTCAGCACACTTCCTGAGGGGATATATTCAAGGCAACATCTTTCGGGCAAATATCATTAATGCGACAATGTAGATGCTGAGGGTGCCGGTTTGCTGTTTCCAATGGACAGGTGAAGTGACCATTAAGGAAAACCTCTTCGAAAATAATGTGGCTACGAGTGAATATGGGTGGGCTTACGGAGGCGGATTAGGCATATATGGATAATACTATCACCAATTATGGACGGAAGATGGTTATAAAAAATCGATTTATTAACAATCGTGCTCGGTTACAGTGGATTATATTAGGGTGACGGTGGTGGGTAGATGTCTTTAGCACACTCGCCACAGTTACAGGAAATGAGATCTGTCATAATGTGCATCTGGTCCAATGGTTATGGTGGTGGAATATGTATTAGATATGGCTTCTTTCCGCCTGGAAAATAACATTATTTACAAGAACTATGCTTCGACCTCGCGGTGGTGGAGTTGATGTCTGGACTCTTCCCTGGCAGGGGACTGAACAATTTTTGGTCAACAACACAATTTTTGATAATACTGCCCAATCTGATGGAGGGGGATTAGGCGTCGCAAATGGAGCAAATGTTGTTGCCTTGAACAATATTTTTTGGTCAAATACAGCCAATACTGGGTGTGAAATCGATGCTCACTACTGGATATATTACAGGTTTATCACTCTTTGATAAGTGATCCTGTTTACTAGTAATATGGATAATGGTGTTTTCTGTGCTGATCCTTTATTTGCCGATACACTTGGTCATCTCAGTGAACAGAGTCCTGCTATCGGACGTGGTGTGGCAAGTCTGGAGATTGATGGTACCATTTATCAGGCCCCAGCGACTGATTTTGATGGTAACCACGACCTTCAGCAGTCGATCCGTTTGTGGACATCGGTGCCTATGAATCGGATTATGCAGTAGGGCGAGCCTTACCCGACATCCTTTACGTTAAGTGATCGTTTCATTCCTCCTGTCACAGGCACACTTCATTTTACTACGGACATCATAAACTATCATAATCACAACATCCAGGTATTCAGCAAATTTTATGACAGTGACAGCAGCGTGCAGGATTCAGTGGAGATGTTCGATGACGGACAGCATGCCGATGGTGCGGCAGCAGACGGATTATACGGCGGATCCTATCAACCAGATCTGGAAGAAACTTTTACCACCTATCTGGTGCTGCAGAATAATGATAATGATCTCAGAACTGAATACGGTGGTAACGAATAAATTCACTACCATCGGTCCGGTCAAACTGGCGAGTTATGAAATTGTATCTGCGGATACTACACCTAATCCGGGAGATAATATAAGATTAAAATTCCACCTGACCAATCAAAGTTCCACAGTTACAGCCAAAGATATTTCCGTCAGACTCAGGATGGCCGATACACTGGCGACGACCAGCAAAACTCCGGTTGAATTCGGAGATATTGTTCCTGGAGGTACAGTCACGGGTAAAAGTAAGAGAACACTACGTCTTTCCGATAATTATGAGTATCCCATAGACTATCTGCCTGTGGTTTTAGAGATTGCCAGTGCCGATTATGTTTTCTGGTATGATTCCATAACCCTGGTGGTTGATATAGAAAAGACACCGGTGAGTTTGCCATTCGTCTTTAGTTTAAAACAGAACTATCCCAATCCATTTAATCCAAGCACTATGATTAAATTCCAAATTCCAAATTCCAATTTTGTTACCCTGGAAATCTATAATTTGCTTGGTCAGAAAGTGTCCACACTGGTGAATGAAAAATCTGAATGCAGGAACGCATATAGTAGAATGGAATGCAGCGGGCCTGGCCAGTGGGGTGTATCTGTATCGTCTGCAGGCAGGAGATTATGCGGAAACCAGGAAACTCATTTTACTGAGGTAACCAGATTGGTCGCTGAGTAGCCCCGATTTGCCTGCCGCGGCAGACAGGTCAGGGCGTATCGAAGCGACCACTGTTATGAAATAACCCACCCCTTTAATCCCCTCCCTAATGCCCAGGAGGGCATTAGGGAGGGGACAGAGGGGAGGGTCAGATCGTTGTCTGCACAGTCATTTTTTATTGACTCCCGATTATACCACCTTTATATTTTCCCGGCGTTAGTGAAAGGGCTAACTATGCAATTCTTTTTACGATTAATTTTCACCCTGCTGATTATTTCCGGATTTTCTGCAAAAACAATCCGGGCCCAATCGGTCGATGAAATCTACCAGAAATTCATCAAGGGCTATCATACCTACGAGGATATAACTCTGCCGTACCATATTTTTGTGCCTGAAAGCTATAATGCTCAGCAGGACTACCCGTTGGTATTATGCCTGCACGGGGCCGGTGAACGGGGCGATGATTCAACTGCTGTTCAGAAAAACAGTATGGCTACCGTCTGGGCCCGCGATTCGATTCAGACCCGCTGGCCTAATTTCATCCTGGTGCCGCAATGTCCCCAGTACTGGTCATGGACGTCCACGGATATCATGCTGACCGTCAACGATCTGCTGGATTCGCTGCTGAGTGTGTTTTCGGTAGATACAAACCGGATCTATATCACCGGTCTTTCGCTGGGCGGTAACGGCACCTGGGGATATATCGCTGACTATCCGCATAAATATGCTGCGGCTGTTCCGGTGTGCGGCTGGGGTGATACCTTGCAGGCCGAAACGATCAAGCATATACCTGTCTGGGCTTTTCATGGCGCCCTGGATGGAGTTGTACCGGTAAGCGGTACAAGAACCATGATTTCAGCATTGGAGAAGGAAGGATTGACTGCGGTTTACACTGATTGCAAACAGGGGGATTGCACAGGTTTGCCCGACAGCACCATCGCAGCTGAAATCAATGACGGGGCCACCTTGTTGTATACGGAATACGAAACTGGTGGTCACTCCGTCTGGAATGAAGCTTATAATGATCCTTTGCTGCTACCCTGGGTATTCGCGCAGTCTAAAACAAATCAACCGGCTGCAATTAACGATGAGAAGTTTAAGCAGTTATCCGGGGAATTTTATATGGCACAAAATTATCCGAATCCATTTAATACAAGCACCAAATTCCAATACTCAATTCCCAGATCCGGATTTGTAAAATTTGAAATCTTTAATCTGCTTGGACAAAAGGTGGCTACGCTGGTGAACGAAAATCTGAATACGGGAACTCATACAACGTTCTGGAATGCAACAGATTTTGCCAGTGGAGTATACTTTTATTGTCTGCAAGCGGGAAATTATGTGGAAACGAGGAAACTTATTTTGCTGAGATAAATAACCCTCCCCTCAAGTCCCCTCCCTGTCCGGCAGCTGCCGGACAGGGAGGGGATGCAGGGGTGGGTCAGAAAAAAGAAAATCATTTATGCTCAAATTTATTATAGCCGGTCTGATCCTTATTCATAGTCTCATTCATCTCCTGGGCTTTGTAAAAGCTTTCAGGTTAGCCAGGATAGATATGCTGACACTCAGTATATCCAAACCGGCAGGTCTGCTGTGGTTATTGGCTGCAGTGTCATGTATGGTTACTGCAGTTGCCTTCATATCAGGAAAAGAATGGTGGTGGATGATTGCGTTACCGGCATTAATCCTTTCGCAGTTACTGATCATTTTATATTGGCAGGACGCAAAATTTGGTACCAGCGCCAACTTGATAATCCTGATTTTCACAATTTTGGCATTTGGATCATGGAATTTTAATGGCCTGGTAAAAAATGAAGTGAAATCGTTAATGGCCGCCGCCGCTGCCGCTACGCCTGCTGAGAAAAAAATAATAACAGGTGAAATGCTTTCCAACCTTCCTCCTGTTGTCAAACTTTGGCTGCAGCGATCAAATGTGATCGGCCGGGAAATGATCCACAGCGTGTACCTGAAACAGACCGGCGAAATGCGCAGCAGTCCCGGTGGTAAATGGATGCCGCTGACGGCCGAACAATGGTTTACCGCAGAAAAGCCCGGCTTTATCTGGGTGGGCAGGGTTACCGCTGCCGCGGGAATAAAAATTACTGCCCGGGATAAGTATGAACAGGGCAGAGGACAGATGCTGATCAAATTACTTTCTCTTTATACTATTGCTGATGTTACAGGAAAGGAGACTGATCAGAGCACCATGCTGCGTTATCTGGCCGAAATATTCTGGTTTCCCTCAGCTTCATTGAGTAATTATTTGCAATGGAAAGAAGTAGATTCTTTAACCGCCAGAGCTATAATTCAGCTATGGCGGAATCAGCGACTCGGCCCGGATCAGGTTCAATACCAATGGAGACATGGTCAGTTTCGAAACCCGGCGATATTACGATCGTAAAGACGGATCTACGCTGGAAGACTGGATAGTTCGGGTTGAGCCTGACGGTTACAGGGAATTTGAGGGGATCAGGATTCCGGCAATATCGACGGTAACCTGGAAATTGAAGGAGGGGGATTATACCTGGTTGAAACTGGAAATTACGGAGGTGCATTATAATAATATTGAGTAAAAATACTTAAATGTGTAGTGATAGAAGTAAAAAATGGTCCCCTTGACTTCTTTCGACCTGTCCTGAGCCAGGTCGAAGGATCGAGATGACCACATAAACTCTACAACGCACTAAATAAAAATGACTTAAACGAAGTATCCTCAGCTGCACTGATCCCCACTTTCATGGGCAGCACCGATTGAGCGGGATAATAATTAATATATTGTTCATGACTGTTGTCTGACGAGTAGTTGCTTTTTATAGTTGTCACGGGATTCTGTATTGCTCTTACCGCCAGTATGCATAAATTATAAACAGCGAGACAGGAAATCAGGATAAAGACAACCGCAACCTGATACAACGGAACAGGGCGTCTTAAAATATTAATAAAAATTTCTGCTGAATGAATAAGCGGACTGTTCCTATCAGATTTTAATTCCCGCACCCGCTGCCGCAGCAGCGACTGAATCTCGAGTTTGGGTAAAGGGGGATCAGATTCATTGACCGCCAGGGATTCAGGCAGCAGGGATAGATTTAAACGAAGGCTGCGACAGTCCGGGCATCCTGCAATGTGGGTATTTAATCTGGCTGTTTCTGTCCCGGTCAGTTCATCCAGTCTGGCTTTTCAATATAAGTTGCCGGATCAGCGTGCACTCGTTTGAGATAATATTCATTATAGTACCTCGGATTTATTGGGATCATAGACTTTTAAACGTTCGGCGATCATCGACAGGGTATAGTACAGCCGTGATTTAATCGTGCCGGCCGGACAATTCAATATTTCGGCAATAGCGGGTATGGATAAATTTTCCTGAAAACGCAGCAAAAAGGTACTGCGTTGATCGATGGGCAGATACTTTAACAGCAGCAACAACTGTTTCGAAAATTTTTCCAAATCAATCTTAACCATTGTGGATTCAGAAGCATCTTCCACGGAAATAACAGGATGATCCAGATCCATAATATTGACAGTTTTACGGTTTTGCCATTGACGATATTCATTTTTGCACAGGTTGTGGGTGATGGTATAAATCCAGGTCGCGAACTTTTTAGTATCGTGAAACTGATTCCTTTTATCCAGAACTCTCAAAAAAATATCCTGCAGCAGATCCTGAGCCCGGGATTCGTTACCATGCAACATGCGCAGCAGATAATGCAGCAAACGATGACTGTAACGGCAATACAATTCATCGAAGGCGACGGTATCGCCAGCCTTGACCCGGCGGAAGAGTTGCTCGTCGCTTGACGATTTCAATTCATGATTAGCAGACATTTTTATTTAGCAAACCGAATCAAATATGGAACTGTTCTTTCACTGATTTTCTCTAAAACTTTTTCTCAATTTCTGCAATTGCTTCTTTATTACCGGCTGCTTCAGCCAGACTTAATGCGAAATTTTTCCAGCGGAACGCTTTTTCCTGATCCCCGCTCAGTGAATAGTGCTCGGCCAGTAACATCATCGGACTGATATAGTTAAGATTCATTCTGGCCGCCAGGCGTTTTCCCGGATATTGATCATTGGCATAATCAAATTTGAGATAATCCAGAATAAAATTTTGTTCCAAGTTTCTCCTGATCAGTGCAATATTATCCAGTCTTTTCTTATTATAGCGAAAAGCCAATCCCACGGCATATAGATTTTCTTTGAATGCTTCAATGTAATTCGGATAGACCGTCAGGGCAAAATATAAGGGATACTGGGGATATTTCTCGGTTAATTCTGCTGCTATTTCCTGCATCAGGGTGGCTGGATAGTTGGATGCTCCCTGCTGCTGAGCCCTGCTCTGCATAGATTTATAATCCAGATCAATTTTTTTGGATTTCACCGCATTTTCAAAATAAGACTGAACCGAGGTCAAGGAGATATTGAGGATGGTTACATCAGCGCGGATATTTTTGACCTGCTGTAACAACCAGGCCGGGTAGGTATCATTATCGCCATTGGTGATCAAAATGGCATTGGGCTCGGTGGACATCAGTACATTATAGTTGTAATTCACCAACCAGGGCGCGATATCCTTACTGCGATAAAGTTTTTCGCAGAATTCATTAAACCTGGAGGTTTCACCCTTGATGGCATACCAGGTGAGCAGATCATAATAGGCATCCGGACGTTGCGGATCCAGGGCATAGGCTTTCTCGATTAATGATATGTTGTTTAAATCGGAATTTGTTTTAAACTTTAATATATAATATTCATATGAATTTGGAATAGCTTTGCCCATTTCTTCTATTATCCCGTTCAATTTGTCCTGCCGTCCTTTCGCCTGGATATTGTCGAAACTGGCGTAGCGATTGGCATTATAATAATTCATCCAGGCCATGGCATCCCGGGGATTTTTGTCGATTTCTTTTTTCCACAGGACGGCCTGCTGCCGGTACCATTCGTCAGTCTGGATTTCATAGACAATGCGGTAAACCTTTTCAGGTTTTATGTTTTGAGCGGCAGGCAAATAACCGGACTGGCTGAGCAGGATAAAAAACAACAGTAGTCTTGAAGCAGTTTTTATCGAGGGATGCATAGGTGTACTCCTTTATCTATGGAAAATTTTATACTATTACTAATGGATCCGTTAACTGCTAATACACCTGTGTATTGAAAACGTTCAATAAGCGGACAATAATTTGCTTTATTATGCATATATTTTGTTGAATGTAATATCCCTTTTTTATAGGTTTATAAAATTAACTGTATGAATCTTTAAGCGGGATATACCGTATACAGACAATAAAAATTGACCTTTAACACAGAATGAAAAATTGGGCGATGAAATAAAATGATGAATAAATCAGCCGGTAAATTTGATGTTTTAAAGTCGCTGTTGTCTAATCCGCAACTTATCAGGGTGAAACCTGCGATCAACTGGTTTATGCTGCAATATATGAGCAAGTTCAAAGTAAAAAAAATCGGTGACCGTCTGGTGCTTCATTCTCACTTACCACCCCTGAACAGTAAGGCTTTTACCCGCTTTGTCAACGAGCATCTTTTGATCAAAACCGGCGGACCTTCCCATGCCCAGGTTGGGGTTACCAATGCCTGTCCGCAAAATTGCGAGTACTGTTATAATAAAAACCGGCAGGGGAAAGTGATGGATAAGCAGACTATTAAGAAAGTCATTAGCGATCTGAAAAGCCTGGGTGTCTTCTGGCTGGGATTCACCGGCGGTGAACCCCTGCTCAATAAGGACCTGGTGGAAATTACCGAAAGTGCCGGCGATGATTTTGCGCTTAAATTGTTTACAACCGGTTGCACACTGACCCGGCAGCTGGCGCTGGATTTGAAACAGGCCGGTTTGTTATATGTATCGGTCAGTCTGGACCATTGGGATGAAGCGATACACGATGCAGTGAGAAGGTATAAAGGAGCATTCCAGACGGCGTTGAAGGCTGTCGATATATTCAAGAGTATCGGTGGGATGCATGTAAGTGTATCAACCGTATTATCCAAAGAATTGTTGCAGCCGGACCGCCTTGAAGAATTTTTATCTTTTCTCAATAAATTGGAAATTGATGAAGCCTGGCTGAGTGAAACCAAACCCGCGGTAGCAGCATTCTGGAACAAGGATCTGCTGATTAGCGAGGAAGAACGTTTAATGCTGATCAATCTGCAAGACCGTTATAATAAACTCGGTGGCATGACCATCAACTACCTCGGCCATTTTGAGAGCGAATATAACTTTGGTTGCACCGCCGGACATAAAATGGTTTATGTCGACGCTTTTGGCGAAGTCACTCCCTGTGTTTTTATGCCGATGTCCTTTGGAAATATACATAATTCGGATCTGGCCGATATTTTCCGGGGTATGAGAAACCGGTTTCCTGCGGAAAATCGTTGTTTCGTCAACACCCATTATAAACTTTTACAGAAGTATGGCCGGGACAAAGCGCTGTTGAACCCGGCGGATAGTTTGAGCATGCTGTCGGAAGTACATTTTAATCCGTTGTCCAAATTTTTCCAACTGCACTATCAATAAAGAGAAATTGCTGAACTCTCAAAATTTTAAAAGAGGAACAGTGCCAGAAAAAAGAAATTCTGTTTACAGGGTATACAAGTTAATCAGTTTAATCATGGCCCTGACCTTTGCACTGGTGGGATTGATTTTTCTCTTTAGGGCCGAAGATGTACTGATTTTTTTCAATGCGCTTTCTAAGCAGCTGGGCATGTTGCCGGCACCCGTCGCAGGTACTGATTTTTACCTGGTGCTGGCGGTGGCATATATGTATGTGGTGACTTTACTGGCATATAAGATGTACTGTCAGCCCGAAAACAGGCAGTATCCCGTTTTGCTGATCAATGCCAAGACCGCAAGTTCTATACTTTCAATTTTATTATTTATCTTTCACCAACCGTATCTGATCTATATAACCAATGCAATTGTAGATGGCTCGATCGCGCTGCTCCTTTTGCTATTATTGCTGAAACCAGGACAAACGATGCAATGAATAACCTGGTCACCATTCTGAAATTCTATTCCCCGGAATTTATTAAGAAACGGGTGCTTAAGGAATTATTTACAATCACTGCCAGGGCTTTCGAATGTGCTCTGCCCCCGCTCAAAGGATTTTCTTATGCCGAACTCTTAAAACAGTATGCACTTTTTACTAAGGCAGAAGCGGAAAAATCTATGCAGCACAATCACAATCTTCAGGCGATCAGAAACCGTTTGTTCGAGCAGGCTTACCAAATGGGTCATGAACTCAGGAAAAAATTTAATATCAGAACTGATGATGAGGTAATGGAACTGGGTCAAAGACTCTATGATATACTGGGAATTAATTTTCAGGGTAACAAGCAGGGACTGGTAACGATCAGCCAGTGTTTTTTCAGCGAATATTACAGCAACCGGGTCTGTCAACTCATCTCGGCCCTGGATGAAGGGGTTCTGGCCGGATTGTCAGGAGGGGGACAACTAAATTTTTCTCAGCGGATAACTGACGGTAAAAACTGCTGCCAGGCGCAGTTTATTTCCGGGGAATACGGCTCATGAAAAAAGCGATTGTGGTGGGCAGCGGCGCCGGCGGGGCTACCGTAGCCAGGGAACTGCAGGGGCGAGGCAAATTTCAGGTAACCATCCTGGAGGCGGGCAAACCGTTTAATCCGTTTTCCCTGAATCTGGCCATGGTGGAACGGCTTAAAAAAACAGGCTTGTTCTTCGACGAACGACTGATTCAGTTACTATTTCCGGCGATGAAAATCAGGAAGACGCCGGAAGATATGATTCTGGTGAATGGCAGTGGCTTGGGTGGAACCACCACACTGGCCACCGGAAATGGTGTACGGGTCGACCGTGATCTGAAAAATCTGGGCATCAACCTGGATGTGGAATTTCAGGAACTTTATCGCGAAATTCCGGTTTCGCTGGAACATAAAAAACGCTGGCAGCCAACCACCAGGCGCTTATTTGAGATCTGCCAGGAGATGAATCTAAATCCGCAACCCTTGCCTAAAATGGGGGATCCCAGCCGCTGCACAAATTGCGGCCGCTGTATTCTGGGCTGCCCACAGGGGGCAAAATGGGACAGCCGGCAATTTCTGGATATAGCCATGCAAAAGGGTGCCGAAGTGCTGACCGGATGTAAAGTCAAAAAAGTGCTGATCAAAAATAACCGGGCTGTCGGAGTACAGGCCTCCACCGGGTTGATCAGTAAATTTTATCCGGCGGATCTGGTCATACTGGCAGCAGGCGGATTTGCTACACCGGTCATTCTGGAAAATTCCGGAATTCCCTGCGAGCAGAGATTGTTTGTTGACCCGGTTCTCTGTGTGGCCGCCGAGTGGAAAGACTGCCGGCAATATAAAGAAATCTCCATGCCTTTTGTGGTTGAACAGGATCATTTTATTATTTCACCCTATTTCGATTATCTCAGTTTCTTTTTCAACCGGCATTGGAAATTTCCGATGCGTGATACCCTGGGACTGATGATTAAACTTGCCGATACAAATGAAGGTTCTGTCTCGAAGCGAAAAATTAATAAATTTCTCAACAGCCAGGATAAGGCTACGATAAAACAGGGCATTGAAATTTGCGAAAATATATTCGGGCGACTGGGAGTGAAAAAAGAAAAAGTATTTTATGGTACCCTCAATGCCGGTCATCCCGGAGGAATGGTTCCGCTGACCAAGCAGGACGCGCAATCATTTCATCCGGCCCGGCTGCCGCAGAATCTTTATGTTGCCGATGCTTCCTTGTTCCCCGAGTCGCTGGGTTATCCGCCCATGCTGACCATCATGGCCATGGCTAAACGGGTAAGCCGGGTATGTCAGCTGCTATAAAAATGGAAATCCTGTTTTAATGAGGTGAAAATGGGTGGAATTGATTTGGTATATATAATAAAATTATTGCCGGGAATTGTTCTGGGCTTAACCGTGCATGAATACATGCATGCCAAAGTGGCTTACCTGTTGGGCGACTCGACGGCAAAAGATCAGGGCCGGGTGACGCTTGATCCGCTCAAGCACATTGACTGGTTTGGATTTCTTTTTATAATTCTGGCCGGTTTCGGCTGGGCCAAACCGGTGCAGATAGACCGCCGCTCGCTTAAAAATCCCCGCCGGGATGAAATGCTGATATCCGTGGCCGGACCCTTATCCAACCTGATACTAGGCTTTCTATGTGTGATTATCATTAAAATGTTCGTTACGTATATTCCCCACAGCACTGATGGAACTTATTCAGGCATCCGTGAGATATTGGTGTATGCGGTTTTTATAAATTATGGCCTGTTCATTTTCAATATGCTGCCCATACCCCCGCTGGATGGTTCTCATATTCTTTTCAATACGATCAGGATCAAAGAGGAAACCGAATATGTTATCTTTAAATATGGGACCTGGATTTTATTTGCGATTATAATTATTCAGCATCAAACCCAGCTGAATATTCTGCCCCTGGGTATAGTCATAAATTTTATGGTAAAAATTTCTTTCAGCTTGGTGGGTATTCTCTAGGAATGTTTATTATAACCAGCAAAAACTCAAAATATATCAATTGTATCTGGTGGGCCCGATAGATATTATTGATTTTCTGAAAGTGTTTTCAATCTGTAACCTACTCCCGGTTCGGTAATGATCAATTCGGGCAGAGCGGGATTTTTTTCTATTTTTTTCCTGAGTTGTGCAATATGTACCCGTAAAATCTGAGAATTATCGGCATAAGGATTTCCCCAGATTTCTTTGATAATATAGTTATGAGTAAGAACTTTGCCAGAATGTTTTATAAATAAAGTTAATAGTGAATATTCGGTAGCAGTAAGTTTTATTTCCTGTTGATTTATTTTTACAATTCTTGAATTCAGATCTACATATAAATGGCCGCTGTTAAAAACAGGGGATTCATCTATTTTCATGGAATGGCGAAGGGCTACCCGGATTCTGGCCAGCAATTCTCCGGTATTGAAAGGTTTGGTTATAAAATCATCCGCCCCTGTGTCGAGCAGGTGTATTTTTGTATCGGCCAGGTCCTGTACAGTAAGAACAATAACCGGCACATGGCTCCATTCACGTAATTGCTTCAGCACCGTTAATCCATCCATATCCGGAAGACCCAAATCCAGCAAAATAAGGTCCGGATGCTGCATGGAGGCGGAAATCAATCCCTCTTTTCCGTTAGCGGCTTCGAAAACCTTGAAATCGTGGGCTTCCAGGGACAGATTAAGCAAGCGTCTGATCTGTGGTTCGTCGTCAATGATCAAAATTTTAAATTTATTCTTTGCTTCCATCAGTTTAATTTATATTTAATAGAATTGTCATTCGCAAACCGCCTTCAGGCCGATTTTGAGCCAAAATTTTTCCGTGGTGTATTTCAATAATTGTTTTAGATATGGCTAATCCCAGGCCTGTACCCCCGCTTTTAGTTCCGGGGATGCGGTAAAATTTATCAAACAAGTGAGTCAATGTTTCTTCAGGCACACCGGGTCCGCGGTCATCAAGTTGAATAAATATTTTATCATGGGTGAACAATCCAGCATGGATTGATATCTCGCTGCTGCCAGGTGTATACATCGCTGAATTATGTAAGATATTAATTATAGCTTGCTTTAGCAAATTTATATCGGCCTTGATCAGAGGCAGATTCTCTTCCAGGTCGATTTTTATCTGGTGATCTTTCAACTCGTTTTTCAATTCCTGGAAAGCTATCCCGATCAAGTCGGAAATATCGCAGTGTTGCAGATTTAATTTTAAGTATCCTGACTCGATTCTGGACATGTCCAGAATATTTTCTACCAGGTGATTCAGGCGGAGATAGGCTGTATTTAGTTCTGCGCAAATTCGATTTCTGATTTCGGGATTTGCAGTAATTCGTTCGTCATTAAGATTTGAAACGGAACTTGAGATAATCGCGATCGGTGTTCTCAGTTCATGAGATACCGTATTGAGAATAGTCTGAAAGAGTTTTTCCGATTCGCGATTAAGCATATTTTTTTTTACCAGGTCAATGGTAATTTCTCTATCGAGAGAGGAAGTTATCTGCGTTATAAACGATTTGAGCAGGATCACGCGGTCCGGTGCGAGTTGGTAATCCCGATCAAATCTGATTCCGATAACACCGATAATTCCGCGAGGCGCAGGCAAAGGAAAATATTCTAGTTTTGATTCCGGAAGAGTGTTGGTAAATTTTCCAGCCGGTTCGCTGTTTTCAAATACCCAGTTAGCAACCGCAAACTCTTTTTCACTATATAAATCCATGTTACCAAATCCTTGCGCTGAAAGATGGGGAGTCTCTTTCTCCTGAAGATAGACGATCGCATCGGCCTGGAAATATTTTTTTAATTCATACCGTGTTTGGTAAACTACTTCCTTGATAGATGCAGCCTGGTTTAATGATTCTAAAAATGAGTAAAGAACCGAAATATTTTCCTGACTTTTTTTTAAAACACCCTGATTTCGGCGTATGCGATTGATCAGGGTTCCTCCGACAATAGCGATAAAAAAATTGGCAAAAAGGGTTATAGCATCATGAATATTACGTATCTGAAAAGTAAATAAAGGTGGAATGAAAAAATAGTTCCAGATGATAAAATTCAATAGGGCAGCAAAAAGTACCGGACCTCTTCCCAGAATCAGTGATAATCCCGCAACGACTAATAAAAATATCAAGCCCACTGTCTGATAGCCCATTAGATCGGTCCAGGGAAAACAGATAAGAGCAACAACTCCCATGGTTAAAAAAGAAATTAAGTACTCCTTCATTCTTAATGTATGCGGCAGTGAAAATCTCCGACTTTCTTTATGGTCGATATCATGATCTGCCTTGATTACGTAAATATCGATCTGCTCACTCTTTTTAATTAATCGGTCTACCAGACTGCCGCCGGTTATGAAATTCTTAAGGGGATGTTCATTTGTTTTACCGATAACAATTTGAGAAACATTGTTTTCCAGAGCAATTCTCAGTAAACCCTCGACAATGTCGGATTCCATGCTATGTATGATTTTTGCTCCCAGTTCTTTTGCCAGTTCCAGATGGGTGGATAATAATTTTTGCTTTTTAACAGAAAGATTTTTGTCCAAATCGATGCTGACCGCAAACCACTGGGCTCCCAGATTAAAAGCCATCCGCCGGGTCCAGCGGATAAGTTTTTCGGAAGAAGGACTGGGACCGACGGCTACCATCAGTTTCTCAGTGGTTTTCCAGGTGCTGAGAATATTTTTTGCCCGCATATAGTCCAGCATGTCCATATCTACCCGCTCAGCAGTCAAGCGGAGTGCCATTTCACGCAAGGCATGGATATTTCCTTTACGGAAAAAATTTTCAGCGGCTAGTTCTGCGTTTTGAGGTATGTATATTCTGCCTTCAGCAAACCTTTTAAGTAGATCATCGGGTGTTATATCTATCAATTCGATATCGTCCGCGTTTTCCAGGACGGAATCGGGAATCGTCTCATGCATTGTTATTCCTGTGATTTCCTGTACCGTGTCAGCTCTGCTTTCCAGATGTTGAACATTGACAGTTGTATAGACGTCGATTCCGTTTTCTATAATTTCTGCCACATCCTGATATCTTTTATGATGCCGGCTGCCGGGAATATTGGTATGGGCCAATTCATCGACCAGCACAATTGCCGGTTTTCGTTTGAGTACCGCATCCAGATCCATCTCTTCGAGTTCAATCCCCCTGTAAGAAGACTTTTGGCGTGGAATAATTTCCAGCCCGGTCAGGAGTTGTTCTGTTTCTGACCGACCGTGGGTCTCAATATATCCGATAATTATATCTATACCTTCACTTTGACTCTTTTTCGCCGCTTTGAGCATTGAATATGTTTTACCCACACCGGCACACATGCCAAAAAATATCTTCAATTTACCTTTATGTTTTTTTTCTTCTGCTTTTAATATTTTTTCAAGCAGGGCATCAGGATCAGGACGATCATCTGAAATCATAACCCATCCTTATTGAAGATTTTATCCAACTCGACATTCAAAAGTAATACATTTACACCGGATTTGTCCAATAAAAATGAAGAGGATCCTTCTTTAAATTTATTTAGCATCTGAGATAATTTCATTATTTGACTTGTATTAAGTCTGCGGGCCCTGGCGATCCGTTCCAGTTGCAGCTCCGCGGATTGGACGGATATATGAGGATCCAGACCACTGGCCGATGCAAAAAGCATTTCAGCAGGTATAACCGTGTGAATATTCAATCCATTTTTCTGAATAAAAGTATTTTTTCTTTGTTCATACAATTCTTTAAGTCTTCGGCTGGTCGGCGAAAAATTGCTGCCACCGGAAGGCAAAGGCTGATAGTCGATAGCGGATGGACGACTCCAGAAATAGCGGTCGCTTTCGAATTTCTGTCCGATTAGTTTTGATCCTATCACTATTTGTTGCTGTTTAATTAAATTCCCATTGGCTTTTTGCTGGAATAGCAATTGCGCAAGACCCGTAATGATGACCGGGTAAATGATTCCGGTAAGCACAGTCATTACCAGCAGTATTTTTAAAGATGTAATAATTATGACCCTCATAAAATTCTCATATTAAATTTAACAGATTAACAATGATATCAATAAGTTTTATCCCGGCGAAGGGAACTATAATTCCCCCCAGCCCATAAACCAGTATATTTCTTAAAAGCAGTGCTGATGCACCCAGCGGCCGATAAGTCACGCCTTTTAAAGCCAACGGTATCAGGACAACTATAATCAAGTGCATTGAATATTATTGAACTTAAAATAGCACTTTCGGGGCTCTGCAATTGCATGATGTTTAATTTAGACAGAGGACCGCTAAAATCTCCCACGGCGTATAAATTAGCAAAAATAGCAGGGAGAATGGCAAAATATTTAGCAATGTCGTTGGCAATACTAAAGGTTGTGAGCGCTCCGCGGGTCATCAATAACTGTTTTCCAATTTCAACGATCTCAATAAGTTTGGTCGGGTTACTGTCCAAATCGACCATATTTCCTGCTTCCCGTGCCGCCTGGGTACCCGTATTCATGGCCACGCCCACATAGGCCTGGGCTAGAGCAGGGGCATCATTGGTACCATCTCCAATCATGGCGACCAATTTACCATCCTCTTGTTCCTGGCGGATTATTTTTAACTTATCCTCCGGTTTTGCACTGGCGATAAAATCGTCCACACCCGCTTCAGCGGCGATGGTACCGGCGGTTAAGGGATTATCCCCGGTAATCATAATGGTTTTGATACCCATCCTGCGTAACCGGGCAAACCGGTCTTTGATACCCCCTTTTACTACATCTTTAAGTTTAATGGTACCCAGGATTATTCCGTCTTCAGCAACCACCAGCGGAGTAGAACCTTCTTTAGCGATCTCGTTTACCAGGGTATCAACTTCTTTTGGAAAAATATTGCCGTTTGATTGAACATAGTTTTTTATTGCCCCGGCTGCCCCTTTCCTGATGGATTTATGAGTTTTTCCATCCTTAGAATACAGGTCTATTCCGCTCATCTGTGATTGTGCCGTAAACGGGCTAAATTTTATATCATATTTTGATAAATCACGTCCGCGTAAATTATATTTTTCCTTGGCCAGAATGACAATTGATCGTCCTTCAGGCGTATCATCCGCCAGGGATGCCAGTTGTGAAACTTCAGCCAGATGATCCTGATCAATACCCGGAGCCGGTAAAAAATCACTGGCCATGCGGTTCCCGAATGTGATGGTACCCGTCTTATCCAGCAGAAGTACATCAATATCACCGGCCGCCTCAACGGCCTTGCCGCTTTTGGCGATTACATTGCGGTTGACCAGGCGGTCGATGCCGCTGATACCGATAGCACTTAATAATCCACCTATGGTTGTCGGGATCAGGCACACCAAAAGTGAGATCAAAATCGGCAAGGACAGAATAATTTTATTTCCGGATACATTTTGACTGTATGCTGCAAAAGGGTACAATGTAACTACAGCTAACAGAAAGATAATCGTCAGTCCGGAAAGCAGAATTATCAAGGCAATTTCGTTGGGAGTTTTTTTCCGTTTTGCCCCCTCAACCAGAGCGATCATACGATCGAGAAATGTATTCCCCTGTTGCGAAGTAATTTTTACGATGATCCTGTCGCTTAATACTCTTGTACCGCCTGTTACTGCATTGCGATCGCCCCCGCTTTCACGAATCACAGGTGCTGATTCACCGGTGATCGCCGATTCGTCCACGGTAGCAATACCTTCAATCACTTCACCATCTGCCGGGATGGTATCACCGCTCTCACAAATCACCCGATCGCCGAATCTCAATTGGGTGGATAGAATTTGTATTTCTTTTCCTGCTTCTATCTTACGGGCGTAACTACCGGTTCTCAATTTCCGTAATGATTCAGCTTGAGCTTTTCCCCTCCCTTCGGCAATCGCTTCGGCAAAATTTGCAAACAGTACGGTAAACCAAAGCCATAAAGAAATCTGCAATGTAAACGGATTAAATTGTCCTTGCAGCCAATCCTTACAGAAAATAATACTGGTAAAGATGGAACAGGTAAAGACAACGAACATAACCGGATTTTTTAATTGGATAACCGGATTGAGTTTTAAAAATGAGTCTTTTACTGCCCGCAGCATGATTTTTTTGTCGAAAACTGCAAACTTATTTTTTAACATTTTTTGATCCTTGAATGTCAGAAGGTCTGACCTGATATCATTAGAAAATGCTCTACAACGGGACCGAGTGATAAAGCGGGTAAGAATGTCAGTGCTCCGATGATGATTATGATTGAAAGTAATAAGAATATAAATAATCCGGTATCCGTGCGGAAAGTGCCAGCCGACGGTGGAATAATTCTTTTAGCGGCTAAACTACCGGCAATAGCCAGTACAGGTACAATAACGCTAAAGCGTCCGATCAGCATGCCAATTCCCATTAATATGTTGTAGTAAGTAGTATTGGCATTTAAACCGGCAAAAGCACTGCCGTTATTGCCGGCGGCCGATGAAAAAGCATATAATATTTCACTGAATCCGTGCGGACCTGAGTTTAAAATACTTGTTAGACCGGCAGGTGTAAGAACAGAAATGGCTGTAAAAACAAGAATGACAAAACCTGGTGCGAATATCCCAATTATGGCCATTTTCACTTCAAAGGCATCTATTTTTTTACCCAGATATTCCGGTGTCCGGCCGACTAAAAGTCCGGCAATAAACACGGTTAGTATCACAAAGAGCAGCATTCCGTATAGTCCCGCTCCTACTCCGCCAAAAATGATTTCACCCAGCATCATATTAAAAATAGTTACGCCTCCAGCCAGCGGTGATAAACTGCTGTGCATGGTATTTACGGATCCATTAGAAGCACTGCTGGTTGCATCGGCCCATAAAACACTATTGGTAATGCCGAAGCGAAATTCTTTCCCTTCCATAATTCCGGAAACACCAAAAACGTTATTGTATGAAAATTCAGAGAGTAATAGAATTGACAGGGTGGTAATGAAAAGAATCAACATGGTGAAAAAAAGTATCCATCCTTGTCGAACCGAATTGACCATTTTTCCAAAAGTATATGTTAGGGAGGCTGGAATTAATAAAATTGCCAGCATTTCAAAAAAATTTGATAGTAAAGTAGGATTTTCAAATGGATGTGCACTATTGGCGTTGAAAAATCCGCCTCCATTGGTACCTAATTGTTTTATCGCAATCTGTGAAGCAGCGGGTCCGACAGCCAGGGTTTGTTTTGTTCCTTCCAGCGTTGTTATCTCAGTATAATTCTGGAAGGTCTGTACGACTCCTTGCGAAACCAGGAGCACGGCAAGTATAATACTGAGCGGTAAGAGCAGATAAACAATTGAACGGATCAAATCGACCCAAAAGGATCCTAGGTCAGCCGAAAGGCGGTTTTTTAGACTGCGTATTAATACCAGCAACACGGCAATGCCGGTGGCAGCGCTGAGAAAATTCTGTACGGTCAAACCAAGCATCTGTACCAGATAACTTAACGTTGTTTCTCCGGCATAACTTTGCCAGTTGGTGTTGGTCATATAACTGACTGCCGTGTTAAAGGCAAGTGCCGGATTAACGTTTTCAAGATATTGAGGATTTAAAGGAAGCCATTTTTGAACCAGTTGCACAATGAAAACAACAACAAAACCGAAAAAATTAAAGGTCAATAAGGCAAAGGTATACTCCTTCCAGGTCATCTGCTCATCGGTTCTAACTCCACAGGTTTTAGAGATTAGATTTTCCAGCCAGTGTAACCATTTTTTTAATTTAAAATCTTCACCAGCGAAAACTTTTGCCATATACTTTCCCAGCAGTGGTGTTAAGATAATCAATATACCGAGAAAGAAAGCGATCTCGATCAGATCATATATGCTCATATGAAACCTTTTAAAATTTTTCAGGGTTTATTAATGAATAAACTAAATAAATTAAAAGTAAAATTACTATTATAACTGCGATTACAGTCATATTCGATATCCTTTCTTGTTAATTGGGGAAATATAAAAGGGGAATTATAAAGAAACAGCCAAGATTACTTGCCGAAGTATAAAGATTTTATTAAGATTAATTAACAATGGAACTGCAGCCTCGAAAGTTTCGGCTACCGGGCTAATGGGTGTTTTTGATACACACTTGGATGATTTAATACAAAATAAGCGTTATTATATATTGTAGGCAACAGTTCCGAAAAATTTTCGTACCTATCACTCATAATGAATTGCAACTATCACCGGGATCATTGACGATTTGGAAACAAGATAAACAATATGGCAATACAGTTTAAAGTCCTTCCACAGGACGAGTATCTTTATATAAAGTCGGAAGGGATAGATGAAAATCTCGCTGAGCATAAAAAGTATAATCTCGAGATGTACCAATCTATTAAGCAATATCCATTCGACCGGATTCTGGTGGATGAACAGGATGTGACCTATAGTAACACTTTAATGGATATGTATGATCTGGCGCATTTCTATGATAAGGAAATGCCGGTTGAAGCCAGGCTTTTACGCCTGGCGCTGGTGGTCAGGGAAAAATATGAAAAACTGGCTTCCTTCTGGGAAGTGGTCTGCCAGAACCTGGGCTACCAGTTTAAAGTCTTCTTTTCTATCGAAAATGCAAAATCCTGGTTGTTGGATAAAAAAACCGAAAAATAATTTCCTCCTAATTTTACCGCATGTAAAGTATTTTTTCAACAGCAAAAATTAAATATATTAAAATATTTTATTGTAACTTTAATCCGGCCGGGTGGGAAACCAGACACTTGCAGCATAGAAACTAATTGGAGGCATATATATGCCGGTCCAAACTAACCTGATGAAACCTTTTGAGTTTTTAATCGGAAACTGGGAACTGGATTACACCATTCCGCAAAGCAGTTTTCATGCAGCCGCGACCGAAAAAGGGGCTGGAACTTTCAGCCGGGTATTAAATGAACGTTATGTGGTTTTTGATTACACAACGGAGAGCGGTGGAGCCGCACATGGAATTTTCGGCTGGGATGATAAGATCCAGTTGTACCGTTACTGGTGGTTCGAAAACAGCGGAGCCTTTTTGACGGCAACCTGCAAGTTTATTAACGACAACACTCTGTATATGCAATGGCATGACTCTTTGTTTGTTCAAACCTTCACTAAAATTAATACCAGTACCGTCAGGCTGCGGATGGAACTGCCTGATGCTCAGGGTAAATATGAATTGATTATGGAAGTAATACTCAGGCGAAAATAAACGGGCAGGGTTCTGCAGGTCTGACTGGCAATAAAATTTAGATTGGGAGAACGGTTGAATAAAAACGAAGTATATGCATTAAAAATCTTCGCATTACTGGGATTATTGATCAGCATTGCTGTAAATGTCTATCTGGTCTATGGACCGTTTACCGGCCTGGTCAACAGGGGTAATACGTTCCATATCAAATTGATTATCGCTGTAACGATACTGGTACAAATGCTCTCGGCCATTCTGACAGCCGTGGGATTCGCGCGGGTGATGATCACGTTAAAAGGGAATATGTTCTTTTATATCCCCGCCGGAGCACTGGTTGGCGCTATTGCAGCCGGGCTGTCTTTCGGTCTGACCGTAGCCACGATGTTCATAATAGCGGTCCCGCTCAAAGCCATTTCATTTTCTATTTTAGATATGAATACCTGGCCCTGGTGGAAGATATTCGGGTCGATCTTTATCAATGCTGCTATTTTCGGAGCTGCCGCCGGCATACCGCTAGGGGCTACAGGCGTGCTGGTGTTAAACTGGATTTTAAAGCGGAATATAGATTACTAGTCTTATGCAGCATAACCTTGCCGAAAAAGGCAGGAATAATATAAGGCTGAATAATACGTTAGAAATGGGTAGCAAGCAAAGCAGTAGAATCCCGCGTAATATTATCATACTTGGTATCGTCAGTTTGCTGACCGACGCAGCAACTGAAATGATCTATCCCCTTATTCCAATTTTCGTAGCGGCCCTGGGTTCCGGTGCTTTAATGCTGGGGGTCATCGAAGGGGTGGCTGAAACCACAGCCGCCCTGCTAAAACTGGCTAGCGGAATCATTTCGGACCGGATACGCAAGCGCAAAATGCTGGTAGTGATCGGTTATACTATTTCCTCATTAATCCGGCCTTTTACCGGTCTGGTGGCGAATGCCTGGCAGATTGTAGTGATCCGGATGCTGGATCGTGTCGGCAAAGGTATCCGGACAGCCCCCCGCGATGCCCTGATTGCCCTGTCGGTGGACGAGAAGATTCGCGGCAAAGCTTACGGATTCCACCGGGCGATGGACCATACCGGTGCGATTATCGGACCGGTTCTGGCCATCGGCACATTGATCTTTTTAATCCTGGCCTTAGGAATGACCGATCTGGTAAGGGTTCTGCGCTGGACATTTATTCTGGCCTTGGTTCCCGGGCTTATTTGCCGTGTTCACGCTTATTGTTTTTTTAAAAGAAAAGAAGGAGGACTTCGATCCGGATAAGAAATTTCGGTTCTCCCTCCGGCAATTTGACCGGAATTTCCTGGCCTATCTGTCGGTCGTGCTTATATTCACTCTGGGAAATTCTTCCGATGCTTTCATGTTATTCAGAGTTGAAGAGGCTATTCAGGCCAGCGGCGCTTTCTATTCGATTATAATGAAAACTCCGCTGGTGGGGGATCTGGTTAAGCGCAGCGGTGATATTCAATTTCAACAGCAACTGATAAATATCCTTTTCCTGCCGCTGATCTGGGCATTTTTTCATATTTTAAAAGCCGTTTTTTCCACACCGCTCGGCAGCTGGTCGGATAAAATAGGGCGCAAGACTTTGATTAATATCGGCTGGAGTATATATGCCCTGGTCTATCTGTCCTTTGCCCTGCTGGACCGGCTGCCGGTTCATTGGCAAATACCGGCAACTTTCATTTTGTTTGCCAGCTATGCCCTGTACTATGCATTTTGTGAAGGGGCAGAAAAGGCCCTGGTGGCTGATATCGTCAGACCGGATGTCCTGGGCAGTGCCTTCGGCATGTATAACTTTACGGTAGGTCTGGCGGCACTGCCGGCGAGCGTTATTTTCGGTATTTTGTATAAAAATTTTGGGGCAACAATTGCTTTTGGCAGTGGAGCAGTAATTGCTTTTATGGCTATGGTAATGTTAACGGTTGCGGTGAAGAATAAAAATAATCCATGACGATCTCACGATAAAGAGAGCGCAATTATCTAGCTTGTTTTGTTCGCAAAAATGATTTAGAATTCCAACTTATATTTAAATAACCCCAATATCTACTAGATCCTGAAGGAGTAAAATATCTGATGTTCAAACAACTTTTCGCCAGAAAACCTTACGAGTTACTTTTAGAAGAAATGAAAGGGGAGAATCGTTTACGGCGGGTATTAGGACCTATTTCACTTACGAGTTTAGGCGTTGGCGCGATAATCGGAACCGGAATTTTTGTATTAACCGGTATTGCGGCGCATGACCGCACCGGTCCGGCGCTGATCCTTTCCTTTGGGGTTTCCGGTATGGCCTGCATTTTTGCAGCCTTATGCTATGCTGAATTTGCCTCCATGGTACCCGTGGCTGGTTCGGCGTACACGTATGCCTATGCTACTCTTGGTGAATTATTCGGCTGGATCATCGGCTGGGATCTGGTGCTGGAATATGCAGTCAGTTCATCGACGGTCGCTCATGGTTGGTCGGCACACTTTCAGGATTTATTGAAGTCGGTGGGAATTTATGTTCCGCATATTTTATCGGGTGCCCCTTTTGATTTTGATCCGGCCTCAGGAGTTTTTTTGATGACCGGGACCTATTTTGATCTGCCGGCCATCCTTATTACCGCGATTATTACCATCGTTTTAGTGCTGGGTATTAAAGAAAGTGCCACCTTTAATACCACTATGGTCATAATCAAGTTGACCATCGTTTTGTTCGTAATTGTGGTCGGTATTTTTTATATCAATCCTGATAACTGGAAACCATTTGCTCCATTTGGTTACTCCGGATTGAGTTTTTTTGGAAAACCAATCTGGGGTGAAGCGGGACCAGGGGGTATTCCTGTCGGCATGCTGGCCGGTGCGGCGATTATTTTCTTCGCCTATATTGGATTTGATTCTGTCTCCACCCATGCCGAAGAAGCTAAGCGACCCCAGCGGGATGTACCGATCGGGATTATTTTGTCGTTAATAATATGTACTATTCTCTATATTGCCGTGTCGGCTGTTCTTACCGGAATGATCCCGTCCGATCAGATTGATATCAATGCTCCGGTAGCGAATGCATTTGCTCAAAAGGGATTAACCTGGGCCCGGCGATTGATAGATATCGGAGCCATCACCGGTATCACCTCTGTTCTTTTGGTGATGATGCTCAGCCAGCCCCGGGTCATGCTGGCCATGGCCCGTGATGGCATGGTGCCCGCCAGTTTTTTCGGGGCGGTACATAACAAATTCCGCACTCCCTGGAAATCAACCATTCTCACCGGTATTTTTGTTGGTTCGATGGCTGCCTTTATACCCCTGCGCATTCTGGCTGAAATGGCCAATATCGGGACGTTGTTAGCTTTTGTGATTGTCTGTGCTGCTGTATTGATTATGCGCAAAACTCATCCCCAGGTGCCGCGACCCTTCCGTGCGCCCTTCGTTCCATTTGTACCGGTCATGGGAATACTTTCCTGTCTGGTGTTAATGTTTTCGTTACCTGTTGAAAACTGGTGGCGGTTGATGATTTGGTTGGGGATTGGATTGCTGATTTATTTTGGCTATAGCCGGCGGCATAGTGTAGTGGCGCAATTAAGAAATAAAAATTTATCGAAATGAAAAATTTATGAATAAAAATACCCGCGAATTCAGGCGTGAATTAAATCTGATTGACTCCACCATGATTGTGGCGGGATCGATGATCGGATCGGGTATCTTCATTGTCAGTGCGGATATCGCCCGCACAGTAGGGGCTCCGGCATATGTATTGCTGGTCTGGATCATTACGGGCCTGCTGACCATAGTTGGGGCTTTGAGTTACGGCGAACTGGCGGGCATGATGCCGCAGGCCGGAGGGCAATATGTGTACCTGCGTGAAGCCTACAATCCACTCATTGCCTTTTTATATGGCTGGACTTTTTTTATGGTTATTCAAACAGGTACGATTGCTGCGGTCGCGGTGGCATTTGCCAAATTCACCGCAGTAATTCTCCCCTGGTTCAGTGAGAATCATATCCTGATAAATTCAGGGGTGCTGAATATTTCCGCGGCGCAATTTCTGGCCATCAGCAGTATAGGTCTGCTGACATATTTGAATTCACTCGGTTTGCAACAGGGGAAAACAGTTCAAAATATTTTTACTGCGGCGAAAATTACTGTGCTGGCTGGTCTCATTCTGGTTGGATTCATTGCAGGCTGGAATGCCGAGGCCATTGCCGCCAACGGATCCATTTTCTGGAAGGGCAGCTGGACGCATATATCCGCGGGGAAAATAATCTCGATCGAAAATCTTTCCGGCCTGGCCTTGCTGCCGGCGCTCGGGGTGGCCATGGTGGGTTCTTTGTTTTCCAGCGATGCCTGGAATAATATTACTTTTACGGCCGGTGAAGTGGTAAATCCCAGGCGCACTATACCGCGCAGTCTGATATTAGGGACAGGCCTGGTAACGCTTCTTTACGTAATGGTCAACATTGTTTATCTGCTGATTCTGCCGGTCACGGGATCTCCTGAGGCAGCAGATATTATGGGGCAGGGAATTCAGTTTGCCGTGGCAGACCGGGTTGGGATTGCTGCCGGCAGCATGATCTATGGCAGCGCAGCAGCCGTCATTATGGCCATCTTGATCATGATTTCAACCTTTGGCTGCAACAATGGTTTGATACTGGCCGGTGCACGGGTCTACTATGCCATGGCCAGGGATCGACTTTTTTTTAATAAGGCCGGTAATCTGAATAAAAAAGCAGTACCGGGGAACGCCCTGGTAGTGCAGGGAATCTGGGCCAGCATACTCTGCCTTTCGGGAACCTACGGGGATTTACTCGACTACGTGATCTTCGCTGTTTTGATTTTTTATATTTTGACTGTAGCCGGAATTTACCGGTTGCGAAAAAAACGGCCGGATGTCCAAAGGCCGTACCGCGCTTATGGTTATCCCCTGCTGCCCGCCTTGTATATCCTGCTGGCCGGCGCTATCTCACTTGATTTGTTGATCTTCAAGCCTGCCTTTACCTGGCCGGGTTTGATCATCGTAGTACTGGGTATCCCTGTTTACTATTTATGGAAAACCTTTCAAAAGAAGTCTACCCCTCCACTGCAGCAGAATTAATCGGCTAGAATTCAGCTGAAGGCAGAATAAAAATAATGGTTTTCATAATATTCTCCTTGCGCGTGGTATATTAGATGTTTATATTCTACCTGGAGGTAGTAATTTGAGATTAAGCAAGACCAGCGAATATGCAATCCAGGTGATGTGCCGCCTGGTAACTGAAGCAGGGCAGGTTTGCTCGGTAAACCGGTTGCACCACGAACTGGATCTGCCCTATAAATATTTAGGGCGCCTGATGCACCGGTTGGCTGAGGCCCGGCTGGTCGAAACGCTAAAAGGCAAGCAGGGCGGCTACCGCCTGACCCGTCTGGCCAAACAAATATACCTCTATGAGATCATCGGCGCCGTCGAAGGTCTGGAAAATTTTCAGCGCTGTATCCTGGGATTGCCTGCGTGCTCCAGTGAAAATCCCTGCGCCCTGCATGAACACTGGATGAAAATGCGGGAGAATATGCAGGAGTTGATTTATAATGTGACGCTGGGGGATTTGCTAAGTAAAGGGACAAAGGTCGGAGGTCAGAGACCGGAGACCTGCCGTAAGGCAGGGACAAAGGGACAAAGGGACAAAGGGACAAAGGGACAAAGAGACAAAAATAAAGATTAAAGATTTAAGATTTAAGAATCAAAGATTATAAGAAGTAATGATGCCGGAGGTATCAGATATTTGTAGCAAAAAAAACCTCCAAAAATTCGACGACCCCGTAGGGGTCGAATAGTCTGGTAAAGCATTATGAATAATTAATAGGAAAAATACAAAAACTCAAGATTTAAGGGACTAAGGTACTCAGGAACTCAGGGACTTTTAGTACATACCAATTAACATTAAGGACTAAAATGAGCGAAATAATAGATAACCGTCAGCAGCGAATTGAGATCATGAAATCACTGATCCGGCAATTGCATAATGGTGTGGCCGAAGAAAAAGTACGCCAGCAGTTTGAAACCATTCTGGATGAAGCTGAATATGCGGATGTATTTCTGATGGAAATGCAACTTATTCAGGAGGGGATGCCAAGAGAAGCCATCCAGGACTTGTGCGATACCCACACCCGTGTCCTGAAAAAGCATCTGGATCAGCAGGAAACACCGCAAACCATTCCCGGCCATCCGGTGCATACCTTTATAGCGGAGAATAAATCTTTAATAAGAACTGTCAACCTGGTTCGTTTACTGGGTGCTGAACTGGATAAAATGCCGGACCAGGCTGAAGCCCTGTCTAAACTGCAGCAGATCCAGACCCATTTAAATGAATTGATGGATGTAGACAAGCATTACCGTCGCAAGGAATATCTGCTTTTTCCTTACTTCGAAAAGAAAAATATGCCAGGTCCGCCGGCAGTCATGTGGGGAAAACATGATGAAGTGCGTGAATTTCTGAAAGAAACAATCAACGGCTTAGTCCAGATTAAAAACATAGCGGCCAGCGAAGCCAGGGCTTACTGGCAACTGGCTATTTTACCGGCTGTGACTGCGATCGAAGATATGATTTATAAGGAAGAAAAAATATTATTTCCCACGGCGCTTGAGCTGTTAACGGAACAGGAATGGTATGAAATCTATATCCAGGGCGATGAGATTGGTTATTGCCTGTACGTACCTGAATTTACCTGGCAACCGGAGAATATTCCGCCTGAACAGCTGAAAAACTCACGGTCTATAACGGACCGTATCCAGATGCCGACGGGTTCATTCGGCTTGGCCGAGTTGATCAGCGTTTTTAAAACACTACCGGTAGATTTAACCTTTGTCGATAAAGACGACGTGGTGCGCTATTTCAGTCCCGGTGAAAAACGCATCTTTGACCGCACCCGTGCCATCCTCGGCCGTAAAGTACAGTACTGTCATCCTCCCAAAAGCGTACATATTGTAAACAAGATACTCAGCGATTTTAAAGACGGTAAACAGGATACAGCCAAATTCTGGATCAATCTCGGCGGTAAATTTATACATATAGCCTATCACGCCTTGCATGATGATCAGGGACAATATGCCGGTACGCTGGAAGTAACCCAGGATTTGACCGAACTCCGCCAGTTACAGGGCGAACGCCGGCTTTTAAAATATGAACAAGAAAATAACTAATCATGGAGAAGTATGGAAATTACGGCCAAAACAAAAATTGCCGATCTGCTGGCAGCATATCCAAACCTGGAAGAGCAGATCATGAATATTGCACCCCCTTTTAAAAATCTTACCAATCCTGTTTTACGCCGCACCGTGGGTAAACTGGCCGACCTGGAAAAGGCAGCAAAGATCGGCGGGGTGCAGGTGCTGGCACTGGTAAATACTCTGCGGGCAGCTGTGGGACAAGTTGAGTTACAGGGTGCAACGGAAACAGTGAAAGTTTCGCTGGAAAATATCCCGGCGTGGATAACGGGCGAACCGGCTTATATCGTCGATGGTGTGGAGATGCTGAACGAAGGTGTGCATCCCCTGAACAAGATAAACGAATTAATGCAATCAATACCGGCCGGGACTTATCTGGTTCTGTACACCAACTTTAAACCCCTGCCGCTGATCGAAGCCATGGAAAAACAAGATTATCTGGTCTATCATAAAACTGAAACAAAGGATGAACAGAAACATTTTACATTCATCGGTAAAGCATTGAAATAGCAGACTGGCGGAGATCAAGAAATGAAACGAGGCGATGAACTTACACCCCTTTCCTGGGATCATCATCATGGATTGGTGCTGGCTTTCCGGCTGAAACGGGGCTTGAATAAAAATGCCGATGGTACGATCATGGCCGCTTACGTCATGCAGGCCTGGGAAAAGAGTTTAGAGCCGCATTTCAACAAGGAAGAAAAATACCTGATTGAAGCGCTGGAAAAACATTCCAAAAGTGCTGATCTCCTGATCAGGCAGTTGAAACGGGATCACCAGTTTTTCAGAAATTTGATAACTAAAATCGGGACAAAAAATAGCAATTTAAAGTCTTATCTGCAGGAATTTGCCGAAGCGTTGGAAAAACATATCCGCTTTGAAGAACGGGAATTTTTTCCCGCGGTTGAAAAACAGGTGCCGCTGAAACAGTTGCAGATTATCGGCAAGTCTATCCATGATTTGCATCAACCCGTCGATATGTGCTGGACGCCGGAATTCTGGCAGGGATGATTCAAAATTATATTGTTCCATTTAAAACAAAATAGTAATTTTTCACACCTTTCCAAGCCACACTAGCAATATATATTCTATGAGGAGGTCAAGATGCCAGAATTCCGTATAGAAAAAGATTCACTGGGAGAAATCAAAGTACCTAAAGATGCCCTGTATGCTGCACAAACCCAGCGCGCCGTGGAAAATTTCCCGATCAGCGGAATACCCATTCCCCGGGCTCTGATCCGGGCCTTAGGTTTGATCAAGCAGAAAGCAGCCGAGGTCAATCTCGATTTGAAATTGCTGGATGCTAAAAAATCCAGAGCCATCCAGCAGGCGGCCGAGGAGGTCGCTGCAGGGAAATATGACGATCAGTTTCCCATCGATATTTTCCAAACAGGTTCCGGCACCAGCAGTAACATGAATGCCAACGAGGTAATTGCCACCCTGGCCTCAAAAATAGCCGGTGAAAAAATACATCCCAATGATCAGGTCAATATGGGACAATCGTCCAATGATGTCATTCCCACAGCCATTCATGTTTCGGCATACCTGGAGGTAGTCGAAAAATTACTGCCGGCCTTGAAGCATCTGCACGAAACGATCGTGCAAAAAGCCTCTGACTATGAGCAGGTTGTTAAAACCGGGCGTACGCATTTAATGGATGCCATGCCGGTAAGACTGAGCCAGGAGATGTCCGGCTGGGCCAGCCAGATCAGTCACGGTCTGGAACGGTTGAATGCTTCTTTACCGCGGGTGGCCGAACTGGCCCAGGGGGGTACTGCGGTTGGTACGGGTATCAATGCCCATCCTGAATTTGCCGACCGGATTGCCAGGAAACTGGCGGATGCCACCGGTATCCCTTTTATGAAATCGTCTAACTTTTTTGAATCACTGGCTACTCAGGATGCTATCGTCGAGTTAAGCGGCCAGTTAAAAACGGTAGCAGTGAGCCTGATTAAAATCAGTAATGACCTGCGCTGGATGAACAGCGGACCGATTGCCGGCCTGGGTGAAATTGAGCTCCCGGCCCTGCAACCCGGCTCTTCGATCATGCCCGGTAAAATCAATCCGGTCATTCCCGAAGCGGTGCTGATGGTCTGTGCCCAGGTGATCGGCAATGATGTGACGGTCACACTCAGCGGCCAATCCGGAGTATTTCAATTGAATGTAATGCTGACCGTGGCGGCCTATAATGTACTGCAATCCATATTGATCCTGGCCAATGCTGCGCGGGTGCTGGCCGATATGGCTATCGCCGGTTTCAAAGTCAATCAGGAAAAAATAGTGAATCTGCTGGATAAAAATCCGATACTGGTTACAGCTTTAAATCCGATCATCGGTTATGATAAAGGGGCCAAAATAGCCAAAACGGCCTATGCCGAGAATCGCACTTTAAAGGAAGTGGCGCTGGAACAGACCGATCTGAAAAAAGAGGAACTGGATAAGATACTCGATCCGCTGAAATTGACGCAAATAGAGACTGGGTTCAGGTTACACGGAGTTCCACGGAGCAGGAGGAGAGCCCAGGGGAATAATTTGCAGTAATTGATAGAAAATATTGAGATTTATATTCAAGTGTTATTGATGTTTACTTTCTCCGTGGTTCTCTGTGTCTGCTCTGTGGAACTCTGTGTAATTAAGAAATAGAAGAAATTCACGACTGCAGAATTATTACCACCAGCCGTTTAGGTCCGTGTGCACCGAGCACCAGTTGCTTTTCTATATCGGATGTGCGCGAAGGGCCGGTTATCAGCACCGCATAACTCCAATCGATTGATTGCTTCTTCATCTGCCGGAAGGCTTCATCCAGCGAGGGTACGATCTGTTTTTCTGCGGCGATTACTATATGTACCGGTGGCAATACCGACAGGCGCCGCCCGGCGGCCGATAAAGAGGTCAGGATAATTGAACCGGTGCGGGCAATCAGATAATCGGCCAAGGTGATACCACAACTATATTTTGAGAATGAAATGGAGTCATTATTAAGTTGAAATTTATCATCCAGGAAGGATTTTAATTCTGCCTTTTGTGAAAAGATCTCAGACAGGAAAGGTGCCGGTTGTCCCAGGCAGGAGTGCTGCGGAAACTCTTTCAGGATTTGGTATAAAGAATCTGCTGCCTGCCGGCGGGAATCCGCCAGGAATATTTCTCCCTGCAGCTGACTCAATTGATTTTTAAAAATATCAAGAAGAGAACTGCCTTTTACAGGATAATCCCCATAAATATCCTGGTCGCGGATCTCTGCGACAGGCGGCACTTTATCGGCGGGCCAGTTATTTAATCTGGCCAGGATTTTTTCTCTACTGTTCATTTTTCAGCCACAATTCTTTGAATGATTTCCGGGGTAAAGCGGGTATTCTTTTTCTCTTTCCGGCTGGTACTAACCAGGTAAAATGGCTGCCCCAGCGACGCAGCGGTCTGGCCACAAGGTCCAGACGCGTACGCCGGCTAAAAATGAAGGCCCAGCCTTTTAAGGCTATCTTCCAGATTAAACCGACGTAACCCTTGCGGTACGCCTGCCAGCGGTTTTCCAGCAATAACCGGTGCAGTTCGATATGTACCGGGCAGACGAAACTGCAGGCTGCGCACAGACTGGAAGCATACGGCAGATGATACCATTCAGCCCAACCGCGCAGATGAGGGGTCAGCACGGATCCCAGTGGTCCCTGGTACGGTGTATGATAGGTATGTCCCCCGGCCAGACGGAAAACCGGGCAGGCATTCAGGCAGGCTCCGCAGCGGATGCAGCGAAGTATTTCGCGAAAGTGCGGATCCGCGTATAATTGCGAACGTCCGTTATCCAGCAGGATCACATACATTTTTTGCGGACCATCTGATTCCAGTCCCTGGCGGGGTCCGCGGATGATGCTGTTATAACAGGTGATCTGCTGGCCTGTACCACTGGTAGCCAGCAGGGGAAGAAATAAGGCCAGATCGGCCAGACCGGGTATGATCTTTTCAATTCCGGCAATCACCACATGTACCGGTGGGCAGGCCATGGTCAGGCGGCCGTTGCCTTCATTTTCGGTCAGCAGCACAGCGCCTTCTTCAGCCAGTAAAAAGTTAGCTCCGGTGACGCCGATATCAGCGGTTATATAGGCCTGTCGCAAATGTTGCCTGGCCACCATGGTCAGTTCGGCGGCGCTGTCGGTCAAAGGCGAACCCAGTTTTTCATGAAAGAGTTGAGATATCTCTGCAGTGCTTTTATGCATGGCCGGGGTAACGATGTGGTACGGTTTCTCGCCGGCCAGTTGTACAATCAGTTCGCCCAGATCGCTTTCCCACACTTCCAGTCCCTGCTGTTCGCACATTTCGTTAAAGGAGATTTCTTCGGTGGTCATGGATTTTGATTTGATGATCTTTTTAGCCTGGTGCTCAAGGGCAATCTGCAGAAAATACTGCCGGGCTTCAGCTGCGGTTTCGGCCCATAAAACAGTAACACCACGGGCCGAGATGTTCTGTTCAAATTTTTGCAATAACTGCGGCAGGGAATTCAGGACGTAATTTTTTATTTCCCGGGCATTTTTTCGCGCCTGTTCCCAGTTCCTGAACTGGGTTTGCTTCATTTCCTCGACTTTGGAGTCGTAAGTAGCGATGGCTTTCCCGATCTTGCGGTGATGCGACAGATCATCTATTTTTTCTCTGGCCTGTCGGAGAAACCGGGTAAATTCGGACATTTACAGCCTCATACTCTGAACCATAAATTCGGTGAGATGCAGCAGTTGCATATCGATTTTTTCCGCTTTGATTTCCTGCCGCATATGCATAATGCAGCCGGGATCGTTGCTGACAATGGTATCGACATTCCGGCTGCGAAACATGTCCACCCGGTTTGCCGCCATAGCTGCCGCTACATAGTCGAACTTGAAGGAAAATAATCCTCCAAAACCGCAACACACAGGTTCCCCGGGGAGGTCGACCAGTTCATACCCGCTGATCCGTTTCAGGATCTCAAGCGGTTCGGCTTTTACGCCTAATTCGCGGTAAGTATGACAGGAGTTATGAAAACCGACCCGGCCGGTAAATGTCCCGCTAATATTAGAAATCAGGTTCTCCCGCGATAGAAATTCTGAAAATTCAAATACGTGTTTATTTAAATCTATTGCGGATTTTTCCAGGGGATGATCCCGGAAAAGGACCGGGTAATAGTTACGCACCATGGCCACGCAGGAACCGGAAGGGGCCACAATGGTTTCAGCCTGTTGAAAAATCTCGATGAATTGTCCGGCTACTTTACGAGCTTCGTTGCGGTGGCCGGCATTGAAGGCAGGCTGACCGCAGCAGGTTTGCCTGGGATCATAATGCAATTCGTAGCCAAAATAACGGAGGATTTTAACCATGGCCAGTCCGATTTCGGGATAGACCTGATCGACCAGGCAGGGGATGAACAGGGTTACAGGTGTTTTTTTATGGGTATCGCTGGAACTTAAATTCATAGTGAATAGAACTGATCCGTTCTTGTGATTTTTTAAATAAATGTAAGAGATTTGAGAGTGAGTTAAAATATTTTTTTTGAATATATCATCATCAATCTTGTTTGTCATCCCGGCTAGGATTACAGAGTAAAATCAGATTCCCGCCTGTACTATATCCAGGCGAGGCATACGTTTAGCGGGAATGACGGTTACGGTCATTCCCGATCCGCAAGATACTAGCATTTACATATGCAGTCGGGAATCTATCCGGACTAAAATAAAAAAGCCCGTCCGGCAACTGCCGGACGGGCTCCTGTTAAAAAATATCAGTTTATAATTTACTTCAATTAGTATGTTATGTTTTCTATTATTCTCTGACCATCAATACCAGTATCTTTTACAGTTATTTTAATCGTATGTACACCATTGGGACTGCCTGTTACAAATTCTACCAGGTAACTATTCGATAATGCACCAGCCACCGGCAGGTCAGCCAGATTTAAACCCGTGGCAGAGCCATCAGTAAATTTAATGGTACCGCCGGTACATTGCGACATGAGCCAGGGCCGCTCATCGTACAAATCTGTCCAGGTGTAATAAGTGGTATCTTCACTGAATACAGTATGAACGGTGGCGTTACTCAAATTATTGCAAAGGTACTCTGTACTCCATCTGTAATAACCATTTGGCTGGGTTGGCTCATCGGTGAAATTAATGAAGACCCGCTGGGCACCGGTACGCCAGTGATAAAGCGAATCTGCAAAAAAGATTCCCATCACGCCATTTTCGCTGGAAAGATCCGGGTAAGCATAATAATAAGCTGTATTTTCGAGCTCGGCACTATCGGCTCCGGCAAAACCAATCGTACGATCGGTTCCATAGTAAATGTAAGGCCGGTCGGTCAGATATTGCTGAAGTTTTGTTTTAGTAGTAAAATTAATTCCGCCATTTACTTCACCGTATTGATATCCTACACAGGCGAAATTAACATTCAAACCGCTGTTAGCTAACAGATCAGCAAACTCGATAATGCTGTTGGCAACCGAATCTGCTTCCTCATCCATACTTCCGGAATTATCGACTATAAATACCACATCGGCGGCCAGAGTGGTACCGCTGCCGGCTTTAGTCAGTTTTACTCCTTTAAGGATGTCATCTTCTTCCAGATAAAAATTGTAACCGGTTCCTTCATAGTCTGCAGACAAATCGATAGGTTGCTCAGTGCCTGGATCGAGCAGACCTAAAAGGTTCGCTTTGATGCGGGAAGGATTATTTGCCGTTTTAATAAAGTCAGGAGCGGCAGGAAGTACATTGTTAAGAACAGGTGTTGGAACGCTGATAGTAGTGGGATCAGCAGGAATATCAGTGTTATCGGCATCATCGTTCGGTCCTGTAGAATCCTTGCTGCAGGCCAGGAAAGTAACTAAGAATAAAGAGAAAACGAGTAACAAAAATTTTTGAAACATAGATCCCCCTTCTGTGGGTTAAATTAATAGATTATTAAAGTTTATTGATTATAAAATTCTTCACTCTTTTTATCATGTCTTCCAAATACCCGTAACTTTTGCCATTTTCATCAAGCTATGACTAATATTCGTTAGTGAATTAAATAACTTTAAGGAAAAAAACAGGTAAGATCAGAAATTGAACACCGCTGATTTTAGCGGGGGTCAAGCGAATTGTAATCCATTTTTGTAATGGGGATTTGTACTTCCATGCTGTCCGGTGTGTGATAAATTTCCAGTACCAGTTGATCCCTGGCAGGTTGATAACCCTGGCGTTCGAGCCATGATTTCAGCACAGGGTAAAGTTTATACCGGGCGATAATGGGATTGATCTTTACGGCGGCAGTAGCGACCAGTTGTCTTTCAGTGCGCAGCAGAATATATGCTGAATCGACTGCTAGCGAGTCCTTTACCAGCCAGCCACCGCTGGCTTCGGCAGCACGAATAACTTTGTCCGCTGATAATGGATCATGGTAAAAAGCGCCCAGCGGCAGCAGCGGTCGAAGACCTTTTTTGACGAGATACAAGCGTACCGCTTCGATTTGCGACGGCAAGTGCGCGGGCGAATCCGGCTCCAGTACCGTAACCATAAAACAGGGTTCCCGTTCAATGGACGACACCTGAACCGGAGCGAAAACTCCCCACCACCAGGCAGTTAACAGCACGGCGATGACAAAAATCAGGGCCAGCACCACCACGATAATCACTATCTTTTCAAGGAGTTGCAGCATATACCGGAAGTTATAAATTTATTGTACAGAAAATCAAATTTAAAATCATCTTGAGAATTATAAATATTATATTATATTAATTATCAAACGGTTGGAGTTTTATCATTTAAAACTCTGACAAAATAAATAATCGTCAAGAAGAAAAAATAAACAGGGGATGCAAAATGAGGGCGTTGTTTGTTTTCCTTCTTACCTTCCTATTCATTCAGCTTGGCTGGGGACAGGTCCGGACTGACAGCATCGAGTATACTCACGGCGACGTGGTTTTACAGGGCTTCCTGGCTTATGATGGATTGTTAAAATCCAAGCGGCCGGGGATCCTGGTAATCCATGAATGGTGGGGACATAATCAATATGTCCGCGATCGTGCCCGGCAACTGGCCGAGTTAGGGTATGTGGCCTTTGCTCTGGATATGTACGGCAAGGGTGTGCAGGCTAAATCCATGGAACAGGCGCAGAAGATGGCCGGAAAGTTTTATGAAGACCGGCAGTTGATGCGTGAGCGGGCAGCAGCCGGATTGGAAATTCTGAAGCAGCACAAAAATGTCGATGCTACCCGCCTGGCCGCGGTCGGTTATTGTTTCGGCGGAACGACGGCGCTGGAACTGGCGCGCAGCGGGGCGGAGTTGCGCTGTGTGGTCTGTTTTCACGGCGGATTAAAAACAGCAAATCCTGCTGATACCCTTAATATCAAGGGAACAGTACTCGTTCTGCATGGCGCCGATGATCCTGATGTACCGCCGGCAGAAGTAAGCGCTTTCCAGGATGAGATGCGCCAGGCCAATGTGGACTGGTACATGGTTTATTTCGGGAATGCCGTGCATAGTTTTACGAATCCTGCTGCCGGGATGGATAAAGCAAAAGGGGCGGCCTATAATTATAATGCGGATCAGCGGGGCTGGACTATAATGCGGGAGCTTTTTCTGGAGTTATTGAAGTAAATAAATTATATAACAGGTAAGATCGACTGTGATTGTCATCCCGGGCTTGTCGAAGATCTGGCGCTTGACAGAACCCGGAATCTCTCCTGTGCGAGTGATAATAGATCCCGGCTCGTAGGCCGGGATGACATACAAAAATAATTGCATCTTTTTTTCCCAACAGTTAAGTTCACAACACGATTTAAGAGACCTAATTATTTTCAACACGCCAATGCCTGGTCAGGGGGAAAGAAGCAGGTAAATCCTTTACTAAACCAATGGAGCAATTAGTATGAGTCGATTTTCAAATACGGCTTTTACATCTATTGGCAAGAAAATATTCATGGCTGTGTCTGGTCTGGCGCTCAGCGGATTTATTGTAGTGCATCTTACCGGAAATTTTGCTTTAATGTATCCTGATAAAGATCCATTCAATAAATATGCTAATTTTTTACAGAGCCTGGGTCCGCTGCTGTACGCGGCCGAATTCACGCTTGCTGCAATTTTCCTGATTCACTTCTGTTATGCTGTGTTTATTACCATCGGTAACTGGCGGGCGCGTCCCGGCCGTTACCGGGTATCCCGCAATGCCGGCCATACCAGTAAGAAAACCATCGCTTCCACCACCATGGTCTATAGCGGAATTCTGATCATCACTTTTACGGTTCTACACCTGCTGCATTTTAAGTACGGTACTGTTATCATGTATACTACCAAAGATGGAATGTATATCCGTGATCTGTATGCCCTGGTGCACCAGTTTTTTGGCAATATCTGGAATGTGGCCTTCTATATGGTCATCATGATCCTGCTGGGCTTTCATCTCAGCCACGGTTTCTGGAGCGCGTTTCAATCGCTGGGGCTCAACGGTATCTGGTTTACCCGGTTTGTACATGGTTTTGGCTACCTTTTTGCGGTAGTGATGGCCGCGGGATTTTTATTGTTGCCCCTCTATATTTTTCTGAACAGCGGAGGTTTACAACTATGAAACTGGATGCCAGAATACCGGCCGGGCCGGTTGCTGCAAAATGGGACCGGCATAAGTTCGAAATAAAAGTGGTCAATCCCGCCAATAAACGGAAGTATACGGTCATCGTGGTCGGTACAGGATTGGCCGGAGCCTCGGCTGCTGCTTCGCTGGGTGAACTGGGTTATAATGTTCTGAATTTCTGCATTCAGGATTCACCGCGGCGGGCCCACAGCATCGGCGCCCAGGGGGGTATCAATGCCGCTAAAAATTATCAGAATGACGGCGACAGCATCTGGCGGTTATTTTATGATACCGTTAAAGGCGGCGATTACCGCGCCCGCGAAGCGAATGTCTACCGGCTGGCCCAGGTCAGCAATAATATTATCGATCAGTGTGTGGCGCAGGGGGTACCTTTTGCCCGTGAGTATGGCGGCCTGTTTGATAACCGGTCCTTTGGCGGCGCACTGGTCTCGCGCACCTTTTATGCCCGCGGACAAACCGGCCAGCAGTTGTTACTGGGAGCCTACAGCGCCCTGCTGCGGCAGGTGGACGAGGGCACTGTGAAAATTTTTCCCCGCCATGAAATGGTGGAACTGGTGCTGGCGGACGGTAAAGCACGGGGGATTGTGACCAGGAATCTGGTCAGCGGAGAGTATCAGGCCCAGCTGGCCGATGCCGTTGTACTGGCCACGGGTGGATACGGCACAACCTATTTTCTCAGTACCCTGGCGACCAATTCCAATGCCACGGCCATCTGGCGTGCCCATAAAAAGGGGGCTTGTTTCGCCAATCCCTGTTTTGTGCAGATCCATCCCACCTGCATTCCGCGTTCCGGTGATTATCAGTCCAAGTTAACCCTGATGAGTGAAAGTTTGCGCAACGACGGCCGGGTCTGGGTACCAAAGAATAAAGGGGATAAGCGTCCGCCCGGCCAGATCCCCGAAGAAGACCGGGATTATTATCTGGAAAGAAAATATCCCACGTTCGGCAATATGGTCCCGCGCGATGTGGCTTCCCGTAATGCCAAAGATGTATGCGATGAAGGGCGGGGTGTCGGCGATACCGGCCTGGCCGTCTACCTGGATTTCGCCGCAGCCCTTGAAAGACTGGGCCGGGAAAAAATCGAAGAGCGGTATGGCAATCTCTTCGAAATGTATCAGCTGATCACTGCCGAAGATGCCTATGAAGTTCCGATGCGCATCTATCCGGCTATCCATTATACCATGGGCGGATTATGGGTGGATTATAATTTAATGAGTACCATTCCCGGCCTGCATGTGTTGGGTGAAGCCAATTTTTCCGATCATGGCGCCAATCGTCTGGGAGCCAGCGCCCTGATGCAGGGGCTGGCCGACGGATATTTTGTCATACCCTATACCATCGGACATTATCTGGCCGGCACTGAATTAAAAAGGATAGATCCCGCTCATGATGCCTGTAAAGAAGCCCTGGCTTCGGCCAAAGCCAGGGATGAAAAGTTATTGTCGATAAAGGGCAATAGAACAGTCAAAGAATTTCACCGGGCCATCGGGGATATTCTGTGGAATTATGTGGGTATGGCCCGCAATGAGGCGGGATTGAGAAAAGCACTGGAGGAGATTCCCAAATTACGCGAGGAATTCTGGCAGAATGTGAAGGTGGCCGGGCGGACTGATAACCTGAATAAGAATCTGGAATTTGCCGGACGGGTGGCGGATTACATGGAACTGGCCGAATTAATCGCGCTGGATGCTTTGCAGCGCAAGGAATCCTGCGGCGGTCATTTCCGCGAGGAGAGTCAGACACCTGAGGGTGAGGCCCTGCGTAACGATGAGCAGTTCAGTCATGTGGCAGCCTGGGAATTCAAGCAGTTGGGTAAATGGGAGATGCATAAAGAGCCGCTGACCTTTGAAAATGTAGTTCCCAGCCAGCGAAGTTATAAGTAAGGAGATCTGCAACAATGACGATTGAGAAGAAACTTATGACGATACATTTAAAGGTATGGCGTCAACCAGGGCCAAAGGCCAAAGGAAAGTTTGTACCTTATACGGTGGAGCAGGTAAATCCGGACATGTCCTTTCTGGAGATGCTGGATCTTCTAAACGAACAACTGATCAGGAAAGATGAACAGCCGGTTGAGTTCGATAACGACTGCCGCGAGGGGATCTGCGGAATGTGCGGGCTGGTGATCAACGGTACGGCTCACGGACCCAAACGCGGCTGTACTACCTGTGAACTGCGTATGCGTGAATTCAAAGATGGTGATACTATAGCGGTTGAGCCCTGGCGGGCGCGGGGCTTTCCGATAATCAAGGATCTGGTGGTGGACCGCAGTGCTTTTGACCGGATCATGGTTAGGGGCGGCTATATAACCGTGCGCACCGGCGGAGCACCGGAAGCCAGTACTATGCCGGTGCCGAAAGATGATGCCGAGTTGTCCATGGATTATGCCATATGCATCGGTTGCGGTGCCTGTGTGGCAGCCTGTCCCAACGCCTCGGCTGCACTGTTCGTGGGAGCCAAGGTATCTCATTTTGCGCTGCTGCCCCAGGGAAAACCCGAAGCCAAAAGACGGGTAGAGCGCATGGTGGCCCAGATGGATAAAGAATCATTTGGCGCCTGTTCGAATCATGGCGAGTGCGAAGCGGTTTGTCCCAAGGAGATTCCGATCAGTGCCATTGCGCGGATGAGGAGGGAATATTTTAAGTCGTTGTGGGGATGAAACAGGGACAAAGAAAAGGCACTGAGGCACTGAGGCACTGAGGCACTGAGGCACTGAGGCACAGAGGGACAGACTGACATGAGGCGACAGAGGCACTAAAATAAAGATTAAAGATGAAAGATATTAAGACATCAAGGCGTTATGGAGAACTGATGCCAAAGGCATCCGAGGATATTTGAAAACAAGAGATATAATCTACCGTTGATAAGCGAGAACCTTTATCCTTTAGCCCTTTACCCATTAATGCAGTCTAAAGGATCAAAATGAATACAATTTTATGCATTGGTGCGCATCCGGATGACATGGAATACACCTGTACCGGGACTCTGGCCAAATTTAAAAAACAGGCTGCGGACAGCCGGATTTATTATGTCATTGTTACCAACGGTGAAAACGGTTTTAAGATGAACAGAAAAGCGACTGTCCCGCAGCGGGTACGCATCCGCAAAGCGGAACAACTGGAAGCAGCCCGCAGGCTCGGGGTGGAAAAAGTATTTTTCCTGGGGTACCGGGATGGATTCCTGGCATCAACGGAAAAATTACGGCGGCAACTGGTAAAAATAATCAAAACACTGAAACCTGAAATAATTTTTACCTTTGATCCGGCCAATAAAAGTTTCAATAATTTAAATGCCCTGCACCACGATCACCGCATTGTGGCTGAAGCGGTATTCGATGCCTGCTTTGCGGCGAAGAATTTATGGATGTATCCCGGTGAAACTCATCACATTAAAAAATTATATTTTTTTACTACGGATAAGCCCAATCACATTGAAGATATAACCGAGTTGATGGACTTCAAATTGGAATTACTGGCCTGCCACCGTTCGCAGTTCCCCGATTTTTCCAAAGTAGCCGAGCATGTGCGCAACGATCTGTCCAGGCACAGCGCGGAGTTCACTTACAGCGAGGCGTTCCGGGTGGTGGAGGTGCCACTACCGAAGTAAGATTCCCGCCTGTACTAATATCAAGCAAGGTGCAAGTTTAGCGGGAATGGCACTTTTAGTATTGCGGATGTATCTTTCTATTTAAATGCGAATAGATTTAGTATGTCATCCCGGCGAAAGCCGGGATCTTTTTTTATCAAGGCAGAATAAGATCCCGGGTCAAGCCCGGGATGACATTTCCCGGGTATCTGTCTTGCGCCAGATATTCGACAAGCTCGGGATGACATTTTACAGGCTTGCAATTAACAAGGTTGATAAAGTCTCTGGATCGACTGATTCTCGGATTCTGTCTTGCACCAGGTCTCCGACATGCCCGGGATGACAATATTTGAAACGGGCTTGCCGCAACATGTCATCCCGACCTCGAGCCGGGATCTCTTTGTACCAGAACAGAAATAGATCCCGGATTAAATCCGGGATGACACTTATCGCAAGATATGAACTTTTTCTTAAGATTCAAACACTCCCGGAATCATAGTCCCGCAGAATCCGCATTTCCCGTCTTTCAAATTATTCTTAACCACGCTGTGCCAGTCGCGCTCGATCAGCGGTTTTTTACACTGCGGGCAGTAAGTGGTCTGGCCCTCGCGGTCCAGGACATTACCGAGGTAGCAATATTTCAATCCGGCCGACAGGGCCAGGTTACGGGCTTGTCTTAAAGTTGAAGCAGGTGTCGGAGGTTTATCGCGCATCTTGAAGTCGGGGTGAAACGCGGTGAAATGCAGCGGTACACTATCCCCCAGGTTGGTAAGGATCCAGTCGCACATGCGGCTGATCTCTTTAGGCGAGTCATTCTCAGCGGGGATCAGCAGGGTGGTGATCTCGATCCAGACGCTGGTTTCATGCTTAAGCCAGCGCAGGGTATCCAGTACATCGGCCAGGTGGGCGAAGGTCAATTTATGATAGAATTGATCGTTGAAGGCTTTCAGGTCGACATTGGCTGCATCCACATAAGCATAAACATCTTTACGCGCCTCTTTATCGATGTAACCATTGGTGACCATGACAGATTTGATCCCCGCCTCGTGGGCCAGGCGGGAGATATCGATGACGTATTCGCCGAAGATAACCGGATCGTTGTAGGTATAAGCGATGGAGGGGGCATTATAGCGTTGGGCCAGGGCCACTACTTCGGCCGGGGATACGGACAGGGCATTGAGGTCATCCAGTCTGGCTTTGCTCATCGACCAGTTCTGGCAGAATTTGCAGCCCAGGTTACAGCCGGCCGTACCGAAACTGAGGATACCTGTGCCGGGTAAAAAATGATTAAGCGGTTTTTTTTCGATGGGATCGACGGCGAAGCCGGTGGGATGACCGTAGCCGGTGCTGACCAGGGTAGCCGTCGATGTTCTGGCGGATGTAACAGAAGCCCGATTGTCCCGGACCGATTTTGCAGTAGCGCGGGCAGAGGGTGCACAGGATTTTGTTGGTATCTGTGTTTTGCCACCAGCGGGCGGGGTGATATTGATTCCAGGCATATTATAATCATTCTGTTAAGTATCCAAATAAGAGCGCAGACTAATACAGTGTCAGTCCCTGACGATTCCTGAGTCCCTGAGTGTCTTCTGCATTATGATCACAGCTGTGCTGAAATCAGACCTGAATGGATTTTCTGTGCTCACAACCTGAAGCAATCCAAAATACCGATTACCAATCCAGAATTATATATTCTCTGTGGAACTCCGTCCGAAGGTCTCCGTGGAACTTCGTGTAACCTGATCCCAACACATATCCCGGTTATGAGTGATAATAAGGATTTTTCCCTTCAGCATGTTCGGTGACATCGTAGACCGCGGTGATTTCCGGCAGCATTTGTTTGAGGGTCGCTTCGACGCCGTGTTTCAGGGTAACGTTGGCCATACCGCAGCCCTGGCAGCCGCCGCCCATCTGGATGATCACGTCCGTACCGCGCACGTCGACCAGGGCAACGAAGCCGCCGTGGCCGGCGATGCCGGGATTGATCTGCTGATCGATGATCTGCACCACTTTTTCGGCCAGGGTCCCTTTATATTCCTTGGGTACACGCGGCACGTTAAGGAATTTGAAGCCGCTGCCGCTGGAGCCCTCTTCGAAGTCCAGGGTCACTTCCTCGAAATAGCGGGTGCTGTCTTTATCTATATATAGATTCAGGTCGTTCATGGTAATGACCGTATCGGTATCTTTAATGGTTTTAGGCGATACAAAAGCCAGACCGTACTGCACCTGGAAGGGTGAGCGGGCCTGGGCCAGCACGCGGATGCCGGTAGGTTTCTCTTTTTCCTGATTGCCGTTTAGGGCTTCGAGCAGTTTTTGCTGCGCCGTTGCGGTTACCTGCAGCATGTTGTAGATCCTCCTTGCTGTTTTATTTCTTACTATATTAAATAAAACGTGAGCGTGAAGCAAAAAAATCCATCCTGTTTTTTTGACGAAATTCATGTTGGAGTTCGGCGTAAGCCGGGCGAGTTTGAATTTCGTTGGAGCATAGCGACACTTTTTGGTTGTTCCCCGCTTACGCGGGGACAAGTTTTGGCCAGTCAAAAAGTAACTTAATAAATATATTGCCTCCGGCGGCCTACTTTTTTCTTGATAAAAAAGTAGGCAAAAAATCAAGGCGAATTTAAACTCGTCCGGCAACTGCCGGACTCAAACATAAATTCGCCGAAATAAAAACTTTAAACATTAATGAAAAGTTATTTATCAATTGGGCTCTTTACTCCCAGGCCGCCGCGGTTTAGCACGTGGGTATAGATCATGGTAGTGCGGACGTCTTTGTGTCCCAGCAGTTCCTGGACAGTGCGGATATCGTACCCGTTTTCGAGCAGGTGTGTGGCGAAACTATGGCGCAGGGTATGGCAGGAGGCCGGTTTCTGTATCTTAGTCCGTTGTACCGCCTGCTTTACAGTTTTTTGCAGGATGCTTTCGGAGAGGTGGTGGCGTTGTTTTACGCCGGCTGCGCGGGTCGACCGAGAGGGTATCGGCGGGGAAAAGGTATTGCCAGCAGAAGTCCCTGGCGGCGTTTTTATATTTGCGTTCCAGGGCATAGGGCAGGTATACCGAGCCATAGCCGTTCTGCAGGTCCTGCTGGTGCAGGATTTTAACGGATTTGATTTGCAGTTGCAGGGCAGCTTTGATGGTGAGGGGCAGGATAGTGATACGGTCTTTATGTCCCTTGGCATCGTGGATGGTGATCTGGTTGTAGTTAAAATCGATATCTTTAATGCGCAGGTCAAAGACATTCCAGCAGTCGCAGTCCCGCGCCGTAGAGGAGTCCGGCCATCAGTTTATATTTTCCCTCGAGGTGGTTAAGCAGGTTAAGGACTTCGTCTTTGCTCAGCACCACGGGCAGGTGTTGGCTGGTTTTAGCGCGGATAAATTCGCCGATGTCGGGGATATCACGGTTCAGGATTTCGCGGTAGAAGAAGATGATGGCATTGAGGGCCTGGTTCTGGGTGGCGGCGGCGACATTGGCCTTGACGGCCAGGAAGGTCAGGTACTGGTTGATTTCGGCGGCGCCCATTTCAGCCGGGTGGCGTTTGTGGTGGAAGAGGATGAAGCGTTTGACCCACTGGGTATAGTTTTGCTCGGTGCGCAGACTGAAATGTTTGGCGCGGATGCGGTTGCGCAGCTGGTCCAGCAATTTTTCATTGGACATAGGATATTCTTTTATTATATTGATAATGTTAGAATTCTGATATTCCTTATAATTAATTTCTATACAGGCAAAAAGTGTACCGGTTTAATTATGTTAAAAAGGCGGAATAATTCCGTGTTATAACCTGGAGTCGTTCCGTATTTGATACGGAATTAACCAATTGAATTGTTAGGAGTTGTTAAAATATTTCAGAAAGATTTTCTATAAAAAAGGTTTAAAATTTATTTTGCATAAAATACAGATACATTCCACTTAATTATATGATAAGCCGACCGCAGGCGGCCGGCTTATCGGCGCGGCGGCTTTTCAATCCGCATTCAGACCGCCTGCGGCGGCCTATCATGCGGATTGAACCGCAAGCCCTGGAACGCCTGCGGCGTTCCGGTCTTACGGCTCATCCGCCGCGCCGTTAGGCGGAATTTGGAAAAACGGACGATACATGATTACTCTCCTGCACCATTTGTACAAGAAAGGTAAGGATCTTTTTGCTGGCCGTTTTATAGACTGGCTTGTTCGCAAAGAGCGAGCAGCCTTGCCATCTCAGACTGGAGGGAACTATACCGGCAGATTAGATCTGAGATCCAAGGTTATCCCGTGTTCCTTGAAACTAGGAACGATGGAATACTTGCCATTGACGATCCCGGCGTCGCGTCAGGTACTGTGGATATCATAAGTCTCATAGTAGCCTGTGTAGGCGATGGGGTTCCTCCATGGGAAACGGAGCATACTGCTCAGGTGCTTTTAGGCAAGTCTTTGTAGCCGTGAGGGATATAATGCGATCAAGTTGCTCAACAGGGATCCAGAGACGTTCGTTGGTTACTACGTCAGGCTACGACCTGTCGCTAAGACATCTGTTGCCAAGTAAGGGGCGCCGACTAACAATTCGCTCCAACGGACGGTCCGCTTCGCGGTCCGCCGCTGAGCTCAAACGTTAGCCTTTTTCTATATATGAGGGAGATCAATTTTACAACTCATCAATTGAACTTACTATGCATGACTTTCCAGAACTCATAGATCGATGCTTAACCTTTACCCTTACTAACTTAAGGGTAGCAAATGAGAAAACAATTGAGGCGCTGCAAACAAGTAGCGCATCATCGCTGGTAAAGAATCTTCAGATGATAAATCTTCAAAAAGTGATTTTAGCGGTTGGTATATTTTCAATATTTGAAGCCAGATTGCAAGAAGGTCTGAACTGTAGTAATGGATTTGAGGAAGCCAAGAAAATATTAACTGACGAAAGTGAGTCTGACATGAAAGAGCGCTTTGATGATCTTATTTCACTGTCAATGTGCTCAAACATGGACGCGGCCGAAGTTACGATGCTCTCATTGAGAAGACTAAAAACTTACCGTTCAAAATTAAACTACCCGACGAATCTTTCTTCTTCGAGGGTGATGTGTCAGAAGTAGCGACATTGGTAGAGATAGACGATGCATTCGTTCATCAATGTGCTGATGTTATTAGCGATGTTTATGGTGTGATTCATCGCGTACGCCCAGACTTTGTATAGGTGTGAGTTGTGTTGTTGTCTATTGAAATAAAACCCGGCTAACAACGGCCTCAACCGAACGCCCAGCCGAGTAGCGTGAATTGCTATATTATGTTTAGTGGCTGGTCGCCGGTTATGCCTGGTCGTTAGACAGATTATAGAGGCAAATGAAAAAATGAAGAAATCGTCACTTTGACAAAAAAAGACTAACGAGTAAATTCCACTATTTTACACAGAAAATTGAAAAATTGTGGAGAGATAGGCAACGAATAGAAGCAATTTTATACATGAGTGTATTAATTGAGTTCTTAATTAAGGAGTGTATTTTTGAGTTCGAATACATTATTGAAGCAATGTCGTTTGGTGCACATATTAGTTTCAATCGAAGGAATTTATATAGTAAAAAGGATATCGAAAGCCAGCCCATGGGTTATTTAATAAGGATTTTAGATACATATACAAATGATAAAAAAGTGAGTCAGGAGTTTGACTCATTTTTCCCAAATACGAAACGAAGTTGTTCATAATATCTTATACCAGGATATTAAATACATCAATACACTATTAAAAGGTTTCGACAAATCATTCTATAATCTTCTGACACAACTATTAAGCCTCAATATTAAACAGATGGAATTTATTGATAAAAATTATGATTATGTTTGTGACTCTTGTTTTAAGGAGGCTTTACCTAAACAAGTTAAGTTTTAAATATTAATAAAAAATACATTTCCATTGACGAAGGTAGATTAACTAATTTTAAATTAAATGGATCTAACACCGCAGTGCAGCGGACCTGCTTGAAGCAGGCCGCTGACTTTTGGTCGTTAGCCGGACACAAGGAGGATCTGATGTGGCCCTCAAGAAGAAACTGCCTCCACTCGCCGAACTGCCCCGTGACGGTGCCTGGCTGGTAGCCCAAGGCTCGAATGAAGGGGAAGCCCCTCATCGCCCGTATCAACGCTTCGGTCGATGGATTCCGCGGTCACCCGGAACTTACCTATCAGGTCGGCGTCGCGATTCCGCTCAAGCTGCCAGACGAGAACGGCATGCCCCAGCCAGAAGAGGCGGAGGAACTAAACCAGATAGAGGATCTCGTTTTTGAAATCTTGGAGGTCCAGAGCCGGTCGGTCCTCGTGGCCGTCATCACAACTGGCGGGATGCGCGAGTTTGTCTTCTACGCCGTGGATCCGGAGGAAGTGAAGGTGAATCACATGCGCCTCTGCCAGGCGGTGACGACCGGGCCACCAGGTCCAGTTGATGATCCAGACCGATCCGAAATGGAACGTGTTCGCGGCTCTTCGGGATGCCGGCTAACATGGCGTTGCAGCGGTCGGTCGGCCGCAGACGGCCGCCCGCCGCTGAACGCCAAGCCGTTAGGTGGAAGCCTAAAGATGTCAAAAATTCAATTATATACTTTGTTCATATTAATAGGAGTGGGAATATTTTATTTCATAAGAATTATTTTACTTCTTTTGAACTTATCCACATTCTGTTGTAATGTGGTCAATAATTAGTTGGTGGCATTTACCTTTAGCATTACTTGTGTCAATAATATCAGTATCATTGTTAATATATTATAATATTAAATACACTCGATTAGCTGATGGTTATCTCTTTGTTCTTAATAGCTTTGTCATCAGTAGTTCTTTGGAAATTAATTTTTAACATAGACACTATGAATAAACCCTTATTTTCAGGTTTTTGGATAAAATAAATTATAACCTAACAACGGCATCAACCGGACGCCCAGCCGACTAGCGTGAATTGCTGAGTAGATCGGAGTGGCTGGTCGCCGGTTATGCCTGGTCGTTAGAAGGATATTGGAAGACATGAAATACTATATCTTTATTTTAACTCTTTTTTTTCAAATTTCAGTGTTTCCATTCTGATATTGCTCCACTTAGTTCTGTGGGAGGTAATACCTATCCAATATTTAATGTGAATATAAAAATGATTGATGAGGATGTTGTTGTAGAATGTGCTAAGGATGAATACTCGGTAAATGCAAAATTTTGGTTAACATCTGATACGACCTATAAAAATATATCTATTGGGTTCCCTGCAAAAATTAGAGAATATCCATTTCCATTACCTTCCATCCCTATATGGAATTTCAAATGTACGGTAAATAATGAAGAAGTATATCCTGAGTCAGGAGAAATGATAGTTTGCGTACTAATATTTTATTATGGTATCAATGGAAAATAAATATTATAAAAAATGATACTATAAAAATATCAGTCTCTCACATGGGCATTACACAGTGGTATTATGGAGGTGAAATTCCATATCTGATAGGTACGGGAAAATACTGGAAAGGAACTATTGGCTCTGGAAAAGTAGTTTTTCGATATAATAACATAGGTTCAGTTTTATTTACTAGGGGATTAGATACTTATGATAAGAATAAAGAACATATAATAATCCTAAAATGTCAATAACATTTTTTGAAGATAGCCTTGTTTATAGATTTAATGATTACCTTCCAAGCGATGACGAAGAATTATCCCTCTATTTCTTTAAATATTGGAATGAGAGTACAGCAATCTGTTTTGATGATACTTCTCTGGTACTTCACCCCTATTAGTACTGAAACGGGATGGAATTCTTGCAGGTCATTTTTGGATGATCAAATTAAAATATTTGAAATAAAAGAACCCAAGGTTCAGATTCCTGTTTAAACCAAGTAATTTCATTTTTATCAAAGACAAAGAGAAAGTTCTGGAACCTGTGGTAAAACGATATAAATTATCATCAATGGAAAACTTTTATTTATTTCTCCTTAAAACCGATCTCTGTAGAAATGGTTATTCTTTTAATGATCCTGACTAAGGCAAGATATGAATTTAATAGAATTGTGGTTCAATAAAAATACAAATTTCTATATATGATCATTTAAGTGCGTACGAAAAACTAACATTTAAATGCATTGATTCTATATCAAGTAATAAAAAAATACATGGAGTATCCTTCTAACACCAAAGTGCACTGGACGCCTGACCGACCACGATGAAATGTGGAAAATGTCAGGCAG
>CAVZSQ010000021.1:0-186620 GCA_963777955.1 Calditrichia bacterium
GCCTTCCAAATCAGGTAGATTCGGAATCGTACTACTTTTTTGCTTTTTGGAACAGTTTCAGTAGGCTTAGAATATCTTTGGGAGCATTGTTATATGGTGTAGCAGTCACAAGAATTACTTTTTTGCCGCGGCAGAGTTGCTGCCAATTTCTCATAGGTCACCGTTGTTTCTGTTCTGAAGCGGTGCGCTTCATCGATAATGATGTTGGTATATTTTTCAGTTCCTTTGTTGATCAGTTCGTCTAGTTTGCCAAGTGATTCAAAATCAGCAGGCACACGAAAATCAGAAAAGACATTTGGCCAGGAACCTGGATTTGTCTTTTCTAGCAGAACCGGCGGCGCAATAACCAGAGTTCTGCCTTCAAGCTGTCCTGCCAGCATGGCTGAAATGTAAGTCTTTCCCAATCCAACTACATCAGAAATGAAGACACCTCCATATTCCAATAATATTTTTTTTGCATTTAAAACTGCCTGTTCCTGATATTCGAGTTTTTTAAACTCCGGTGGAAGATATTTTACAAACACCTCTTCGGTTTGGCTGAGTTCATCTTTGAAATATTCATAGAGAAATTTAAGGTAGAGTTGATATGGCGTTATATTTTGGCTGAGCCAGGTTTTCTCTTGTATCGTCTGAACATATTTTTCGCTTACATCTACAGCGTCTTTCCATAATTCTTCAAACTTCTTGCGTGCAAACTCATAATCGCTGCGGTTTTTCAACTCCACATTAAACTCCAGATTATCAACAAGTCCGGCATGGGTGAAATTGCTGGAACCGGTGATTACTCGCCCGATATCTCGGTCACCTTCACGAAAAGTCATAATATAAAGCTTGGCATGGATGTTTTGTGAGGGATAAGCTCTTATTTCTAATTTTTTATTTCTAATCCATTCAATAAACTTATTGACGCCTTCTTCAACTTTTCGAGTGTCTTCTGAATCAGCCAACTCTTGCTCTATCTGCTTTTCAACTTCTTCTTTTGTTTCGGCATGTGAAAATTCAATGACTTGCTGTTTGTGATTACCGTCTTTAGTAAGCAAATCGTATGTCTCTCTATTGGTGCTAATGCCAATCAAAATCCGGATTTTTACGTTTTTTCCAACGATTTATAGAGGGCATGGAATCCGCTGGTATAGAAATATCCTACCAGGCAGTCAAAAAAAGACGTATCTTTAATCAGGACTTCAAATCTGTCTTTCAGGCTTTGATTTTTTTCATTCGTTATAAATGATAAATCTGTGTTCATCATGTTTCCCTCTCAGTCGTTCTTTGACAATTTGATAATTAATGGCGTCGTAATGTCGGATATCTTAAAACCTATGAACTTGACTAACTGTCTTTTAAACTACAATAATAATAGTATAAGGTATAAGGATAATAAAATATAATTATGTAAACATTAAAGATAAATAAGAATCGCAGCGACTTCCATGTTTTTAAGAAGTTTATCCGCTGCTGCCCAGAGTTTTTTTCAATGTTTTGATTGTTTTAACCTGATTTTTTACCATACTTTAATAAACTCCGTAAATTATATTCAGGGTCAATCTAATATTATCTCTAATAAATGTCTTCCATAACAGTAGGAATATATACCTGGAGATTTTGTGCGAAACCTTCAATTCCAGGGAATAACGTCGCCCTATTTATGTTCATATCTTTTAGATATTTCATTAATCCTGATTTCAATTTATTTGATATTATTAGTTTGGTTATATTTGAAACATCGTCACTTCCACATAGTGAAAAAAGATTATGCTCAAATGGCTTTTCGACATTCCCTGGACACATAAAAATTCCTTGTTGGAGAGTTAATCTTTCATTTAATCGAAAAGGATTTACAGTACATGCAAAATTTTTTGGATTATCTGTGTAGAATATCTTCTCAAATATTAATAAATCTTTTTCATGAGCTTCCGCAGAATATATTGATATTCTTCAGTTCCTTTACCAAATAATAATGCACACTGTTTTAAGCACCATTTAGGATTTATACACCAAATTGCTGAATATTCCTCCTGATTCATATGTTCGATTGCAAAATATAACGCAATATAAATAGAATAAGTAAAATCAAGTAATCGTGTTGGGGCTCCAAAATGCTGCATTATTGATAACCATTCAAGGTAATCATATTCATTTCTTATATGGGACCGATATTGAAAATATCGACGACTCCAGAAATTCCCGAATAATCCATTTTTCATATTTTTTAATATTAGATAATGTTCCCTCAAGCCTTAGACACATTCTTTCTAAAGATGACTGGAGGTGCCATCTTAAATCTCGTTCCCTTCTATATCAGTAATCCTCACGAAATTTATCAATGTCACCCCAATTTTCGATTTCATGCCCTTTAAAGGTATCATTGTATATCATTATGAGAACTCCAAATTTATTTTTCTTAAAATTATAAACTAAAATTACTGATACATTTAGTATTGGTATTATCGTAACACAATATACAAGTCTTTTGTACTTTCAATATTTATTCTAAAAGACTGTCAGATTTCTATTTAAAATTGTCTGTTTAATCATCGGTAATTCACTACCATCGTTTATAGTTTCTTAATTTATAACAAAACTATCAGTCAACATTTGGTTAAAACTATTAAACCATTTTCCTCTCCAATCAATTTCGATTATCAATGAGGAAGGTTGAACATTCTTCCCAACCGCATTAACTTTAATTTGATAACGATTTGGAGTAAGAGAAGTTCTTCCAGCATTAGGTCGTAAAAGAACTTCGAACCAAAATAAGTATTTATCTTTCTCTAATGGAGGCATAAATTTTTTCGGTGTGGTCAGGTTCAAGGATAAAACCGAGGTCACAGTGTCTATATACACCTGCTGGAATTGTGATTTCATATCGAAGACCCTTCCAATGACTCCATACAAATCTCAATGGAGGGAAATTATTATCTATAATAAATTGCCCATCTTCGAACCGCTTGACTTCCTCAAGGGTAACTTCGACGTCTTCGGCAGATTTCCACCCTATATTTTCTATTCTCAGTCGAAAATAGTGGGCTTTCGCAATAAGTTTACCTGTTTTATGATCATGGAACTCAGTTGTGTGGCAGTCTCGTTTATCATTTGGTATAAAATGTATAATGAGCCGTGGTTTGTTAATGAAATCGATCACTAAATCCCTAACTAATACAAAGATACTCGTAATAATAGCAGCCCCGGCAGTAATTAACGAGACACCCACTGGTGGGCTTAATCTATTCCAGTTATATATGACTAATAGAACCACAGTACAATATGCAGTTAGAACTACAATTATAATGATTCCTATTTTAAGATAGTGTAAGATTTTTCTCATAATCTTCTAACACATTAGTATCAACTTAATCGATAATACTTCTACCTCTGGTCAGAATATCCTTTTATAATAAATAAATATTTTGTGAGTTTTCATTTTTATTATTTTAAAATTACTCTTAGTAATTTTTCAGGTTTTTAACTTATGTTCTATTAAATTCCATTGGTCACGAAACTCACTAATATCCCAGCCATTACAAGATTTAATTGGAGGTAAGAATTCTGTACTCGCCATATTCTCCTTGTGTATTTGTCCTATTTTTGCTCATCTTAATTTTTTATACCTCAATCAATCAAAAGAATATCCAATTCGAAAATCATGTCGCCTTAAATAGTTTTTAAAAAATAAATAGATAAATATTTCTTCATCTGGAGCATTATTTTTCATCAAATATAAATGATACTTAGATAATAGATCGAACATAAGAAGTTCCCGAAATTATTATCAAAATAGAATAAACGATCTAATTCATAAGTATGTTGATCATGAAGAACCATAAAATATAGTACTAAGTTGGTTTGAAAATAATTACCATTAACTTCACCTTCACTACAAAGATGATTCAAAATCATATGGTGATAATCCAAGCATATATCTTTTAATGGGTTTAGAATATATTTTATTTCATTTTTATTAAACAAATATCCCTCTTGAAATGATTTTACTTCTATAAGTTTTTGCAATAACTTATTTAATGCTAAGAGATTATTATGAACTAATTTGTATTTGAATATATCTTTCTTCATACTGATTTTTTTAAGTCGAAAATAATTATTAATTACAGGATTCATATTTACCTTTATTTCTTGATTAGAGTGATCTAATATCTCTGTAGTATTAATATCGTAGTAATACAAGGATTTTTCCCGTCATTTTTCCAATCCCGACCATCTGCCATCTAGTTGCCGATTGCACGCTCACCGTGTTCGTTAAATTTGTTTACTATTTTTCAATATCAGATTTCATTGCATCTAGTTCATAATCCATAGAATGGTCTGTGGGTTCATATAATGTTAAAAATGAAAGAGCAAGAAGTCGAATGAATCGCTTCTTCATTATAATCGATAGACTTTTGGTCTAAAAGTTTCATTATAATACTTTTATCTTTTGGTAAATAATCTGACAATGTTTTGGTAATAAGAAAAGTGAGTGCTTGACTTTTATCTTGATAATATTTCTTCCAAAATAATTTTATATCTATATTGAAATCTTTATATTTAACGTTATAAAATGCAGATTTAAATCCTCTACTAAGGTTATCAATTAATACGAAATACTTTTTTAAATAAAGCAGTCTACCATGTTTTAGAATAAAAAGTCCATCAAATGTACGTAACAAGTGATATAAATATTTATTAGTAATAATTAAGTTTTGATCTAAATATTTCTTCCGTTTTTGTACGTTTATAGTTTTATCATTAATCATCATATCAAAAAATTCCTGAATGCGATACCGATTTTCATCGAGTTTTAGCATCAATGTATCATCAATATCTGTTTTTAAATTCTGATGTTTATCATAAAACTCTATATCAATCATATTTACCTCACTCAGTATTTCATATATGAAGAAATTTGCGTTGATGTATTTATTATCAAATAAATCCTATGGTCGTAATGTATGATGAAAGGTTGTATCGGTACCTAATAATAAAATAATATATAAAATTATTTAATCCAATGAATAAAACAATTCAACAAATGCAGTGTCAGCAGGTTTGGATGGCAAAGTAAAATATTGATTAACGTAAATACAATTATGTATATTTTATATATAGTTTCTAATCTGAACTATGCATTTTAATGACCAGACTTATCCAAAAAATGACCGGAAAATTACTTTTGTTGACCAAAGAATGACCAAATTAATACCGTTTTTGTCCAAATAATGACTTTTTTTATATACATCTACTCATTTTAACTCCTTATATTTATACGACTTAAAAGCCTTTTAACCACGCCAATTAAATGATAAAAGATATTTATTTGAACCAATAAATAAATTGGAGACCTGTAATGACACGTGTTTAAGATTATCAAAACTATTAGATGTTATTCTTAGTCGTGAAATTGAAGAACTAATAGGCAGGGATAAAATTAATAACATATTAGATACAATATAATATTTCAGAAATACCTCAAAATTACATGCGGATATAAAATCGAGGTCTGTCAAATGATGAAAATATTAGAAAACCACTGGCGCAGGCTGATAGAGATCAGATTCGAAACTTATTCAATGATCAAATCCGAAAACAGTTAACCGATACTGAAATAGATAATATTGGGAAAATAATACTATTAAATGATGACGATAATAATCTAAGACAGGCTTAGCTGATATTGAATATCGATCACATCGAAAAACTACTTGAAAATGATATAATTCATGATCTACTGGACAGTAATCTCGGAACTCGAAAATTATTTTATAACAATCATACAAAATTAAATACTGAATGGAACATGAATATGATTTTAATTTCGAAAAATGATAATTAATAGTTATATAGATATAATTCGAGAACTATTAAATAATGATAAAATTCACAGAATCATTGACGAGTGATGAAATATCTAAGATTGAAGAATTATTAGATCAAAGTTATTTGGATAAAGGTCTACAACTAATCGATGATGATAATTATCAAGAACTCGATAAAGTAATCGAACAGCGAAACAAGATTCTTGATATGGTGAATCGTAAAGAAAAATTTTGGTACAATAAACTGTTGTATTTAGAACTTGCCAATAACGATTGTCTAAGTATGGCAAGGGATCTAAAAAGTAAATTCCCTTTTAAAGAAAGATATATTATTAGTGAAAACAAAATAATAACCTTGTTGTTGCGGGATGCTATATCATTTCCGTGCGATGCTTACGTCAATTCAATTCATCAGAAGAAACTATTTAAAATTGGTGAACGTAGCGTTTCCATGGATTTTATAAATCATCTTGGAGAAAATTTTATATATGACCAAATAAAGAATTCTAAAAAACTGGTTTTAGGTGACATCATCAAATTACAGCATCCGGAGAAGCTCAAAGCCCCATTTAGTTATCACATTATCAGCTATGATTCTGATAATAAAATTGATTTGGATTCTCTGCTTAAAGGAATTAAGAATGTTCTCGATGATTTTCTTAATCAGGGATTAAAAAGAATTACTTTCATTTCTAATGGACTTATTGATACCCTTGATGATCGAATTACCGCAGTGGAAGAAGAAATAATTCTTAAAATTGCTGAAACTGTAGTTAAATACCTAAGAGAATTGGATAAAAGAAAATCTATTGAAGTATATTTTAATTTTACTACTGCAGATTCATTGTACGCATTCCACCGTGAATTTTATTGGTTTAGCAGTTTAAACCCAGACTATTTAAATCGCTTAAAACACGCGGAAAAATCGCAGAGTAAATTGATCCTAGTTATGAAAACTAAAAACCCAGCATATCATTGAAATTCTCAAAAAAATTAGTTTAGCAGCGGTCGATGATAGCCCAATTTTACTACTTGGTGATACAGGTGTCGGAAAATCATTATCTTGCAAAAAGAATCCATAAATATAGTATGCGACCACCAGAGGCTCGATTTAGATCATTAAATTGCGCTCTGCTTAACTCCAATGATCAATATACAAGCCTTTTCGGCTGGGTCAGAGGGTGCATTCACAGGGGCAATTGCAGATAGGGATGGACTGATCGAAACAGCAAAGGGTGGCACTCTTTTTCTGGATGAAATAGGATATATGGATATAAAAGCCCAACAAGCGTTACTCACATTTTTAGATACACGCCGAGTATAGATCGTCTTGGGACCGATCAAGATCACCAGAGTGCTGATGTACGACTAATATTCGGTACTAATCAGGACTTGGAGGAGCAAGTACGATCAGGGGTAATGCAACCTGATTTTTATCAACGGATCGCGCAGCGGTATTTTCACAATTCCGCCCTTGAAGGATCGGAAAGAGGATATTGAAATATTTGCTCGGTGGAAGATAGAGAAATTGAACACGTAAAACTAATTTGAATATCGAAATAACAAAACAGGCTTTGGATCAGTTGAAAGAATATAACTGGCCGGGAAATATCAGGCAGTTAGAATAGTTACATTGAAAAGTCTTATATCATGACTGTATTCCCAATAGGCGGTTGACAATTTACCGGCAAAGGATAATAGAATCGCCACCAGGTGATGAACTTTATCATAACCAGGATAAATTCCAATTACTTGAAGAGGTTGCTGCAAGAATTACCTCCGGAAATGGAATCCAGATGAATGGAAAATTCTTAGGTGATTTTATCAAACCGATCTTGGCAAAAATGTTATTTAGATAATAATAAGCAAAGGAACCCTACGGGAGTGCTGAGTAAATATTTGGGTATTACAGGAGGCACTGGTAAAGATTCCCATCTTGAAAAGAAGTATCAAACAGTATCCTAGAGCTTAAGAAAATTGCTTAATTAAACGTAAATTCTCGACGGACATCGAACCTTCAATCATAGATTTACACAAGTTCTCTATTTTTCCTTCACATTATATATATCCATAATTAACAGTTAGTTATATAACTCGATTGCCCTCCTTAAATCGATTGGCACGAGTGTTAGTATAATAGTCAGAAGCTCTGAATATACATATTCAAACTTAATTTACTAAAGTTAAACTTTTTTAAAGGATATCAGAATGACGAATCAAAATTTGCAAGCGTTCGCAGACCAACAAGGCTTAAACGTAAGGACGCTCAAGCGGAAATTCGGCGATTGTATTCATCGAGTTGGAAAACAGAGCTTTATTGACGTCGATAAGTTCAATAAAGTCTTTTGCAGAACGTAGCCGAAAAGGACGTCGCAGACTCCAAGAACTATCCTGGAGTCGACCAGCATCGGTAGAATTAACGCAGTGCTACCGAGAGCCAATAAAAAACTTCTTAATCTTGGGGTTAAAAATCGAATCCTTGGAAACGGAGATGAAGAAAACCCCAGATGGAAGGATTAAGAAGATAGACGAGAATCGGCTATTACGTGTCAAACAGGATTACAAAGAACAAAGTAGTCTACTTAGGAAAACTTATTAGTCGGTTAGACGTATCTTATCGATATGGAGCATAAAAAACTGCTTGCTCAGGAGCAATTGGGCAATGCAGAAGCTGCTCCCAGTCGATATATAATATTTAACCAGAGGGCCGGTCAGGAGGGCCAGCCCTTTATTTAACGGAGAATTGTAATGAAAGTCTTAATTAAACGAAATACAATTTAATAAAAGGAAGGAAATATGGAAAAATTATGTACTAAATGTTTTATTGAACAAAATGGTATTGACTTAGGATCATTCAAGTTTCTCTTTGGTGATTCTGTTTATCGAAAGGTAACGAGATTATCATTGATTTCGATACTTTTGATAAGGCGATGGCACAACTCAATCGCGAAAGAGAAAAATATAAGAATGCGTTTCTGAAGTCCACCGACATCAAACGAATCCAAGAACTAATCCAAATAGTTCAGAAAGAACTCTTTGATCTGGAGTCAGAAATCCAGGATATTGGAATCGGAGTCAGGAAAAACCAAGGACCAAGAAAATAAAAATACCATAGAAAACCATTTATTTTATTACAGGAAGCACTATAAAGATCGGAAAATCTTTCTGGAAAAAATGATGGCCCGTATGGGTTTTTTAATCAAAACGGCACAAGAAAAATGGCTTGCGCTTAAACAGATGAGTCGGGCAGGAGCTCCCCCAAGGGAGAAATAACGTTAGAATAGGGCTGGTTGGAGGCCAGCCCTCTTTTTTGGTATAAGATTAAAGTGAACTGGATTTATGAAAAGGTTAATCACACAGAAAGAAGCAGCAGAATATCTTGGGATATCAACCAAGACATTATGGGTATGGACAGAAAAAGGGATCATCCCCCGTGTGGAGATCCCTGGCACAAAATCTAAATATGATCTTAACGACATTGAAAATCTTATAAAGGAGAACAAAAACTATGCACTACAGGCTGTCGCAGAGACAGCAAAAAAAATTTTAAATAGTACACAACCAAAATTAGCAACGGGCACCTGATGAGGTGCCTTTTTATTTAAAGGGATTATACTATGGCTTCACTCCGAAAAGAAGGTAATGTCTACTACCTGTATTTCAGGAAAGCCGGTAAACTGGTTAAACGTTCACTGCATACGGAATCAAGGCGGGATGCGGAAAAAATCAAAACCCAGATTGAATATGAATTAAACAATGGGAAATTTTTCCATTCTAATTATTCACCACAGGCTAAGATGAAACTTTCCTCCCTTCTGGATGAGGTCATAGATTATGCGAAGATAAATAAATCTCCCCGTACTGTCGAGCGGGAGAAACTGGTGCATAATAATTTTAGAGCATTCTGCGGTGAGATATACATCTCGGATATCGACAGCAGGTTGATTGAACGCTACAAAAAATACCTGAGCCTGGATAGGAAATTTGCCAACAGCGGTGTCAATATTGAGTTGCGGCACCTGTCCACTGCATTCTCCTTGGCCGTAAAGTATGAGTATCTGGGGAAGAATCCTTTTAAAGAGGTCAAGAAGTTACCCGTGCCTAAGACCAAGCCCCGCTTCTTTACCAGGGATCAGGCGGAACTTCTGCTCAGGGAATCTTATGACACTCCTTTATTCCATTACGTCATGGTCTCCCTGTTCAGTGGGGCCAGGATCAGCGAGGTTGCGCAGTTAAAATGGTCAAATGTCGACCTTCGAAATAATATGATTAAAATCGAAGGAAAAGGATCGAAGGAGCGCAGTGTGCCGATTCCACAAAATCTGGCTGATTATCTTAATTCACTTAAAAAGAAAAATCAGTATGTGGCTCCTGGGACCAGGGATATTCATAAGACAACAGCGCGATTCAGACACCTGGCTGACAAACTCGGCCTGACGGAATTCAAGTTTCATGATCTTCGCCATACATACGCCAGCTGGTTGGTCCAGAACAATGTAAACATCAAGGTGATACAGGAATTGTTGGGCCACCAGGATATTAAAACAACTCTGATCTATACGCACTCTCTAAAGATGATCGTTTTAATGCAGTAAAACGGCTGGAAGAATTTTACACAGGTGCGAAATAACGTTACCTATTTGTTACTACCCACAAAAAAAGGACTTACGAGATTTCCCGTAAGTCCTTGTTTATCAACGGTGGCGCCTCCCAGAATCGAACTGGGGACACACGGATTTTCAGTCCGTTGCTCTACCTGCTGAGCTAAAGCGCCATATTTCGATTAAATATAAAGTTCTGAGAGGTATTCTGCAAATTGAAATTAAAGAATAAAGGGACAGAGACCAGAGGACAAAGAAAAGGCACTGAAGTCGGAGCGATAGCGTAGACCTGCCGTAAGGCAGGCACTCCGGCACTTAGGCACTAAGTTAAAGACTCCCGCTAACATACGATCACGTATGTCATTTTTTCAGTGTATATATACCGATGAACTTTAAACTGCCCCTCCTCGTCCGCGAAATGCCGGACAGGGAGGGGGGCGGGGTGGGTTATACAGAGATCTCAGGTACTCAATGGGCAGGTCGCCGAAGGCCTGTCTACTCAGGTACCTATGACAATTATTAAGGGGACCAATTACAATTGCGCTTTTACTTTTATTTCAAAACTGTAAACCTCCTCACCTGCACAAAATCAGATCTTGTAACTGGTAAAAATATATTCCGCTGGCCAGATTGGAAGCATCAAAATGTATGGTATGAATCCCGCTTCCTGTTCCCCTTCCACCAGCGTGGCCACCTTTTGCCCTTGCAGGTTATAAATTGCCAATGTAACAAAGTCAGTTTTGGTTATTGAGATATTGGAATTTGGTGCTTGAATTGAAAGGATTCGGATAATTCTGCTCCAATACCGGCGTGTCCGGCTGTAGACCCTGCCGGTAACCTGCGGCTATACGCCAGAAGCCTGCCCATCCCACCCGGCCAGCCGCGCCCATAACCACCAGGCGGCATAGGCCTTTAAATTTCCGTTCAACGGCTGGGTATGGTCGGGACTGCAATCGTACCAGTCCACCCCCTCGCTGTGCGCAGCCTGCCACTCCAGCGGCCCAGTTGCCGCCGCCGTCATAATCACAGGCGTCGTTGACATGCTTGTCGCCGAAATAGTTGCCGTCCGGATCATAACATTCTATATCGTAAAAGTCATACAATATCTTATTGTTGTCTATACAGTACTGCCGGATCTGCTGATTGTTGATATGCAAAGTACCGTCCAGACCGGAACCGTCGGAATGACCGGTCATGTAAACGAATTTCACCCCGGAATAATCCAACTCCAGTTGATTCATCCGGTCCAGATAATATCCGGATACTGCTTCCGCGGGATAGCCGGACAACTGCCCGCACCAGGACCAGATGATCACGTTCATCTCGGGATGATTGCTGCCGCGACCCAGCAGATCGGGTACCCCTAAATAAGCCCGCGTCTCGGCAACCCAGGCGGTATCGTAACCGGCATCATGGTCCAGATCGCCGCTACCATACTGATCCCCTTCAAATAAATGCAGCGCACCGTCGGTTCCTTCATGATTCCAGGCAAATAAATTATCGGTATAACCGCCCTTGCTGTTCATGAAACCGACCAGACCGTTCATGCCGGCAATAAGCTGATTGCCATGGGAGGTATGACCGTAACCGATATGCAATTGCGCTTTGGCTGTTTCCACTGCACTTATTGGAATATTGTAAATGTTGGTACAGGTGTGGTCGACGATGATCGCCTGAGAGAAAAGTGAATTGCAGTAAAATACCAAATAATCCAAATTCCAAATCCCAAATACATGAACATTCTTTTTCATGATACACCCCTCCTAAGTCGGTATTTATTATATAAATCGGCTGGATTCAGACTACAGGTAAGATATTTATTATTTATTTTTAAAACATTGATCTGAAGCACATGAAAATAAAAGGCTGAAGGAAAAAGGATAAAGGATAAAGAAAATCTTTATCTTTGGCCCTTTGCCTTTGACCTTTGGCCTTTAAACCTGAAATTAATTGATAGGTTTTAACGTGAACGCAACGTCCTGGCCTACATATTGACCCCGGCCGTCCTCAATCTTCAGTACGGGGATTTTAAATTCCACTGATCCGTTCTTCACAGTCACCTTCTGCTCATGGAAGAACCGGCCACCCCAGGTGTGATATAACTTCAAATTATAATCACCATCAACCAGTGACGAAACATTTACTTTCGCACCTGATACATCGGAGTCAGGATTCACCACCCAGCCAAAAATAAGTTGATCGCTCTTCATGGCAAAGGCGTCCCCTTCCGATGCTTTAACTTCAACGACAGCAACATTTGTCAGTTTGGAAAATGGTATGGTAGCTGCAAAACGATTTATGCTGGTCAATTGATGGGTGACCAGGTTGTCATTCAGATAATCGGAATAGGCCCACCAGAACGGCGTCATGGCCATACCGGTAGCCAGTCCCGCCCACAGGGCATTATGATAAAGGGCCAGATACCCCGGCATGCCGGGTTCATAAAAGGTATGATCCCAGCCGGTCTCACCCATGATTACCGGTTTCTGATACCCTTTCCACAGTTTGCGGATCTCGGTGACATAATTCATATAACTCAATTTCAAAGGATGTACATCGCCGGGATCGATCTTCCCGTCCTGCAGTATGGGAAATCCCTGCCCTTCATAGATCTCCCGCGCGGCCAGATCGAAAATCTTATACCCTTCATACCAGAATTCCTGACTCCCGCCGCTGCGGGTGCCGGTGGTTAGATGACCATACGGATCGTTGGCTTTAAAATAATCATGAACCTTTCGCGCCCACCTGGCAGCGTCCATGGTATCACCATGCGCCCAGCCGTCGGTGCCGTTGACTTCATCGACGATAAACCAGATCCCCAGCGCCCGGCTATAAGCCCAGCGGGCAATGATATAGCGGTACAATTTTTCCTGGTACGTCCAGGATTCCTTACTTTTAAAGAAATCTTTGGCCGCACAGACAAACTGGTAGGGATTGGTATACCAGCGCTTGTTGAATCCCGGCCAGACCGTCTCCGACAGATAGGAATGGAACCAGATATTCAGACTTAAAATAAGATCCTTCTCTTCACACCATTTTACCAGATTATCAACCCGCTCGCAGACGCCCTGATCATAACGCCCGACACCGCTGCCGATAGTTTCCAGGGGCATCATCACCGCACTGATAAAGTTGACTCCAACCTCTTTCAATTGATCCAGATCCTCACGCGGATTTTCCCCCCGGTCACCCCAGCCCGGAGGAATCAAAGCACTGTTGTACCACATGCCCACTCCGTAAAAAGGGGTGCCGTCGGTATGTTCCAGGTAACGGTGATTGGCCGTCAGCAATTCGCAGCGGACCATGATATTTGGAAGGAATTACCTGGAAGGTATCGGCCTGACTGCTTGTACTGCCGGTCTTATCCTTTACTTTTAGAAAATAAGTCCACGAACCGGTTTCATCGGGCGAAAACCGAAGCATCCATAATGAATGTGCATAGTAATAGAAAGCAGGGATATTCCATATTTTTCCTGAGGGCGCTGTATAAGTGACCATAATATCGATCTCTTCCGGATCGAAGGGATTGTTATAAACCGTATTCAAATCAAATACCGCTTCGAATTTTTCGTATTGCCCGACGGTATCTTTCATCACACGGATGTGTTGTACTGCAGGATTGCTGTATGTAATTGTGGTGCTTGTGAATAAAAAGATTATCAAAAATAACGAAAATGTTTTTTTCATATATGGATCCCCAGAAAGTATTCTTACTCTGCGTTCTTTGCGTCGAAGACCTTTGCGCCCTCTGCGTTTTGCTTTTTTAAACACAAAGGACGGGGTAAGATACTTTAAGACGCCAGGAACTTCTTTTCCCTTTACCCTTTTACCTTTGGCCTTAGAATCCACACACCCCGTCCGGCTTCGGCGTCCACCCCTCTCCAGAGGGGAAATTCAATTCGTTCTTCTGGCTTAGGAACTCAGGGACTCAGGTACTTCTTTACCGATTGCGGCATCATTCTCTCATTCGATAATAATATCAGCGAATAAACTATCTTGCTGGCCTGTCCGCGTTTATAAAGATAAATTTTTAAATAATAAGGATTATAATTATAACCGGAAAAATAAATATCAAAATTATAATAACAAATACATTTGGCTGTACCAAATGTTGTATCATTTAATGTAATTTCCAGGTTTTGATTTTCCAGATACTGGGCTACTTCAAAGTACGCAGCACAGTTATAATTCATGCCGATCGAAATCTTCAGGATATCATCATTTATAGAATAATACACGGTATCATTTTTAAATTCGGAGACAATTTGGCTGATATTTTGTATACTTTTCCCGTTACACCCACCATAAATCGTATGTAAATATTGTAATTCACTGAAATTCTGATCTGCGTTGTTGGTTCCCTGTCCACATGAAAATAAAATAATAAAAAAAGAGCAGAAATAATAATGAAGAGAATCTTTGAAGATTTCATGATTCCTCCTACCTCAAATCCAATCCCAATGTTTACATCAGGGATTGAAATTATTTAAATCACCTAACGTCTTAATGGAAAATCTATTATTAATATCCGCTATATTTTTTCTGAACGCAACAGTTTATCTGTTATAATCCCCACCCTGTTTGCCGCATCAGGGTCGTCTCGACTCCGCTCGACGACCGGTTTGCGGTCCCCGCGCGGAGTCTAGGGGACACTCTGTGCCTCAGGGCCGGAGTGCCTAAGTGCCTTTTTACTTCTCCGTCAACACCGCCACCAGTTTCTGATCCCGGGCCCCCTGCTTATCCACCACCGGAAAATCCCCTTTATAACACCAGTGACTGTAAGCGATTTTGTTCTCATTAAAAATAGTGCAGACGTCGCTGTACCAGCGCAGCCGCAGGTCTTCGGGAATGGTGGGATACACGCCATACTCCCCGCAATATAACGGCAGATTATTTTCTCTGGCCACCTTGATGGCCGGAGACATAACCTTTGTCAGCACATCATGATCAAAATAACCGTTGGCATAACTTCTCATCACCGCTACCGTCGCGGCCGACAGGTTACGATAATTCAATGTATCGACGATCCATCCGGGATAATTGACCGCTCCGGAATATTCGGCAATGGGCGACCAGGACGCCAGGTGGTGAGTCAACGCCATCGGTGTATAAAAATGAAAACTCAGAATGATATTACGGTCATTCCCGGGAATTTTTAAATCGGGGAAAGTATCGGGAATCTGCCAGCGGTTCGAACCGAGTACTACTTTTCGGTCCGGCTCCCGCAAACGGATATCGGCCAGTACTTTATTAAACAGGTTGTTCCAATCCTGCGGATTGTCGGCTACCGCTTCGTTCAGAATTTCATAGGCCAGTTTATTATTGGGATATTGACGCATTTCTGCAGACAATTGGCGCCACAGTCCGACCAGTTTTTCCTGTTCGGCCGGATCAGTCCAGAGGGGATTGCTGGCGGCAATAAAATGATGCGAGCGGATAATATGCAAATCCACAATCACCCGCAGATTGGCCTGCAAAGCCCACTTGATCGCATTATGCAGTAATGTCCAGCCTTCGTTTTCTTTTTGGCCGAGTGAATCCCATAACTGAACTTCGTCAACCGGAATGCGCACATGATCGAAACCCATGGCGGCGATGGTATCAAAGTCTGCTTTGGTAATATAGTTCAGCCGCTCGGTGCCCCGCGCATCACTTTGCGACAGCCAGTGGCTTACATTAACGCCGGTACGGATGGTGAATTCATCCGAACCGGATTTTGAAACCGTATTACAACTGCCCGGCAATAGAATATAGATCAGTATCCCTGTTATCAATAATGTTGTTTTAACATGTTTTCCTCACCATTTTGAGTTTCTTTCGGCGCTGAAGCCCACGACCCTTGAATCCTTACCCTTACTATATAAGGGTAGGGGACATAGCATGGGTCGTCTCAATCGGCGCTGGGAAGCGCCTCCTACAATCCTTTGCCTCTGTCCTGAGCGGTAGATCCTACAGTCTGTCACAGCGCCAGACGCTCCGACTTTAACCATTACCCTTCCTGAAACAACCCCCTTACCCTCTTTATTAAGGGGGAACTAAGTGCCTTAGTGCCTTGTGCTATATTCCTCTGTGCCCTTTGTATCTCTGTCCCTCTGTCGTCCTTTGTGCCTTAGTGCCTCAGTGCCTTATTTCTTATTCCCCAACACCTCCAATATATTATACTTCTTCGCCGTGGGAACTTCCTGGCAGTAGATCGAAATTCCTTTTTGGATCAGGGTTCGTAGATCTTCGACATCCCGGGGAGCTAAAAAAACATACGGCAGATATTTCCGGCGGTCTTCGGCATAGTGCATACCGCCTAAATTAGCTTCGTCGGGTGCAAATCCATTCTCGGTTAACTCCAGTAAAACCTGCGGTGACTTCACCAGGATAATGGTTTTGTCCAGATTCGCCTGTTCGCGGGATAAAAAATCCCTGGTATCTCCGGTACCCAGGATAATAGCCTGAAGATTACCCGGTACACAGGTTAAATATAACTGTTTTTCCCATTCATTAGCGGCTACAGCGTTATCACATAACAGGATACGCTTACTCTTCAAATGTTTAGCCCAGCTCAAAACAACCTGCCCGTGTATCAGCCGGTCGTCAATACGTATTAATTGCACCTTCATTGCGTTTCAAACCTCTAAACGCGTGATACCCTTGCTGCCGTCAAGTATTGCTTTATCGAGCAGATCATCGAAAGCGAGCTCGTTCCGGTAATTAAAGTAGGAAATCAACATCGGCAGATTTACACCGGCAATGGCGGTCAACTGCGGATACTGCTGACGCAACATTCCGGCCAGATTCCAGCAACTCCCGCCTTTCAGATCGATAAAGACCACCACTTTTTCAGCCTGTTGTTCTTTGATCTGCTTGAGTATTTTTTGCAGCAGTACCGCTAAAGCATCCTGCTGGTTGGAAAAAGTAAATACTCCCTGCTGTGGACCTAACACCTTTTCAACCGTTCGTAGTATAGCTGCAGCAAAATCTTCGTGGGCAATTATAAAAGTCGAAATCGTCTTCATTCAAAATCTTTTGACCAGGTATCCCCGGGTGACTGGTTTTTGCCGGTCATCTTATTCTTCATATAATTTTTCAGGCGCTGGTCAAATTCCTTGGCGGTATGATAACCATGCGATTTCAATAACTGGTTCATGGCAATGGTTTCCGAAATAACCGTCATGTTTTTACCCGGATTGATCGGCAGTACGATCTTGGCGATGGGCACATCCAGGATCGTGACCGTACTTTCCTGCAGACCGGTTCTTTCGAACGTTATTTTCGAATCCCAATCGACCAGGTGTACTTCCACCTCCAGCCGTTTGCGCAGGCGGACGCTGCGGATACCGAATATTTTTTTAATGTCAATGATGCCCAGACCGCGTAATTCAATGTGATGTTCAGCCAGTTCGGTGCCCTTGCCGGTCAGAACATCATCGGCCGTGCGGGTGATCATCACCAGGTCATCGGCGACCAGACGATGGCCGCGCTCCACCAGGTCCAGGGCAACTTCACTCTTGCCGATGCCGCTGCGGCCGGTGAACAGCAAACCGACACCGTATACATCCACCAGCGAACCATGCACTGAAATGGTCGGGGCAAATTTAAGATCCAGATAATCGCCCATCAGGTGGTTCAGATTGGTCGTGCTCAAAGGGGTGCTGAAGATGGAAATATATCTGCGTACCGCCGCCTGCACCAGGTAAGGGGGCAAAGAATTGCCATTGGTGACAATGATGCAGGGAATTTCAAATTCAATAAAGCGGTCAATGGAATGGTTCAGTTGATCTTCGCTGAGAGTATTGAGATATCTTATTTCCGTATTGCCTAAAATTTGTATGCGGTCATAGGTAAACAGGTCGACAAAACCGGCCAGAGCCAGACCGGGTCTGTGCGTATCGCTCATAGTGATACGCCGGCTGAAACCATTCTCGGAGTTGACCAGGGATAATTTCAACCGTTCTTTATTATCCTTATAGAAATTCCGAACCGTGATAAAATCAATAGAAGCCATTTTTCTTCTACTATTAATCTCCCTCAAATTTCTTAAGCGATAATATACCTATTTGCCCGGTGAAAATCTAAAAAATAATGGGCATCACCCGGGATGCCCATCATGAATCAGAGTTGACCCACCCGCTCACTCCATGAATTCATTTTCCCTGACCGCGCGTGCTTTGAAATCACGCTGTTTCTCTTTATGCCGTTTGATCTGGCGGGCCAGATTGTCCAGCGCCAGATCGATCGACTTGAATATATCCTCGCTTTTTTCGCTGACTATGATAACCTTATTATACATCTTGACCTTCAGGTCCACGATCTGGACCTGTTTTTCATAAGAGAGAACCACCTCGGTATCCAGGACACCTTCGTACATCCGGTTCTTACGATCAATTTTTTCACTGATATATTTCTTTACACGTTCCGGTACTTTGTAACCTCTGGCGGTGATCGAAAGATTCATGAATCCCTCCTTCTTTGCTTTTGAGATTTTTCTGAACCGCCCGGATGAGCCCGGGCATAAATTTTTTTCAAATGATCAATGGATGTATGAGTATATATTTGAGTGGTGGATAAATTGGCATGTCCCAGCAGATCTTTCACGGCCCGGATATCCGCTCCCTGATTCATCAGATGCGTGGCAAAAGAGTGCCGCAATACGTGCGGGCTCTTCTTCTTAATATCGGATATTTTTTGCAAATATTTACCGATGACGCGATAAATCGCCATGGCATACATGGGTTGCCCGGATTCCAGGATAAAGACATTTTCCACGCCCGGCCGTACCTGCTGCGCACGCAGCGGCAGGTAATGATCCAGGCAGTTAATGGCATAACTGCCGATGGGTACCACCCGTTCCTTTTCGCCCTTGCCCAGCACCCGGATCAAACCCTGTTCGCTCAGCAGATCCTTCAGTTCCAGGGCCATTAATTCAGCGCGGCGAATCCCGGAGGCATAAAATAATTCCACAATTGTGCGGTCGCGGATTCCCTCGAAAGTATTTTCGGCCGGCATCTTCAGGATTTCGGTCATATTCTCGACCGAGATAAATTCGGGCAGATGTTTTTCGAAACGGGGTGTTTTAACTGCCAGGGTTGGATTTTTGCTGTTCAGTTGCTGCCGGCCCAGGAAAGTATAAAACGATTTAACCGCTGCCAGTTTGCGGGCAATGCTGATCTTGCGCAGGTTGCGTGAGGCCAGCCAGCCCAGATACTCGCGGATGATCCGGCGGTCCACGGCCGACCAGTCTGCTGTTTCCTGCTTCAACTGCCGCTGCAGGAATGATTCGAATTGCACTAAATCATTCTGGTAAGAATCAACCGTATGTTCGGAATACCGTCGTTCCAGTTTGATATATTTGATATACTCGCGGATAAAACGATGCATTAAGCCTCGTTCTTGATTACCACACTACTAGTTTTACATTCCGGACACAGCAAAAAGTTCCCCTTGGCTTTGCTGTATTTTTCCAGCAGATACGGATGGCCGCAACTGCTGCAGGAACTGTTTACCGGTTTATCCCAGCTGACAAAATCACAGTTGGGATAGCGTGAGCAGCCATAGAATAATTTCCCTTTCTTACTGCGGCGCTGGATAACATCGCCGCCGCAGCCGGGTTTGGGACACTTGATCCCCAGGGGGATGGCCTTGGTGTTTTTACAGGCCGGATAATTGGAACAGGCTAAAAACCGGCCATAACGGCCGACTTTATAGATCATCGGATTGCCGCATTTTTCGCAGACTTCATTGCTTTCCTTGGGCTCATCTTCGCCGTTCAGCGGTTTGGTATTTTTGCAATCCGGATAACCGCTGCAGGCCATAAATCTGCCATTACGCCCCCAGCGGATGATCATCGGTTTTCCGCACAGTTCGCAGACGGTATTGGTTTCTTCCTGTAATTCCGATTTGATCTGCTCGCGCTGGGTCTGCGCCTTCTGCATGGAGACGGTAAAGGGTTGATAAAAATTATGCATCACTTCTTCATACTTCAATTTATGGGCGGCAATTTTATCCAACTCGTCTTCCATCTCCGCAGTGAAAGTCACATTAAAAATATCCGGAAAATTGTTAACCAGAATTTTATTGACCGTTTCACCCAGTTCGGTAGCCCACAGTTTATTTTCTTTTTTCTCCACATATTTCCGGGCCAGGATGGTGTAAATGATCTGGGCATAGGTACTGGGACGGCCAATGCCCAGCCGGTCCAGTTCCTTGACCAGTGAACTTTCCATAAAGCGGGCCGGCGGTTTGGTAAAATTTTGTTTGGAATCCAGATCCTGTAACTGCAAAGGTTCATGTTTATGTAATCCGGCCGGTATGGTGACCGACTCGCTATCTTCGCCATTTTCTTTCTCCAGGGTGCTGGCATCGAAGACTTTCAGATAACCGTCGAACACCTGGGTCTCGCCCTCGGCGCGGAACAAATATTCGTTCCCGCCGATATCCACCACGGTTTTGTCAAAGAGCGCTTCCTGCATCTGGCAGGCCACAAAACGTTTCCAGATCAGATCATATAATTTATACTGTTCTGGCGACAGGTGCTTTTTCAGTTTCTCAGGATTATAATCAGAATCGAGATAGGTCGGACGTATGGCCTCGTGGGCATCCTGGGCGGATTTTTTGCTGCGGTAATGGCGGGCATGTTCCGGCAGATATTCCTTGCCGTAATCATGCTGGATCATTTGCCGGGCTGCCTGGATCGCCTCATTGCTGATCCGTGTTGAATCGGTGCGCATGTAGGTTATCAGGCCGACGCTGTCTTTACCGGGAATTTCCACCCCCTCGTACAGTTGCTGGGCGATGCGCATAATCCGGCTGGTGGAATAGCGCAGCAAACGGGCAGCTGCTTGCTGCAGCGTACTGGTGATAAATGGCGGAGCCGGAGTTTTTTTCAGTCTTTTGGTGGTCAGTTCCAGAATCGAGAGATTTGATTTTTTAATTCGTTCAACATGCCCGGATGCTTCTGCTTCATTTTTGATCTCTGCTTTAATTGCCGGCTGATCAGCACCGGTCTGGATTTTGACCAATTTCGCCCAGAAGGGGGTCTCGGGTTTTCCGCGGACCAGAATCTTAATCGTCCAGTATTCTTCGGGCTTAAACTGGCGGATACTCTCTTCCCGCTCGCAGATCAGCCGCAGAGCCACGGACTGAACCCGGCCGGCACTGAGTCCGCGATAGATCGTCTTCCACAGGATCGGGCTGACCTGGTAACCAACGATCCGGTCCAGTACCCTTCTGGCCTGCTGGGAGTAAACCATGGCCATATCTATTTCCCGGGGAGTTTCAAAAGCCTCGCTAATTGCCTGCTTGGTAATTTCATTGAATTCCACCCGCTTGACATCTTTTTTATCCCGCTCCAGAATCGAAAATATATGATAGGCAATAGCTTCGCCTTCGCGATCGGGGTCGGTGGCCAGGTATACTTTATCAACCTTGGCTGCTATACTTTTTAAATGCTTGATGATTTTTTCTTTGCCGCGTATCTTGATATATTGTGGTTTGAAACCTTGCTCGATGTTGACACCGAATTTGCTCTTAGGCAAATCGATGATATGCCCCACCGATGCTTCAACTTTGAAATTCTTACCCAGATATTTGTTAATGGTTTTAGCTTTACTCGGCGATTCAACAATAACCAGCGACTTCGTTTCCATAAATATCCTTGCTTAAACTGCTTCCATCTGTAGATTACTACTAACTTTCCTGAAAATATATTTCTTTCTTTAGAAAATATAAATTCAACTGATAAACCGCAATATAACAGTACAAGAAGTATGCCGATCTTAAGATCGGTCTTACGACCGGTCTTAAGACCGGATTTTCGAATGCAATGAGAAAAAGGCAGGATTTTTTTTTCGAGATTTCAGCTATTATCTGTTCAATCAGAATCAAAGTGGGTCCGGAAATTATTTAGCCGTAAAAAATACTTCTAACCCGGTTATTTTAAAATCATCCACGGATATGTTTACTGAATGGGCAGATCCGGGGCCTGGGACATGGAATAACCATTAAAGGACGACCGGTTTTCCATGCCAAAAATAATCGTAGCCACGATGGATTTCAGATCATCGACATTGATGGCATCCTTGCCAAAGGCCAGGGCCCGTTCAACAAACATCTCCACATCGTTATCCTTCATAATACCCAGATCCAGCAGGTGTAAAAGGTAACCGTAGGCCTCGGGGGAAATGATCAGTTGATCTGCATCCGCAAAATGATCCATATCATCGCTGAATGAATGCTCCTGATCCCCTTTGCCTGTGATGGGACGTCGTAAATGATTGAAGATCCAGGCAAAAGCCAGATTAATTTCTGTCTCGGTGTATCCCTTCATTGTCAGAGCATTAGTCAGACTTACCTTATTCTTATAGGCACGCTCGCGGTTCAATTCGCTCAACAGATACACCAGAATCTCTATGATTCGTTCCTGCATACTACTCCTGTGCTTCAATCAAAGTAAGCAAATGGGTTATTAAAATCAAGATGTAACACTTCGGCGGTCAACCAATACTAAATTAGATTATTTCTCAGACAAAGGTGTGACAAAAATCATATAACTGTGGAATTATATTCTGTTAATCAAGTCAGTTTACTTGAGTTCCTGAGTTCCTTAGTTCCTTAGTACCTTAGTCTCGAGTATTTGATAATAAACATGATTCTATCAATCCAAAAAAAATATTAAATTTACCTATTTTACTCAGGTACTCAGGTACTCAGGTACTCAGGTACTCAGGAACTCAGGAACTCAGGAACTCAGGTACTTTGTTCATCCTCACACAACTTCCTCAGATAATCATAAGTATAAATCCCGGTATCATGACGGTCGCTCCACTGCAGCGATACGGCATAACGTCCTATCCAGTGCCAGCCCAGCAATTCGAGATCCGGCGGATCGGCGGCGAGTACTTTAAGCGGATTTTTATTTTCCTTTTCCTGGCGGCAGATCGCACAGGGGCACTGTGCCCGCAGTTTTTTAATGAAACAGGCATACTGTTTACCGTCGTCCCAGTAAAGAGATATCACCTCTTTGCTCAGTTGTTCAATTTTCAACAGACGCATGGGGAGGATCCGTTATGGCTTATTGAATTTTTGCTCAGGAGCCTGTCCGATAAAGGCTTTTCTCAGCCCAGATGGTGCAAAGATTTACAATTGTTTCCACAGCGCGCTGCATATCCTGAACTGAGATCCACTCCTTTTTGCTGTGAAAATTATGACCGCCGGCAAAAATATTGGGCGTGGGCAGACCGGCAAAAGATAACCGCGCTCCATCCGTTCCGCCGCGGATGAAAGATTTCTTTGGCTGGATCCCGGTGCGGCGAACGGCTTCCAGAGCATATTCCACCACCAGCGGATATTTATCCAGGATCTGCCGCATATTGCGGTAGGATTCTTTTATTGTTAAAGTCAAACTGGCCTGGGGATATTTAGTCTTGAATTTATTGCAAAGCATGTCCAGAAAATTTTCTTTTTCTTTGAGCCCTTCCTCTTCGAAATCCCTGACCAGAAAGGTAATCACTGTTTGTTCCACCGAACCTTTGACCGAGTGCGGGTGCAGATAGCCTTCACGTCCATCCGTAGTTTCCGGCGACATGCAGTCTTTGGGCAATTTGGCAATAAACTCCGAGGCAATTTTTATACCGTTCACCATCCGGTCCCTGGCATAACCGGGATGGACATTGACCCCTTTGATCGTAACGATAGCCGTATCGGCACAAAAAGTTTCCATTTCGATCTCGCCGGCAGTTTCACCATCAACGGTATAAGCATATTGCGCACCGAATTTTTTAATATCCAGGTGTTTGGTACCCTCGCCGACCTCCTCATCCACGGTAAAACCGATCCTGATTTTACCGTGCTGAATGACGGGATTCTCGATCATGTATTGCATGGCACCGATTATTTCCGCTATGCCGGCTTTGTCATCAGCGCCCAGTAGAGTCGTACCATCCGTGGTTATAAGGTCATGGCCCAGACAGTCTCTCAGCGCAGGATTGTTACTGAATTCAATTACCTGATTTTTATCTTTTCTTAAAACGATATCTCCGCCTTTGTATTTTTTATGAATGACCGGGTTCACATTGGCACCGCTCACTTCAGGGGAAGTATCCACGTGGCCCATAAAACCGATGGTTGGTACAGGGTGGTTTACGTTGGATAATAAAGTGGCAAAAACGTACCCGTGTTCAGTCATTTCAATTTCATGCAGGCCCAGTTCCCACAGGTCCTGTACCAGGCGTTTGCATAATTCCAGTTGTTTTAATGTACTGGGATATGTATCGGAATTTTCACTTGATTGCGTATCATATTTTATATAATCAAGAAAACGATCCAGAAATAGCCTAGATTTAATCGGATTCATATTGTTACTCCACCTGTCTTTCTAACCATCAGCACTGCAGTATATCTGCGGATTTTATCATCTAAAACAAAAACAAGCAAGAATAAAACGCAAGATCGCTTCAAAAGCATAAAATACCCGGTAATAATTCCGAATTTTGACCGAATATACAAAATAAGTGGCTGTTGCAACTAAAATATTTTAGAGATTATTAGCGATTAAATGTATATTTGCTGACCGGAAACATTTTAAGCCTGTGTGTAGTTCTTATGGTAATAAAAGTAAGGTCCCGTACATGATTAAAACATTTATTCTTCTGTCCCTGTTTGCGCTGATTTATCCACTACCAGCGCCGGGTAAAAGTAATGGTAAAGCAGCGGCGATTACCATCCTGGAACCTGAGGTCCAGCATCGCAAGGTCGCACAGCTGATCACCAGGATTCTGACCCACAGACATTATCTGCAGCGTACTGTTGACGATTCACTCTCGGCCACCACCTTCGACAATTATCTGGAAACACTCGATCCAAACCGTCTGTACTTCCTGGAATCGGATATTGAATCTTTTCAAAAACAGCGTCTGCAGTTCGATGATTATTTTCTGGATGGTTATATGCAGCCGGCCTATGAGATGTTTAATGTCTTCCAGGAACGCTTTGTGCAAAGACTGAATTATATTTATACCCGGGTGGAACAACCATTCGATTTCAGCAATGATGAATATATGGAACTTGACCGGGACCGCAGTCCCTGGGCCAAATCAACCGAAGTCTCTGGATGAACTCTGGCGCAAACGGCTGGAAAATGAAGCACTCAATCTGAAACTGGCCGGGAAGGATGATGCGGGAATCATTGAAATATTGAAAAAACGCTACCAGAACCAGGAAAAAAATATTCGCCAGTTGCAGAGTGAAGATGTATTTCAATTCATTGAAAATGTGTTTTGTGAATCATTTGATCCGCACACCAATTATTTTTCACCGAAAAATTTTGATAATTTTAAAATCCAGTTGAATCAGGAGTTTGAAGGGATCGGAGCACGATTATCCACCGATGACGATTATACAGTTGTTTCCGAGATCATCGTCGGCGGTCCGGCCGATAAAAGCGCTCAACTGCATGTCAACGACCGTATCACCGGGGTCGGGCAGGGACAGGACGGTAATATGGTCGAAGTTATCGGCTGGCGTCTGGACGATGTGGTACAATTAATCCGCGGCCCGAAACAGACCCTTGTCCGCCTGGAATTACTAAGGGCCGGATCTGCTGCCGACGCTTCTGCCGATACAATTTCACTGATACGTGAAAAAATAAAACTGGAAGATCAATCGCCCCGCGGCGAATTGATGGAAGTCGAGCATGAAGGAAAAAAATATAATATTGCCCTGATTGACATTCCGACTTTTTATTCTAACTACGATGCTTTCCGCAGCAAAGATCCGAATTTTAACAGCACTACCCGGGATGTTCGCAGAATTCTGCAGGATTTCAATCCCGCTAAACTGGATGGTGTCATCCTGGATCTGCGCGGAAACGGCGGAGGTTATCTCAATGAAGCCGTGGATTTAACCGGATTATTCATAGAAAAGGGGCCGGTGGTACAGGTGCGTAATAGTACCGGCCGGCTCAATGTTGAATGGGATAATGATGAACAGGAGTTGTACAAAGGTCCCCTGGTTGTTATTGTTGACCGCTTGAGCGCTTCGGCCTCGGAGATATTTGCCGCGGCTATTCAGGATTATCGCCGTGGTATCGTGATCGGCAGTCAGACTTTTGGCAAAGGCACTGTTCAAAATCCGGTCGACCTGAATCAGTTCCTGCCCGATCTGCCCAAAAGGGCCGGCCAGATAAAACTGACCGTATCGAAATTTTACCGGATCAATGGCGGCAGTACCCAGAATCTCGGGGTGATTCCCGATATCACCTTTCCTTCCCGGTTCACCCTGATGGACATCGGCGAGAGTGCCAGCGGCCGCGCCCTGATGTGGGATAAAATTGAACCGCTGAAGTATGATACCTTGAGTACGCTCTCTAAAATCTTTCCGCTGATTAAAACCCGCTCGGGAGTGCGCCTGTCCAAAAACCGGGAGTATGGCGATTTGCTCAAATCCATGGATGAACTCAAGGTACGCTCCGAACAAAAGGAAATTTCGCTGCAGGAAGAAAAACGCCGCCAGGAACGGGCCAAAGAACCGGATCCGGATGATCCAGCCGTACCCGGGCAGGCTGCCAAAGACAGTACCGGGCAAAAGTTGAAGAAAGACCTGGTGGTACTGGAAAGCTCACATATACTTGGGAGATTACATCCAGTTAGCTAAAAAGATACATTAATGTCCGGATGAAATTAAATTCAGACGGATCTTTGAACGGCGGCAATTGATCTTTATTAATTGCTTGCCGGGGTTGGATTCTGCTTCCGGAATTGTTCTAAATCGGATTCGACCTGATTCAGGAAATTCTCATCATATAATTTACCGATCAGCATCCGCCGGGCCGCTTTACCAGCCTGATAATACTTCTCTATCTCTGCTTTATCTTTAACCTGGGTAAACTGAATACCATTCTTTTTGATAATATCCAGCGATTGAAGATTATTTTCCCGGCTTAATTTCGTTAATTTACCAAAATATTCAGCGGACAAGTTTCTTAAAATCTGCTTTTGTTGATTGTCCAGTTTATCGAACTGACTCTTAACCAGTAAAACAGCGCCATTGGAATTGGCCAGAGGCAGATCCAGCATATATTTCACTTTGGTATTCCACTGCAGCGCTATGCAGGCTAAGGGAGAAATATATACTCCATTGATCAGATTGGTTTGCAGCGAGGTCATTACATCGGTAATCGAAAGCGGGATAGGATTGATATTGATCGATTTAAAAGTAGCTTCAGCGATGGGATCCCCTTCCCACATCCACATTTTTACTCCGCTCATATCCTGCACACCATATATCGGCTTATTTGTAAAGATGTATACAAAACCCACTTCGACCCAGCCCAGCAGAATGAAACCCTTTTCTTCAAATTTGGCAGCGAAGTAATCAAACAGTTTGGATGAAATATGATCGACTTCGGCCTGGGAACGAAACAGGAAGGGTGAATCCAGGATACGCACCTCGGGCAATACTTCACCCAGGGCCACGCCAGTAACACCCGCACTGTGATATTGTCCGATCCTGATCTTGCGCAATACTACAGGCTCATCACCTGCCTGTCCGCCGGGGTACAGTTTAAACTTTACCTGACCGCCGGTCTGGGTATTTACCGCCTGCGAGAATTCTGTCATTACATTCATCCAGGTTGAACCTTCCGGCGCCACGGTGGCAAATTTAATTATGGTTTGAGCAAACACCATTCCGGTCAGTAATGTCCAGATCAGTATCGATATAAAAAACCGCATTTATCCTCCGTTTTTCTTGTTATAGATATGCCCGGCAATTACTACCCACCCCTTGTATCCCCTTCATCGGGAATGACATCCAGGGTCAGTCCGCGCGGAAAAGGGACCTGGTTTGAACTAATACAAGCGGGAATCTGGCTGCTTTCTCAGAATATATCCTCTTTCTTACTCAGCAATCCCTGTGCTTTTTCTTTGGCAATGACATTCAATAAGCGGTATTCCGGTAAAACATCAACCGGCGTGGTCATTACTTTATCTATCAATCGATCAAAAAGTTCCTCATCCAGGGTTTTAATGGCATAATATTTTGCATAATAAATATATGATAATAAAAAAGTACCCTTGGTAATCTGCAGATTTTTCTCAAAGAACTCCTTGGCTTTTTCCGGATCACCGCCAAACATTTTTGGCTTTACTCCCCAGATACTGCCAAAGAACAATAGAGTGGCACCATGAAAATATGTCTGATCCAGATCCAAAACCCGCTGCATGATGATCTGAATTTTCGGCAAATCAGCGAAGGCCTGCGGATCATTCAAACTCAGATTAATCCAGCCGGCCCAGGAGAAACCAGTCCAGAATAATAACGGTATATCCTTCTTTTTGAAATTTTGCACGGCCAGTTGCAGTTCTTCCACCGGGCCATTCAAGGCGGCAGCAAACTGCTGATTCTGTTTCAGGATGGTCATCCCCAGATCACGGGCCCGTAAATAAAATACCCTGGCTCGTTCTGGACTTGAGTCTTCGGCAAAACCCAGCGCGTATCCGGTCAAAGCCTGGGTCGTCAGCAGCACCAGTTTGGGATTTTGCGGGTCCCCTTTGACCATTCCTTCCAGCAGAATGATATTAGAGGCCAGGGCTTGTTCCGCCAGCCGCAGGTCTGTTTCCTCATATAATGCCAGAGCTCCATAATCCAGCAGCCGGCTGCTCTGGCGGATTACCAGTTTATTTAAACTGCAGGAGGATAAAAGCACAGTCATTAGAAACAGTGACAGATAAATACGCATCGGATTCATGCTCCTATTTTCAATCAAGCCGCTCAATCCTGATTCCCGGTATCTTTATCCAGTGTGATATAAATCGAACCGACAACAATCGTGAACTTACCCTGCAAGGGCAGATAAGAATCCTGAGGCATAAACCACCCCCAGGCATCGCCGTTCATGCCGGCTACTCCTTCAAAATCGGCCCGGGCAAAGATTTTCACGGTCTCAACTTCCTGTTCACCTAAGGTTATTTTCTCTTTTTCATTCAGGTAGGTGATATAACCGAACTTGTATTCTTCATCGATGACCACCGTGATAATACCGTTGCTATTATTGGAAACAACGCCGCGGGCAAAGTATAGAATAGAGGTACTGTCCTGGGCCCGGCGCGGCAGGTGTTTTTCCACAAAATGATAGCGGCCATCCTCAAAAATGATAAAGGCATAAAATTTTCCATGATCGTAATCAAACCAATAACTACGCACCAGATAATCATCACCTCCGGGTGTATACAGACGTGAATGGATGGCATTCATCGTCTGGACATCGATGTACGATTCATAGATATGATGCAAAGATAATAGAAAATCAAGACCGGGATTTGAATTCACAGAAAAAGTGACCGGATAAGCCAGTTTATCCAGTACAGTTTCTACCGGCCGCATGCGCACCTTTACCCAGCCCAGGTTCATAAAACTGTAGGTTACTTTATAATCCACGGATTCACCGGGCTGGATGGTGAATTTATAAGTAGGTAGCGGGGCCGGAGCCGGAATATTTTTAATATTATAGACCAGGGCCAGAGTATCCTTATAAGCCATTAATTCCGGCGAATTAGGATATTCGCGCAGGATCTGCAGTAATATTTCACCGGCTGTTTTATCATCCCCCATGGCCCGGAAAATATTAGCACGCTCGATCATCACCGTACTTTCCGGATTATTGGCCAGTTGTTTGGCCAGCAGACCTGCGGCTTGTTTATATTTTTTTTGCAGCCGGTAAATATTGGCCAGCCCTACCCGGACTTCAATTTTATTTTCATAATCGTCCAGCAGGTCTTCAAATACTTCCTGGGCCTGATCCAGCCGCCCCGATTTTTGCAGCACCCGGCCATATTCCAGGCGCAGGAAATAATTGTCTTCGTCCCGCTCCAGGCCATCTTCGAGTTGCACGCGGGCACCGGCCAGGTTATCTGTTTCTTCCATCATTTTGGCCAGGATATGATAGGGATAGACAAAATCCGGTTTGAGTTCAAGGCTCTTACGCAGATAAGTTTGCGCCTTGCCGAAGTCATGATCCAGGTAATACAGATACCCGGCATTATAAAAATCAATATGGCTGCTGGAGCCTGATCCCGTCTTTTGCAGCAACAGTTTCAGCGCTTTATTGCTGTCCCGGTCCAGCCAGGCTTCTTTTTCCTCGCTGAGACGAACCGGTTCACTGAGTACCTGGCCCTGGACCGAAACCGCCAGAATGATCAGAAATAAGTATAATTTATTCAAGGTGATGATCCTGCCTGTCATTTATCGGTTTTCGACTGCATGGCTTTAATAAATGGTGCAAACAGATCGATGGGTACCGGAAAAATAGTAGTGGAATTATTTTCTGACGCAACTTCGCGTAAAGTTTGCAGGAAACGTAATTGCAAAGCTGTCGGATGCTGATCTATAATTGCAGCGGCATCAGACAGTTTTTGGGCAGCCTGAAATTCACCTTCAGAATTAATTACCTTGGCTCTGCGTTCACGCTCTGCTTCAGCCTGTTTGGCCATGGCCCGTTTCATTTCGACCGGCAGATCGATATGTTTAACTTCAACCAGTGATACTTTGATGCCCCAGGGATCGGATTGCTTGTCAATAATTAGTTGCAGTTCACGGTTGATTTTATCCCGTTCGGCCAGCAGTTCGTCCAGTTCGATCTGTCCGACAATACTGCGCAGTGTGGTCTGGGCTAACTGCGAGGTGGCAAACAGGTAGTTTTCAACATCCACCACGGCCTTTTCAGGATTGATGATCCGGAAATAAATTACGGCATTGACCTGCACCGAAACGTTATCCTTGGTGATGACGTCCTGCGGCGGCACATCCATGACCACGGTGCGCAGGCTGGTCTTGACCATCTTATCGATTCCCGGGATCAGCAGGATCAAACCGGGACCTTTAGCGCCGATCAATCTGCCCAGACGGAAAATTACGCCCCGCTCGTATTCGCGCAGAATGCGGATGGCGCTGAAAAGAATGATCAGAACAAAAACCAGAATACTTGTAAGGTAAGGCATATTACCCCCTTAATATCATTTGATTGGTTTAACTTTAATTTTCAAACGTTCTTTATCTATTTGTTCGACTTTCACAGCTTGTCCCTTGGTGATGGGTTCTTCGGCACTGGCATTCCAGATCTCCCCATGCACTTCAACCGACCCATCCGGATTAAGGTCGGTAAGTGCTACTCCCTCTTCACCGACCAGACCCTCCTTGCCCGTCGTAGGTCTGCGGCGATGTGCTTTATAGACCAGGCCGATAGCCAGCACAAAAAACAGGGTGATAGTCATGGTAGCTCCGGCAATGACCTTCCAACTGATCTGCAAAAAAGATATATCTGTTTCAATTAACATAAGTGATCCCATTACGAAAGATATTATACCACCGATGGTTAAAATTCCATAACTGGCAATTTTTATTTCCAATAAGAATAAAATAACAGCAAATATTATCAGCAGCACACCGGCATAATTTACCGGCAAAGTCTGCATTGAATATAAAGCCATAACCAGGCAAATACCTCCAATAACACCTGGTAACACGGCACCCGGATTATATAATTCAAAGGCGATACCCGACATGGCAATCATCATCAGAATATAGGCCACATTCGGATTACTGAGAATATCGAGTACCCTCTGCCGCCAGCTCATCTGGAAGTCTTCGATCCGGGCATGACTGGTATGCAGTACTTTTTTCCCGCTCAACACTTCGACTTCGCGGCCATCAACGACTTTCAACAAACTATCGATATCAGGTACAACGTAATCAATCACTTTTTGTTGCAGGGCTTCGGTTTCTGTTATATTAACGCTTTCACGTACAGCCTTCTCTGCCCAATCAGCATTACGTCCGCGCTTTTCGGCGACTGATTTAATGCTGGCGACCGCATCATTCACGATTTTTTCAGTCATCACCCTGGAAGAGTCTGAACCTCCGCCAAGATTAACCGGATGGGCCGAACCGATATTGGTACCGGGTGCCATGGCGGCAATATGCGCAGCCATGGTAATGAATACACCTGCCGAAGCGGCACGGGATCCGGAAGGGGAGACATAAACTGCAACCGGTACCTCCGCACCGAGGATCCGTTTAACAATATCATGCATCGAATCCATCAGGCCACCCGGTGTATCCATTTCTATTATCAATAATTCGGCGCCATCATTTTCCGCCTGCCCGATGGATTCTAGTATAAACTCCCGGGCTACCGGGTTGATCACACCGTCGATCTTAATCTGATGAACAACTTTATCCTGTGCCCAGCATAAAGCTGATCCCAACAGCAATAAACCGATAATTTTTCTAGTCATATGTTAATTTTTCAACTTTATTTTAGTCCAAAAAATTATATTACTGCAGTGTTAAAGTCAAGTTAATTATAGATCCCGGGTCAAGCCCGGGATGACCTAACAGAGATTGATTCGTCCAGACCTTGAAGGACTTGCAAAGACTAATCACTTTCACTAAGTGCCTCAGTGCCAGAGTGCCTAAGTGCCTTTTCTTTAGCCTTTACATTATCGCATTCACCCTCCCCCCGTCAATCTGAATAGTATTGCCGGTCAGGTAACCGGCCTGATCCGAGCATAAAAAAGTTACCAGCGCTGCTAATTCAGAGGGTTCACCGATACGCCGCAGCGGTGTACTCTGCTCCCATTGGGCATATATATCCGCCTGCCGTTCTCCCTGTTCCATTCTTTTCTTTACTATCCGCTCCAGACCATCGGTACGGTGATAGCCGGGCGCAATATTATGCACCGTGATACCGTGCGGACCGACCTCTTTGGATAAAGATTTGGCTAAACCGATTACCGCAGGACGCAGGGCATTGGAGTAAACCAGGTTCATGATCGGCTCTTTTACCGACATGGAAGTAATATTGATGATCCGGCCCCGGTTTTGTTTTTTCATCGATGGCAGCACAGCTTTGATAGCCCAGACCACACTCATAAATGTTATTCTGAAATACTTTTCCCACTCCTGATCCACCGTCTCCTCAAAATTCTTCACCGGCGGTCCGCCGGCATTGGTCACCAGGATATCGACTTTTTGCCATTTAGCCAGGACGTCCGCTATGAACGAATCAATCTGATCCTTGAACTCTACATCCACCCGGCCGGGCAGAACTTCCACACCGGTCGACTTTTTAATTTCATCAGCCGCCTGCCGAATTTGCTGTACATCGCGGGAACAGATAGCAACTTTACACCCCTCCCTGGCCAGGGCCAGTGCACAGGCCTTGCCAAATCCTTTACTGGCTGCCAGCACAACGGCTACTCTCTGCTGAAGTCCTAATTCCATATGCTTTCTCCTTTGATCATATTTAATACTTTAAAAAATTGATGTCACGCTTGATCAGCGCTGCGGGAGTACTTCGCTCTAAACTGCCTTTTTACAATTTCTGCGCTTATATTGACATATCCTCACTATTTTAATAGATTTAAACAATACAATTCAAAAATATCTCCATGATAAAATTTTTATCTTTATTGTTGCGGAATACTTTGTTCAGGGTAGCTGTGGGTATCGCTGTATTCGCATTTGGCGGTGCCGTACTGGTAATACTATTCGAGAACAAATTTAACACCCAGTTTCAGGCCCTGGGCGATGCCATCTGGTACGTTTTTGTGACTATGACCACTGTTGGTTATGGCGACAAGGTACCGGTTACCACCGGCGGCAAGGTGATCGGGGTGATGATCATGTTTTTTGGTATGACCATACTATCGGTTTTCACCGCTACAATTTCATCCATTTTTGTAGCACGTAAATTAAAAGAGGTGCGAGGATTGGAAGAGATAAAATTAAGAGACCATTTAATCATCTGCGGCTGGAATCATACCGGTGAACAGATCCTGACTTTCTTCCAGAAGGAAAAGGAAAAAACGGTTCCCATTGTCCTGATCAATCAGTTGAGCGAAGACATGATCAATGATATACTCAATCATTTTGCCAATCTGAAGATCAAATTCGTACGCGGGGATTATACCAAGGAAATAATACTCAACCGGGCCAATGCCGGGCAAGCCCGCGTGGTATTGATTATACCCGACCACAGTTCCGGCTTATCGGCACAGAGTGATGAACGGACCATCCTGGCCACCCTTTCCATTAAAGCCATCAACCAGAAGGTCAAAGTTTATGCCCACCTGACCAACCGGGAGAACCTGCCGCATCTTAAAAAAGCCAAGGTGGATGATGTTCTGATCAGCGATGCCTACAGCGGTTATCTGCTGGCAGCACAGGTGCTGGCGCCGGGTGTCCCGCAAACGATTGAAATGCTTTTCTCGGAAAACGCACCATTCCTGTTTAGACGCCTGGAAATTCCTGAGCACATGATCGGGAACTCTTACGGTCAAATGAAACAGGAAACAGAGAAAAATACCGAGACAATCTGTATCGGCCTGGGCCGCGAACAGGAACGGGTACAGATCTCCGCTATCCTGAGCGACGATTATTCATCCCTGGATCAATTCATTAAAAGGAAATTCGAAGCAGCCGGCCGCGGCCAGGGTGATGAAAAAAAGACTAATATTCGCATTAATCCATCCGTTAATACAATATTAACAGATAAAGATTTCCTGATTGTCATCACCCCGGGAGAAAAAAGCAAGTGAGCTCCGATCATAATCTGTCTGACCAGTTATCTTTTTTTCAAAAAGTATCGCTGTTCCAGGATCTTTCCGAGGAACAGATCAAAAAAATAATTCCGATCATGCACGCTGCTGAGATTGTATCGGGAGGCCTGATCACGCAGGAAGGGGCCAATGAAGATACGGTATTTATACTTATTGAAAGGTGAAGTGGAGATATCCAAGCGTTTATTGATGCCCCTGGTTGAAGGCATGAGCGATAAACAGGAAAAGTCGCTGATCAGGCTCTCGGAAAAAGACCATGCTTTTTTTGGGGAGATGGCTTTATTCGAAGAAAAACCGGAAAGATCGGCATCAATTACGGCTTTAAAAAATTGCAAAGTGGCCATACTTGATAAAAATCAGTTTTTAGGTATTCTGGAGCAGAATCCTGAAATCGGTTTTATTGTCATCAGGAATATTGCTACCGAATTGACCCGACGGCTGGTGAAAGCGAATAGGGATATCCTGAAATTGACCACGGCATTTAGTCTTGCGTTAGAAGGTGAATGAATTGCTGAAACGAGGTAATTTTAAATTTGCCACGGAGGTAGAATATTTTGATTATGTAATGAAAAAATATTTCCGCAAAGTACCTCCGGTGCCCACGAATATCTATCTGAATTCCCCGCAATCACGCCTTGCGGAACACCGGATGCACATCGCCTCCCTGTGTCATTTTCCTGCAGTGCTGAATATTCTGATCCGTGATCCGGAATATTCGGTTCAGAGCGCCGCCCGCAATAATGATTTCTGGCCGTTGATCGGAGAATTGCAGGATGTGCTCGGTTTTGAAAAACGGGAAAGAAAAGAATTCGCCCGGCAGGAAGTTTTCCGGATCATGCTGGTCTTATTGCTGTTTGAAGATGATCTGGATGTATTACGCGAAGTTCTGCGTAATGCCTCACTCTCCACCCAGATGCTCAATACTTACATCCAGTTATTACAGAGCCGCAGCCGGGGGAAAAAAGACCAGGTAATTTTAAGTGAATCACAAAAGATCCTGGCTGAAAAAAAACAACGGATTGTCAAGGCGGCAGAAATCCGCAAAGCTGCAAAAAATTTTGATGAGGCACAGGCCCAGCGCACCCTGCTGCTGAAACTGGCCGACGAGGATAAAGTCATCCGTAAAGCCGTCAATAATGTCTTACTGGATGTCAAACCTGCGCCACTGCTGCAGTTTATGCGCCTGGCAGTTCAGGACCAGCTACCCGACACCGCATTAAAGCATTATATTATTCTGACCGAATTATTAAATCTGATTCCCCGCTGCGATGACCTGCGCCAGAAACCGGTGCGGAGCCTGATCGTCGAAGATCCGCAGGCAGAACTCGAATCCGTTTCCGGTGCCGACTACCTGACCCGTATTCTGAACACCCGCCGGCTGGAATTACTGGATGGCTGCCAGGAAGATCTGACCAACTTTCAGAACGTGTTGTTGCTGGCCACCTGTCACGGTGACAGCAATGAAAAGATCCGCAGTGTGGCTGCAGGAATTTTGAGTCTGGACGATATCTTTGCCCTGGTGAATGACCTGTCCACGCCGCAGCAGCACTTTAAATCCATCCTGGATATCCTCTCCGAACACCCTGATGAAGATATCCGCAAGCGGGTCACGGCCACCTATCATAATGAGAGTGAACGCTTATGGAACCGCCTGAAAGAACTGGAACAGAGCATCAATGCCTATTTCGACATCATCTTTCAGACCCTGGGATTTGACCAGATCAATGAGTACAATATCTCCCTGAAATCGATCGAAGAATCGGAAAAAACAATTAACCATCTGACCCCCCAGCTGGCAACGGAACTGGACAAGCAACTCCAGACCACACTGTTCACTTTTTCCGAAATTAAAAAACACATCGAGATGCAGATTTACCATATAAATTCCGCCATCTCCAAGGATATTCTGGAAGAACTTTACCACATCGAAGACATGATCGAACAGATTTTTGAACTGAAGAACTTTGGCAAAGAAGGTCTACGTCCAGGCGGATTATCAGGTATCGATCCGGAATTGCTTAACCGGGCTCATACCATCTGGCAAAGCGCTCTGGGCCAGTACCTGGGCCGCATCAAGCATCTCAATGAAATGATCAAGATCAAGTTTTCCATCCTGGCCAAGGAATTTGAGAAGCATGAAAATCTGCAGAATGATTTCAGCGAAGTGGTGGAAGCATTTGAAAAAATGCAGAAGGAAACCGTGAACTGCCAGCTGAAAGTCGCCTGCACCCGCTGCGTCCGCCGGGGTTGTGCCGCCGAAAGATTCCTGATCGAAACCGATTTCTTTATTAAAGAACTACTTGATAATTTTGTCTCCTGATGAATTATTACACGGAGACCTTCGGCGGAGCAAACACGGAGTTCCACGGAGGAAGAATATATATAGATGGAAACTGGTGATGATCTATAGGCAGATAAATTTGTCAATATTAAAAATATCACAACATAATCCCCAGCATTAATGAACGAATTGTAATTATTAATCCAGAGATATCTTTCTCCGTGGAACTCCGTGTCTCCTCCGCCGAAGGTCTCCGTGTAATTATTTACCCTCACCTCCCGCGATTCGAAAAGTTTTCAATCCACCACTGATTTTTTGTATATTAAACTTATTCTTTTGAAGATCGGTTTTCCTGGTCTGAAGAGACAAAGAGACAGAGAGACAGAGAGACAAAGAGAATGGAAATTGCAAAGGTATATAATCCCAAATCGGTCGAAGACAAATGGTATCAATTCTGGCTGGATAAGAACTACTTCGCGGCTAAACCCCATCCGGGCAAGAAACCCTATGTGATTGTTATTCCACCCCCTAATGTCACTGCCGTGCTGCATGCCGGTCATGCCTTTAATAATGCCCTGCAGGACATTTATATCCGCTGGCGCCGCAAACAGGGTTATGAAACGCTATGGCAACCGGGCACCGATCATGCCGGTATTGCCACCCAGAACGCCGTGGAAAAAAACCTGGCGCAGCAGAAGATCTCCCGTCACGATCTGGGCCGGGAAAAATTCGTGGAAAAGGTCTGGGAATGGCGAAATAAATACGGTTCGACCATAATTCATCAATTAAAAAAACTGGGCTGTTCCTGCGACTGGGCCAGGGAACGCTTTACCATGGATGAAGGGTTGTCCAGGGCGGTCGTCGAAGTTTTCGTGCGTCTTTACGAAAAGGACTTAATTTATAAAGGTAAATACATTATCAACTGGTGCCCGCGCTGCTCCACTGCCCTTTCCGATGAAGAAGCCGAACATGAAGAAACCCACGGCCACCTGTGGTATTTCAAATATCCTTTTAAAAATGGTAAAGGTCACCTCACCGTGGCCACCACCCGGCCCGAAACCATGCTCGGCGATACCGCGGTGGCCGTCCACCCCAAAGATAAACGCTATAAGAAATACATCGGTAAAAGCGTGATACTTCCGTTAATGAACCGGGAAATACCGGTGGTTGCTGATGATTTTGTAGACCCGGAATTTGGTACCGGTTGCGTTAAAGTGACACCGGCACATGATCCGAATGACTTCGCTATCGGACAACGTCATAATCTTCAGCAGATCAATATTCTCAATACCGATGGTACACTTAACGACAATGCCGGAAAATTTTCGGGACTGGATAGATTTGTCGCCCGCAATCAGATTGTCCAGGAAATGACCAATCTGGATCTGCTGGAAAAAATTGTCAACTACCACCATAACGTGGCTCACTGTCACCGCTGCCATACCATGATCGAACCGTATCTTTCCGAACAGTGGTTCGTTAAAATGACTCCCTTGGCCAAACCGGCCCTGGATGTGGTCAGGGAAGGCAAAGTACGCCTGCATCCGCATGACCGCTGGTATAAAACCTATGAACACTGGATGGAGAATGTACGCGACTGGTGCATATCCCGGCAATTGTGGTGGGGCCACCGCATCCCGGTATACTATTGTGAAGATTGCCAGGAAATGATGGTGCGGCGGGAGACTCCGGCGACCTGTGCCAAATGCCACGGCAGCAGGATCCGCCAGGATGAAAATGTTCTGGATACCTGGTTTTCCTCCTGGCTATGGCCGTTTTCCACCCTGGGCTGGCCGGAAAAGAATGAAGATCTGCAATATTTTTATCCTACCGATCTGCTGGTTACCGCCCCGGATATCATTTTTTTCTGGGTCGCCCGAATGATCATAGCCGGTCTGGAATTTGTCGGCGAAATTCCTTTCCACGATGTATTGTTCAATGGCGTTGTCCGCGATGAATTCGGCCGGAAAATGAGCAAATCCCTGGGCAACGGCATCGATCCGCTGGAAATGATCGATCAATTCAGCGCCGATGCAGTACGGTTCACCCTGATCATGCTCAGTTCGGAAGGACAGGATATCAACCTGGCGGTCAATAATTTTGAAATGGGACGCAATTTTTCCAATAAAATCTGGAACGCTTATCGCTTCCTGTCGATGAATCCGGAACCGGTCGATACCCGTTTTGAGCAATACCGTAATCATTTCGAGTTGGCCGATCGCTGGATTCTCAGCAGGTTTCAGCAAATGGTCAGCGGAGTAACCAGCGCGCTGGAAAATTTCAAGGTCAATGAATCCCTGGACACCCTGTATCATTTCTTCTGGCATGAATACTGCGACTGGTATCTGGAACTGATCAAACCGCGGCTATATCAGAAAGAGGATCCGCTTAAACGTCAGACTGCCCTGAGCATCGCCCGTCACATCATGAAGCATACCATGAGCCTGTTGCATCCGTACATGCCGTTTATCAGCGAAGAGATCTGGCAGTCGTTCAAGGAAGACAGCGATGAAAGCGTGGTAATCAGTCCCTGGCCTGAGGCGCGTCCCGATTTGCATGATGAAGTTTCCGAAAAAGATATACTATTTTTACAGAATGTGATTGGTTCGATCCGCAATATCAGGGCCGAAATGAATGTACCGCCGGGCAAAACTGCACATCTTATTGTTCGCGCTGATCAAAAAGTTCAGAATTTTTTTAAACAAAATTCCGGCTCATTGCTGAACCTGGCGAAAATAGATACGATACAGGAGTACACAGCGCAATCCGTTCACGGGGCGGCAGCAACGGCTGTGATCGAAGGCACCGAAATATTCCTGCCCCTGGCTGATCTGATCGACCTGGCTAAGGAGCGCCAGCGCCTGAGCAAAGAATTGCAGCGACTGGAAGGTCTGCATAAAAGTCTTACGGCTAAACTGGGTAATGAAAAATTTCTGAATCAGGCTCCGCCTGAAATCGTCAAAAGCGAACAGGAAAAATTAGCAAACATTGAAATGAATCTGAAAAAAGTAAGAGACAATTATAATAATTTAAGCGAGAAATAAGCTATGTTAAAAATTGCATCCTTTATGTTTTTCATTTTCTGTGGTCTGAGCACCTTGTTGGCCCAGCCGGTTTCCATTACCGTAACCAATAACAATCTGGCTCTGGTCAAGGAAACCAGGATCTTATCATTGCAGCAAGGCAAAAATTTACAACAAATCACCGACATGCCCGGTTTGCTGGATCCTACCTCGGTTCATATTTTTTCCAAAGCAGGCGAGTTTACCGTACTGGAACAGAATTTCGAATACGACTTGCTCAATGCCGATAAAATCCTGGACAAAGCCATTGACCGGATCATTACGGTAATCACACCTTCCGGTACTTCCGTACGGGGAAAATTGTTGTCGGCCGACGGTAGTAATCTGGTCATTGAAACCGAGAATAAGGAACTGCGCATTATTCCACGCAGTCCCGAGCAGCAGACCTATCTGGAAGATTTTGACCAGCAGGCCTATGGCCTGATCACCCGGCCTACGCTGGTCTGGCTGATTGACAGTCAGCAAGCCGGTAAACCTGAAGTTGACCTATCCTACCTGACCAGCGGCCTGGACTGGCATGCCGAATACATTGCCAACCTGAATGAACAGGATAATGCCATCGATCTGAATGCCTGGGTTTCACTGACCAATTCCTCCGGCAAGACATACAATGATGCCCGTCTAAAACTCATGGCCGGTGATATTCATCTTGCGGCAGAAGGAGTCCGGGGAGGACAGACTGCGGGATATGGAAGTAGCTTATATGGCCAAGGCACAATTTGAAGAGAAACAATTTTTTGAATATCATTTATATACCCTGGACAAAAAAACCACCATCAAAAACAATCAGACCAAGCAGATCCAACTTATACCCACAGCCCATGCAGCGGTTACCAAAATCTTCAGTTATAATTATCAGAAAGATGCCAGCAAAGTTGCAGTGTTGATTACCACCAGGAATGCTAAAGAGCAGGGACTGGGTATCCCGTTGCCCAAGGGCAAGTTGCGGGTCTATAAAAAGGACGGTCCCGATCTGGAGTTTATCGGCGAGGACCAGATCGATCATACACCGAAGGATGAGAAGATAGAGATTGAGATCGGTCAAGCTTTTGATATCAAGGCTGAGCGAACCGTACTGGAACAGCGGGGTATTTCTGAAAGATCCGAACGTCAGAAAATTCAGATCGAACTGCGCAACCATAAAGATCAGGATATTGAGATCCAGGTGACCGAGCCGATATACTGGTATCGCTCCTATGAAATTCAGTCGTCCAATTATCCGCTTAAATCCAAGGACGCCCGTAAAATTGAGTTTAACGTGCCGGTAAAAGCGAATGGTACCAGCACCCTGGTTTTTGAAATTCTTTACCAATGGTGAACCGAATAGTAACAATTCCCAGTATTAAGAGGCAATCTCAATTCAGATGTATAGCGAAAGGAAACTTATCTAATTCCCCCTTAGCAAAGGGGGTTAGGGGGTTGTTATTTTGGATATTAGGCCCGACAACCCCCTTACACCCGCCTAGACTTCGATAAGGGGGAACAGATTTCTTGACCACGTGTTTAAAGCATGAAAAAAAAAGTGAAAACTCAGACCGAGATTGAAACCGCGAACGAGTCCGATCTGTTCGAAACAGGATCAAAAGAGAACACTGCTGCTTATGTACCCCTGGCTGAACGGTGCCGGCCAAAAAATCTTGAAGATATAGTCGGTCATCAGAAGTATTTAAATCCTGCTTCCCCTTTATATAAACAGATTAAATCAGGTAAACTTCCCTCGCTGATTTTATGGGGTCCCCCGGGAGTGGGTAAAACCACCCTGGCCAGGGTTCTGGCTGTCGAAACCGGTTTAAAGTTCTCGGCCCTTTCGGCGGTTACTTCTGGTAAAAAAGAGATGCAGGATATTATCTCCCGGGCCAGCCGTGATATTAAAAATGGCTCTAAAAGGCATCTGTTATTTATCGATGAGATTCACCGCTACAATAAAGCCCAGCAGGATGGACTGTTGCACGCAGTGGAAGATGGTACCATTATTTTGATCGGCGCCACCACCGAAAATCCTTCGTTCGAAGTAATCGCGCCGCTGCTATCTCGATGTCAGGTATTCAAACTCGAAGGGCTCAATGACAATGATTTAAAAATTATTATCCGGCGTGCTATGGAACGGGATCCTATTTTAAGCAAGTCAGGATTTACCATCAGCGCTATAAACGACTTAATCAATTATGGCAGCGGGGATGCCCGGAAAACTCTCAACCTGCTGGAAAACTGTGTCCATATCCTGGCTGAAAGTAAAACCGCCAGCGATATTACCGGCGATCTGGTCAAAGAGGTAGCCCGGCAGAATGTATTGTTATATGATAAACAGGGTGATTATCATTACGATACTATCTCCGCGTTTATCAAGAGTGTGCGCGGCAGTGATCCGGATGCCGCTGTTTATTATCTGGCCCGCATGCTGGAAGCCGGCGAAGATCCGATCTTCGTGGCCCGCCGTTTGATCGTACTGGCCTCTGAAGATATCGGCAATGCCGAACCGTATGCGCTAACCTTAGCTAATGCCGGATTTCAGGCCGTGCATGCTATCGGTATGCCGGAAGCACGGATCGTACTGGCCCAGGTTACGACCTACCTGGCTTCCTGTGCCAAGAGCAATGCCGCCTATCTGGCCATCGATGCAGCCTGGGAGGATGTCCGGCAGAATCCCACGCTGACCATACCGTTACATCTGAGAAACGCTCCGACCAAACTGATGAAGGAAATGAAATACGGCCAGGATTATAAGTATCCCCATGATCACCCCGATCATTTTATTGACGAAATCTATCTGCCTGAATCCATAAAAAATAAGATATATTATAATCCCACCGAACAGGGACGCGAAAAAACACTGAAAGAGCGGCTGGATAAACTCTGGACCAAACGACATAAGAAATAGATTAATAGAAATTGCATCTTCTATAATAATTTTTCGTAATTTGGACAGTGCCTGCGGAAATAAGGAAAAATCTATGCCATTATATCCGACTCATATCGTAAAAAATTACTTTCTGGAAAAACTTCTGGATACACGCTTGCATTTCACCAGGGGCAAAAGTCAGATTACCAATTTTGTCAAGGGTATAAGGTCGGCAAAAAAAGTGCTGATCATCCTGCCCCGCGACCGGGCCGAGGAGGTCCACGCCAGGAAATATCTGACCGCCTTGATCCAGGTCTTCGATAAGGTTCAGGTTTCAACCCTGGATGTTTTCAGCCTGCGCAGAATTGATGTAAACTGGCTGGGCGTACCGAACGACTCCTATCTTAACCGCATCCGTGGTGAAAAATTTGATATGACTATCGATTTGAATTCTCATCATGACGTGCTCTGTACCTATTTGACCGGATTGATCCAGGCGCCGATGCGTTTGCACCTGGTTGAAGGCAGGTTCGATAAAATTTATAATCTGCATATCCGCAGTAAACTTGAAGCACCTATCGAAAAACGCTATCAAAACCTGGTCAACTACCTGGCTCACCTGCGCCATTGAGTTCCCTTAACCAGGCCGTTCATGTGGATCATCCTTAAATACTTTTTACGTCAGTTTCTAAATTACTGGAAACATCTGCCTCTTAGAATCAAGATCGAAATTGTCATATTATTGACTGTGTTTTATATCTATGGTACGAATCAACTTGTTTTCAAATTCAGATCTTTTATTGAGCAACCCGATATCACCTCTCTGCACCTGCATATGCTTGTGCAACTGGTATTGCTGCTGCCGCTGTTAACCGGCATCCCTTTTATTTACTTCAGTCTGATACCCCGGCAGAAAAGCATTCAATTACTGCGTTTATTACCGCTCAGTTCCGGCCAGAGTGCCATGTTGTTGCTGGTTCATCTCTGGAAATATGAATTAATCTATTTAATTATTATTTTGCCGGTAGCGACAGCGGTCGGAATCACTCTCGGCTTGTGGCCATTCTTCTATCTGCTTATACTATTATGCCTGCTACCGTCGGTCCTGTTTTTATTTTTGCATCTATTGGCGACCATTTTTTCAGCCAGATATAAGATCTTATTTATGTACCTGGGACTGGTTATTCTCTACTATCTGTTTCTTCTGGGTATCCACCTCACCCCTTATTATCTACTTTATCAAATTGCCATTTATATTTTTCTGACTCTGATCGTCTACCGGTTTTGGTTTATTCACCGGGAAAAATGGGATATTATTCCCGACCGGTTTAGTCGCAGACCTGTTGATAAAAAACAGATGGTACCGTTCGGAACAATAAATTATTTTACACTGGCTTCTTATGTTCCGCTGGCCATCCGGCCTGTTTTTATTAAAGAGATTCTGCTGCAGATCCGTAACAACAGGTATCTGCGCCTGAAGGTGCTGACTATAATCTTTTTCCTGCTGGGGTCCTTACTGATTCAGCAGTATGCCGCTGAGAATTTCCGGAATTTGCTGGCTTTGCTGGTTGTTGTTTTGATCTGGTGGCATTACAGTTCACAATTCAATGAAAAATATGTATTGCCTGAATCTAAATATTTCCTGAAGACCATGCCGCTGCGCTATTATCAATTCGTCCTGCCGAAATTCCTGGCTGAATTGATTTACATAATAATACTTACTTGTTTGTTATTACTCATTTTTCTTCTGCACGGGGAAGAACTACCTGCAGCATCAATAGCGGTTCTGTCCATGTTTATGGTATCTATTTTTATTTTGTTTATTACCATCATTTTTAAAACCATGTTTTATGACAATCCGCGTTTAGCCGGTTATGCTTATCATCTCCTGATTCTGTTCAGCCTGGTGGTTTCTGTTAATTTTTATTTTGTTGGTCCGCTAATAACAATATTCCTGCTGCTATATTTTTCATACAAAAGTTATCAAGCATTCAGTCAATGAGGCCAAGATGATCGAGCTGAAAAGAAGTATCGGTACAATTCCCCCGGGTACTGGCGGTGGACAACATCTCCTGTGTTTTTAAAAACGGCTTGATCCACGGTTTGATCGGTCCCAACGGTGCCGGCAAGAGTACCTTATTGAAAGCAATGGTTGGCTTGATCTCCACTTATTCCGGACAGGTATTATACGACAGCAGGCTGTTATCTGAAAATCGCCAGGCCATAAAAAAACAGTTCGGTTATGCTCCCGAGGACATTGAATTGATACCCTATTTAAGCGGATTGGAATATTTGCAGCTGGTTGCCGATATCAGAAAGTTGGACAGGGACGCGGCCGGCCTGGCCAATCTGCTGCAATTACTGGGTCTGCAAGAGGTGCAGCAGCAGATGGTCGACGGGTATTCGCACGGTATGCGTCAAAAGTTATCCCTGGCTGCGGCATTGGTGGGATTTCCGGCCGTGTTGATTCTTGATGAAGCCTTAAACGGTCTGGACACCCTGGCCCTGATCAATGTGAAGAAGTTATTAAGGGAACTGGCCGATCAGGGGCATACGATTATTCTTTCTTCGCATATTCTGGAACTGGTGGAGCAGTGGTGTGATGAGATTTATATTATGCTCAACGGCCGCCTGGTTGAGCAATTACATCAGCAGCAATTAACTGAAATCAGAAATAAGTATGAACATGGCTTAAGCGACTATTTTCAGAATCTGGCCAACCGGACTTCAAGCGGAGTTAAGTAACTTATAACCCACCCCTTTCATCCCCTCCCTTTCAGCCCGTGGGCTGAAAGGGAGGGGAAAGAGGGGAGGGTCAATTGAAAAATCGATTGACAATATTAAATTCTTAATGTATCTTCATTGTAGAAACATCACAGAGGTAAACATGGAAGCAAAAGTTCAAAAATGGGGTAATAGTCTGGCCATCCGCATTCCAAAACCGTTTGCCGACGAGGCCGGACTCAGCGATGACTGCAAAGTCACCCTATCGCTCAAAAAACATAAAATCATCATTAGTCCCATTTCCAGGAAAAAACTGCATCTTGAACAGTTTTTAGTGCAGATAACGGAACAGAATTTGCACAGTGAAATATCTACAGGAGCTGAAACCGGTAAGGAAATATGGTAAAACAGGATGCATATATTCCTGAGCGCGGGGATTTGATCTGGCTCACCTTTGATCCTCAATCAGGACATGAACAAGCCGGACGTCGCCCGGCAGTGGTGCTGTCGCCCGCTGCCTATAATAGAAAAGTCGGTCTGGCTTTGCTTTGTCCGGTCACTCAGCAGGTAAAGGGATATCCGTTCGAAGTCGGTTTACCCCCTGATTTACAGGTAAGTGGTGTGATATTAGCCGATCAGGTAAAGAGTCTGGACTGGCGGGTAAGGAAGGCCGAATTAATCTGTTCCCTGTCCGCTGAAACCATAAACGAAGTATTGGATAAAGTACGTCTATTATTATGATCTCCTAAAGGAGATACAAAAAAAAAGCCCTCATTCCGAGGGCATTTTATCTTTCTTAATGTCGTCATCTTCGGTCAAATACCGGAATTTCAATTTGTCGGCAAATAATTCATCCTGCGCTATCACGGTCGGATTAATTTCCCGCTCGTGTACGACCCCTTCAAAAAATTCACGGTCATATACATCCAGATCCTGATCAAAACTCGACTCGTCCAGGATCTCCTTTTCTTTACGCTTGGCGATCCTCTCGCCGTTGATCTGCCTGGCGCGGCGGGCTATGACCAGACACGCTTCATAAATATTTTCCGCTGTCTTTTCGATTTCATCAAGATCCAGGGTCTGTATAGCCATGCATTTCCTCCAAATATTGATAAAAGTCAATAAATATACTCTTATTATTTCCATATGTCAAATAAAAACAGGACATTTTGCTGACCCACCCCAATGTCCCCTCCCTATCAGCCTATGGGCTGATAGGGAGGGGATGAAAGGGGAGGGTCATAATTTTATTAAATTTTAGAAATATATTGCTTGAAACCTGTATCTTGTCATAAAATCTGGTCAATTATTTCCTGGTAGAACTCAGATGAAAATATTATTTGTCAATTTTCTGGTTTTAGCACTGTTTATCCCTGTTTTTCTGCCTGCACAACTGGTAATCAACCTACCTGATACTATTGTAATATCTGTGAATAAACAAATAATACCTTTGACCAGGAGCCGGCTCGATAGTCTGCACCAGGAAGCCAGGAGCGGTAAAGTTCATTATAAAATCGCCGGTATCGAAGCCTCCCGGCAGCGGGCACAAATCCGCCTGGCTGTTCCCCAGGTTTTTTCCCTGCCGCAGGTCTTCGATCAAATCATCTTCTACTATTCACTGATTCCTGCTGAAGACGACCGGCTCAGAGATCAGGTTTATGTCTACCCGTACTTTGCTGATATTGCTGAACAGCCATATATCACCTGCAGCTATCAGCCAATTGGAAAATTTTTTTTCACCGTCAAACGCTGGCCCGTGATACCGGTCCCCCCTGCACCTGATCCACTGCAGAAAAATATCTATAACCAGATTATTAATGCGCTGCTGGACGATTATCAGATCATGGAGAATGTCAGTCCGGAAATTATCCAAAGAATTGCCCACAAGAATAAATTACAGGTCGAACAGGTGCAAAAATATTATGAGGACACCATATTATGGCAGGAGGCTCAATGATACCGGGAAAATCCATAATCTGCATTTTAATCCTGATTCTGCTTGTCTGCGCCGGCTGTAAATCGGCGCCGGATAATATGCTGCCCGTCATCACATTGACCGATGCGGTTAACCATCAATTCACCTACACCAATAAAATATCCGCTTTCTATCTGGCTAATAGCCATACAACGCCGAAAGCTTATTTCGATGGCTGGACCGTTAATGAGCACCATTATCTGCAGGATTACCGGTTATTACTCGATACGCTTCCGCTTTTCAGGGATTCAATAAAAGTATTTAACTACTACCCGGACCACTGTCAACGGGTATATAGTTCCGGTTTAACCGAAACTTTTACCATGCTGGACTCGATCAATGCCCTGATCTGGGAACTGGAGTGGAATGGACCCATAGAAAAAATTGTTTTTAATCCGCTCCTGCCCCCGCCGGCAAATGAACGTTCCCTGGTTCTTGCCAATACCAATCCACAGTTACTATTCTCGCCGGCCGATCTGTTTGGGGCTGATACTGATCCCGGTTTGTTATGGCTGGAATTCAACTGGAAAATGCTGGATCAACATCGTCTGCTCATCCTGGCTGTGCTGGCAGAAAATCAATCTGCCGCGCAAAAGCTGAGTACCGACCTGTCCAAAAATTATAAAAGCCTGCGACAGCAGCGTTGCGATCGCATGCTGAAATTCGTACAGACCAATGCTCTGACCACCAATATCCAGGAAATCAATGATGCTGTAATCTGGGCACAACTGTCTGCCGATGCCCTGGTCACACGACAACGCGGTGAAGGCATCTGGGCCGGACTCCCCTGGTTTAACAACTACTGGGGCAGGGATACATTTATTTCCTTCAGGGGCACATTACTGCAGGCCGGCCAATTTCAGCAGGCGAAAAAAATCCTGGAAAATTTTGTCGGTCATCAGCAGACGGATGAAAACAATCCATTATTGGGACGTATCCCCAACCGCATTACCAACAAAGAGATCATCTATAATACCGCCGACGGAACCTGGTGGTTCGTACGTGCGGCTTATGAATATTTGTTGTTCAGCGGCGACCAGGATTTTGCTGTTTTTATTTTACCGGTAATAAAACGAGCCATCGCCGGTGCTCTAAAATATAAAGTTGATCCGTACTTCTTCGTCACCCATGCCGATGCCGAAACCTGGATGGACGCCCAGTATGAAAAAGGCGCCTGGTCGCCGCGCGGAAACCGGGCCGTGGAGATCCAGGCGCTGTGGTATACCGCCCTGCAATGCGCTGCCCGGATTGCGCTGCTCAACCAGCAAACCAATCTGGCTGAATACTGGTTATCCATCGCCAGCTACCCTCAAAAATAATTTCATTGAGTGGTATTACAGCCCGGTAAAAGGTCAACTTTATGACCATCTGAATAGCGATGACAGCAAGGACAGGCAGATCCGGCCCAATCAGATTTTTGGCTGTTACCGCACCTGATTTACCGGGTATCGAACCTCTGCTGCCGCCCGAGTATCAGATCCGCATCAGCAATGCTGTGCTGCAAAAATTAACCTATCGTTACGGGGTGGCCTCGCTGTGGCAGGAAGAGGATGATTTTCACCCCTGGCATCATTATGAATCTTTGTATCCGCAGGATGCAGCTTATCATAACGGCGTGGTCTGGACCTGGCTGGCCGGACCGGTCATCAATAGTCTGACCAGGTTCCATCAGCAGGACCTGGCTTATCCGCTTATTCTTTAATGAGACCAATCAGATTCTGCAGTGGGATGCCATCGGTAATTTCAGTGAATTACTGGATGCTATACCGCGTCCGGGTGAGCAGGAACCGCGAATTTCCGGAACCGTATCGCAGGCCTGGAGCCTGGCCGGCTATATCGACAATTTTTACCGGGATTTCGTCGGCTACCGGCCGGATGCCCTGCATTCGACAATCTATTTTGAACCGCATATTCCCTATGAATTGAATGCCATCCGGGTATATCTTCCTTATAAAAATCAGTTCCTGCAGTTTATCTATCAGGAACTTGAAGATCGCTTCACTCTGCGGATTGAATGTTCCGGTCTGCGGGAAAGAATCAGCATATCGCTGAATTTCCCCGGATATGATCCATTAAAATTTTCTCTGACACAGGAGACACCCGCATTCACCAGGGAATTCGCTAAAGATGAACGGTTTGTATATCAACCTGAAAATGATCTGGAATGGTACTTTGCCCAGCCGGAATTACGGGAAGGATTGAAATCTCTACGCTAGTCCAGCCACTTGATCAGCCGGGTTTCGTATTGATTGAACAGATCCGGGTGGCTGGGCATTACCCGGCAGTTGAAATTATATGCTCCATCCGGTGCTGCAGACACATGAGCCCGGTATTCTAATTTGCCATCGGCAACTTCTGCAACCAGACCCATGGGAATCACTTTCAGATCCTTTTGCAGATGATAGGTATCATGCCGTTGCAGAATAACCTCCACCCGCAGGTCTTCCGGCAGCAAACCTCCGGAGGTCACATGCAGGATCAGATCCCGGGTCTCCCCGGCCGATAAAATTCTACGGTCGACATCCATCGAGGGTCCGTTTTTAACATTCAACCGGACATTTTTCCATAAACGCTGGATGCGGTTTTTCCACTTGCTGAACTGATGCAGTTCTTTATATTCCTCTTCCGAATATTTCTCCGCCCGTTTGATGGAAGGCAGATAAAACTGCTGCAGATAGTTCCAGACCATGCGGTGAGCACTGAACCGGGTTATGGTTGAATGCAGGGAATGTTTGACCTTGAGCAGCCATTCCTGCGGAACTCCCCTTGGCGTCGCGGGTATAATAAAGTGGGATAACCTCTTTTTCCAGAATTTCGTACAGGGAATTACTGTCATCAATATCCTGCTGCTCATGATCTTCATAAGGATGCGTCTGACCGATGGCCCAGCCATTCTCGTTATTGAAGCCCTCGGCCCACCAGCCGTCCAGGATACTGATATTTACGCCGCCGTTGATCGGCACTTTTTGTCCGGAAGTACCGCTGGCTTCCATCGGGCGGCGGGGCGTATTAAGCCAGATATCGACACCGGAGATCAGGGCCCGGGCATTATTCATATTGTAGTCTTCAATGAAGACCACTTTGCCGCGGAATCCCTCTTCCCTGGATATTTCATTGATACGGCGGATCAGATCTTTACCGGCATCATTAGCCGGGTGGGCTTTGCCGGCAAAAATAATCTGTACCGGTCCATCCGGATTATTCAATATCTTCTTAACCCGTTCCAGATCTTTAAAAAACAACAGGGCTCTTTTATAGGGAGCGAAACGACGGGCGAAACCGATGGTCAGTATTTCCGGACTGAGGACATCTTTTGCTGCAGGATATCCTCCATAGTCCTCGCCGTAACGTTCAATGCGCTGGCTGTAATTTTTCCTCAGCAGGGTGATCATTTCCTGCTTCAGCCGTTTCTTAACCTGCCAGATTGCCTCATTGGGTACTTCAAAAATTTTATCCCAGAAATTTTGATCACGGATCTTGGTCCTCCAGACCGGCTCCAGATGCTGATCAAATAAGTGGACCATTTCGCGGTGCAGCCAGGTAAAAGTATGCACGCCATTGGTTACATAACCAATGGGCACCTCGGAGATCGGTATCCCCGGCCAGACTTTTTGCCACATTTCCTGTGAAACTTCACCGTGTAACTTGCTGACACCGTTGGCCTGGTTGGAAAGGTTCAGGGCCAGGATAGTCAGAGAAAAATTTTCATGTTTATGGATATTGGTATTACGACCCAGATCGAAAAATTTCTCATGGGAAATTTCCAGTTCCGGCCACATATTGGTAAAATATTTATCGATCATATCAAATTCGAATTCTTCATTGCCGGCCGGTACGGGAGTATGAGTGGTAAATATCGTGGTGGCCCGCACATATTCCTGGGCTGTTTTAAAATCCATACCTTCATTCATCAATTCATACAACCGTTCCAGGCACATGAAAGCAGAATGCCCTTCGTTGATATGGAAGATGGATGGATTAAGACCCATTTTCCGTATCGCCCGTAAACCGCCGATACCGAGAATTATTTCCTGGCGGATACGGGTGTCGCGGCTGCCGCCATACAGAATATGAATGATGTTTTTATCTTCATCGCTGTTCTGGTCTACCGTAGTATCCAGATAATAAACCGAAGCCCGGCCGACTTTCACTTCCCAGATCTTCACATACACAACATGATCGAGCAACGGCACAGCTACCAGCACCGGGTTGCTGTATTCGTCCTTGACCAGTTGCATTGGTAACTTTTCGGGATCAAGTATATTGAATGTTTCGGATTGATTGCCGTGTTCATCGATTTGCTGCTGGAAATAGGCATGCTTGTACATCAGGCCGATACCGAAGATCGGTATGCCCAGATCGCTGCAGGATTTGATATGATCGCCGGCCAGAATGCCCAGGCCTCCGGCATAATTGGGCAGACATTCATGGATGCCATATTCCGCCGAGAAATAAGCAATAGAGTGATCGGCGAGACGGGGAAAATTTTTTGCAAAAGCCGTCTCCTTGGCGGTCATATAGGTGTGATAACGATCCCAGATACTTTCCAGTTTCTCGATAAAAGCGGGATTAGCGGCAACCTTCTGTAATTTTACAGAATCAACCCTGGAGAGAAATTCAACAGGATTATGTCCGCTGCGCCGCCAGGCACGCTCATCGATCTCTTTGTACAGATCGCGTACATCGGGATTCCAGCTGAACCAGAGATTGTAAGCCAGGTCGATCAATTTAGGCGGTAGTTTTGGCAACTTGCTTTCCATACTTTTTCAATTTTCCTGCGTTAGACTATTGATGCTCCGCTTAAAAAATATTTGATAATATAATAACTGGTTTAATTCATAAAAAACACTTTTGTCACTTTTCTCTTCCGGTCGATCAGCATTTCAAGTTTTAAATATCTTCATCGCTGCTCGCCCGATCAACCTATACTCCGTCCTCCATCAACCGCTAAAACCGTACCGGTAATATAATCAGATCCTTCAATTAAAAAGCGCACTGCCAGGGCTACATCCTCCGGACGCCCGGCGCGTTTCAGTAAAGTCCTGCGCAGACTCTGTTCTTTTTCGGACTCGGAGTAATGGTCCGGAAACATGACCGGTCCGGGATTCACACAATTTACCTGTACCTGCGGAGCCAGGGCTTTGGCCAGGCCCCTGGTCATGGCGATGATCCCGCTTTTAGTCAATCCATAAGGAATAAACGACGGCCAGGGATTATTACCGCAGGCATCACCGATATTGACAATCTTGCCCCAGCCTTGTTTGTGCATATGCCGGCCGGCCTGCTGGGCACAGAAAAAAGCGGCTTTCAGGTTCAGATTAAACAGACGATCCCATTGTTCTTCAGTTACCGTTCCCAGCGGCGTCTTATAGAATAACGCGGCATTATTGATCAGCACATCCAGTCTTCCCGATTTAACCATAATTTCATTTACTAATTTATCTATATTGGGAATGTGGCTCAAATCACTTTGCAGCAGGTAAATTTTGCCGCCGCTTTTCTCGATCTTTCTTTTTAACGATCTGGCCGGCGCGGCGCTTTGATTATAATGGCAGAAAATAACCGCCCCGGCCTTAGCCAACTCAAGACAAATTGACCGGCCCACCCGTACAGCACCACCGGTGACCAGGACTACTTTATTTTTCAGATTCATAACGTTCTCTTCAAAATTATATTTATTTAATTTTTCTACATGAAGACATGTTAATCGCAGGCACTGTACAACGTGCAATTGTCATTCCGAGCGTAGCGAGGAATCTAAGACCTTCCATATGAAGAGTGATACCTTTAATATGATCCTCCCAAGGAAGTTAAAAACGGATTATATTTCCGTTCATGCCCGATCGTGGTCGCGGGACCATGTCCGGAATATACTTTGGTATCATCATTCAGACTTAATAATTTATCGGTTATGGATCCTATTAATTGTTCATAATCACCGCCGTACAAATCGGTTCGACCGATTGAATCCCGGAATAATGTATCACCTACAAAGACATGCTTGCCGAATAACAGGGAAATTCCACCCGGGGAATGACCGGGGGTGTATAACACCGTTCCGTTAAGTCGACCCACCTGCAGGGTATCGCCATCCTGCAGATAAGAAGTTACCACGGGAATTTCTTTAACTGCTATTCCGAATAATTCTCCCTGCTGGCGCAATGAATCTAATAGAGGTGATTCCTGTTTATGAATATAAAACGGAATTTTGAAATGTTTTTGTATATCTCCGGCTTCGGCGCTATGATCAATATGACAATGCGTATTTACAATATATAACAACTGCACTGTTCTCTGCTGATTTTTTCGATCAGTTGTCCGCTTTCGGCACCAGGATCGATTATAATCGCCTCACGGGTATCTCCATCCGCCAGCAGGTAACAATTCATGGCAAAAGGACCGACTGTGATTGTAGTGATGCGCAGCGGATATTCTGTATTCTTATTGCTGACAGGTATTATCAGAAACAGTGTCCCTTCTCTGTTAAAATAGGATTATAGTTTCTTCAGGACTCTAATAGAATAGGAGTGCTTATAAGAGGTTAACGCATAAAATCGTTTAAAAAATTCAACTCATGTAATCCGTTGACTAATTACCAGTTACTAATTACAAATTACCGATCGGATTATTATTTAACTTATATATTAATAACCCCCTCTGAATACAAAACTGCCCGGCCGGCGATAATAACTCTTTTGCCCAGATCTTCACAGAAAATTTCACCTCCACGGTTAGAAACCTGCCTGGCCTGCATCGTTTTTTTGTTCAGTCTTTTAGACCAGTACGGGATCAGTGTACAATGAGCCGAGCCGGTAACCGGGTCTTCAGGTATACCCATAGCCGGGGCAAAAAACCGGGATACAAAATCAACTTCTTTTCCGGGTGCGGTTACAATAACTGCCAGACGATCCAATTCCTTAATAAGCGCCAGGTAGGGTTTCAGCTCGCGTACTTCATCTTCAGACTTGTATACCACCAGATAATAGTTCGAGGCTAAGACCTCCTGCGGCTGATAATCAAGCGCCTTGATTAATTCCGCCGGTGTTTTACTGGGCAGGGGAGGATGCGCAGGGAAATTCATGGCGTATAAATCATTGTTCTTTTTCACGATTAATTCCCCGGAGCGGGTGCCGAAGGTGACTTCCGTCACGCCGGGATCAACTTGATTCATCAGTACAAAAGCACTGGCCAGAGTGGCATGCCCGCAGATTTCCACTTCCATCTGGGGGGTAAACCATCTCAACTGGTAATAGCCGCCGCGATTGACAATAAAAGCAGTTTCAGAAAGATTATTCTCGGCAGCAATGGATTGCAACTGGCCGTCATCAAGCCAGTAATCCAGGGGACAAACTGCCGCCGGGTTACCTGAAAAAATCCTGCTGGAAAAAGCATCGACTATAAAAATGGGAATTTTCATATCCGTTTACCTGCCTTTTTATTCAGAATCTCCGCGATAATCCAGATTCCCCCTCATTTTTAATCTATTAAAATCGTAAAAAAGTACTTAAATTTCAATTTATATATTCAAATTTATAAAAATTTATTAATAAATATAAACTATATTTGCTGACAATTCGAATTGCCATGAAATATTTAATATATTTGCTTAACTCAATGCTGGAATTGGACCGGCTGTTCTGCTGTTCCATTCTGCAGCTGATTACTAAATAAATCGGATTAATGCAGTTGATTTCGGATAAAACATTGGACCGCAAAGCGGATATGACTCCGCTGACAGATTCTGAAAGTAATTTAAAATTATATTTACGTATACTCGCTTATCTGCGGCCTTATAGCCGGCAGATTATTCTGATCTTTTTATGTAACTTTTTCTTCGTCATTTTTGAAACACTATCCATCTGGATGGTGGCCCCTTTTGTCAGCACCCTGTTCAAAGCAGACCAGCCGGCAGTTGAACAGACCGTCGCTCAGCCTGTACAAGCAGACAAAGAAACCAGGCTTTTCAATTTAAATCAATGGTTGAAAGAGCGTACCGAAAAGTATTTCCGCCGCAGCGACCGGATCGAAACTTTAAAATTGCTTTGTATTTTTATTTTCCTGGCTTTCTTGCTCAAGAACAGTTTCGCCTTCAGCGAAGCCTGGCTGGTCAGTTTTATCGAGCAGGGGGTAATCAAAGATCTGCGTGATCAGATCTATCGCCACGTATTATTTCAACCGCTGAGTTTTTTCAGCCAGTATCAGATCGGCAATTTAATTTCACGCGTCACCAATGATGTGAATGCCCTCAATGTGGCGGTCAATAAAAGTTTCACCAAAATAATCCGCGATCCCATCGTGGTAATTATTTTCCTGGTCATCCTGTTCAATATCAGCTGGCCCCTGACTCTGCTGGCCATGATCGTATTTCCGGTAACCGGTATCCTGATTACCAAAGTGGGACAGAGTCTGAAACGCAAGAGCAAACGGGTCCAGGAACGCATTGCCGATATCACCACCGTACTGGAAGAAACCATCTCCGGGATCAAGATTGTTAAAGCTTTTTCCATGGAGAAATATGAATATGATAAATTTTTCGCCAAAACCTCCAGTCATTTCAAGGCCGTGTTGCGCCAGGTTCGCCTGAACCGTTTATCAACGCCCCTGTCCGAAACACTGGGTATCGGCATCATGGTCTTTGTCTTATGGTTCGGAGGACAACTGGTCTTATCAGGAAAATTGATTTCCTCCGAAGATTTTATTCGTTTCATCGCCGTGCTCTTTTCGGTCATGGCGCCCATTAAAAGCCTGGGTGAACTCAACAATAATATTCAGATCGCGCTGGCCTCCAGTAAACGCGTCTTTAAGATAATCGATACCCCCAATACTATAACCGATAAACCCGATCCTGTAATCAAAACCACTTTTGACCGGGAGATCCGCTACGAAAATGTTAACTTCCATTATAGCGAAAAAGACAACCTGGTCCTGGCCAATATCGATCTGCAAATCCGGAAAAATCAGAAAGTCGCTTTCGTAGGCAGCAGCGGTGCCGGAAAAACAACGCTGGTAAATTTACTGCCCCGTTTCTATGACGTGCAGCAGGGTGCGATAAAAATCGACGGCATCGATATCCGTGATATTGGTCTGGCTAGTTTGCGAAAACTGATGGGGATAGTTACCCAGGATGTCATCCTGTTCAATGATACCGTGGCCAACAATATTGCCTACGGGATGAGCAATTATTCCCGTGAAGAAATTAATAAAGCTGCCACACTCGCCAACGCCGATGAATTCATCAAAGATCTGCCGGAAGGGTATGAAACCCTGATCGGAGAACGGGGTATGCGTCTCTCCGGAGGACAGCGGCAGCGTGTTTCCATTGCCCGGGCAATCCTGAAAAATCCTCCCATCCTGATTTTCGATGAAGCGACCTCCTCGCTGGATTCCGAATCCGAGCGTCTGATCCAGGAAGCGATAGATAACCTGATGCATGAGCGAACGGTCTTTTTAATTGCGCACCGGCTTTCCACAATTATAAAATCCGATCAGATTATTGTCCTGGAAGACGGCCGGATTACCGACCAGGGCACCCATCAGGAATTATTACAACGCTCCGAACGGTATAAGCATTTGTATGAACTGCAATTCGCCGTATGAATTTCTTTTTTATCAACAGCATAGCACCTGCGGTCTGGGGCGGTGGTGAAAAATGGATGCTGACTACGGCTGGCGGTCTGCAACACAGGGGCCATCGTTGTTATTGCTGCGGTCAACCGGATTCACTTTTTCTGCAAAATTGCGCACAGGCAGGCTTAACTGTGCTGCCGCTGAAGATCCGCAGTGATTTCAGCGTAAATAATATTCTCAGGCTGACCCGTTTCTTTAAACAACATCAAATCGGTATTATCATCGCCAATTTCAATAAAGATGTGCGCCTGGCCGGCAGCGCTAAAAAACTGGCCGGGATTCCGCTGCTGATCGCCCGCAACGGTCTGCCTATCCTGCCCAATAGCTGGATTTACCGCCGCACTTATAAAATGTTCGTCGATACCATCCTGACCAATACACAGGATATCAAGGACCGGTACCTGTCCTATGGCTGGTTAACTGATTCTTTTATCAGGGTTATTCACAACGGAATCGATATCGATCAGCAGATTGCCTTTGACCGCGCGGCAGTTCTGCGCAAGTACAATCTGCCTGAACAGCGGCCGATCATCGGCTTTTTTGGCCGGCTGGTCACCCAAAAACAACCTGATAAATTTCTGGAAATTGCCGTAGGGATTCTGCAGAGAATTCCACAGGCCAGGTTTATCCTGGCCGGGGATGGACCTCTGCGGCAGGAAATCCTGGCCCGGGCCGGCAAATTGCAGATAGCCCGGCAAATCCACCTGCTCGGTGCCCGGCGGGAGGTCATGGAATTATATTCCATCTGCGATCTGGTACTGCTGACCTCCCGGAAGGAAGGCCTGCCCAATGTGGTTATGGAAGCCATGCTGGCGGCTAAACCGGTAGTTGCTTTTGCGGCAGGGGGTGTGAGAGAATTAATCCCTACGCCGGCACAGGGTTGCGTGGTAGCTATTGATGATATTGAAACTGCCGCAGCCAAAGCAATCGAACTGCTTAATTCCAGTTCCCTGCGGCAGCAAACAGGAGAAACCGCCCGCCGGCACATCATCGATAACTTTTCTGTGGAAAAAATGATCAGCAGTGTCGAACAACTGTGCAGCGAATTATTTAAACGTTTATAAATTTACTTGAGTACCACTATTTTCTTTACCTTGAACAGGCTCGGCACCGCGCAAGACACAAAAATAAGTACCCGCAGCCAGATTAATCTCCTTCCAGACGTACCGATGTAAACCGCCGGTTTGTTTTTCGTTCAGCAGGGTCGTTACTTTTTCTCCCAGTATGTTCCAGATCTCTATACTGCACTGCTGCACCCGATCGAGCTGGTACAGGATCGAAGCCTGATCCTGTATTGGATTAGGATAAATCGCCGCCAGCGCCGCTTGCCTGGCCTGGTAGTAGGCCGGCGTGTTGTTGGTTTGCAATACTTTTTTATCAGGATCCAGTATCACTGCCTGAACCTGACCGGCAAAGGGGAGCTGATATTCGGTATATGAATTATGACAGGTTACAGTAATCAGGCTATCGCTCGAAAAACCTTGCAGGAGTATATCCAGGTTCAGGTCATAAACAAGGCCCGCTTGCATTTGCTGCAGGGTCAAGGCCACCATCTGCCGGTCCTGCTGCCAGGTAAGATAAAGATCAGGTATACCGCTATAATTCAACCATTGATCGAAAAAGGATTGCAGGGCAGTCTGGCTGGTCATCTCGCATATTTGTATAAAGTCGGCAGTGGTCACATTATCATATTTATATTGCTGGAAATAATTCCGGCAAATAGTTCTGAACAAATCGTCACCTACTTTGAGCCGCAGCATATGTAATATCCATGCTCCTTTAAAATATACTGACCGGCCGAATAAATACTGTGGCGGCGGATTATAAACCGGGTAAGCCAGAGATCCATCCTGAAAAATAAGACCTTTATATTCATTCATGCGGTTTAGCAAAACACTTTCACCGGCGATGTATTCAGAATAGAGGACATCAAAATAACTGGCAAATCCTTCATTTAACCAGATATCCGCAAAAGAAACCGGTGTCACAGCGTCTCCCCACCATTGGTGCGCCAGTTCATGGGCGACGACCGAAAGATTATCCATGGTTGCATCGCGCATCGTTGTCACTGTCTGGTTTTCCATACCACTTGCTTCAGCAAAAGGAACTTCGACCATGGCGTATTTATCTTCACTGAAAGGATATAAACCGATATAATCACTGTAAAAAGATAACATGGAGATTGTCTCGGTTAGCACTGCCAGACCGCGGGCGGTATCAGCCGGGTAGACATAATAATTAACCGGCATCACTGTAGTCCCGAAAGACCAGGATTGCTCTACATTCTGATAAGGTGCTGCCGCCACTGAGATGAGATAGGTGGCTATAGGATAGTTTTCTGCCCAGACAGTCCTTTGCCAGCCCGGAGCCTCAGCAGAAATTTCTATATTCCGTCCATTGCTGACTATTACGTAGGATGAAGGCATACAGACCGACATTAGCAGTGTCGCTTTATCGTTTGGATCATCATTGCAGGGAAACCAGAAGTGGGCATCAAATGGTTCGCTGTGTGAATAGATTACAGTATCCCCCGCAGAATTCTGACGCCGGTACAAACCGTAACGCGGTGTGCCCTGATAAAATATCTCGAAAGTCCCGGAATCTCCTGAAGCCAGGGTATTTAAAGGAGTAACTATTAACTCGGTACTGGTTATAGCAAAATTTACCGGCAGGCCGTTCTGGAATACCGAATCCACCGGCAGACCTTCCAGGTCAAAGATCAGGCGATCCAATGCTCCTGCGGGGAGAACCAGACGAATAGTAACACTCCCCTGCAACAGGAAAGGATCTGGTTGAATGGTCAGATTTAGTGCATAACTGCGGACATCATACGGTTTTACGGAAACAGCATGACTGTGATCCGGACTTAAGACAGGTACTTTTTCAGTATAACCGGAAAAGCCGGGCAACTGGGCCAGTGTTACCGGGACCAGAATCTGCAGCAACGGACCGGAAAATACAACAACTCTGAGAATCCGCCGTTTATATCTGTTCATAAATAAGAAGTGCTATTTCAATTTGTATTTAATATTATTTATTTTTACTTTAAAAATATGAAATATTGTTCGATTATCAAATATATAAATCAAGGAGGACACCATGGCCGGACGTAGTGGCACTTTTTTTAAAGGACTTTTACTTGGTGGAGCAATTGGTGCTGTAGTAGGTATGTTATTTGCCCCCAAAACCGGGCGTGAACTTCGCCAGGAAATCAGCGATGAAACGGACAATCTGGTCGATAAATTAAGAGCCGACCTGGAAAATGCCAAGGAGACATTCGAAGAAGGGAAGCAGAAGATTATGGAAAAATTGAATAAGGAAGCGATGGAGGAACCGCCTGCCGTCCAGGACGATGTCGATGCTGCACAAGAACCGCCTGTTGAAACGCCTCGCAAAAGAACGACCCGTAAATAGGTCTGTTAATTTCTATAATTCAGATTAGGAGTAATTATGGTCTGGGAAATTGCGCTTGTTATTTTCCTGCTGGTACTGAGTATGCTCACTCTCTTGTCGATTCCTGTGGTATTGCAGTTGCGTTCCACTTTATCAAAAATTTCTAGCCTGGTCGAAGGTATAAATAAGAATCTGCCCAATATTCTCAATGATGTGAATAAGGTTACCAACCAGATTGCCAAAGCTGGTTGGCAGATTCAGAATGCTGTGGATGATATTGTCGATATCGAGCGCAGAATTTCCCATGGGATTAAACGGCCTGCTGCCGAAATGGCCTCCTCGCTCGGCGCCCTGATAAAACTGATCCAAACAGTTTTATCCCTGTTCAGCAGAAAAAAATAAGCTTCGTTTATCCTTTCCCCTATTGGCCGGCTGTGCTTTTTACCCTGATTAAGCAGGTCTACGACCTATCCGGTTTTAGTCCCGAGAAAAATCTTGCTTCGTATTTACGAAGTTATTATACTGAATTATTGAAATAATCAGCATATTAAAGATTAATGAGAGGTTGAAATGGCAGATAAATTTGGCGCTTTTGTCTGGCACAATGGAAAATTTATTCGCTGGGAAGACGCAAATGTACACGTAATGTCGCATGTCATACATTACGGTTCATCTGTTTTTGAGGGCATCCGTGTTTATCAAACCCATCTGGGATCGGCTGTATTTCGGTTACATGACCATATGCGACGCCTTTTGGAATCAGCCCGGATCTACCGTATGGATGTGAACTATAGTCTGGAAGAATTGTGCCAGGCGGCGATTGAGACTGTTAAAAAGAATAAATTTGCTGCCTGTTATTTAAGACCGGTAATTTTCCGCGGCTTTGGCTCCTTCGGCGTCAATGCTTTTGACAATCCGCTGGAGACCTATATTGCCTCCTGGGAATGGGGCGCCTATCTCGGCCCCGGCGCACTGCAGAATGGGGTTGATGTATGTTTCTCTTCCTGGAACAGGTCTGCACCTAATACTCTTCCGGCCCTGGCCAAATGCGCTGCTAATTATATGAATTCACAATTAATCAAGATGGAAGCTCTGGTCAACGGATACACCGAAGGTATTGCTCTCGATCATAATGGCTATGTCTCCGAAGGCAGCGGTGAAAATATTTTTGCGGTTCGTGATGGTATCATCTATACCCCGCCGATCAGTGCGGCGATTCTGACCGGGGTAACCCGTAATTCGGTGATCCATTTATGCCAGGAGTTGGGGTACGATCTGCGGGAGATGATGCTGCCCCGTGAAATGTTATACATCGCCGATGAAGTGTTCTTCACCGGTACCGCGGCGGAGATTACTCCCATTCGTTCAATTGATAAAATAAAGATAGGATCCGGCGAGCGGGGCAAGATTACCAAACATTTGCAGGAAGAATTTTTCAATATTTTTAAAGGTCAGAGAGCCGTACCAGAAAACTGGCTGGCTGTGGTAAAATAGTCGAGGTAGTCGCTTTAATTTAAAAATCGCCGCTTATTCCTAACCCGGGTTGATCATTTAAAATAATTTTCCCTTGCTCGACTTTCAATCCGCTGAAAGGGTCTTCACGCAACAGCAGGTTGCCATCCAGATCAGCCCAGTCAACCAGCGGAGTCAGATGGGCAGCGGCGGCGATGGCGACCGAACTCTCGATCATGCAGCCCAGCATGATCTTGAGATTCATGGCTCTGGCCAGCTGGATCATGCGCATGGCTTCCTGGATACCCCCGGCCTTCATCAATTTAATATTAATTCCGTCATAAGCAGTTGCCAGTTTAGGTATATCAGCAGCAGTTTTGACCGCCTCATCGGCAATAATCGGCAGATCCACCCGCTCACGCAGCCATTTTGTTTCTTCCAGCATAGCGGCCGGCAGCGGTTGTTCTACGAATTCCACGCCCATGGTTTGCAACCACTTGATCTTCTGCAGAGCCAGTTCTTTTGTTTTCCAGCCTTCATTGGCATCGACCCGGATGATCTTATCGGTTGCCCGGCGTACCGTATCCATGATTTCTTCATCATTCTCTTTTCCCACCTTTATTTTTAAAACCGGATAGGATTCGGCTTCGCTGATTTTTTGCCTGATCATGTCCAGAGTATCGATACCGATGGAATAGGACGTCACCGCGGTTTTGTCTTTATTCAACCCAAAAAATTTATATAGCGGTACATTTAATCTTTTGCCGATCCAGTCCATGATGGCAATATCCAGGGCGCAGCGGGCACAGTTCTGATCAGTGATGTTTTTAAATATTTCCTCCTGCAGTTCGCTGAATTGCCATAGATCATAGCGGTCAAACAGACCTGCGACGCTGTTAATCCGTTCCGTGGTCTTAAGGTGATCTTCGCCATAACGGACATTCGGGGCGGCTTCGCCATAACCGCTTATACCGTCTTTGCTGATACGGACAAAGACATTATCTTTATAGTCGCTGGAATTTCTGGAAATCGTCCAGGTGTGTTGTAAAAACAGACGCTTGGTTTTCACTTCAAGCATAGCCCCTCCAGCCGAATCATACAATTCGGTGTTGTGATTAGCCCGGCCTTTGCCGGGATAATTAACCAGGAATCCCATGCCCAGCACGGATTTGCCGGTCAGGTTTAAAAAATCTTTACGCTTCATGATCCTGCCTCAGTTTTTGATGATCCGCTTAATTACCTTCAATCTCTTTTTTTCAAAGTCATCATAGAGTTTATCTTTTTCATTGAAACTATTGATGCGCACATAACTGGGCGAAGCGGAATGGATAAAATCATATCCCCCCAGCGAGACCGCCACGTGGGTTATGTTATTATCCCTGCCGAAGAAGAGCAGGTCACCCGGAAAAACATTACTGAAGCTGGAATCGGGGACGACTATTTCGCCCAGCCCGACCTGCATATTGGCATCACGCGGTAAGCGGTAACCTTCACAGGCATAAACCGTTCCGGTAAATCCCGAACAGTCAAAACCCTTGATCGAATTTCCACCCCATAAGTAAGGTATTCCCAGCATTTTCAGGGCCCGGGCTGAAATTTTTTCCCTGCCGGGCAGATAAGCCGGATCCGGTTTTTGATATGCTTTAAAACACCCGGCCTCGGCAGACCCTTTCCGCCCGTCCGGTAATTTCACGCTCAACCAGGATCCCTGTGTACCTGTTTTGGCCAGAAGGCAGCCTAGCACAGCATCGCAGACAACCTGGCTGGTAATATCTGGTTCTGAATAAATCTGGGTGTAGTTGACATCCATTATGACCAGCTCCTGGCGCCGCCAGTTGTCTATACCCTGCCTGTCGGTGCGCAGCAGAGAACCGCGGGTTATCCAGCCCAGATAGTCATAAGACGACTGTACCAGATACCAGCCAGATTGCTTTTTCAGTATTTTCACTTCGTTACCCAGTAATAGCTGATCGATCAGTTCAGCAGTGTGATCCGGTGATTTTTTAATATTTCCGACACTTACGGTGATCAGGCCCCATACCGAATCCTGTAATTGCTCCTGGGGCAGTAGTTGTATATCGGTATGTATCTCGGCAGTTTTAAAGTATTCGCTGATCAGAGAATCCAGCGCATGTTTGGCCTCCGGCACGCGTTGTTTCTGCCCGGATCAGCCATTGATTTTTTCCCCGGGAGCAGACGACATCGAACACCCTGGTGCGGCTGTCCGGGGCAAAAGTCGATCTGATCTTTTCCACGGCTGCTTCAAAACCAGCCGGTAATTTCATTTCTGGCCGGCAGCTGCAGAACACCAACAGCAGCAGCAACCCTGAACCGATTTTCCCGGAATGCATAAAATACCACATCAGTTATATCTGGTACATCCGGGTTGAATTTAATTATTCGTTAAAATTTATCCAATAATTATTTAATGTTAATTATTCAGATATTTTGTTTTACCCCTGTAACATTTATATTTGGCCGGAGTGATAATTATGATAACCGAATATACATCAATTCTGCTGTTGGGACTGCTGGGGGGATTCAGTCACTGTCTGGGCATGTGCGGCGGCTTTGTCATGGCTTATAGCATGAATCTGCGCGGCCCGGATCCGGCAACCCCTGCCGCTAAATGGCTGAAATGGCGGTCTCATCTTTTATACAATAGCGGCAGAATTTTTACTTATATGATTCTCGGTGAGATTTTTGGCCTGCTGGGCAGCACCCTGGGTTTTATTCTGGCGGTAAAAAATTTACAGGGAGCATTGGAATTATTGGCCGGTATAGTCATGCTGGTCATGGGTATCGCCTTTACCGGATTATGGCCGGGCTGGTCCTGGAAAGATTATTTCCCCGGAGTAAATCTTTTCAAAAAGATCATATCCGGTTTGTACAAAAACCTGCGGCCTAAAAACCTGTTCATACTGGGTATGATCCTGGGATTGATCCCCTGCGGACTGGTTTATGCAGCAGGCGCAATAGCAGTAGCAACACAGAGTCCGCTGCAGGGTATGATCATCATGCTGTTTTTCGGACTGGGTACCGTACCGGCACTATTCAGCCTGGGCATTTCCACTGAACTGATCGCACTGCACTGGCGTCGCCGTTTATACCGCCTGGCCTCTGGCCTGCTTATTATTTTTGCCGTTCTAACCATACTGCGCGGTATCGATGCCCTGGGCTGGCATCATTTCTACTGGTTGCCCTGAATCCCTGGCGGTGTAATAAACCAATGAATAACTCCGCTCAAATCCATTGTTATCATTGCGGTCAGCAATGTGCATCGTCCGGTATTTCCGCCGGTGAAAAGATTTTCTGTTGCCGCGGCTGCCTGTTAGCCTATCAACTGCTTGCGGACAATGATCTGGACCTTTATTATTCCCTGAATCCCAAGCCCGGTCAAAGACCTGCTCAGGAATTTTCCGGAACCAGATACGCCTATCTTGATGATCCGGTTTTGATCAGACAATTGATATCTTTCAGCGATGGTAAAACCACCCGTATTCTGTTCAGGATACCTTCCATCCACTGCAGTTCCTGTATCTGGTTGCTGGAAAACCTGTTTCGTCTCCATGCGGGTATCCAGGCCTCTACTGTCAATTTTATCCGCAAGGAAGTTACGATTCATTATAATGCCGGCTTGATTACCCTGCGTAAACTTGTTGAATTATTATCGGCCTGCGGATATGAACCCGAAATAAATCTGGCCAGCTTGCAGCAACAGGTACAGCGTAAAACAGATTTTGAACTATATCTTAAAATCGGTATTGCCGGTTTCGCCTTCGGCAATATCATGCTGCTCAGCCTGCCGGAATATCTGGCCCGGGGCGGATTATCAGATCAGACTTTCACTATCTTTTTCGGTATTATCAATATCATTCTGTCCCTGCCGGTATTTTTTTACTGTGCCTTCGATTATTTTAAATCCGCCTGGCAGGGAATTAAACAAAAAATATTAAATATAGACGTCCCCATTTCCCTGGGCATCATATCGTTATTTCTGAGAAGTCTTTATGAAATCGTTTATAACCTGCAGCCGGGTTACCTGGATTCTTTTTCCGGCCTGGTTTTTTTCCTGTTAATAGGAAAACTATTTCAGAAAAAAACCTACGACAACCTCTCTTTTGAGCGGGACTTTCGCTCCTATTTCCCCTTATCGGTCACTAAGCAGGAAGAGCAGCACGAGGTTATGGTCCCTATCGATAAATTGCGTCCGGCCGACCGGTTATTGATACGTCATCAGGAATTAATTCCGGCGGATTCACAATTGATCAGCAACGGGGCTCTGATCGATTACAGTTTTGTCAATGGCGAGTCACTTCCGGTGGAAAAACACCAGGGAGATTTACTTTATGCCGGCGGCCGGCAGATCGGCAACACCATTGAAATCCAGGTAGTAAAAGAAGTCAACCAGAGTTACCTCACTCAATTATGGAATACGGCCGCATATAAAAAACCTGCGGGAACAGCTCAACTCAGCAAGCTGGCCAACTCCATCGGCCTTTATTTCACCTATGTAATTCTGGCCATTGCCTTGCTGACTTTTCTGATCTGGTTACCGCAGGATGGTTTGCGGGCACTTACGGCTTTCACTTCAGTGCTGGTGATAGCCTGCCCCTGTGCCCTGGCTTTATCAATCCCTTTTACTTTGGGCAATACCATGCGGATTTTTGCCCGTAAGGGTTTCTATTTAAAAAATACATCCATCATCGCTGAACTGGCCCGGATCAAGACGATCATATTTGATAAAACCGGAACGATAACTCATGCCGCTGTTACCCGGCTGGAATTCATACCCCTGAATGGCCAGGCCGGGGACTTATCGGATCAGGAAAGATCATTTATTTGTTCTCTGGTCAGACATTCTACGCACCCGCTCAGCCAGATCCTGCTGACTCAGCTGGCCAGGCCGCTGGTACACTTGCAGGTGCAGGAATATCAGGAGTTTCCCGGACAGGGCATCAGCGGTAAAATTCAAAACCTGTCTGTACGTATCGGTTCTGCCGATTTTATCGGGATTAATTTTAATCCGGCTCCCCTCGAAACTATTACTACGGTCTTTGTCGAAATCGCCGGGAAAAAACGCGGTTATTTCAAAATGCACCCACTCTATCGACCCGAATTAAAACAGGTTATCGATCTGTTACAACGGAATTATCAGATTTATTTGTTGACCGGGGACAGGGATTATTCCCGCCGGCAATTGCAGGAATTCTTTCCCAGGGAAGATATGATGTTATTCAATCAATCCCCCTTTGATAAACTAAATTTCGTTCAAAAAATGCAGGAGAATTCCCCGGTTCTGATGATTGGCGATGGATTGAACGATGCCGGTGCTTTAAAACAGAGTGACGCAGGCATTGCCATGGCCGACGAAATATCTACCTTTACTCCGGCCAGTGACGCTATTCTGGAAGCCGCTGCTTTTAAGTATCTGCCCTTTTTCCTGCATTTTTCCGGATTAAGCATGAAAGTTATCTGGATCAGTTTTATAATATCACTTCTTTATAATGTGATCGGATTGTATTTCGCTGTACAGGGCATACTCTCCCCGCTCATCGCCGCGGTGCTGATGCCCACCAGTTCCATATCGGTAGTACTTTTTGCGATTGGTATGACCGGTTTTTTGGCCAAAATAACTATCCCGGGCAATGGAGGTACTGCATAAATATGCCCTGTTTTATTATACATATTTATTTATTATCTTTTCCGGTGAGCCCGCTTCAGGCGGGGAATTCGGACCTTAAATTTTAGGCGGGTACCAGAATACAGTGAGTGCCATTTTTGCTTTAATCATCATCAGCCTGTTGGTCGCCGTTGGTTTTTTAGTAGCATTCATCTGGGCTATTAAAAGCGGTCAGTTTGATGATAATTTTACCCCTTCGATACGAATGCTTTGGGACGACAAGGAAAAAATGTCCCCTTCATCCACCGATCAAGTTGAGGAGGAAAAATAACGCATGGCCATTGAGAATTTCCAGTATGACAATAGAATTGTAAGAAATTTTGCCTACGCGACAATATTTTGGGGAAGCATCGGGATGCTGGTGGGTTTATGGATTGCTACCGAATTGTTCTGGCCGCAATTAAACCTGGGCCTGCCGGTCACCACTTTCAGTCGCCTGCGGCCTCTGCATACCAATGCCGTTATTTTTGCCTTTGTCGGCAACGGTATTTTCATGGGATTATATTATTCACTGCAACGGCTTTGTAAAGCACGGATGTTCAATGACCTGTTAAGTGCCGTTCATTTTTGGGGCTGGCAGCTAATCATCCTCGCCGCTGCTATCACCCTGCCCCTGGGTTACACGGTCAGTAAGGAGTACGCCGAACTGGAATGGCCGATTGACCTGGCTATCACCGTTATCTGGGTGATTTTCGGCATCAATATGATCGGTACGATCATGCGCCGCCGCGAGAAACACATGTATGTGGCCATCTGGTTTTACATTGCCACTTTTTTTACGGTAGCGATCCTGCATATCGTAAACTCTATCGAATTACCGGTCAGTTTTCTTAAAAGTTATCCGGTCTACGCCGGTGTACAGGATGCTCTGGTACAATGGTGGTATGGACACAATGCGGTGGCATTTTTCCTGACCACCCCTTATCTGGGTTTAATGTATTATTTTCTGCCCAAAGCAGCCAATCGCCCAGTATATTCCTATCGTCTGTCTATTGTCCATTTCTGGGCATTGATCTTTATTTATATCTGGGCCGGACCGCATCATCTGCTCTTCTCTTCACTGCCCGACTGGGCTCAATCACTGGGAACCGTTTTTTCCATCATGCTACTGGCACCTTCCTGGGGTGGTATGCTGAACGGCCTGTTGACCCTGCGGGGTGCCTGGGACCGCGTCCGGGAAGATCCTGTTTTAAAGTTCCTGGTTGTGGCCGTTACTGCTTACGGCATGGCTACTTTCGAAGGTCCGACACTAGCCATCAAAAGTGTAAATGCCCTGTCCCATTTTACCGATTGGACCATTGCCCACGTACATGTCGGCGCACTGGGCTGGAATGGCCTGCTTACCTTCGGGGTTCTGTACTGGTTAATGCCGCGACTGTTCAATACAAAATTATATTCCGTCAAACTGGCAAATTTTCATTTCTGGATTGCCACCCTGGGTATAATTTTTTATGCCATTCCGATGTGGTGGGCCGGCATAACCCAGGGATTAATGTGGAAAGAATTCGGTGCCGATGGTACACTGCAATATCCCTTATTTCTGGAGACGGTTATTCAACTTATACCGATGTATGCCCTCCGTGCCGTAGGTGGTACACTTTATCTCACCGGTACAATTATCATGATTTATAATCTGGTCAAGACTGTACGCAGTGGGAAATTGGTCGCCGATGAGCCGGCCCAGGCTCCGGCACTTGTAGCGGCGGAAACTCATACCTCCGGGCAGAAACAGTACTGGCATCGCTGGCTGGAAAGAAGGCCGGTCCAATTTTTCATCCTGGCTACTATCGCTATTTTGATCGGTGGAATCGTGGAAATTATCCCGACTTTTATGATCAGGACCAATATTCCCACCATTACCAGCGTGAAACCATATACGCCGCTGGAATTGGAGGGACGGGATATTTATATCCGTGAGGGGTGTTATGTCTGCCATTCACAGATGGTGCGACCTTTCCGCTCCGAAACAGAACGCTATGGTGAATACTCCAAGGCGGGTGAATTCATTTATGATCATCCCTTTCAGTGGGGATCAAAACGCACCGGGCCTGACCTGCATCGTGAGGGCCAGAAATACCCCGATGCCTGGCATTATAATCACATGATTGAACCATCATCTATGTCTCCCGGTTCGATTATGCCCCCTTTCAAATGGTTGGCTGAAAAACCGTTGAATATTTCCCATCTGGAAAAGAAAATCCGTTTAATGCAGAAACTGGGTGTGCCTTACCCGCCTGACTATGATAAACAAGCCCGGCAGGATTTGATACTCCAGGCCGAACAAATTGCCGCCGAGTCTGAAGGAATCCGCTATCGAAGTCAGATCTGACCGGGAAATCATTGCCCTGATCGCCTATCTGCAGCGACTGGGAGTAGATATAAAAGGATTGAAGTAGAACAATTATTAAGCAATTATGCCTGACCGATTATGCTAAACCGATTGTTTCAAAACGTACCGGGAATTCAGATTTATGGGATTTTTGTATTACTGCTATTTTTCATCATATTCATAGTGATCGTAATCCGGGTCTGGCGTGCCGATAAACAATACTTAAAAAAAATGAGTGAATTACCGCTTGATCAGACCTTAACCCGGGGAGAGGAGAGTCGTGACCGAAAATGATGAAAAAGAATTAGTTTTGGATCATGATTATGACGGTATCCAGGAACTGGACAACCGGCTGCCGCCCTGGTGGCTGTATATGTTTTATATTTCCATCGCCTGGTCAGTTATATATTATTCGTACTATCATGTGCTGGGTCTGGGGGATTCCTCTGCTATCGCTTATCAAAAAGAAATGAATCCTGCCTATATTGAGGCTGTCAACAAATCAGGTTTTTCACTTGAATACCGTTCGCCTTTTTACAATGCGCGGGGCGACTTGACCCCGTTACAAAAAATCGACTTACAGCAACAGCAGGCTCAAAACGCAGCCATGGCAGCAAGCGGCAGAAGCGGTGCTGAATACAAACTGCAGGCAACAAATTTTGATGAATTGATTCTGGCTGCCATGGCCAAAGCTACCCCGGAAAATCTGGATAAATTGAAAACAGCATTCCCCGGGTTATACACAGTTTATCAGACTGGAAATATACGTCAATCTGCCGGGGGAGAAACATCAGCAATTCCTGCTGTCGCAGCAGCACAACCGGAGATTCAACCCCTGAGTGATGCAGCCAGTCTGGCAGCAGGCAAAAAGATTTTTAGCGTCAATTGCGTCACTTGTCATGGCCAGGCCGGAGAAGGGGGCATCGGGCCCAATTTAACCGACGATTATTATCTGCACGGCCGGGGAATGACCAATACAGTAAAAACCATCACCAATGGTGTGGCAGCTAAGGGCATGATCGCCTGGCGGGGTATTTTAAAAGAGGATCAGATCAAACAGGCAGCCAGTTATATCCTTTCACTGCACGGGACCAATCCCCCCAATCCCAAAGCTCCGCAGGGGGAAAAAATTACAGAAACATCTGTCAACTAACCAGGGTCTAGACTGTCCCGGACAGTACGACCAATCCGCTACAACAGTATGACCAAGAATACCGATAATTATCGTGATCATGTTTCCACTGTCGATCAGAGGGGAAAACGGATCTGGCTGTACCCTAAAAAGCCGCAGGGAGCCTATACCAGGGCGCGTGAAATTGTCAGTATGGTTCTATTGCTGTTCTTTTTTACTGCCCCCTTCATTAAAATCAATGGACAACCTTTGCTGCTGTTCAATATCCTCGAACGGAAATTTACAATCTTCGGTCTGGTTTTCTGGCCGCAGGATTTTTACCTGTTCGTTATCACCACTATATTATTGATTATCTTTATTGTGCTGTTCACCGTTGTGTTCGGCCGCTTATGGTGCGGTTGGGCCTGCCCCCAGACGGTTTTCATGGAAATGGTCTTTCGTAAAATAGAGTTCTGGATTGAAGGAGATGCCCATCAGCAAAAACGATTAAACCAATCCCCCTGGACAGCCCGGAAAATTTATAAAAAAACCATAAAGCATATTATTTTTTATGCTATTTCTTTCGTAATCGGTAATACTTTTCTGACCTATATAATAGGTCTGGATCCGCTTATTAAAATTATCAGCGATCCTCCGGCCCGGCATATTTTCGGTTTACTAGCCATGATCATATTCAGTGCTGTCTTCTACTGGATTTTTGCCTTTTTCCGCGAGCAGGTCTGTACCATGGTCTGTCCCTATGGACGTTTGCAGAGTGTTCTGCTGGATCCTGATTCTATTGTTGTTTCTTATGATTTCGCAAGAGGGGAACCGCGGGGAAAATTTTCCCGGTCACAATCACGTGGTAATCTTGGTGATTGTATCGAGTGCCGGCAGTGTATAGATGTATGTCCTACTGGCATAGATATCCGCAATGGAACACAACTGGAATGTATCAACTGCACGGCCTGTATGGATGCCTGCAATGCGGTAATGAAAAAAGTCAATTTCCCGGTCGGATTAATTCGCTACACATCCTATAATGGTATTGTGCAGGGTTCTAAACTGAAACTGACTCCGCGTATTACAGGATATTCACTGGTATTGATCCTGCTGCTGGTCTTTAATATTGTACTTCTGGTTAAACGGAGTCCGTTTGAAATTACGATTATGCGCGTACCGGGAGTACTATACCAGGAAACGGCTGATGGCAATATTGTCAACCTTTACAATTTGAAAATTATTAATAAAAGCAGTACAGATAAACCGATCACTGTAAAACTAAAATCGCCCCCAGGCGAATTGAAAATCATCGGCGGAGAATTATGGTCCAGACAAAATGAACTGGTAGAGACGGTGTTACTGTTGGAGTACTAGACAGAAAGGTGATAAAATTTAACACTACTCCTGTTTATATCGACATTTTTGCCGATAACCAACAAATTAAAGAAATACGAACTTCGTTCATTGGTCCGGAGATAAAATCTGTGAAATGAAAACCAGGCAGAAAAAAAATCCTTGGCCTGTGGCCCTGATCAGTGTTTTCAGCGTGTTTATTATCGCTATCCTGCTTTTGGTAATTTTTTCTCATTATCATTCGATTGATCTGGTCAGCAGCGATTATTATGAACAGGGCCTTGATTACCAAAAGCAGATCGAAAGGATTAAACACAGCCGGCTGAGCGTTAATCAGCTGAGGCTGGAATACAATCCTCCGGAGCGCGCGTTGATTATACATTTTCCGGATAGCCTGAGTACTAAGGCACTTGAAGGAACGATTGTACTTTTCCGGCCGGCCGACGCCGGGCAGGATAAAAAAATACCGCTGCTGAGCGGTCGCGATCGCCGGCAAACAATTCAGCTGCATGATCTCGCGGACGGTTTATGGCGGATTAAAATATTCTGGCGCAAAGACAGTACGGAGTTTTACCAGGAAGAAACCGTAACAATCAATTAAAGATATAGCGATAAGAATGAGCAGGATCATGAAAAAAGAACCGCAGCAGGAAGATCAGCATTTCAAGCAGTGTCCAAATTGTGGTGAAGTATGGCAAACCCAGCAGAATTTTTTAAATGATAATAATTTAAATATCATCGGCTATCAGGTAAATTTTATCAGATTGGAGTTAGGTTACTTTTTATTTAACCATAACAAATGCCGGACTACCTTGTCTTTACTGGCAAATTCATTCAAAAATCTCTATAGCGGACCAGTCTATAAAGAAAGAAAAACCCAAACTGCCGATTGCCCGGAATATTGCCTGAAAGAATCGGTTCTTGATCCCTGTCCGACCCATTGTGAATGCGCCTATGTACGGGAAATAATTGATATTATCAGGAATTGGCATAAGCAGGCCGGCCAGGCCGGCCAGGCCGGCTAACCCGCTGCGGAGAGAATATCATTTAAAATCTGCAGCGCCCGCTCTTTATCCTTCTCGAAGACATATATATCACCAAGTCCTTTCTGTCCCGTATAAATCCCGTCATAAGCCCGTTCCAGACTGCTGCGTAAACGAAAATCGATCAGCTCTTTGGCAAAGGCATCTTCGATCAATGGCAACAGAGCCTGATCTTTCAAATCCAGAGTAAATATTTTAATACTTTTTTCATCGTCACGCATGATCTTATCCTGTTTAATTACCTGACTAATTTACTTAAAAACAAATCCGCTTATAAGCAGAAAAATATCTTTCTTTCTGGCTCGCAGAGGTTTTGTATCTTGACATGGAATAAGGCTTTCAGTAATTTGCATTACCAAATCTATGTCGAAGGGAGAATTTCCATGTACAATATCTTAGTTGCCGACTCTTTACCTGAATCTGTACTGGCTAAATACAATAAGGTAAAAGACATTTCCATTGATAACAAAGCAGGCATTTCCAAAGAAGATCTGATTAAAGTAATTCCGACTTACCAGGGACTGGTGGTCAGAAGCCGCACCAAAGCTACAGCCGATATCATCGCAGCAGGTAAGAACCTGAAAGTTATCGGCCGGGCCGGAGCCGGTGTTGATAATATTGAGGTCCCGGCAGCTACGAAGATGAAAGTCGTAGTGATGAATACCCCGGGAGGCAATACCATCGCTGCCACCGAACATACTATCGCCCTGTTACTGGCCGTTCTGCGCCAAATTCCCCGCGCCGGTATAACGATGATGGAAGGTAAATGGGATAAAAAATCTTTTATGGGACATGAAATATACGAAAAAACCGTGGGAGTAATCGGTCTGGGTAAAATTGGATTCGGCGTAGCCAAACGTCTGGCCGCTTTCGAAGCAAAAATACTGGTTTATGATCCATTAATTAAACCGGAAGTAGCAAAAAGTATCGGGGCCAAATTGGTATCCCTGGAAGAATTATTGAAACAGTCAGATATTATTACGATTCATGCTCCTAAAACACCGGAAACTTTAAATATGCTGAATAAAGAGAATCTGAAACTTTGTAAAAACGGTGTGATCATTATCAACTGTGCCCGCGGTGGAATCATTAATGAAGCCGATTTACTGGAAGCCTTGAACAGCGGGAAAGTGGCAGCTGCCGGTCTGGATGTTTTCAGTTCCGAGCCCCCGACAGATTTCACTCTGGCCAAACATCCCCAGGTCGTATCCACACCCCATCTTGGTGCTACAACTGCCGAAGCCCAGGATAAAGTGGCCGATATGATCCTGGAACAGATGATTGAGTATTTCCAGCAGAATACTGTACGCAACGCGGTGAATTATCCTTTCAAATAATCAAGTACAATCCGTCATGAAACAACAGCGATTCGGTTCAGGTATAATTTTATTGATTATCTTTGCCTGTACCGCCCTGATTAACGCCGCCACAGTAGATACGGTGCTGATTTACAGTAAAACCATGCAGAAAGATATAAAAGCCGTGGTGGTGCAGCCCGATCGTGCCCAAAAAACACAGCAGCTCCGTTATCCGGTTTTATATCTGCTGCACGGCTGGAGCGGTTCTTATCGCGACTGGAGCAATCACACCGACCTTAAACCGCTGGTGGAGACATATCAACTGATCATCGTCTGTCCCGATGGCGGATATGCCGGTTGGTATCTGGATAGCCCGGTCAATAAGAATTCGCAATACGAAACCTATCTGGCCAGGGAAGTTGTACAATATATCGATAAACATTATCCCACCCTGGCTGATTCCGTGCACAGGGCGATTTGCGGCCTGAGCATGGGTGGACACGGCGCGATCAGTCTGCTCTGCAAATACCCGGGCATTTTCGGTGCAGCCAGCAGCATGAGCGGTGTGATGACCCTGGACGATCCGAGCCGGCGCGCCGGGCTTAAAGATGTACTGGGCAGTTTCGAAGCCAATCAGATCCTGTGGGAAAAAAATTCCTGCCTTTATCTGGTATATAAACTCAGAGAGAAAAATAAGGCCTTACTTTTTGATTGTGGGACCGAGGACTTTTGTCTTGATGGCAACCGCAGGATACATCAGAAACTGCTGGAACTTGATATTGCCCACGAATACTATGAACGTCCGGGCGGTCACAAATGGGAGTACTGGGTGAACGCTCTGGAATATCACCTGCTCTTTTTTAAAAAGTTCTGGTCGGGGACTTTAGATCTAAACTAATAGACTTTGAAATTGATATTCCGTTTTTCCAGTTCATGGATGAAAATTTCCGACGGTACTGCTAATTCCTGTCGCAGCACGCCCCGGGCCTGAATCCAGCCATTGATCAGCATGATTAAGATAATGGATGCCGGGAATGCGGTCGTGCGCATCATGGCCGTCAGTTTGTTTTTATGATCACCGTACTCGATGGCTTCCATGGTAATTTGTTCAGGCACATTGTTTTTAAGGCCTTTGGCCCATAAGCGGATCAAGACAACATCCTCGCCAGGATAGCTGAGCGGGTCTGTCAATAAAGTTTCGAATACCTCCCGCCGGCTGTAATTATTTTTACCGATAGTAACTGTTTCCCCTGCAGTGAATCCCAGATCAATCATACTCTTGAAAAGTTGACAATGTCCGGGATAGCGGATTGTCTTGTAATTCAGATTTTGAATTTTCCCCAGATAAGTATGCGGCAAAGTGGAAGTACCGCCGGAGGTATAAAAGGCTTCCAGTGTGCCAAAAGGCACCGGGAACTCCAAATCCTCCGTGCCAGTCATGGACGGAACAGTGGTTATCTGGCTGTCCTGAATAATTACTGCCGGTTCTATGTATTCATTTATCAGGCCATGTACGGAAAAAACCAGCATGTAACGCAACGGATTCTGTGGTTGCAAAGGTAAACCGCCTACACGAATGGTCAAAGTTTCCGCACTGTCCATCTGTTTGATCATGTGTGCCGCCAGGACCGACACCATTCCCGGCGCCAGCCCACAGTCGGGGATAATACCCACCCCGGCCTTCTTGGCCCTGGCATCAAGTTTAAATTGCTGGTTGACCACGGTATTATTACCGCCCAGATCGACAAAATGACATTTATTTTCAATCGCCCAACGGGTAAGTTGCAGGTTATAATCATACGGAACTGCACTGAATACTCCATCTACTTTTTTCATTAATGCCGGGATGCGCAGGTGATCGTCGGCTTTCAGACGATGAACAACCAGTCGTTTACTTTTAAAATGCCCTTGCAGCGCTTTGAGCGCTTTTTCGGAGATATCGCTGACATGTATTTCAGCCTGCGGCAACTGAGTTAAAAAATCATGCACTGCACCATAAGCCATTCGTCCTGCACCTAACACTAAAATTTTCATTCAACCCCCTTCAGTCTATTCATTCTACAAATTGATTTTAATAATTGATTGCTACCCTGCCAATGACACAATCTTATAATTTAATAAAGTAAAAATTATTAATCTAACAAAAGAATAGCTTACGATTTGAAACCTTCGTCAGGATAATCTAAATTAATCTTTAAAAACCGGATATCACTTGTACGAACTGATAATAATTGAAAAATTAATCAGCCTGCTGCGCCAGGCCGGCAGGGCGATACTCGATATTTACTACGGGAATTTTGTGGTGGAATTAAAAGCTCGATCACAGCCCCATTACCCTGGCTGACCGGAATTCTAATGATATCCTGACCCGGGGGTTGTACGAATACTATCCCGATATTCCGGTTATTTCCGAAGAAAACGAGCCGGTTCCTTTTAAGCAGCGGAAAGACTGGACCTGCTTCTGGCTGCTGGACCCGCTGGACGGCACCAAAGAATTTATCAGGAAAAACGGCGAGTTTGCCATTAATCTGGCTTTAGTAGAGAATGGACAACCGGTACTGGGTATGATTTACATTCCGGTAACCGCAACGCTATATTATGCGGTGACCGGTAAAGGGTGCTTTAAAATCACCGGAGATAGTGGACCTTTATTCTTAAAGATATCTGCAAAGAATCCGCAGGATAAGGCGATTGTAGTGGGCAGTCGCTCCCATTTATCGGCTGAAGTACATACCCTCGTTGAAAAATTACACCGGGAATTCAAGGAAGTGGAACTTATCCAGATGGGCAGTGCGATCAAATTCGGATTAATCGCCGAAGGCAAGGCTGATTTTTATTTACGGACCGGCCCTACCATGGAATGGGATACCGCTGCCGGGCAGGTTATCGTCAGGGAAGTTGGCAAACAAGTTTACGATTATAAAACAGGTCAAGCACTGATCTATAATAAAAAAGACCTGACCAATCCATCGTTTATTGTCAGGTGAGTCTATCCGCTAAGCGCTGGCGTATAATCTCATATAATATCACTGCCGTACTGACCGAAACATTCAGTGAATCGATGCGACCCCACATGGGAATAGAAACCTGTTCATCACAGTGTCCAAGAATATTTTTCCTGATCCCCTTCCCTTCGCTGCCCACAATCACAGCCAGGCCGGTGCTCAGATCTGCCTGATAGATGGTATTTTGTCTGCCCATAACCGTCCCCACGATCTTTAGACCGGTCGCTTTTAATTTTTCCAGAAATACAAACAAATCGGCGGTGCGATGAATAGGACAATGAAAGATAGCGCCGGCAGAGGTCTTGGCCACGGTGGCATTAATTTCTGCTCCCCCCTTTTCGGCCATTACCAGGGCAGTAAGGTTTACACTTTCTGCGGTACGGATAATGGCACCCAAATTGTGCGTGTCCTGGATTTGATCCAGAATCAGGATTAAGGGTTTGGCAGTATTACCGATCAGTTGCAGCAGATCGGGTTCGTCCAGATATTTATAATCAGCCAATTCAGCGACATAGCCCTGATGCACAACCGCCCCGCACAGAATCTGCAGTTTTGCTTTAGGCATATAGTCGACTTTCACACCCTTTTTTTCACATAAATTTAAAACCGGAAATACATTTTTTTTCTCCAACTCGCGGCCTAAAATCACCCGCAGCACCTGATGCGCAGACCTTAATGCTTCCAGTACCGGCTGTTTACCGTAGATAACGATGGCGGCCTCCTGCTGATGGTACAGTTACTCTTTCCGTAAATTGTCTTAAGACATTATATATAATATATAGAAGAGACCAGAAAAGTATTTGAAAAATTTTTTTTATGTCTTAAATTGAATGAATATTCATTCAGTTTAAGGTGGGTATGATCAGAAACAATAATCGCCGGGAGCAAATCATCGATGCGGCCATAAAGGTGTTTGCCGATAAAGGTTTTTATAATGCCAAAGTTGCCGATGTGGCACACACTGCCGGTGTAGCCGATGGGACAATTTATTTATATTTCAAAAACAAAGACGACCTGCTGATTTCCCTGTTCGAATCCAAAATGGAAATGATTCTTGCTCGTTTTAACGCTACCCTGCAAACCGCAGCGTCGGCCACAGAAAAATTAAAGCGTTTTATCCAGCTGCACTTTCAGATGATTGAACAGGATCAGAATTTGGCCGAAGTATTCCAGGTCGAATTACGCCAGTCCAGCAAATTTCTTAAAGACTATCATAATCAAAAATTTATCGATTTCCTGAATGTGATCGGCCAGATAATAAAAGAAGGTCAGCAAAGCGGAGAATTTCGTAACAACGTCCGTATTAATACGACAAAACTGGCCATTTTTGGTGCCGTGGACGAGATTGCCCGGCAATGGCTCCTTACGCCTGAACCAAGATCCCAACTCCAGGACATCGCCCGTGAATTGACCCATACCTTTTTACTCGGACTGTCGCCAACCCGGCAGGAGGATTGAAATGAAACGTGTTGCAATTGTTGCAGGATTACGAACGCCCTTTATTAAGGCCTGGACCGATTTCGGTCAGATCCCGGCACATGACCTGGGCGCACTGGTTGTACGGGAACTATTGGAACGACTCGATTTGCGCCCCGAACTAATAAATGAAGTCATCATGGGCAACATTGCCCAACCGCCGGAAGCGACCAATGTTGCACGGATCATTGCCCTGCAGGCCGGTATTCCCCAGTCCGTCCCGGCCTTCACCGTACAGCGTAACTGTGCCAGCGGCATGGAAGCCATCGCCAATGCCTGGTACCGCATCCAGGCAGGTGCAGGAGAAATTTACCTGGCCGGGGGTGTGGAATCGATGAGCCGCATTCCCCTATTATTTAATGAAGCCGCTACCAAATGGTTTAACAGTTTATACCGGGCTAAAACACTGCCGCAACGCCTGGCGACCATGTTTAAGTTCAAATTAAAATTTTTAAATCCGGTGATTGGATTGCAATTGGGTTTGACCGACGGCTACTGCGGTCTTAATATGGGCGAAACAGCCGAAGTGCTGGCCAAGGAATTTAAGATCACCCGTGAGGAACAGGACCGCTTCGCTTTACGCAGTCATCAATTGGCCGAAGCAGTGACGAAAGCTGGGAAACTCAGTGCCGAAATCGTACCAGTTCCATTGCCGCCAAAATACGATCGGGTTATTAGCAATGATAACGGCATACGCGCAGGACAGAGTATGGAGGCTCTGGGAAAATTACGGCCCGTTTTCGATCGTTATTACGGAACGGTCACAGCCGGTAATGCCAGCCAGTTAACCGACGGCGCCGCAGCAGTTGTAGTAATGACTGATACACGCGCTAAAGATCTGGGCTATGAACCGCTCGGTTTTATCCGCTCCTTCTCTTTCGCCGGCCTGGATCCCAGCCGCATGGGCTTGGGTCCGGTTTTTGCCGTACCACAGGCCTTACAGCGTGCCGGCTTGAACATGAAGGATATCGAGTTAATTGAAATCAATGAAGCTTTTGCCGCCCAGGTACTGGCCAATTTAAAAATATTTGAATCGGATGAACTTTCACGCCAATATCTGAATCTGGATCAAGCCTGCGGCAAAATCGATCTCGAAAAATTAAATGTGAACGGCGGTGCCATAGCACTCGGACATCCGGTAGGCGGATCGGCAACCCGTTTGATAATCACTCTGTTGATGGAAATGAAACGGCGTAATTTAAATCTGGGTCTGGCTGCTCTGTGTGTCGGCGGCGGCCAGGGTGCTGCTTTTATTCTGGAAAGTAAGTAACGGATCTACAATGAGATTTCCCTGCAGTACTTCGGGCTCAATACCTGCGCGGACCTGATGGAATCGAGGAGAACCATAATGAATAATGCCTTTATAATAAAGCAGATCACCGCTGAAATTTCTGTTCTGACTTTTGATTTGCCTGATGAAAAAGTGAATATATTCAACACAGCGGTCATGACTGAGTTGGATGAAAAAATAGACCAGTTATCCCGGCAAACTGATATAAAATGTCTGCTGATCCGCTCCGCTAAAGAAGACAGGTTTATTGCCGGTGCCGATATCAGAGAAATCCTGACAATTACCAGCGTAGAAAAAGGATACGAGGCCTCGCGCCGCGGGCAGGAGATCTTCGCTAAATTATCCGCTGCTGCCTTTTCCCACCATTGCGGTCATCGATGGTGCATGCCTGGGCGGCGGTACGGAATTTGCGCTGGCCTGTACTTATCGTCTGGCCTCGGACAATCCAAAAACTAAAATCTGCTTACCTGAAGTCAATCTGGGTTTGTTCCCCGGTTGGGGCGGCAGCCAGCGCCTGCCCCGTTTAATCGGTCTGCAACGCAGCCTGGACATTATACTAAGCGGTAAAAATCTCGATGCGCTAAGAGCTTTCAAAGCTGGTCTTATTGACCGCATCATCCCTAAAGAACTGGTGCTGGAATCTGCTAAGAAATTCGCTGAAGATGTCATTGCCGGCAGGGATGTACTAAGCCGCACCAAACGCAAAGCCAAAGGACTACTCACCTTTCTGCTGGAAAAAAATCCGCTGGGACGCGCTATTGTTTACAGCCAGGCAAAAAAAATGGTAATGCAACGAACCCATGGACACTATCCGGCTCCCCTTTACGCCATTCAGTCTGTTAAAAAAGGGCACGGCAAGAAACTGGCCAAAGGACTGGAAATTGAAGCGCGCTTATTCAGCCGGCTGATCGGTACAGCGATTTCCAATAATCTGATTAATATTTACCAGTGGACCGAAGCGATTAAAAAAGAAAATGGTACCACAAATCCGGCCATTAAGATACTACCTGTCAAACGGATTGCTGCACTGGGTGCCGGAGTTATGGGCGGCGGTATTGCTCAACTGTTCGCCGGTAAAAATATCCCGGTGCGGGTCAAAGATATTAATTACGATGCTGTGGCCAAAGCCCTGCGGCAGGCATCCTCTATTCTCTACAGTAAAGTAAAAAGAAGGCAACTCAGCAGACTGGAATACTCGCATATCCTGGCAAACATTACCGGGACGGTTGATTACTCCGGTTTTAAAAATGTTGATCTGGTAGTGGAAGCAATCGTAGAAGATCTGGAAATAAAAAAACGGGTTTTTACAGAATTAGAATCCCGCTTGTCCCCTGAAGCAATCATTGTTTCAAACACATCATCGCTCTCCATCGACGATATGGCCATGGCTCTGGCCAGGCCGCAGCGTTTTCTGGGTATGCATTTCTTCAATCCCGTGCACAAAATGCCCCTGGTGGAAATTATTCGCGGCCAGCATACTTCTGATTCGGCGGTGGCTGCTGTATTCCAACTGACCAAGCAACTGGGTAAAACACCGCTGGTAGTTAAAAACGGTCCGGGATTTTTAGTCAACCGCTTGCTGGTACCATATATGGTCGAAGCGATCACTCTGCTCGAAGAAGGCCATGCCCCGCAGCAGGTTGATCAGTTAATGGTGGATTTTGGAATGCCGGTGGGGCCCCTGGAACTTTTTGATGAAGTAGGAATAGATGTTGCCTACAAGGTGGCAAAAATTCTTAACCGTTTTATGAGCGATCGCATGGCCGATTCCCAGGTTCTGGATAAACTGGTACATGATCAGCGTCTGGGCAAAAAGAGCGGCCGGGGATTTTATCGTTACCACGATAAGAAAAAATACACCGATCCGGCCATACAGCAGTATATCACCCTCAGACAAAAAACAACTCTAAATGACCAGGAGATGATCGGACGTATGGTCTATCCTATTATCAATGAAGCTGCCCGCTGCCTGCAGGATAAAGTGGTCGGTCGTCCTCAGGATGTGGACCTCGGAATGGTTTTTGGAACCGGTTTTGCCCCCTTCCGCGGTGGTTTGCTTCGTTATGCCGATACCGTGGGTATCAGCAAAATCGTAGATACCCTGCATAAATTTTCCGAACAATATGGAAATCGTTTTATTCCTTCAGCCCTGATCATGGAAATCAATAAACAGGGAAAGGGATTTTATGAATATTTTAGTTAAGCCGTTAAGTATGAAATAGGAATGATGGGAGTGATTGTGCCCTGTCGACCGGGAGGAGTATCATAATGTCTAAGAAAATCCTGCTACCCAGTTTTTGTAAATCTTTATTCAGTGGAGCGATACTGGATGAACTGGTCTTTCCATACCCCAGCCAGGCAACTGAGGATCAGCAAAATCTGGAATTGATCCTGGACACACTGCGTAAGTATGCTGACAAGGTTCTGGACTCAAAAAAATTCGATCAGACAGAACAAATGCCGGCAGATGTGATTAATGGTTGGAAGGAACTGGGTTTCTTCGGCCTGATTATCCCCGAGAAGTACGGTGGCTCAGGATTGAATGCCACCTCTTATGTCCGGATTCTGGAGGAAATCGGTACGTATGATGGTAGTACCGCTTTGCTGATCGGTGCCCATCAGTCGATCGGATTAAAAGGTTTATTATTGTTCGGCACTGAACAGCAAAAGAAAAAATATCTGCCCCGGCTGGCCAGCGGTGAAATGATCGCAGCTTATGCTTTGAGTGAACCAAACGCTGGTTCCGATGCCGGTGGTATACAAACCCGGGCAGTACGCGATGAAGCCAAAGGGGTATATCGTCTTAATGGCTCCAAGATGTGGATAACCAACGGCGGTATTGCCGATTTTTTCACTATTTTTGCCAAGGAAGAATTGCATACCGCCCAGAATATTAAACAGGATAAGATCACCGCCTTTATAGTCACACGGGACATGGGTATCAAGTCGGGTAAAGAAGAAAAAAAACTGGGCATACGCAGTTCTTCCACTACCGCACTCTTTCTCGATAATGTAGAAGTTCCCTTCGAAAATGTCCTTGGTGAACGCGGTAAAGGATTTAAAGTAGCCATGGAAATTTTAAATTCGGGACGGGTCAGTCTGGCTGCAGGATCAATCGGCGCCTCTAAAGCGGTTTTAGCACAGATTCTTCAATATGTGACCGAACGGAAACAGTTTGGACAGCCGTTGAGTGAATTTGAAATCATCAAGAAAAAAATTGCACAAATCAGCCTCAATATCTTTGCCATGGATTCCATGGTGTATCTGACCACCGGCATGATCGATAGTGAAAAAATCGATTTCTCGCTGGAATCTGCTATTTGCAAGGTATTTGCCACTGAAGCATTATGGAGCAATGTCAACGAATGCATGCAAATGGCCGGCGGTATAGGTTTCAGTCAGGATTATCCCTACGAGCAGAATGTTCGTGATGCGCGGGTGATGAGTATTTTTGAAGGTACCAATGAGATATTGCGCATTTTTATTTCTCTGGCGGGAATGGAAGAACGCGGTGAATATCTGAAAAAAATTGGTAAAGCGCTTAAAGATCCGGTCAAGAGTTTTGGCTTGATCACGGATTTTGCTGTGCAGTACATGAGAGACCGCCTGACCAAAGAACGCTTACGGGTGATTCATCCTACACTATCCAAGGCCAAAGCTGACTTTGAGAACTGGGCCAAGAATCTGTATGTGACCACCGAACGTGTCCTGATCAAGTACGGTAAGGATATAGTCATGAGGGAAATGATCCATGAACGCCTGGCCGATGCCATCATGTATTTGTACGCCATGATTGCCTGTATTTCCCGGGTGGATACACAGATCCGCAAGCGGGGAATGGAAAATTGTCTGGATGAAATATCTATGTGCAATCTGTTTTGCGAGCAGGCCTGGCGCATTATCCGCCGGAATATTCTGATGGTGGATAAAAACGAAGATGAAAATATAATTAAAATTGCCAACATGGTTTTAGAGGAAAAAAAGTATCCGTTATAATTTACCGAGCTGACTGCCTGAGGAGGAAAGAATAAGTGCGCATCGCTGTCTGTATTAAACAGGTACCCGATACTGAAACCCGGATAAAAATCAGTGAGGATAAAAAATCCATCCGGGAAGAAGAAATAAATTTCATCCTTAATCCTTTTGATGAATTCGCGGTAGAAGAAGCGCTGCGAATCAAGGAAGCCTCCGGCGCAGGCGAGATTACCATAATCTCGCTGGGTCCGGAGCGTATAACTACTGCCATCCGCACTGCCCTGGCCATGGGAGCCGATAGAGCCATCCAGATCAAAGTCGCAAAAATTCCCCTGGATGCCCTGGTCACGGCTGAAGCCCTGGCCAATGTGTTAAAGGAAGAAAAATACGATCTGATTTTGACCGGTAAACAGGCCATCGATGATGACCAGGCGCAATTGCCTTCGCTGCTGGCAGAAAAACTGAATCTGCCTGTTATTAATGTCGTCACTAAGCTTACCCTGGATGGCAACATTCTAATCGCTGAGCGCCAGATCGAAGGGGGTATCGAAAAAGTAACCTGTACTTTGCCGGCGATTATTTCCGCCCAGCGTGGTTTGAACGAACCACGCTATGCTTCGCTGAAGGGAATTATGGCCAGCAAACGAATTCAGATTCAGGAACGGAGTGTGAATCTGGCAGTTGAGCAGATCGCCATAACCGAACTCAACTATCCGCCGCGGAAAAATCCCGGCAGGATTGTCGGCACGGGACCGGCCGCCGTAACGGAATTACTGCGATTATTACGCGAAGAGGCTAAAGTCCTGACCTGAGTTTTTTAACAATAAAAATCAGCACTACCTGAGAAATAGCATAGTGCCCAGCCGAGGAGTTGAATAATGAGTAAAATCCTGGTATTTGCCGAACAACGTAATGGAGAAGTTAAAAAGATTGCTTATGAAAATATAACCCTGGCCAGAAAATTAGCTGCAGCCAGGGGTGTCGATTTTGTCAGCCTGCTGATCGGCTGGAATATAGCTGCCTTGCCTGCCCAACTGTCTAAATACGGTGCAGAAAAAATAGTTCTGTATCAGGATGAAGCGCTGGCCCGGTACAATCCTGAAGGTTATGCGCGTATACTGGCTGCTGTGGCCGAAGAACAACAGGCCGATATGATTATCCTGGGTGCCACAGCGATGGGCAAAGATCTGGCACCGCGGTTGGCGGCACGATTAAACGGCGCTATGGCCAGTGATTGTATTGCCGTCGACTGGGAACGCGGTGATTTTAAGATCATCAGGCCCATGTACGCCGGCAAAGCACAGGCTACTGTTCAAATAAAATCGAAGATTAAGATTGTGACCATCCGGTCAAAAATATATTTAGCGGAAGAACATCCCTGCGCACCAGAAATCATCGAAAAAACCGCGGCGGCCGTTGAATCAAAATCCAGGGTTCTGGAGATCATCAGCAATGCTAAGAATACATTGGATGTGACCGAAGCAGATATAATCGTTTCCGGGGGACGGGGTCTCAAAGGTCCGGAGAATTTTCATCTGCTTACCACTCTGGCTGAAAAATTAGGAGCAGCCCAGGGTGCTTCCCGTGCGGTAGTGGATGCCGGCTGGCGGCCTTATGCCGAACAGGTGGGACAGACCGGTAAAACCGTATCACCCACTCTGTACATTGCCGTGGGGATCTCCGGGGCAATACAACATTTAGCCGGTATGTCGTCATCCAAATATATAGTTGCCATCAATAACGATCCGGAAGCGCCTATTTTCAAAATAGCCGATTATGGTATAATCGGTGATGCCTTGGAAGTACTGCCAAAATTAATTGAGTCAGTATAGATTTTTTGATTATACGGGTGGCTGAGCGGGTCTCTTATCTTCACTATCTTTTCTTTTTGTGTTTCATCACGGATTTTACCATACGTCCGAATTGTCTGTCTTTGCGTCGTTTTTCGACATAGGACATTTCATGATATTCTGATTCTTTTTTCAATTTCAGGTAATTACGGTAGCGGTCTTCATCCAGTTCATTCCTGCTCAATTGCCGCCAGGACAGCGCAGCCGGTTTCACTGGTATGGGTACAATCGTTGAATTTGCAACCCTCCGCTAACAGCCCGATATCCGCAAAAGTATCATCGATGCTGTTGCTGACCGCCAGCATACCCAATTCCCGCAACCCCGGTGTATCAACCAGCAGTGCGCCGTTATCCATGACAATCAGCTGGCGCCGGGCCGTAGTGTGAGTGCCCCTGCCGTCTTTGCTGCGCACCGGGTTCGTCTCAAATAACTCTTGGCCGATGAGTTTATTAAGCAAAGTGGTTTTCCCCACACCCGACGAACCCAGCAGGCAAAATGTTTTACCCGGTTCCAGCATTTGCTGGACAACCGTCAGACCGGCAGCCGTAATGTTGCTGAAAGCAACAACCTCTGCTTCAATATGCGAATTCTGAATTTCGTGAATACGCTGATCCAGCTCAGCAGCACTAATCAGATCACTCTTACTGAGCAGAATTACAGGTTTAATATGACCCTCCTGAACCATGACCAGGTATCGTTCCAGGCGGCGCAGGTTAAAATCAACATCACATGACTGGATGATCAGAGCAATATCAATATTCGCGGCGATCATTTGATAATCGATTTTCTTGCCGGGTGTTTTCCGGCGCAGGAATGTTTTTCTGGGCAGCAGATCCTGAATAATAGCCAGGGTGCCATCGTTATGATAATCCACCATCACCCAGTCGCCGGCACAGGGTACGTCTCCGCCGCCGCTGGACTCCAGCGTGAATAATAGTTTCCCCGTAAGCTCAGCCTGAATTTCATCCCGTTCATTGCGGACTAAATAGCGGCCGCGATCGACGCGGGTCACCCGGGCAACCGGGCTGGCGGAGTTATTCGACTCCAGCAGTTTTTGCCGGAACCAATCATCAAAGCCTAGTTCAATCAATCTCATTTACCAATTCCTGTTTTGATAAGGCCATGTTAACTTACTTTAAAATGCTGGTAGTTTACAAATTAAAACCATATTTCAATAATATTTTTTGCCATTCTTCAGTAAATGATATTTTTCGATGATGCTCATCCTGCTGATCACTATTTACTCGTATCAATAGATGAACATGTTCATTTTGAATGGACGAGACCAAAAATAATATATGCAGGTGATATTAGAATTCCCAGCAGGCCATATTCGCCAGTACATTAACCACGAAACCCATACGTTTATAATCCAATAATCCCGATTTATCATTTATGGTATGATAATTTTTATTCCGGTAAAAAGCGGTATTGGTGATCATAAACGCATCAAAACCATAATGCCAAAAATTCAGATGATCACTGAAATCAACACCGGTTACAAATGATGGCGCTGTCAGTTGGGCACAATGAATTTCATTCAGTGCTTCGGCGTGCTGTTGATATTCATCGGCCAAATCAGTAGGAAGCAAAATTTGAAACAGCTGCAATAAAATCAGCCCGGGCCGGATAAAATAATTTGAAAATTAAAGACGGGTAAGCCTGTACTTTCTGTTCGCTAAAATATCCTATCATTTCCAGGCAGGCCATGCCTCGGACATTTTGTTTAGACTGCTTGATAAATTCCGCGAATTTATAACTGCCCATGTCTGCAGTCCTGAAATAAGGCGGTTCTTCCAAGGTGAATGCAACAAATAACAGAGTGTAATAAGGCTTCCTGCTATCGGCTATAATTCTGGCTGTTTCGATCAGACCGGCAATTCCTGAGGCATTATCATCCGCTCCCGGTAAGTCTTCATAAGTATCATAATGTGCGCCCAAAATAAAAAGCTCATCACATTCACCGTCTATTTGACAATAAATATTTTTATATTCGCGATTTTCAACAGTATAGGATTGAACTGAACAAGTTAATCCGATTTCAGCAAATTTTTGCTGAATGTATTCTGCAGATCGAGTTAGCGCTTCTGGTTGCCGATAAGATCTGCCACCAATTGTATCGGCCAGGAATCTGACCGTTTGCTCCAGACGAAGCGGATCTGCAGGGTGATTGATCAACCTGGTTCTTGACCCGCAGGAACATATTATAATGATAAAAATAACCAATACGAATTTCATTTACTCTTGTTTATCTCTTTCAATTTCATATCCAGCGGAGTCAGATATTTCTTCTTATTGTTACAGTCCTTACAACAGGGCACCACGTTACTTTTAGTACTCTTGCCCCCGCGGACTAAAGGAACAATATGATCCATGGTCAATTCAGCAGGTAAAAATTTATTTCCGCAATAGTGACATTGACCCTGCGCAATCCGGTTTTTCCACCATTGTGTTTTTTTAAGTTGCGCTGCCTTCTTTTTCTCGCGGGCTATGTGCGCATTATCTTTTTCGATCGAAATCCATTCAGCCATGATAATTCATCATATTGTTCCAACTGTTTAAAATACTTTTCCGCCGACCCTGAGGCAAGCAATATTTTTAGATATAGACAGGTGACCAATGCTCAGCTGACTATCTGCCGGAAGAATTTAAAACCTGCCGGACTTTTTGACCCAGCGCTTCACTGCTGAATGGTTTTTGCAGAAAGGCCACATCGGGTTCCAGTACTCCCTGCTGAGTGATGGCTTCATCAGTATAGCCGGATATGAATAAGATTTTTATCTGTGGAAAATATTTTGCTATTGCCGAGGATAAATCTTTGCAACTCATTCCGGGCATGATTACATCGATAACCGCCAGATCTATTTTGATCTGTAAGTCCTGGCACATTTGCAGTGCTTTATCACCGCTCTCCGCAGTATATACAGTATAACCGTAATGCTTCAGGAAAGAGCAGGTTAAATCACGGACAGCATTATCATCTTCAACAACTAAAATTGTTTCCAGGCCGCACAGTGATATATTTGCTGTCGGTTTGACTTCTCCCGCCTCGGCACTTTGATCATGGACCGGAAAATAGATGCGAAAAGCCGCCCCCTGTCCGGGGGAACTATCCACCCACACAAAGCCATCGCTTTGTTTTACAATTCCATATAGCGTGGAGAGCCCCAGTCCCGTACCCTTTCCTTTTTCTTTAGTGGTAAAAAAGGGCTCAAAAATATGAGTAATTAATTCCTGATCCATGCCAATTCCGCTGTCTTTTACCAGCAGCATGACGTATGAACCGGGCTGCTGCGGTGCATGCCGGCGGGCAAAATATTCATCGATCAGACTATTGCTGGTTTCAATGGTAAGTTTACCCCCGGCCGGCATGGCGTCTCTGGCGTTAACCACCAGATTCATAATCACCTGCTCCAATTGAGCGGGATCAATTTTAATGTTCCCCAGATCCGGATCCAAATTCGTTACAAAGTGAATATTTTCGCCAATCAACCGTCGTAACATCAGTTCCAGATCCTTGACAACCGTATTCAGATTGATAATTTTTGGTTTGACAATTTGCTTGCGGCTGAAGGCCAATAATTGCCCGATTAATGCCGCGGCCCTGCTGCCCGCTTTTTTTATCTGCTCCAGCTCACTACCACCGCTCCGGACCAGTTCCTGTTGTTGCATCAGTAATTCACAATAGCCATTGATGACAGTCAGAATATTATTGAAATCATGCGCAATACCACCCGCTAAGCGGCCCACGGCTTCCATCCTTTGAGCACCTCGCAGTTGCTCCTCTAATTTTTTCCATTCGGTTATATCAAATAAATATCCGCGTGATTCCACCAGCGTACCCTGTTCATCAAAAAGCCCGCTGATTTTACCAATCGCTCTGGCTATTTCACCGCTCTGCAGTTGAAACTCGAACTCCCGGCCTGTGGCCGTCTTTTCCCTGTTCAGAAAATCACGATAGCGGAACTCAGGTTCATTCAAAAGTTCAAATATTTTACTTCGACTGTTTAATACATCTTTAACGGTGTTAAATCCAAAAATTTTTGCAAAAGCCGGATTACAAAATCGAATCTGGCCATCGGCCGCAGCAATATAATCGCCGGTTAAATCCTCTTCAAAAAACTGCCGGTATTTATTCTCCGATTCCCGTAGAGCCACTTCCATCTGTTTACGCTGCAGGGCATTGGTGATGATCTCGCCGATCATGCATAAAAATGATTCCGTATCTTCAGTCCAGATCCGTTCCTGGTGTACTGTGTCCAGTCCGATAGCACCGATCACCATTCCCGCCGAAATCATCGGCACCATGATACTGGACCGGGTGTGATCGGTTAATTTATAGGTTTTCAGCGCCTGCATTCCGGCCGGCATGGTATTTACGCTATTAATTTTTAAAACTTCTCCTTTGAAAAGCACGCTGGCGGCAAAGGGCGAAACATCGCTATCCATATTTTCAAAAGCGGTAAGCGGTTTCACCTGATCGCTGTTCCAGGTATGTACCGTACTTATTTTGGACAGATCCTGCGAAAAGTGCAGTATATAACAGCGGTCGGCAACCAGGAATTCTGCCACCGTTTTTAAGGCATTTTGTATCACGAAATCCAGCTGGGTATGGTCCGGACGGATGAAGTAGGTTGAAATGGATGATATAACAGCTTCAAATTCAAGACGGTATTGCAACAGGTATTCTTCGTGCTCGCGGTTGGTAACATCCTGGGCCAGGCATAAAACAATTTTGTCGGCACCGAGATCGATCTGATTACAGTGCAATTCCAGGTATTTAACTTCTCCGGTCGGAAAGCGATTAGCCAGCACTATAGAATTTTTACCGGCCTGTGCAGCCAGCTTTAACTTGGAAATCAATTCTTCAATAGTCAGGCCGCAGAGTCTTTGAATATTATTTTGATTGGCCTCCTGCCGGCTCAGGTTAAAAAATTTTTCGGCTGACTTATTGGCCTTGATAATGTTTCCAGACTTGCTGTTAAAAATCAGCAGGATGCCATTATATAGTTCAAATATCTCCTGATACAACTTCATCCCGTCAACAGCGGCAGGGTTGTCAAGGGCAGCCGGTTTTATTGTTGATTTTTTCTTATTCATTCTATTCAGCAATAATCTTCGCTAAAGAATCAGCGGATAAAGGTTTGCTAAAGTAAAATCCCTGAATTTCGTCACATTCATGTTTGGCCAGATATTCAACCTGGTCGCCGTTTTCGACTCCCTCCGCTATCACTTTTACACCCATCTTGTGGGCCAGTGAAATAATTGATGAAACGATTGAGGCGGTATTCTTGTTGGTAATAATATCACGGATAAAAGATTGATCTATTTTGATATGATCATGGGGAAAATTCTTAAGATACTGCAGGGAAGAATAACCGGTGCCAAAATCATCAATGGAGATACCGATTCCCATTTTCCTGATCTGTCCGAGTTTGTTCAGTGTTTCCGGCGAAGAACTGATTAATATGCTTTCAGTCAACTCAAACTCCAGTTCGGTACCGCGGATCTCTGTCTGCTGCATCATGGTGGAAACTTTGCCGATAAAATCCTGTTCGCGCAATTGCCCACCCGATACATTGATCGCCACCGGGGGTACAGTAATGCCCCGTTCTTTCCACTCTCTGATCTGCCTGCAAATTGAAGATGTTAACCAATCCCCGATCGGAACAATTAAACCATTCTGCTCGGCCAGAGGTATAAATTGAGCCGGCGAAACGATACCAAAATTTTCATGCTGCCATCTCAACAGGGCTTCGACACCGACAATTTTTTTATCGGCCAGATTTATCTTCGGTTGATAATAAATGACGAACTCCTGATTATCCAGTGCCCGGTGTAGTGCATTCTCCAGATGTATCTGGTCAAAGATGTGTTTCTTAATTTTGCTCTCGAAATACTGAAAATTATTATGCCCCTTATCGATCGCATAATGCAGGGCCAGTTCCGTTTCGGTTATCATCCGGGGAACTTCACAACTATGCAGTTGTTCCAGTGTGATACCGATACTGGCAGTAAAATGCATTTCCTGTTTATGATAAAGCAGAGGCCGGCGGATATTATTCAATATCTTGCCGGCTAAAATAGTAATCTTCGCCCGTTTGCTCAGTCCGTTGACCAGGATGGCGAATTCATCCCGGTCAGACCAATAAAGTTGAAAACGGTTTTTACAGATTTCCCGAATACGTTCCAGCAGCAGACTGATTAAGGAAGCGTACTCCGATTGTCCGATAAGATCGATGACATTGCGGAAGCGGTCAATCTTCACCAGCAGTAATGCTAGCAGTGCATCCTGGCTGGTTAAATTTTTCAGTTCTGAAACTTGCTGCTCCAGCAAATCAATTTTCGGCAATCCGGTGATCTGATCATAATTTTTAGTCTTCTCCAAATCGGAGCGCGTACGTGTGATCTCTTCTTCATAATGCTTGGTAATCTTATGATGACGGGTTATCCGGGCTTTCACCGCTGCGGTCAATTCATCAATGATTACCGGCTTCGATAAATAATCGTCAGCCCCCAGTTTCATGCCCTTTCTTAAATCTTCCATATCAGACCTGGCGGTTAGAAAAATAAAGGGGATGCTGCTGGTTTCCGGATCGGCCTGCAGGGTTACCAAAACTTCATGACCGTTTATGCCTGGCATCGTAATATCGCAGATGATCAGATCCGGATGCAATTGCCGGGCTAATTGCAGACCGCTTGAACCATCTCCCGCAGAACTAATTTCAAATCCCTGCAGAGTCAGTAATTCGCAGATGGATTCCCGTACGAGTTGTTCGTCTTCGATGATCAATATTTTCGCCATAGATTTTCCGACCGTTACCACGTTACCATGAATATCCCTGATCAAAAACTAAACATTAATCGTTTATTATTAATCCGATAAGCTTATAATTATATTCGGCATAAATCAGCGAAACTTAGATTTGTGCTAAAGATTATGCAAGATTCTGTGCAGATTTTTTGTATTTAAATCGGGGTATTTGTATCAATATGCAAAAATAGCCTGTATAATAGTGTATAAATTACCAGATCCGGCACACCAATCCCTTAAGGTACGCAGATTCGGGGAAATGCAGGGCTACGGGATGATCAGCAGATTGGTTCAGGTTTTGCATGATCTGTGCCGATCGTCCTGCGTCCAGTGCCGCATCAGCCACCATTTTTTGGAATAAATCCGGTTGAATTGCTGCGGAGCAGGAAAAAGTTATCAGAATTCCGGCGGGTTTGATTAAGCGGCAGGCCAGCCAGTTAATATCTTTATAGCCGCGGGCAGCTTTATTTATCTGCCGGCGGGAATCGGCAAAACGGGGCGGATCCAGTATAATTATATCAAATTTCCGGCTGCTGTCCCGGAAATGACGTAATACCTGAAACACATCCCCGGTTATATTTTCATTACGGTCCGCTGCGATCCGGTTCAGTTCAAGATTTTTATTCAGCACTTCCAGAATGGTTGCTGAGGATTCAATATTGGTTACCTTCTGCGCTCCGGCCTGCAAGGCGGCTACGGTAAATCCACCGGTGTAGGAAAAACAATTCAGTATTTCCCGGCCGCCGCAGGCATATTTTTTTATCTGCTGCCTGCTGTTGCTTTGATCAATATAAAATCCGGTTTTATGTCCATGCTGCAAATCGACCCAGAACAGACTATCGCCTTCCTGCACCTGCACTAAATCAGTCGGAGGTTTTCCGGCCAGCACACCGCTGTATAAAGGCAGACCTTCTTTCTGTCGTGCTGCATCATCCGAACGTTCATAAATATTATAAGCAGGAAAATATTCCTGCAATATTTTGACAATTTGCTGTTTATGATATTCCGCACCGGTTGTCAGAAATTGGGCCACCAGGTAATCGGCGTAACGGTCGACGATCAATCCCGGGAGATTATCCGCTTCAGCGAAAATAAGTCGCTGCAAATTCGTACGGTCAGAACTTTTCAGGGCAGAGCGTGCCTGCAGGGCCCGGGCGATCGTTGAACGGAAAAATGTCTCATTGACATTTTCCGACGGCTCGAAGCACCACATGCGGATTCTAATTTGTGAGTGCGGAGAATATGCTCCCAGTCCCAGGCGCTGCTGCTTATTATTTTCCACGGCAATAGTAGCACCGGCCGCTGCCGCACCCGTAATCTTTTGTATGGCTCCGGAAAATATCCAGGGGTGCCGCCGTAATAAGGATTTTTCCCTGCCACTCTTGATAATAGCCACAGGTAAATCGGACATAATCGCTTGAATTTTATTTGATCTGTTGATCAGCTGCTACCGTTAACCTGATCAATATATAAAATAAACTGAATATTTGCCGGAATTCCTTCAAATCGGTATTATTCAGGTGATTCTTACCAGTAAGATTACTAATAATATTCCAATTTTAATATTTTTTTCATCTTTTGAAGATTTTTATTGATAGCGCATCCTAGATTAATTATATTTTCACAACTTTTAGCATAAGGAGTGCTGAGCACTGTGAAGATTAAGTTTGGTTTGTTCATCCAACAAGATCTTTCGAAAAATTTCAAGACCTTTTTGAACCCTGGTTCTATCATCAGGAATTATTTTCATTCCTTTCTGATCCTTGATTCACTGTTTAATGGTGATCAGGGCATTCAAATCAACAAGAGATTATAGTCCCCTCTCTCTGCACGGGCACACTTTTTCGTTATCCGCTCACAAATTTCATCAGTCCTTTAACGTGGGTGTTACCCGGCTGCGCAGCAGTACAAATATTTTTTCACATATTATCAAACAAAACAAAAATAAAAATGAAAATTGCTGTAACGTTTAGCAGTAAACAAGGACTGCTGAACGAATATAAAAAAAGAATGGGGCCGGATGCGGCGGCTGAAGACATTCCTGCGGATTATTTTGCCGAAGGCGACAGTATGCAAACCATTCAAGCGGTTATTGACGCTATCGCCCAGGGGAAATATGAGGTCACAGGCATTGAAGCGGATGATAACCTGGCCGCAGGTCTGCAGAAAATTAAACCTGATCTGATTTTTAATATCGCCGAAGGATTATGGGGTGACTGCCGCGAATCTTATGTCCCGATGATCTGTGAAAGATCAGGACTGCCCTACAGTGGCTCCGATCCTTTGACCCTGGCTATATGTTTGAATAAAGCCCGGGCTAAGGAGATTCTATCTTTCCATAAAATTCCCACACCGGCTTTTAAAATCATTACTCCGGAGGATACTTTTAACGTTAATGATTTTAGTTATCCGGCTATTATAAAACCGTTATCGGAAGGAAGCAGTAAAGGGATATTTAATGATTCCGTGGTGAAATCATCCCGGGAAGCAAAAGAAAGAATTAAATCCAAACTTGATCAATATCGCCAACCGGTATTAATCGAAAAATTTCTGCAAGGCGCAGAATTCACGGTCGCCCTGTGGGGTAATAATGATCAGATCGAAGTATTGCCCATCGTCGCGATCAATTACCAGCAGTTGCCGGCTGAGGCTCATCCGATTTATTCTTACGAGGCCAAATGGATCTGGGATACACCGGATAAACCGCTGGAGATCTTCCAGTGTCCGGCCAGGATATCCGCCACCCTGCAAAAACGAATTGCCGCAACCGCGCGAACGGCCTATCAGGTGCTGAATATACGGGATTGGTGCCGCATCGATATTCGTCTGGATGAGAATAAGATTCCCAACGTTCTGGAGTTAAACCCGCTGCCCGGCATTTTACCGGATCCTAAAGATAATTCCTGTTTTCCCAAAGCGGCCAGGACCGCAGGTTATAATTATGCGTCCATGTTGCAAAAAGTTGTACAGATTGCAGCCCGCCGAAACGGCCTGCAAGCTTAAATGGAATTGTCAAGATGAAAGTATTTCTGGCTTATAACGATCCTCCTAAATTAGAAGAAGAACCCGATCTGATCGATCTCGTTTCCGAACAGGCTATCAGGGAAGAGATGGAAGCGGTCCGGGATGCCTTGCTGAAATTGGGTCATGTGGTGGAATGTATGCCGATCGACCACATTGAAAAGGATCTGAAAAAAATTAATCAGTTTAAACCGGATCTGATCTTTAACCTCGTTGAGGGTTATAAAGGGGATGCCGGCATGGAAATGGGTATTGCCGGTTTATGGGAGTTGAAAGGAATTACCTACACCGGTAATTCTGCCTTGACCCTGGGCCTGGCCCAGAATAAAGCCATGGCCAAAAAATTGTTCCAGGCAGAGAGCATCCTCACCCCTGATTTTGAAGTATACGAAAGAAGCCCCAAGAAAACCGGTTTAACCTTTCCCTTAATCGTCAAACCTTCGCGCGAGGACGCCAGTCTGGGCATAACCCAGAATTCGATCGTACATGATCTGCCGCAATTACAGAAAGTCGTGGTGGAAGTTTTAAAGAAATATTCGCAACCGGTACTGGTCGAACAATTCATCGACGGCCGGGAATTTAATATCAGCATCCTGGGTAATAATCCCATCCATATTCTGCCAATTTCGGAGATCGATTTCAGTACTCTGGATCCTGGTCTGTATCCCATTACCACCTATGAAGCGAAATGGATGCCTGACGATCCGCAGTATAAAAAGACACTGCCCCATTGCCCGGCGGAAATTTCTGCCAATCTGAAAAAACGGTTGGAAGATACTGCCTTATCGGTGTATCGCCTGTTGCGCGGTCGCGATTATGGACGTGTAGATGTACGCATGGATCACCATTCAGATATTTATGTACTGGAATATAATCCCAATCCGGATATCTCTCCCGATGCCGGTTTCATACGGTCCCTGAGAGCCGGTGGATACGAATACGAGGATTTTGTTTCGATCGTCCTGAAGGAAGCTGCCAAGAGGAAAGCTAATGGTTAAACTGCGAACAATGACGTCGCCGGACCGGGAGCAGATACAAACCATCCTGATTCGTACAGGTTTTTTTAGCGCTGCTGAAATTGACGTAGCCATGGAATTAGTCGATATCTTCCTATCCCGGCCGGAACAGCAAGACTATTTTGTCTATGTCGCCGAATCTGATTCTGCACGGATAAGCGGCTATCTGTGCTTTGGTCCCACTCCGTTGACTGCTGGTACCTACGATCTGTATTGGATTGCCGTGCATCCCGAATTTCAGAACCAGGGCATCGGTAAGAAAATGCTGACTTTCTTAGAACAGGAAGTCACCCGTTTGCAGGGACGTCTGATAATTATTGAAACATCTTCGCAAAAAAAATATGCATCGACCCAGGCATTTTATCTGCGTAGCGGCTATCAGTTGGCTGCGCAGATTAAAGATTTTTATCAGCCTGGTGATGATCGAATGATCTATTCTAAATACATTAAAAATTAAAGGAGTCGCCTTACCATGGAACGCTGGCAAAAGATACTACGGAACAGCCTGACCAAGCCGGATGAAATCGCCAAACGCTTCAATATCCCGCTGGAAGATATACAGGAGGTTGAACAGGAATTCAAAATTCGTATTACTCCCCACTATCTATCTCTGATCAAAGAGAAAGGGGATCCGATTTACCGCCAGATCGTGCCGGATAAAAATGAACTGGTCGATAATGAATTAATGGAAGATCCCCTGGGAGAAGACCGGGACTCTCCGGTGCATAATGTCGTGCACAGGTATCCTGACCGCGTTTTATTCTTAATCAGTCATGTCTGCGCATCCTATTGCCGCTTCTGCACCCGTAAGCGCAAAGTGGGCGATCCGACAAAAATCAGTTGGCGTTTTATCGATGAAGGCATCGAATATATTGCAGCTCATCCTGAAGTCCGGGATGTTATTTTATCCGGCGGTGATCCTTTGCTGCTGTTAGATGAAAAAATCGAATACGTACTGCAGAATTTACGGCGCATACCCCATGTGGAAATTATCCGTATCCATACCCGGGTACCGGTGTTCCTGCCGCAGCGCATAACCGCCAAATTGGTTAAAATGCTGAAAAAATATCATCCGCTGTATGTAAACGTTCACTTTAACCACCCGGATGAATTGGCCCCCATTACAGTCAAGGCACTGGGCCGTCTGGCCGATGCCGGTATCCCGCTGGGAAATCAGTCCGTACTGCTTAAAGGGGTTAACGATGATCCGGAAACGATGAAAAAATTGATGCAGAAATTATTACAAGCCCGGGTAAAACCTTATTACATCTATCAGGCCGATATGGTTTTCGGAACCGAACATCTGCGCACCAAGGTTGAAAAAGGGCTGGAAATCATGGAAGCCCTGCGCGGCTGGACTTCAGGGATGGCCAATCCCTACTTCGTCATCGACGCACCGGGCGGAGGAGGGAAAATTCCCTTATTACCCAACTATGTTCTGCGGCTTACTGAGGAAGAGGTCGTGTTGCGTAATTATAGCGGACGGGTATTCCGCTATACCCAGACCGTGCAGAATGGGAAAATGCAGATCGAAGAATTGCTGGCCGAAGAAATTCAAACGTATCTGAAAGATTAATTTTCTATAATTCAGCGCGGCGCAATAATTTTTTTAGATTACGAATACGTCCCCGCACCTGCAATAGTTGATCGTGATTCTTGCTTTTAATAGCTTCAGCGCGTTGCATTTTTAATTGCCTGATCTCGGTCTTAATTCCGGATTTATTGATTCCCACCACCTGATGGTGTACAAACATATCAATATTTAAGGCTTTGCATAAGGCCGCCAGCAGATGCTCTTTATTCAACTGCGTATGCCCCTTAAGAGCCTCGTGCTCGATCCCGGCTGCGATTTCCCGCATTTCGGCAACTGTCTTTTTCTTCAATTCCTCATAAGTATAAGCCATAAAACCAACCTCCCTTTGATCATTGTATGAATTAAACTCAATATATTAATTCAGAGATTCAATTTCTAAGGAAATTTTATTGCGTCCTTGATAACGGCAGATCCTGTACTTTGATATTGCCCGTCACCATGAACTTGAATAAATTTTGTTTTAGAACCTGGCTTTGCCGGTCCTGTCATCAATATAAAGAACGGAGAGGAAAAAATGAAGATGCCCGTAATTTTTTTATTGTTTGTCAGCCTGCTTTATATTACCTGCTCCCGGCAGGAGTCTAATCCATTCTTCAGCGAATATCAGACCCCCTTTAAAACACCCCCTTTTGATAAAATAAAGGATCAGCATTATAAACCTGCTTTTTTAGCCGGTATCAAACAACAGCAGGAACAAGTTGCGGCTATTGCCGGCAATAGCGAACCGCCAACCTTTACTAATACCGTTGCCGCCCTGGATTACAGCGGCGAATTACTTACCAAAGTCAGCAATGTTTTCAACAACTTACATTCGGCACATACCAGTGATACCCTGCAGCAGATCGCCAGGGATATGGCGCCCCTTCTGTCCAAAAACCGCGATGACATTTTTCTGAATGATCAACTGTTTCAACGCCTTAAAACCGTTTATGAACAACAGGATTCACTTCTGTTGCAGGCCGAACAAAAGATGCTGCTGAAAAAATATTACCAGAATTTTGTACGCGGCGGCGCAAATCTGGCTAACACCAGCAAGGAAGAATTAAGAGATATCAATAAGCAACTTTCCGAACTGGCTCTGCAATTCGGTGAAAATGTGCTGAAAGAAGATAATGCTTTCACCTTGATCATAACTGACCAGCAAGACCTGGCCGGACTTCCGCCCAATATCGTCACCGCCGCAGCCGATGCTGCCAAAGAACAAAATAAAGAGGGTAAATGGATCTTTACTTTACATAAACCAAGCCTGATCCCCTTCCTGCAATATTCCGCTAAGCGGGATCTGCGGGAAAGGATGTTCAGGGCCTATATCAATCGCGGCAATAACAATGATCAACTGGATAATAAATCCATTCTGACCGGAATCGTAGACCTGCGTATCAAAAAAGCCAGACTACTGGGTTATCAGACTTATGCCGATTTTGTCCTGGAAGAAAATATGGCTCAAAATCCTCAAAATGTTTATACCCTGCTCAACGAGTTGTGGAGTCCCGCCCTGACCATGGCTAAAAAGGAGGCGCTGGCTCTGCAGGAAATGATCCGCAAAGAGGGACATACCTTTAAACTGCAGCCCTGGGACTGGTGGTACTATACTGAAAAGTTAAGGAAAGAAAAATATTCCCTGGCCGAGGAATTGCTGCGCCCTTATTTCAAATTGGAGCAGGTGATCGATGGTGCCTTTATGGTAGCCAGTAAACTATATGGCATTACCTTTACCGAGAGGAAAGATATCCCCACCTATCATCCGGATGTTAAGGTATTTGAACTGCAGGAAGCCGACGGAAAACATATCGGAATTTTATTCACCGATTATTTCCCACGGAGCAGTAAACGCGGCGGCGCCTGGATGAATGACTTTCGCGGACAATATAAAAAGGATGAAGAGAATATCACCCCGATAATTGTCAATGTGGGGAATTTTTCCAAGCCCACCAGCACACAACCGGCCCTGCTCAGTTTTGAGGAGGTTTCCACGCTGTTCCATGAATTTGGACATGCGCTGCACGGCCTGCTGTCAAACTGCACTTATCCTCTGCTCTCGGGTACCTCCGTACCGCGTGATTTTGTGGAACTCCCGTCACAGATCATGGAAAACTGGGCCTGCGCTCCCGAAGTCATGAAAATGTATGCCAGGCATTATCAAACCCATGAACCTATTCCCGATGAATTGATTGCCAAACTTAAACAATCAGAAAAATTTAACCAGGGTTTTATCACCGTGGAATATCTGGCTGCATCTTTTCTTGATCTGGCCTGGCATACTTTGACTGAATCTAAAGAAATCGGCGTACTGGAATTTGAGAACAACGCCCTGCAAAAAATCGGACTGATTCCGGAAATCGTGACCCGCTATCGCAGTCCGTATTTCCAGCACATCTTTTCCGGCGGATATTCTGCGGGATATTACAGTTACATCTGGGCCGAGGTGCTGGATGCCGATGCCTTCCAGGCTTTTAAAGAAAAAGGATTGTTCGATCCGCAGACAGCCAGGGCTTTTCGTGAAAATATTTTAGCCAGCGGCGGTTCCGCAGATCCGCTGGTGCTCTATAAAAGATTCCGCGGAGCCGAACCGCAAAAGGAGGCCCTGCTGGAACGAAGAGGATTAAATTAAATAAATGTCAAAATCATAATTGTAAATCTCGCATAAAAAAAATAAATTAAGTGACTCAGATATTGAAATTCAAATCGAGCGCGAAATCATCGATCATATAATCATCTGACTGTACTTATATAAAGGAGGTTGAATAATGAATAGTGGTAATTTACTCACCCTGGTCTTATCGATCAGTGTTCTGGGATTAATCGCTGCCGCCTGGATGGCACGGTGGGTATTGAAACAAGCTATGGGCCAGGAAAAAATGGTGAAAATTCATCTGGCCATTAAAGAAGGAGCCGAAGCATTCCTGAGACGTCAGAATAAAACGATTCTTTTTCTGGCTTTTCTATTTGCAGTGTTTGTATTTGTCGGCTATGGCTTTCTGCGGCCGGCCAGTCCGCATGATCCGCTCGACCGTATAACCCTGGCCCTGTGGATTATGATTTCATTCGTACTGGGGGCCTTATGTTCCGTTATTGCCGGTTATGTCGGCATGTGGGTCAGCATTCGTGCCAATATCCGTACCGCCACAGCGGCGATGAGCAGCCTTAACAACGCCCTGCGCACCGCTTTACGCGGCGGGGCAGTATCGGGATTACTGGTAGTGGCTTTGAGTTTATTAGGCGTTGGCGGTTTATATGCCCTGGTCACAATATTTTCACCAAGCGTACCAGTAGAAAAAATTCCATTATTAATCGTCGGCTATGGTTTTGGTGCCAGTTTTGTTGCCTTGTTTGCCCAACTGGGCGGTGGAATTTATACCAAGGCTGCAGATGTCGGTGCTGACCTGGTGGGAAAAGTGGAAGCAGGAATTCCGGAGGATGATCCGCGCAATCCGGCAGTCATCGCTGACCTGGTGGGCGATAATGTCGGGGATTGTGCCGGTAGAGGGGCTGATTTATTCGAATCCACCGCAGCTGAAAATATAGGAGCAATGATCCTGGGAGCTACGGTTGCTCTGCAATCACAAAAAATGGGTATTGCCCTGGCCGCCGGTACCATTGGCTTTATGATGTTCCCCCTGGTTGCCCGTGCTTTTGGAATTATTGCTTCGATAGTTGGCATTTTAGCAGTGAAGGTAAAAGAAAAAGAAGATCCGATGCAGGCCCTGAATCGCGGTTATTATATCGCCGTGCTGTTGGCCATGATCGCCTTCGGTGTAACCTCCCGCTGGCTATTATACAGTGAGCAATTGCCAAATGCCTGGTTATATTTCTTTGGATGCGGTATAATTGGAGTATTGACCTCGGTGGCCATAGTTTATATCACACAATATTACACTGAATATAAATACCGGCCGGTTAAAAGTATTGCCGAAGCAAGCAAAACCGGACCGGCTACAAATATTATCGCCGGGATTGCTGTCGGATTTGAATGCACAGCTCTGCCGGTACTCGTTATCTCAGTCGCTATTCTGGCTTCTTACTATCTGGGAAACATGTCGGGTTATCCTCATGCCGGATTTTTTGGAACGGCCGTTGCCACCATGGGTATGCTGGCTACCGCCGCCTACATTCTGGCTATGGATACCTTCGGTCCAATCAGTGATAATGCCGGCGGTATAGTAGAAATGAGCCAGCAACCGGAAGAAGTACGTGTTAAAACCGATCGCCTGGATGCTGTTGGGAATACAACGAAAGCATTGACCAAAGGATATGCTATCGGTTCGGCAGCCCTGGCCGCATTTTTACTGTTTATGGCTTATATGGATGAAATTCAGGCCTATACGGGTAGGATTTTTGATGTGGTCAATATTAAAGAACCCGCCGTCTTTGTCGCTGGTTTATTGGGCGGAATGCTGGTGTTCCTGTTTTCTGCCCTGGCTATCCGTGCCGTCGGCAGAGCCAGCCAGGCCATTATCAGTGAAGTACGGGATCAATATAAATCTCTGCCAAGAATTAACGATATCATACAGTTCACCTCCGATTTCAAACCCAATTACGGGGCCTGCGTCGATATCGTCACTAAAAGCGCCTTGCGGCAGATGATCCTGCCAGGATTGCTGGCAGTTCTGATGCCCATCTCCGTTGGACTTCTTTTCCGTATGTTTATCTCCCCGGAGCAACCGTTGATCGCTGCTGAGTCGGTCGCTTCCCTGTTAATGATCGGTACTATTGTTGGAATTTTAATGGCCACCTTCCTGAATAATGGCGGAGGCGCCTGGGATAATGCCAAAAAATATATTGAAGCCGGTGCGCATGGCGGAAAATATCTTACCGACAGCAAAGGAAATAAAACTAAAAATCCTATTCATGGAGCCGCCGTGGTCGGTGATACGGTCGGAGATCCATTCAAAGATACAGCCGGACCTTCTCTCCATGTATTGATTAAATTATTATCAACGATCACACTGGTGCTGGCACCGCTATTCATTTAATATCCGGGATAGCGAAACAAGTACCTGCGCGGTAAAACGATCAATTAGTTTTTCATTCATCCCCGTCTGCAGTCATTTCAGGAAAGACACTACACAGACGGGGATTTTTTTAAACGTATCCAGGCAGCATGATATTTCTTCATCCTTTCCTTGTCCTGTTCCGTAATCTCTTTCAACCGTTTCAGGTCCATATTGTCTTCCAGATCCGCCAGTTTGATTTTTACAGCCAGCGCATGTCGGCTTAATCCGGTCAATAAATTGATCATACGATTCCTGCTTGCGCCTGGTCAAATAGTCCACCGTTTCAATTACCTGTGCCGGAAATCCTTCTTCCTGTAAGCCTTTCAGGGTCCAGCGGCTATCTTCCACCACATCATGCAACACAGCAGCCATCATCTCCACATCGCTATCCAAACGCAGCATGACCCGCAGGGGGTGTAATATATAGGGAGCTCCGGCTTTATCCTTTTGACCTTTATGTGCTTCGATCGCAATATGAATAGCACGTTCCAGATCTGACATAATACTCCTCCTCCTCTTTATTAAATCAATTTGACAGGTTTTTACATAATAAGCTGCTGTGCTGCTTAGCTAGATTTAGGTCAGATAATACTTAGTGTCGTTAAGTTTTAATATATAAAATATATTAACTATATTTACTAAACTTGGAACATATTTTTTCGTACACCAGAATAAGCGAATTGGATGAAGAAATATGCAATAAAGATCCCGCATAAACAGGAAAGATTTTCCATGGCAGAACAGCAGACCTTCCGCACCCGGTTGAAATCCGAATGGATTCTCATTTTAATTCTGGCCCTGACAAAACTGATAATCCATTTGCTTACCAGTACCAATTATGAACTCCACCGTGATGAATATCTTTATCTGGCCTTCGCCGATCATCTGTCCTGGGGTTACTTTTCCAATGGTCCGGCCATTGGTTTTTTTGCTCTTATCTTGCAGGTTTTTTCAAACACCTCCCTCTTCGCCGTCAGGCTTTTGCCGGCCTTGATCGGTGTGGTTACCGTCAGCCTGGTTTGCCTGCTGGTTAAGGAACTGGGGGGCAAAAGGTGGGCCATCCTGCTGGCCGGAGCCGCGATTATCCTGGCCCCTGCTTACCTGCGGGTAAACTGGCTATTTCAACCTGTATCATTTGATCTGTTATTCTGGTTACTGGCTACTTTTTTTATATTTAAACTTTTGCAGACCGAAAATCCACGATACTGGCTGGTTCTGGGCCTGATCTGGGGTTTGGGATTTCTGAATAAATATTCCATTGCTTTTTTAGCCTGGGGATTTTTTCTGGCTGTTCTTTTTACGCCAAAACGCAGATTGCTTTTATCGAAATATTTTTTCTACCACCTGTTTATCGGTTTTGTGCTGATTTTACCAAACCTGCTCTGGCAGTACAATCATAACTGGCCGGTAATTTATCATATGCAGAACCTGCAACACACCCAACTGATTAATGTACAAATGATTGATTTCCTGCTGGCGCAACCCTTAATGATTTTACCGGCAGCGCCGCTGTGGATCTGCGGGTTTATATACCTGCTGGCTCACCGCGAGACCGGTTCGTTGCGCGTGCTGGCTTACACCTTTGTGATCGTGATTATCACCCTGATGCTGTTACATGGCAAGCCTTATTATACCCTGGGTGTTTATTTTGTATTAATTGCCGCCGGGGCCGTATATATAGAAAAATTAACCGCCGGTAGAAATATTCTGATCAAGCCGGCAATTTTGATTTTTATGCTGCTCATCATCCTGCCCGGTCTGCCCTTCAGTTTACCTGTTCTTTCGTTTGACAAAATGGTCGAGTATGGCCAGGACTCGAAAAAATTCGGTCTGGGACAATTTTTATACTGGGAAGACGGCCGTGCGCATAGTTTACCCCAGGATTACGCCGACATGACCGGTTGGCAGGAATTAGCCGGAATTGTCAGCTCTACTTATCACGAGCTGGATGCAAGCGAAAAAGCAGAATGCGTTATTTACGGAGAAAATTACGGCCAGGCCGGATCGGTAAAATATTTTGGTAAAAAAACCGGGCTGCCGGAGCCGGTCAGTTTTAGCGATAATTTTCTTTTCTGGGCCCCTGATACACTGACCGGGCGGATTCTTATTTATATCAATGACGACACCTCCGGTATCTCCCCTTTTTTCGGATCGGTACAGCAAATGGGACGAATCACCAACATTTATGCGCGGGAAAGCGGCCTGACGGTTTATCTGTGCCGTTATCCGAGAAACGACTTTAAAGAATTTTACCAGAATAAAGTCCGGCGCTTGAAGAGTAATTTCCACAGGTCTTTGACCGAATAAACCGGGAATAGTATAGCGGAGGAAAAAATTATGGATACCGACCAGCAAGGTAAAATAATACTACTGCAGCAATATGCCGATCTGCCCCTCCAGTTAAAAAAAACATTGCATGGTTTATCGGTAAGCGATTACAGCCTGGCCCGCCTGGATAATAAATGGACCATCCGTGAAATCGTGCAACATCTGGTCGATACCGACTCCCTGGTTCATATTCTGGTCATGGTGGCTCTGGGAAACTCAGGCAGTGTTTATGACCAAACGTGGTACAAAGTTGATAATTCCTGGGCGCAGATATTAAAGTATCAGCAGCGTTCTATTGACCTGGCTATCTCGCTGTACAAAGCCAATCATCAATCACTGGTCGAGTTGCTTAAAATTCTGCCTGACAGTTTAGAACGGTTTATCGTGTTGCGCCGGGCCAAAGACCCGGCCGGCTCAAAAATTACAGTCGAACAACTCATTCAGAGCCGTATCCAGCACACCCGGCATCATCTGGCTCAGATTATCGAAACGCGCCGGCAGCATAAAATCTGATCAATACCCGTTGCTGTTCAGTTCTTTCCGCTCATTACATTCTGGAGCGCTGTCAATTCTCCGGTGCTTAAAAAACGGAATTTTCCCCTGGCCAGCTTCCCCAAACGAAGTGGTCCGATAGCTGATTCGTACCAGGCGTAAAACAGGAATATTCAACTTTTCCAGGATACGGCGAATCTGCCGGTTTTTCCCTTCATCCAAAACGATTTCCAGCCAGCCGGTACTTTTGCCGGAGCGGATGATGTGCACCCGTTTGACACCCAATATCCCTGCTGAGACGGTCTCGATGCCCCGGGACATTTTTTGCAGTAAGCGGGTATCTGGTATCCCCTTAATCTGTACATGATACACTTTATCAAGATGTGAAGCAGGAGCGGTGATACGGTTGGCCCAGTCTGTATCGTTGGTGAACAACAACAATCCTTCGCTGGCTTTATCCAGGCGCCCGACGGGTATCAATCTGGGCAAACGGATTTGCTCCAGACATTTATAGACCGTCTCCCGATTTTTCTCATCATGAGTGGTGGTGATGAGTCCCCGGGGTTTATTCAGTACCAGATAGCAACTGGCTTCTTTATTGACTGGTTTATCATCTACCTCGAGACGATCAAAATCAATCGAAATCCTGCGGGCATGATTGCGCACGACCTGCCCGTTAATTTTTACCTTACCGGCATTGATCAGTTGCAGCGCCTGAGCACGGGAACAATAACCCAGTTTAGATAAGGCACGCGCTAAAGATACCCCCATGGGCGGGAAAAAATATTTTTAATCTTCCGACATCATTGCTTTCTTTTTGTAACCGGCAGGTATTTTAAATAAATTGGCCGGGGCGGCACCATCTTTAAATTCAAGCAGTTCGGTGCTTGAAGAGATGGTTTGACCCATCATCTGATGCTTGGCCACGGAGAAAACCTGCACGCCCTTGATTTTTTCTACTTCCTTCATCATTTTTTCCGATCCGCTTTGCATACCCGGCATCGCGGACATAAATGCGGTTGTCAATCTGGCATACATGGCTTTATCAATCTTCAGATCTTCGGTAGCCCAGATCTCGTTGCTCATTGGTCCCATAAAGGTATTCATAGTCATATTATATTTCCTGCAATTCCAGTTGTTGATTTTTTTTGTCTCGGTCGTGGGTTCTACCGTGATTTCCATTTTCATCATGCCTTGCATCATCCCCTGCATCATTGCCTGGTTTGCCTGGCCCATTTGTTCGGATTCTTCATCGTCCTTACCCGCCTCTTTTGCCGCCTGGCTCGTAATATCACCCATGTTCATGGGCATCTCGCTATAAGTTTTCTTTTCATGATCGATCATAATTATTTTCTTTTCATCAACCAGCATTATCATTGAACCTTTGGGACTATCCGAACGAATCCCTTTACTGGTAATCCATATCTCGGTGATTTCATCCGTGGCCGGTTGCTCCTGCCCCATCATCTTCATCCCGTCGGTGTGTTTCTTTTCCTTCATGTAGGTATCGGCCTGCAGCAGATTCACCAGAAATAATGCCACTAATAAAATACCTGTTATACTTACGATCCGTTTCATTGCGTAATCTCCTTTTTTAATTATAGAATTAAATTAATTCTCTGTTAACAGTTATTCAAGAAATATAAAATTTGTTCTGTAATTATCCGGTCTTATTAAAAAAATAACCTTAGCAGTTACTACTGCTAAAGTCATTTAAAAATTATTTTAGCAGAAGTATCCTCACTGTATATTATTTTATGGCCGGGTATCCATCTGCCATTTTGCAGAAATTCGACTTCCGTATGCATCTTACCGTCAGTTGACATGTACGTGCTGGAACGTACCTCGCTGATACCATTTTGATTACCGGTTACATATTCGTGACTGATGATTTTATTGCCTGCAACTTTCATTATACCGTTGGTATAAAATCCGGCTGTGGTAAAGTAATAATAAACTACTGTTTGTTTTAATTTATCCCAGTAGATTATAGTCTCGCCACCATACTCGCCATCGTTGACCGAATGCAAAATCCTGACAGCCTGTCCGTTCAATGTCCTCTCCCAGGTTGAGACATCGTACATTGGTTTTGTCGGCTGTAGTATCGACGAATATACCTTTCCAGGTTTTATTCATATATGGTGCTAAGAATTGCAAATGTTCGTTCAGCGGTTCCTGAGCGGAAACAGATAAAGAAAAAATCAGCAGAAAGAAAAATATTTTTACAGCATACTTTTGCAGAAGTGTATTCACGAATAATTTCTCCTTTTTAATTTTGCTCTGATGCTTTATCTATTATAACGCTGAATTCCCCGACTTATATTTCCCAACCTGGTTTACAGCAGTACACCGAAACCCGCTTAAGTTCCACTATAGATTTTTACCGGTTACGGTCATCATATCTCCATGACAGGCAATGGTCTTTTGGTTTTCCACATCCCGCGGGTGAAATCAGGAAATTTTACTGGCGCACTACCCTTGGCGATGGAATGTCCGCTCAATTCGACCACCGCACTGAGCACTGCCGCGTCATATACATCAGTGTCCGGTTCAACACCTTTCAACAACGCCTGGACCAGGCGGTAATCTTCCAGATAATCCATTCCACCGTGACCTGCAGCCTCTTTGGTTTTATCCTCGGTTTGTATCCAGAGAGGATGATTAAATTCCTGCAAATAACCATCAATCTCTTCCCAGGTATGCGGTTCACTTCTTCCCTCAATATATATTTTCGGATCCGGATATTTACGTATAATTCCTTTCGTCCCCTGAACCAGGATATCCCGGCTATAAGGCCGGGGTGAATTGGTATCATGTTTCAGAATGACCGTTTCTCCGTTTACCGTATGAAGCAAAGTGGTCACCACATCACTCAATATAAATTTCTCCTGGGCTTGCGGACTGTTTTCGCCAAACCTGTTTGCGGCATATTGATGAAGTCCTCTGGTTTTCGAACCAACAGAAACCAGATAATCAAAATAATTACCACGATTGATATCCAGACACTGGGCAATTGGTCCCAGACCATGAGTAGGATAAAGATCCCCGTTACGTTTCATGGAGTGAGCCCGGCGCCAAAGACCTTCACCTTCCAGATTATATTTCACTGCTCTTAAGTCATGCAAATATCCACATTCGGTATGAATTAGTTCACCTAAAACCCCTTTCTTAACCATGTTCAGAATCATCATTTCGAGCTGATCGTAATTGCAATTCTCCATCATCAGACAATATTTGCCGGTCTGTTCAGATGTTTTAACCAGTTCCCAACAATCATTGAGAGTATAAGCGGCTGGGACTTCAGTAACAGCATGTTTACCATTCTGCATGGCATCCAGGCACATGGGTACATGCCATTCCCAGGGAGTGGCGATATAGACCAGATCCAGATCCTCCCTGGTACATAAATTTTTATAATCCAATTCTCCCTTGCTATATCCTGCCGGTCTGGCCTGCCCGGCTTTGATCACCATCTCCTGAATTCGTTGTACTTTTTTCTCCACGATATCACATACAGCACGTATCTCCGCACCTTCAATATTCAGTAAGTTAGAAACATGGGCAGAACCCATCCCCCCTACACCAATAAAACCAATTCGTACTACCGGTAGCGGTGCTGCTATCGGAGATGGAAGGGCTGGACTTTTTAACATCTGCCTTGAACAGGCATCTACAACCATACTGCCCAGAGCTTAAACCTGCACTAGCAGAAATAGTTTTTTTCATGAAATCCCGACGATTATACTTATCTGCCATTTTTTGTACCCTCCTTTTTTTACAAATAACTATAAAGCAAAGCAACTGACAAATTGTTTCTGTAACTGTTTAAACAGCTCGCCTGTTCAATAGAGGCAACCCCGTATTTTGTACCAGAATAAACTTATGGTACGATATCTGTTTTTGTTTCTTTTATTTCCAATTTTAAGGCCACCAGTGACTGGTTGATATCCAGGATAAAGGCGATCAGGGAGATGATTAAGGCCAGCATGCATAAACTGAACAAGGCAAAGATCAACCAGGCTACTTCCAGGCGCAGCAGGGCAGTCAGGAAGATTATGATAATCAGGATGGCTGTGCATAAAACACTGACCGAAGCCAGGTGAATGGACAAACGCATCAAGCGGGCACGTTTCATCAGGATCTTGACCTGTGCCGACAATAATTCCGGGCTGATCATAGACTTGGCGCGTAGTTCCCGGGCTAAGATGCGGGAACGGTCAATGATACGCCCGAACCGGTTGGTCATGGTCAGTAACAAAAGTCCTATTCCCGAGATCAGGATCACCGGACCGATGGCTATCTGCAACAAAGGTATTATTTCCTGCATATTGATTTTATTCATGTGTTTTTCCTTTCCTTCTGGTAAATAAGAGCCCTGACCAGGTTTTATCCACTGCACAAATTTTATAATCGACCAGACCCGAGGCCAGGCCAGTTTGCCGCACAATTTGTTGAGTCAAATCGGTTTTTATTTTTCCGGTTTTTTTCGGCCAGATGATCCACATTGAGCGATAATCATGGCGTCCGGCCAATTTTGTTATTTTATTCCGCAACTCCAGACTCGACTTTACGAACCATAAGAGTAAATTGCAGGGTGCCAATCCTGTTTTACTGACGGTTACCTCTTCCGGCAATACTCCCAGTTTCTGTATAAAACCGGGCGGCGCCTGGATCAATCCAATTTTCATTTTACCTTTAATGCCCAGTTTCTGTTCCAGCGGTCTTCCGGCATAGCCGGCAAAAACTGATTCGGGTATATGTGGATTTTCAGGAATACTTTTCAAGCTCCTGCGGATAGACAGGTTTATTGAATCCCAACTGGTGAACAGGGCATCTGGCAATAGTTTTTTGATCGGTTCGGTTTTCTGCGAATCACCGGCAACAAATATGATAGGGATGTATCTGGTCGATTTATTTTTGCGTAACAGAATTCCCAGATCACGGCCCTGAGACGGGAGCCGGGATAAATCAATAATAAATACAGCAACCGGATCATTCACTATCCGGCGTATAGCGTCGGCGCCACCAGGCAACCTGTATGCAACATCAAATTCTTCTTCGTCAATCAGTTTGGCCCGCTGTGCTGCTTCCGCAGTATTCCAGTGGATCAGTCTGATTCTTTTCATAACATTATTTCGTTTATCCCGGTCAGGCAAAGTAAAAAATATTAACTTTCACCTTCGACCAATACAATATTGGCGCTGGCCGCCTGCCGGCGGTGTTTAGCCAGTTTTTGATATGCCGCGGAACGAAACCATCGTAATGCTTCCTGTTTATCGGGAAACTGTATTACGACGGTCCGGCGATAAGGCCAGTCCCCTTCCAGAGTTGTGCTGTGATCATCGACAGCCAGAACTTCGCCGCGAAAACGATCAAAAACCTGATCGAATCCGGCCAGGTATTTATCATAGCCGGCCTGATCATGAATATTTATCTGGGCAATGAAAAAACATTTCATCGCAGCGGCTCCTCATCTGATTATTATGCTGACATTATTTTAAATCCTGGTTCTAATTATAATCATCCTTTACACAATGCTAAAACACTCGTAAATAAATCCGGTTGCGGAGATTCAATGTTTTTTGCCTCGCCCGACATGCTCTTAAATTCAATCTTATGGGCATGCAGCATCAGGCGCGGAAATCCTTTTTGTACATTTTTTTCTCCGTACCTGAGATCGCCGACGACAGGATGGCCCAGATTATATAAATGCACCCGGATCTGATGTCGCCGGCCGGTGTGGGGATAAACATTCAACAATGTATAGTTTTTATATCTTTCCTGAACCTGATAGGAAGTTAAACACTCTTTTCCTGTTTGCCAGTCTACCGCCATACGCCCCGAACCGTACTGGCGCAGGGGCATGTTTATCCCGCCGCTTTCTCTGGCCAGCAGGCCGTGCACCAGCGAGATGTATGTTTTTTTTACCAGTCGTTGATTGAATTGTTCATTGAGCGAACGATGGGCCGCAGGATTTTTGGCAAAGAGTATAACACCGCTTACCTCTTTATCCAGGCGATGGACTACATATATTTTATACGGATACAGTTTGGTTAAATCGCTCAGCAAAGATTGCTGCTCAATGCGGCGCTCTGGAATAGCGGCCAATCCTGCCGGTTTGTCAACCGCCAGGATATCATCATCTTCGTATAAAATAAGATCACGTGCAGGCAAGTTACCATCATTTTCTGGAACTACCCAATATCCCACCGAGTACTCCACGTAAAATTTGACGGCCTAATGTGCTGCCCACAGTCCGTGCTGCACTTTTAGCCAGTGACCCGAAAATATCTGCGGTTTGTCTTGCTTTACGCTGCTCTTCCCGGGCGCGCCAGCGTGCCTCCTGCTCAGCCCTTTTTTGCTGCATCGCGTCTAATTTAGCCTGTTCCTTCATCCGGGCGGCAGCCTCTTTTTCATCTTCCTGCTGCAGTTTTTCCTGCTGCACTTGTTTGGTCAGCATTTCATAGGCTGATTCACGGTCTTCATGTTTTTCATAAAAACCATAGAGCACCGATCCTTTGATCAGTGTTTGCCGTTGGTCAGGGTTGACGGGTCCAATCTGGCTGAAAGGGGGTACAATCAAAACCCGCTCCACCATTCCGGGAATACCTTTTTCATCCAGAAAGGAGGTCAAGGCCTCGCCGACACCCAGTTGACTTATCACCGCTTCGGTGCTGAATTTCGGATTTTGACGAAAAGTGTCCGCGGCGGTCTTTACCGCTTTTTGATCCAGGGGTGTAAAGGCGCGCAGCGCGTGCTGTACCCGGTTGCCCAATTGACCCAGAATTTTCAAAGGAATATCTATCGGATTTTGCGTACAGAAATATACACCCACTCCTTTAGAACGGATCAGGCGTACCACCTGTTCGACCTTTTCCAGCAAGGCTTCGGGCGCTTCGTCAAAAAGCAGATGAGCCTCATCGAAGAAAAACAGCAATTTGGGTTTTTCCAGGTCGCCGACTTCAGGCAATTGCTCATACAATTCAGAGAGCAACCACAATAGAAACGTGGCATAGAGTTTAGGTGAGGTCATCAGGTTATCAGCAGCCAGTATGTTGATCATGCCCTGGCCATTACTATCAGTCTGGATCAGATCCATCAAATCCAGGGCCGGTTCGCCAAAAAATTTATCACCCCCCTGTTGTTCCAGGGTCAGTAGACCGCGCTGGATAGTGCCCACGCTGGCCGCCGATATATTACCGTACTGCGTGGTAAATTGTTTGGCATTATCCCCCACGTACTGTAGCAGGGAACGCAGGTCTTTGAGGTCGATCAGCAGTAATCCGTTATCATCGGCAATTTTGAAAGCGATCATCAATACACCGGCCTGGACATCATTCAGGTTCAGCATGCGCGACAGCAGCAAGGGTCCCATTTCGGATATGGTGGCACGCAGCGGATGGCCCTGCTCGGCAAAAACATCCCAGAAAGTTGCCGGGCAGGAATTAAAAGTATAACCTGATATACCCAGTGTTTTCAAACGATCAATAATTTTAGGATTTTGTTCAGAACCGCGCTGGCTGATTCCGGATAAATCACCTTTAATATCGGCCATGAATACCGGAACGCCGATTTTACTGAAACTTTCGGCAATCTTCTGCAAGGTGACGGTTTTTCCGGTTCCGGTGGCTCCGGTTATTAAGCCATGACGGTTGGCCATATGCGGAAGGATCAATTGTTCGATGCCTTTCTGCGCCGGAGGTGTTTTACCAATTAAAATAGGATTTAACATATGGTTTTACATCCTTTACTGATTAATCTGCCTTTCGGATAGTATTCAATCATACGTTCAGACAGAACAGGCTTAATCAAATTAATATTTTTTCTACCATTTTCTTGTATTTCCAAAACAACATGAAACTTACTACGGAAATCATGGCCATACCCAGGATGATCCAGAAAGCAAAGGGATGTCCCTGCAATGGGAATTTTCACATTCATGGAAAAGGCGCTGACCACGAGAGTCGGTACCATGATCGCGATCGTGATTATATTCAGGGTCTTCATTAAAATGTTCAGATTATTGCTGACAATTGATACGCGGGCATCCATCATGCTGGCCAGAATATTGGAATAAATTTCCGCCTGACGATAACACTGGTTATTCTCGATAATGATATCTTCCAGGTATTCAATGTGCTCCTGGGTGAATCCAACCTTATTGACATTAAGTTTCAGTTTCTCCAGCAGGATTGTATTGAAATTGATGCTGTTCAGATAATAAACCAAACTTTTTTCCAGCGTAAACAGATTTAACAGATAGCGGTTTTCCATCGAGGTATTGATCTTGCTTTCCAGGGATTCGGATACCATGTTAATGATCTTAAGGTGTTCATTAAAATGATTAATGACTGTATAGATCAGGCGCAAACAGACATCCATATGCGAAGAGAGTTTACTAAAATGTTTACCGACAAACAGCTGGATATCTTCGGACAGCACTATGATCAATCGCTCTTTAAACAGATACAGACCCATTGAACCGACGCGAAACATGAATTGATCTTTTGCCGAGTAATTCTTCGGAATTTTCAGGATCATGGCGATATGTTCAGGTTCAAATTCCAGACGCGATTGCTCATCCGGATCGGTGGCCGAATCCAGGGTATGTTCGTCTAATTTCAGCTCGTCAATTAAAAATCTCTTCTCATTATCCGTGAGTTTGATATAAACTTCTACCGGACCTGCATTATCAGCAGATTCTGCTATGCGTCCGTTGGAAATCTGATATTTTTTCAACATAACTCTCTCCAATCAGAGTCGTTGCCTGGTAACATCTATTAGAATTACTATAATATAATCAGAAATTAATTACCGGTACATTGCGAAAAATATTTTTAATGAGCATCCGGAATCGGAAGTATTTTTGAAAAATATAAATATGGTCTGTTGTAAAAATTCTATAACAGATTCAGGGTCAGCACAGCACTCGATACCAGTTTACGCAGAGGTTCCCAGTATAAACCGAATACAATCATGGCCAGCGCAGTAACGGCAAGTATACCTGTATGAATCCAATTCATTTTGAGCGGGCTTTCCAGATCCATTCCGCGCAGATACATTTCACGCAAAATGCGCGCGTAATAGAACAGTGCCACCACACTGTTCAGAATACCGACCAGAACTAAAACGATATACCAGAATCCGCCGGCTTTAATCAGGGCGGCGAACAGATAAAATTTGCCGATAAAGCCAGCCAGGGGCGGAATTCCGGCCAGCGAAAAAAGGAAAACACCCAGAGCAATAGCCGCCGCAGGCATGCGGTAACCGAGTCCTTTGAATGCGGAAATATCCTCGCTGCCGGTGGTATCGGCAATAATCTGAACTACCGCAAACGCCCCCAGGTTCATGAACAGGTAAATGGACAGATACAACAATATGGCATCGTAACCGCTTTGATCCAGCACCGTTACGCCCATCAGCAGATAACCGGCATGCGCAATGGATGAATAAGCTGAATAAACGTTTCACGTTCATTTGATTGATGGCCGAGAAATTACCAAGGGTCATGGTGACCGCTGAAATCAGGCCAAGAATTGCCAGGAGTGATGTCTTCAACTCGACATTCGCCTGGGGCAATAAAACAGATACAAACCGTAACAATAATGCAAAACCTGCTGCTTTTGGTGCCACGCTCAAAAAACCCGTAAAGGGTGTGGGTGCTCCCTGATAGACATCAGGACACCACATGTGGAAAGGTACCGCAGCAATTTTAAAGAAAATTCCGGTGAAGACCATAAATAAGGCCACGACAATGGCTAACAGAGTCACCGTGCCGGCACCGGCCTGTAGAATTGAACTTGAATCTGACAGGATCAGCGCAATTCCGGAGAATGAGGTTGTCCCGGCCAGACCGTAAAGCAGTGACATGCCAAAGACCATGATCCCCGAAGCAACACCGCCAAAGATCACATATTTTAAGGCAGCCTCATGGGAGGAACGGTGGGTCTTCTTAAAACCGGTCAAGATATATGAAGCCAGACTTACCGTTTCCATACCCAGATAAGCCACTATTAAATCTTCGGCAGCGGCCATCAAGGAGATACCGATCACGATGGTCAATAATAAGGCCGCAAATTCAGGAAAACGACGTGCTGCTATCTCCCTGGATTGCGAGGCCAAAATTATTGTCAACCCCGCCGCACATACGGCAAAGAGCAGGAAAAAACGCGTAAACATATCAAAGCGGAATAAATTCTCGATTACTCCGCTACTCTCTATCGACAGACTGACGATCACGGTGAGCACTAAAAAAATAATACTTAACAATGTGATTTGTTTCTGCACCGCCTCCGGATTTTTCCGGGCAAGGCCAAACAGCAGAATGACCAGAATTCCGATACTCAGAACTATTTGCGGATAAATCAACAGGATTTGTTGCACTGGCATGCTAATCTCCTTAAACCTGGAAAATCCTGATCATCGAGGTCAGGGTCGTGGTGATTAAATCCAGCGTGGGCATGGGATAGATTCCCAGGATGACGATTAACGCAGCCAGAGGATAGAGGGTAAAACGTTCACGCCAGTTCAGATCAGGCAGATTAGCATATTTATCATTCAATTTACCCAGGAACATTCTCTGCAGCGCCCATAAATAATAGGCCGCCGTAATAATCAGGGTCAAAGCCGAAGCAATAGTAATAGCACGATACACGGGGAAAGCCCCCAGAAATACCAGGATTTCACTGATGAAGCCAGCCAAACCCGGCAAACCTAAAGAGGCCATGAATGCCAGGCCCAGCAAGCCGGTATACTCCGGCATCTGGTAGGCTAACCCGCCAAAACCATCAATCTCACGATGATGGGCGCGATCATAGATCACTCCTGCCAGCAGGAAGAGCATCGGGCTGATCAACCCGTGCGTCCACATTTGCAGCACGGCACCCGTAATACCCTGATCGGTGAAGGCTGCCATGCCCAACAGTACAAAACCCATATGACTGACCGAAGAGTAGGCAATTAACTTTTTCAGATCTTTTTGAGCCATGCAGACAAAGGCAGCATAGACGATGCTGATACCGCCCAAAATGGCCAGGGCCGGTGCAGCCCAGACCGTGGCCTCGGGAAGAATTCCAAAGTTGATACGCAGTATACCGTATCCCCCCATTTTCAGCAGAATACCAGCCAGAATAACCGATATCGGCGTCGGTGCCTCCACGTGTGCATCCGGAAGCCAGGTATGGAAGGGCACCATCGGAATTTTAATGGCAAAACCGATGAACAACATCACAAAAATAATCCTGGGAAATTCAAAACCGAGCAGAGGCGCTGCTGTGGAAAAATCGTTTTCATTGATCAATTTTATAATATTGAAAGTATGTTCCGTTGGTGTACCATCGACCAGGGTCGACGGATTAGAATTGTAGTACAAGGCAATCAGGGCTATCAGCATCAATAACGATCCGAACAATGTGTACAGGAAGAACTTAATAGCTGCATATTCCTTGCGCGGACCTCCCCAGATTCCGATCAGAAAATACATGGGCAGCAACATGACTTCCCAGAACACGTAGAACAGAAAAAAATCCAGGGCGCAGAAAGTCCCCAGCATTCCGGTTTCCAATAACAAAAAGAGTGAAAAATATCCGCGAATCTTCTTCTCGATTCCCCAGGATGAAATGGCGGCGATGAATGTAATCAGTACCGTCAGCAGGATCAGCAGGATAGAAAGTCCATCAACGCCGACATAATATTCAATATTAAACGAACGGATCCAGACAAAATGGTGCTGGAATTGTATACCTGTATTGCCCGGATCAAACCTGGTCAGCAGGTAGATACACAGGACCAGGGGCAACGCCGCAGCGATCGTGGCCGTCCAGCGAATGGCCTGTTTTTTTTCTTCCGGGAACAGCAGGATGATGGGAATGGCCAGCAGGGGCAGAAAGATGATCCAGGATAAAATCGTAGATTCCGTCATAAAAACTCCGTTATCTTTATAGAATAAAACGAATTATAATCAGGGTCAGGCCGCCGCCCAGGAGAATATAAATATAAGTCTGAATTCTGCCCGTTTGTACCTGGCGGATCGTTTGACCAAATTTACCGCTAAGATTGGCCAGGCCATTAACCGCTCCATCAATCACATAGGTATCATGCAGCCCGTTGAGCCAGGAAAAAAGACGGCCGATGTAAGCAATCAGATTTACCAGGCCATCAATAATATAGGTATCAAACCAACCACAGATTTTTGAAAATATTACCGAGCCGTTGATCATGGTGGACTGGTACAGTTCATCTATATAATATTTATTGAACACCAGGCGATGCAGGCCCGGAAACATTTTTTTAAACCCGAGGGGTACTTTCGACCGGTAATCTTTAAAGAAAATATAGGCAAACACAAATCCGCTAAGAGCAATACCGATCGATGTGATCAGCAGCAGCCATTCCATGGTAGACGGATATTCCTGCCAGCTCAGCAGTTCGCTGACCGGCTCAAATACAGGTTCTAACCAACCTTCCAGCCAGTTGGGCAGGTGCCACAAATGTGGTAAACCGATTACACCGCCTATAATGGATAACACTCCCAGTATCTGTAAAATCCGGGTAATAGTCGGCGGTGATTCATGTAAATGTGTTTCGGCAGACTGGCCGCCGCGAAAAGTTCCGCTAAAGGTCATAAAATAAGAGCGGAACATATAAAATGAAGTTAAAACGGCAGCAACGGCTCCCAGTAACCACAGCAGTTGGCCAGGAACCAGGGTATTGGAATTTGAAAAGGCTTTCCACAGAATTTCATCTTTGGAAAAGAATCCGGACATAAACGGGAAACCGGCAATTGCGCAACAGGCGGCCAGGTAGGTCCAGCGGGTGACGGGCATATGTTTACTCAAACCACCCATGTTGCGCATATCCTGCGGATCAGCATGATGATTATTCATCTGCTGATAGACGTGATGCATGGCATGGATCACACTGCCAGAACCGAGAAAGAGACAGGCCTTAAAAAAAGCATGGGTTAACAGGTGAAAAATTCCTACCCAATAAGCGCCAACCCCCACCCCTATAAACATAAATCCTAACTGACTGATCGTCGAGTAGGCCAGAACCTTTTTAATATCAAATTGAAACAAACCGATCGTCGCTGCAAAAAGTGCAGTCAGCGCACCTACGACAGCCACAACAGTCATAGCCGTGGCCGATAAGGCGAACAGGAAATTCAGGCGGGCCACCATATAAACACCGGCCGTAACCATGGTCGCAGCATGGATTAACGCTGAAACCGGAGTCGGACCGGCCATGGCGTCGGGCAACCATACATATAGCGGAATTTGTGCGCTTTTGGCAGTGGCACCCCAGAAAAATAACAGACATACCAGTGTTGGTACGGCCATACCCCAGATTTTTTGATCCGCCAGTAAGGGAGCAAATTCCTGTACCTGGCGAAATACCAGTGTTAAACGCTCCGGATATAAAAACGAATAATCAGCACCCTGCCAGCTTCCGCCAAGCGCCCAGAGCAGTACAATCACTCCTATGGTAAATCCGAAATCACCCACCCGGTTAGTGATAAAGGCCTTCATCCCGGCCTGGGCATTTTTCAGATCCTGATACCAGAAGGAAATCAACAGATAGGAACACAGGCCAACCCCTTCCCAGCCGATAAACATCAGTAGAAAATTATCCCCCAGGATCAAAGTGAGCATGGAAAACATAAAAAGATTCATATAAGCAAAAAAGCGCCAGTAACCAGGGTCCTTATGCATATAGCCGATACTGTAAATATGGATCAGCGTACCGACAAAAGTTATCATCAGCGTCATAACAGCAGCCAGGGTATCGAACCAGAAGGCCATGGGGATGGAAAAACTGCCGATTTTAATCCAATCAAACAGGTAACAGAGGAGTTGGCGGGATTCAGCCGGTTGGTGTAATAATTGTATAAAATAATAAACGGTAATTAAAAATGAGGCGGTCGGGAAGGATACGGCAAGCGCATGAATGGGCCTTTCACCGTAACGGCGATGAATCTTTAATCCGAATACACCATTTATAAATGCACCCAGTAACGGTAATACCGGTATTAACCAGAGCCACTGTACTTGTATATTCTGCTGCAAATGCTTACTCCTTTAACTCGATCGTCAGGGCGGCATCGATATGTTTGAAAGAGCGGAAAATAGACAGCACAATGGCCATGGCGATTGCCGCCTCAGCCGCTGCCAGTACGATCACAAAAAGTGCGAAGATCTGCCCGGAAATATTTTGTTCAATAAAATGGGCGAAGGCTACTAAATTGATATTGGTGGCATTAAGGATCAATTCCACACCCATCAGCAAACCAATCGCATTACGCCTGGCCAGTACACAGATCAAGCCCAGGGAAAACAGTAAAGCAGCCACAACCAGATAATGTGTCAAGCCAATGGTCAGATTCATGAACGGGGCTCCTTGATTTCCTCCGGTTTGATTTCTTTACGCACCATCATTACCGCACCGATCATTGTCGCCAGCAACACTAAAGATAATATTTCAAAAGGAATTAAATATTTCCCCAGCAGAGAGTCGCCGATCAGGGTTATTGTGGAAGGAACTTCAACCGGAGTTTTTTCCGCTACAGGGAATTTAACTGCTATAGTGATCAATAATAAAGCACTGATCAGCCCGAACATACCGGCCAGCAGCAATTTTCGCGTTGGATTGGATAGTTTTGCCTCCTGAATATTACGGGTTAACATTATTGCGAACAGAATGACGATCAGAACTCCGCCCACATAGACCAGAATTTGCACCGCTGCTAAAAAATTGGCGCTCAGCAGACCATAGAGACCTGCTACCCCGGCAAAGGTACCCAATAAAGCAAAACCGGAATGTACTATATTTTTCGAAAAGGCTACCACCGCTGCAAAGATTAAAACTGTGCAGGCCAGAAAATAGAATAGTATATCGGCAAAAGTCAGAATCATTATGATTTTCCCCCGGCAGGATTTTTCGGTTTCCAGCGTACTTCGCCCCGTACTGTATCGGCGTCCAGGGACGCCGCAGCGTCCCAGGTTTTATGCACCTGGTGAAAAGCCTCATTCTGAGGTATGCTTTCCGGGTCCTGATCCTTCACCGGTTTATATACCGGAATTTTGTCCCCATAACGGACATAGTGTAATACCAGATTGATGACATTGGCACTGCTGGCTTCGAAGTCAGTGCTATGCCGGATGGAACCGGTCGGACATACTTCACTGCATAATCCGCAGAACATACATTTTGCGATATCGATATCAAACAGGGTTATAAAATTCTTCTTCGCTTCTACATCTCTGAAGGTCTCAATCTTAATTATATCGATAGGACAACGTTTCATACAGGCCAGGCAACCGGTACAGATTTTTATATCCACTTCCAGAACACCGCGATACGTGGCGGGCAGCATCTCCTGAACCGGTTTGGGAATACGGTCAGGATATTGAATCGTCATTGGCTTACGGGCCAGATAGGACAGGGTGACAGCCATCCCCTCGAAAATCGAAACGAAAGCATTCTTTATATTGACAAAATAATTCTTTATGGCTGATACCACTCAATCACTCCCATATCTTTAAGTAGATTTTATCCTTGAGTGCGCGAATGTTATAAACAGAGCGTGCCAGCAGGGCCAGGACCAGCCCAAAGCCCAATATTGTCAGCACAATTTTTAAACTGAAATGAAACCAGTTCCAGGCCGTGGTTTGCGGTAAGATTGCAAACAGGGCTGAACCCATCAGACATACAAATCCGATTGGTACGAAATATTTCCAGCACATAACCATTAATTGGTCCACCCGCAAGCGGGGCAGAGTCCAGCGTATCCAGATTACTATAAAAACAAAGAGAAGTGTTTTGGTGAAAAAAACAGACTACACTGGCCAAAATCCATAAATATTTCGCTGCGCCGGCGGACTGACTGATAACTGCTCCAAGATCGGCTATCCCCGGTATCTGCCAGCCGCCCAAAAATAAAGTCGTTATTATCGCTGACATCACCCACAGGTTAGCCCACTCGGCAAAGAAAAAGAAGACAAAACGCATACCGGAATATTCAGTCAAATAACCCGCAACCAGTTCGCTTTCCGCTTCCGGTAAATCAAAGGGCGTACGGTTCCCTTCAGCTAATATCGAGGAAAAGAAAATAAAAAAAGCGATAAAAGAGAACGGATTATTAAAAATGAACCAGTACCACGGCCAGCCCCCCTGCTGCTTAATAATTTCCTGCATATTCAGGGTTCCGGCCAGGACTACAATGGTCAGCACTGCCAGTCCGGTCGGGATTTCATAAGAGACAATTTGCGCGGCACTGCGAATACCGCCCAGCAGCGACCACTTATTATTGCTGGACCAGCCGGCCATTAATACACCCAGCACTACAAACGTGGTAATTGCCGATATATAGAAAATACCGATATCAATATTTGAAGCAACCAGACCGTAACCGAACGGCAGGGCCGCAAAGGCGGCAAAACATCCGGCAAAAACGAGATAAGGAGCAAAGCGAAAAAGAGGTTTATCCACCGCCTGCGGAATCACATCTTCTTTTAAAAAACATTTCAGACCATCGGCAATCCACTGAAAAGAACCTCCGGGACCAACGCGATTCGGACCAATGCGCGACTGCATTCTGCCGGCAAAACGGCGTTCAGCCCAGGAAGTAACTCCGGCAAAAGTCGCCATAAAAACCAGAACCACCGCCGCAACCGTCAGAATCCACAGCATCGTTACCAGCGTCATCATTCCTGGATTTAATTGCCAGTCAACTGATAGAGAATTAAAAAGTTCTTGCATATTATATTACAGATTTTGTTATTTGCATTAATTTAGTAGCTTCATAATTCCTTAGTTCCTTAGTTCCTTAGTGTCCTTAGTTCCTTTGTCTCTCTGTCCCTTTGTCCCTTTATTTTATCTATCCACCTCAGGGGCCACTACATCCAGGCTGCCGAAACAAGCGGTTAAATCTGCCACCATCATACCGGGAACGATCTTTGGCAAAATCGCCATGGCCAGAAACGATCCGGTTCTTATTTTAGTACGATAGGCAGTGTCGGTGCCATCACTGATAACATGAAAACCCATTTCACCACGGGCACTCTCCACGCGACTGTAAACTTCACCCGCAGGTACGACAGGATTCCGTAATATCTTAGTCTGATACTCCCCTTCGGCCAGGCCTTCAATCGCCTGCCGCACTATCCTGGCCGATTCCTCCATTTCCTCTATGCGGACCATATAACGTGCATAGGAATCACCCGCCTCGCCTCTGTACCTGCCGCCGGTTACCACTTTAAATTTGAATTCCGGATAAACACTGTAGGGAAAATCACGGCGCAGATCGAAGTCAATGCCTGAGGCGCGCAGGTTAGGACCACCCAGACTATAATCGATAGCCAGTTGCGCCGGGATCACTCCGACGTGAATCAGGCGTTTTTCAAAAATTTCATTGCCGGTAATCAAGCGGTTAAATTCAGGAATAAAATTTTCGAAGCGATTCAGAAAATCCAGGATTTCCTTATCCAGCCCGGGCATGAAATCGCGACAGACTCCTCCTATGCGCAGGTAATTATAATTCAGCCGGGCACCGCATATTTTTTCCATGATATCGTTGACTTTTTCCCGTTCACGGATACCGTGCAGAAATGGTGTAAAAGCACCCAGGTCCATAGCCATTGTACCACAGGCGATCAGATGACTGATGATACGGTTTAACTCACAGGCAATCACCCGTAAATATTCCGCCCGGCGGGGAACCTGTATGCCTAATAATTTTTCTACGGCCATGCACCAGGCCTGATTACCAAACATAGCGGCCAGATAATCCACACGATCAGTATAAGGAATGAATCCGGTGTACTGGGTCAGTTCCGAGATCTTCTCGATGGAGCGGTGTAAATATCCGACGTGGGGATCGACCGCTTGTATGACTTCACCCTTCAATTGCAATCGCAGATTGATCACACCATGGGTAGAAGGATGCTGCGGCCCCATGTTGACTACTGTCGATTCGGTATCCAGAGTTTCTACCATCAGTTTGGTCATCTGCTTATCCCGCCGTGGATTTCTGGTTTTGATCACTGGAATTCATCGATGGTGTATTTGCCGAAGATGTACCACTTGCCGGGTCAATAGTTTTTTCCTGCTGGGAGGCTGTTCTGACTTGAACCAGTAATTGATGAGGATCCGGCCGGTCACAGGGAATGCCATGATAATCTGCAGGTGCCTGATAATCTTTACGCAGGGGATGCCCAATCCAGTCGTCGGGCATCATAATTCTTCTCAGATCGGGATGACCCTGGAACTGAATTCCGACCAGATCGTAGGCCTCGCGTTCGAACCACTCAGCGGCAGGGTATAATTGCGTAAGGCTGGATAATGCGGGATTGTCTTTCGGAATCAGAACTTTGATCATGACCTCGAACTTGCCTGCTAATGAACGAATCTGATAAACAACTCCCAGCGCAGTCTCATAGTCGATCCCGGAGAGACAGGCCAGATAATTCATCGCCAGATTATTTTTTAATATTTGAATCACCTGAATTAAATCGGCAGGTTGAACCAGCAGCCAGGGATCCCCGGCTTGTCCCTGCTGAAGTTCGATTTTGGCAGCCGGTAACAGACTTTGCAGAGCTGATTGAATTTCATTAGCCGTCATCGTGCAATTTTCTCCGAATCCATCTTCATGCGTACGACCCAGCGTTCTTTTTCGATCTTTTTCTGTATATTCAGCAAGGCTTCATTAAGCGCCTCCGGCCGGGGCGCACAACCCGGTAAATACATATCGACCGGAATCACTTTATCGATGCCTTTGACCACGGAGTATCCTTTCTGGAACAAACCGCCGCAATTAGCACAGGCGCCCATGGCCAGAACATATTTGGGTTCCGGCATCTGGTCATATAAACGGCGGACTGCCTCCGCCATTTTATAGGTGACCGAACCGGCAACCAGCAGTACATCGGCCTGGCGCGGTGTAGCCCGGAAGACCATGCCGAAGCGGTCCAGGTCAGTTCGCGGACCCCCGGTTTGCATCAATTCAATACCACAACAGGCCGTCGCAAACAACAGATACCATAATGAATTTCTGCGGGGCCAATTCAGCAGCCAGTCTATTTTTGTAGGCATAACCATGCCTTCCGCCCATTCATATTCGCTCATTGTCATTCCTGTTCATAATTTTTGTCTTCAATTTTTTTGATCCATTCCAGATCCCCGCGGGCCCATAAGAATATCAAGCCAACAACCAGGATCACCACAAAGATCAGGATTTCGATAAAGGCCACCAGACCATTCCCGGCCTTAGCCCAATTACGTAAAACGGTGATGACCGGGAAGGTCAGGACTATTTCTACATCGAATATCAGAAAAATTAAGGCCAGCATATAAAAACGGGGATTAAAATTGTACCAGCCACTGCCGATGGGCGGCTCTCCGCATTCATAGGTTTCATTCCGCTTTTGTCCCATCCGCCGCGGACGGATCAGGGCACCCAGGGCCAGAGCGATAAAAACAAATCCAAGGCCCAGGGCCAGAAATATGAAGATTAAACTGAATTCAAACAATTTGCAGGCACCCCGGTCTTACTTTAACACTTTTTGCAAGATGGGGATTTTAATTATTTTCAAAGTATAAATCAAGCAGAAAAACTATCAGGATAAATATAAGTATCTCCGGAAAAAATAGGTATACAAAAAAATGTAAAAATATGCAGAAAATTAATGTGGCAACCCTATTTTAGCGGATCCGGCCTGATATGTTACGGTTGCGGGGAAATGATCAGAAGAGAGATTCTACTTTATTGATGAGATCATGAACGCTGAAAGGCTTTTCAATATAATGGACAATGCCCAGTTCTCGTAATTCCCGTTTTTTATCTTCATCGCCGATTCCGGAAATGATCAATATTTTCTGTTTCGGATTCAGCATTTTTAAATCATTATAGCAGGTAAAACCACTGACATCAGGCATGATCAGATCCAGAAAAACAATATCAATCTCCATCATCTTTTCTTTATATATTTTCAGGCCTTTTTCTGCATTGTTAGCTGTATAAACTTTAAAACCAATCGACTTGAGCATATCATGAGCCAATTCGAGGATCATACTCTCGTCATCAATCACCAGAATGGAGCGATTCCGGCCGATATTCTTCAGATATTCATGGGCGACATCGGTATCCTGAATACCTTCGGCCTTGGGTATTAATAAGACAAAAGTTGTCCCTTTATCAGGTTCACTCTGTACTTCAATTTCTCCGCAAATGCTTTTAATGATGCCATAAACCATGGATAAGCCAAGTCCTGTGCCTTTGCCCGGTTTCTTGGTTGTAAAGAAAGGATCAAAAATATGCTTCAGATTTTCCTTGCTGATGCCATGGCCGTTATCATCAATTTCAAAACGGATATATTTGCCTTCGCTGAGTTGTTTATAACCGCTTTTATTTAAACTGGAAATTTCAAAATTACTCGCCTTGAATATTATTTTACCACTTTCGCTGATGGCGTCCTTGGCATTTAAAGCCAGATTCATGATAATCTGCTGCAACTGCGCATCATCAATTTTAACGAAACCCAGATCTTTCTCGAAATCAATTATAATGTCGACATTTTTATCAAATAATTTGCGGATAATATCGAATGTTTCCATCGCGGTTCTGGAGAAATCTGTAGCCAGTGCGGATTTAACCCGGTCTTCCCTGGCAAAATTCAATAGTCTTTTAACGATGTCGGATGCCCGGTTAGCTGATTTTTGTATGGCCTCAGCACGTTTAAAGTTCAGTTCGGTATTGGCGGTGGAAAGTTTAATCAATTCGGCATTGGGTAGGATACCGGTCAGAATATTATTGAATTCATGTGCAATCCCGCTGGCTAATAATCCGATACTCTCCATTTTCTGGGCCTGCAGCAGTTGATGTTGTACTTTCTTTATATAAGTCATGTCTTTAAACAGGACCGAGAAACCGATTATATTATTGCTCAAATCCTTGATTTGATTCATCGTCAGCAGGACCGGACATTTATTATTATATATCTGCAGTTCGATTTCATAATCTTTGATATAACCAAACTTATTTACCGTGGCAATTAGATAATTGATATCGCCTTCAGTCCGGATAAAACTGTTAAAAAAATTAAACGAGTTATCTTCTTCCCTGATACCCAGTAATTCCAGAGCCGCGATATTCGCATAAATAAAATCCCCGTCCGATTTAATGATGCAAAATCCATCCTTTAAATCCTGGACGATTGAGGATAGGCTTCTGTTTTCCTTCTGGAATCTTTTATTCTTGAACATTTATTTATCACCCTGATGAAAAAAGAATCCTATTGAACTGTACCAGCGGTTATACAAAGTCAGGATCGCCAGTATAAATGAAATAACGATAGAAAGAATCAAAATCAGTAAGTTCAACTTCAAAAATATTTCAAATTTATTAAAAAAGAACAGATACACACCCAGCGAGATAATTACCACCGCGGAAATGATCAGATGCCTGGTTTTAAAGTTGGAATAAAAACCCAGAATATAACTTCGTCTGGGTTTGTCAATAAATCCTTTCAACAGATAATAATTTTCAATGTACCGTTCATTCTCCTTGGAATTGGGATCAAGCAGATATATCCAGCGGGAGAATAAGGCGAATATTATGATCAAATACAGGACGGCATTGAAATATTGGCCGAAGTAATAAAATATCAAATCGTTTTCGGCGCTGAACATATGAAATATCTGCAAGCCCATTAAAATGGTATACGCCGAGATAATACTGGATATATATTCTGAGAATATGAGTTTGGACTGGGTATATTGATGCCAGAAGACGATCAACAGGCAAAAATTCAGGATATGCATATAATAGTTTCTGGAAAATAACGGATCATAGGAATACATAAACCGGCCGCTGATAAAAATAGGCGCGAACATGCCCAGACAGATAACCAGCGAAAAGATTAGCGCGGTCAGCAGTGCATTAGACCTCTTTTTATGAGGCAGTATTGAAATCATAAAAATGTAAAAGGTAAAAAACAGTTGATAGGTCGTGGTAAAAATACTGATAAAATGATAATTAAGGTAATTGAAAAGTTCGGAGAAAGTCGCCAGGCTGAAAATACAGAAGATACTCGAGATCGTGGTAAAGGTAGGCCAGATCCCGACTATAATCAATATATCGCGATTGACCTTGCTCAGATTGATCGTACGCCAGACCAGATACGTTATGATAAAATACAGATTGATATTGACTAAATAGATAATTTCATATTCCTGATGCGGAATAAGCGAATACAAAATTTTCAGGCAGAATATAAAAACAAGTTCGGCCAGTATCAGTTCACCGGCTACTTTAACGATTTCTTTCTTCATGGGCGACTTTCAATACCTGCTCTTAAAAAATCCCTCAGCCTGTCCGAATTTACCCGCTCCTGGACCATGGAATCCCGCCAGCGTACAGTGACTGTCATATTTTGCAGGGTCTCTGAATCCACTGTAACGCAGAACGGCGTGCCCGCTTCATCCATTCTCCTGTATCGGCGACCGACAGATCCGCTGTCATCATAGAATACTCTGAAATTTCCCTTTAAGTCAGCGGCAATTTTCCTGGCAATATCCTGCATACCGTCACGATTAACCAGCGGGAAAACTGCAACTTTTATTGGTGCCAGAACCGGCGCCAGTTTTAATACGACTCTTTCCGTTTCCTCCTCATAGGCATCGATCAGTACGGTTAACAGTGTACGATCACAACCTATGGAGGTTTCGATCACATAAGGTATATATTTCCTTTTCTCCTGGTCATCAAAATATTGCAAATCCTTGCCGGAATATTCCTCGTGCCGATGCAAATCGAAATCAGTCCGGTTATGAATCCCTTCGATCTCCTGCCAGCCAAATGGGAATTCGTACTGAATATCAAATGCTTTCTTGGCGTAATGAGCTAATTCCGTGGCCGAGTGTTCATGAAATGATAATTTATTCTTTTTTGATACCCAGCCGTTCATACCAGCTCATGCGTTCATTTTTCCAGTATTCAAACCATTGCTCATCCGATCCCGGTTTTACAAAATACTGCATTTCCATTTGTTCAAACTCACGCGTCCGGAAAGTAAAATTACCCGGAGTAATCTCATTGCGGAAGGCTTTGCCGATCTGTGCTATTCCAAACGGGACCTTTCTTCTGGCAGATTCTCGTACATTATGGAAATTAACATAAATGCCCTGCGCCGTTTCCGGACGCAGATAGATGATACTAGCTGTATCTTCGACAGGTCCCATAAAAGTCTTGAACATTAAATTAAAATTTCTGGCTTCGGTCAATTCTCCGCCGCAGACAGGACACTTTTTGGATTTTTCCAGGATATCCGCTTTGAATCTGTTCTTACAGTTTTTGCAATCGATCAAAGGATCGGTAAAACCTTCCACATGACCGGAGGCCTCCCAGACCCGGGGATGCATCAGAATACTGGCATCGATTCCCTCAATATCATCCCGCTCATAGACCATGGCTTTCCACCATAATTCCTTGATCTTCTTCTTCAATTCTATCCCCAGCGGACCATAATCATAGCAACTGTTTATACCACCGTAGATCTCACTGCTCTGAAAAATAAATCCGCGCCTTTTGGCCAGGGATACAATTTTGTCCATCACATTGCTTTCTTTGCTCTTCTCCACTGCCTCACTCCTGTACTTCGTACATGTATTTTCTATTATTAATTATGATTTATTTAAGTCCGTAAATCCTGGTGGGAGAATCCGGATAATTTTAATCCGTTCAGCACCAATTTCTGCCCGGTATGAAATTGAATATATTGTAATAAAAAATCCGTAAAGTTTAGCCGTTGATTTAAAGTAAGCCCCAGCCGTGCTATACTGGTATGCCTGGTCTGCTGAATACGGGCCAGGATTTTTAAATCCGCTTTTGTGATTTTTATATTATTTTCACCTGCCGGCAGGCAGGATCTGCATATTACCGAACCTTCGTTCATAGAAAAGTAAACTTCATCATCGTTGACCTGAATCCCGCACTTCCGGCAGATTGTGAATTCAGGTTTGAATCCCAAATACGAGGCCAACTTCAATAAATAATACCAGAAAATTACCTGTTCATTATCCGAATCTTCCAGGGCCTGCAATATCTGTTTATTAAAATCAAAAAAAGTACTATCCGGATTGCTGTAGGCAAAAAATGCATCCAGCAGTTCAAGTACCCCGAAAGCATATCCGGTTTTTAATAAATCCCGGCGCAGGGTGTTAAAACTATGTTCCAGACTAATATCACCAAGAGTTTGCAACTCTCTCCCGGGTGAAAGATAGATGAAGGCCTCAATTAAGTTTAACGACTCCAAAAGACCACGATAGCGACTGTCTGTTTTTTTGGCACCCTTGGCCATAACATTCAATTTCCCCAGTTCCCGGGTGAACAGAGTTGTAATTTTGCTTGAATCTTTCCAGTCTATGCTTTTCAGCACCAGGGCTGTGGTTTTTTGCAGCGACATATTCTAATCAGTATCTGCTATCCATTAAATTAGCTGCTCAGTACCAGACGAAATATATCAGTTTGTCACGACCTGTGCCTGCTGAGGAAATGAATACCATCAGGCCTGTAATTTGTATATCTCATTGGTAAGTTTAACATATTCTTCAATGGTTAAATCTTCCGCCCGGACATCCAGTGGAATCGACTTTATCTGCCTGACTATCTCCACTTCGTAAAAATCTGCGCAGATTATTGTAAATCGTTTTTCTGCGGGTCTGAAAGCACTGCCGGACTACCTGCCGGAATAAATCATGATCGCTGAGTTCGCCACTGGCTGTCCTGAATGTAAAATTCAATACCGCCGAATCGACCTTGGGTACCGGGAAAAAATTTTTGCTGCCTACCCTGAATATTCTGTCGATCTGTGCATAATTCCCGATAATAACCGTGGGTATACCGTACTCCTTATTGTGCGGCGAAGCCAGAAGCCGCTCCGCCACCTCCTGCTGAACCATAATCACAAGTTGATCTATGTATTCACGATAATCCAGCAGTCTGAAAAGTATGTCCGACGTAATATTATAGGGAATATTCCCCACAACTTTTACTTTTCGAGCCGGCGTTTGCGCCAGCGCCAGTCGGTCAATCGCATAATCTAAAATACTTTCAGGAACAATCTCTACCGGCGGACTGAACTTTTCCCGTAGAAACCGGACACATCTTTCATCTATTTCCAGCGCAACTATTTTTTTGCAGGGCTGCTGCTGTAATAATTCAGTGATGGCACCTGTACCGGCACCAATCTCCAGAACAACATCTGCCGGCTGCAGATTGAGCGCCGCAACTATCTTTTCAGCATAATGCCGGTTCTTCAGAAAATTCTGACCATATTTTTTTAGTGGCGGCAATGATTGAGTCATCAGGCTGTGATTCTGAATAAACTCCTGGCGTTCTCGGTGGTAATCTCCGCTAATTTCTCGATTGAGATGTTTTTAATCCTGGCGATGGTAGCCGCAGTATATTTGATATAAGCGGGTTCATTGCGTTTACCCCTGAAGGGAACCGGTGCCAGATACGGGCTGTCAGTTTCCAGAAGTATTTGTTCCACAGGAACACGATCAATTAATTTATAATAACTGGTATTTTTGTAAGTTATGGCCCCGGTAAAAGAGATATATAAATTTAATTTTAATACCGCTTTTAGAAAATCCTCATCCCCGGAGAAAGAATGAAGCACCCCGCTCACTTCCTGCACTTTTTCTTCGGTCAAAATGGAATATAAATCGTCATGTGCATCGCGGTTATGAACGATTACCGGGATTTTTAACTGGCGGGCCAGTTGAATTTGTTTACGAAAAAAATCATGTTGTTTTTCTTTAGTGCTGTAGTGGCGGTAATAATCCAGTCCTATTTCACCGATGGCCACTGCTTTTTTGCGACCGGCCAGTGTTTTGATCTTATCCAGATCGGATTCGTTCAGATCATTTAAATCATTGGGGTGCAGACCAACGGCAGCATAGACCACGGCAAACTGATCCGCTAATTGCAAAGATTTAAGCGAAGAATCATAATCGGTGCCAATGGTAATCAGGGCACGGACATGGTTCTGGATGGCACGTTGAACGATCTTCTCCGTCTCATCTGCGAATTCCTGCGCATGGAGATGACAATGCGTATCGATAAACATCTGACTTCCTAAATAGGTTTCAACTGATCCGGGCCCCGGTCTCTATATCCTGGTCCACGGTCAGCAATCTTAAGGTACCCTCCTGTGAGGCTGCCAGCAACATACCGTTTGAGGTTTCGCCATGTATGGTGGCAGGTTCTAAATTCGCAACGACAATAATTTTCCGGCCGATCAGATCTTCCGGCTTATAATGTGCAGCAATGCCGGCAATTATTTGCCGCTCTTCCTGACCAATCCGTACCTGCAGTTTAAGCAACTTCTGGCTTTTAGCCAGACGTTCCGCCTTAAGTACTTCAGCGACGGTCAGATTTATCTTCTTAAAATCATCGATTGTAATCACAGGCTTCTCCCCTTGTGCGGTTGCAGTGCTGCCGGTAGCGAACCGGCTAATTTAGCCGAGTTCCCGGTCAATCTTGTCATTTTCAATTTTAGTGAACAGAATCTGCGGCTCATTGATGGCGTGTCCTGCTTTAAGCGACAACTTTCCGGCGTTATCCCATTCGTTCATCAGGGCCTGATCCAGATTCAGCATGGTTCCGATTTTCTGAGCGGTGTCCGGTAAAAACGGTTTGAGCAGAATCGCCAGTGTTTTTATCGTTTCCAGGCACAGGTATATGGTTGTGTCACAGCTGCCTTTGTCCTTTTTAATCGTCAGCCAGGGCATTTTATCATTAAAATATTTATTGGCAAAACGGGCCAGGTCCATAATCTCTTTCAAGGCCAGGCGGAATGCGAAGCTATCCACTAGAATACCTACCGTCGGCGGCAGCCTTTTTAACTGTTTAATCAACTCCTGATCCAATGTATCAAAATTATCTAGCAGCGGGAATTTTACCCTGGTACTGCCGGATTAAAAAGGTCAGGGTCCTGTTCACGAAATTTCCCAGAATGTCAGCCAGTTCATTGTTGTGCCGGGCCTGAAATTCCTTCCAGGAAAAATCCGCATCCTTCGTCTCCGGTAAAATACTGGTCAGGCAATAGCGCAGGGAATCTGTGTCAAATTCTTTTAAATATTCATCCAGCCATACTGCATAATTCCGGCTGGTGGAAATTTTATTACCCTCCAAATTTAAAAATTCATTGGCCGGTACGTTATCGGGAAGCACATAGTCGCCATGAGCCATCAGCATTGCCGGGAAAATCAGACAGTGAAAAACGATATTATCTTTCCCGATAAAATGAACCAGGCGGGTTTCCTGGTTTTGCCAGTACTCTTTCCATAATTCCGGTTTACCCTGCTGCATGGCCCATTCCACGGTCGCCGAAATATAACCAATCGGTGCATCAAACCAGACATACAGGACTTTTCCCTGCGCATCGATACCTTCTGCTTCAGCCACATCGTCGGGCACCGGGACACCCCAGGATAAATCCCTGGTCACGGCACGGTCTTTAAGTCCCTGAGAAAACCAACTCTGGATTTGACCCAGCACGTTCGATTTCCAGTTTTTATGGCCGCTGATCCACTTTTCTAATCTCGGTTGAAATTTCTCCAGCGGCAAATACCAGTGCAGCGACTCTTTCAAAACCGGCTTGGTGTCCGTCACCATACTGCGCGGCTCGAGCAGGTCCGTCGGACTGAGGCTGGAACCGCATTTTTCGCACTGATCGCCATAGGCATCCTTATAGCCGCAATGGGGACAAATCCCCCGCACAAAACGATCAGCCAGAAACATTTTGGCCTGCGCATCATAAAGTTGCTGGTCTCTTTTCAGAATAAAACTTTTTTGCTCAGCTAGCCTGCGGAAAAAATCCTGGCTGATCCGGTAATGTACCGGGGAAGAGGTACGGCCGTAAAAGTCAAATTCTATCCCGAAAGCAGCAAAACTTTTTTTATTCTGTTCATGATAAAAATCGACGATTTTCTGCGGGGAAGTATTTTCCGATTTGGCGCGTAATAAAATCGGTACGCCGTGTTCGTCCGAACCACAGATAAAAAGTATATCATGCCCTTTCAGGCGGTGATAACGTACAAATATATCTGCGGGCAGATAGGCGCCGGCTAAATGCCCCAGATGAATCGGACCATTGGCATAAGGTAAAGCACTGGTCACTAGAATTCTTTTAAAACCTGCCACGATATGATCACCTTTTTATATCAATACAAACTATAATTTACACAGATCTGTTTAACATAACAAGCACACGGATTACCCTTAAAACGAGGGGAATAATAGTTTCAGGCTTTTAAATTTAAATGTCCGGTCAATAATTTATTGATTTCGGAAAGTGAAAAATATTCATATTCATCATCATTAAACCTTAGCAGGACATTATCATTGAAAATATCAATTTTATCCACATATCCTTTACCCCGGTCCGTTTCAATAACCGAGTCCAGTGCCGGAAATTTTTTAAGCGAGTCGGCATAAAAATTCTTCTCGAATAACAAACAGCATTTCAGACGGTTGCAGACCCCGGAAAGTTTAGCCGGATTCATAGGTAAATTCTGTTCCTTGGCATCATTGGTAGAAATGGGTGAAAAAGTCTGCAGAAATGAACAGCAACACAGCCGATTGCCGCAAACTCCCATCCCCCCGATTTTCCGGGTTTCTTCGCGGACACTGATCTGCCGCAGTTCAATGCGGGTGCGGTATTTACCGGCCAGGTCTTTTACCAGATCCCTGAAATCAACCCGCTCATCCGAGGTAAAATAAAAGGTCAATTTATTGGCATCGAACTGATACTCCACATCCACAAGTTTCATATTCAAATTGCGGCGTTGAATCAACTCCTTACCCACCTCAAAGGCGGCCAGTTCACTTTCACGGTTTTTATTTAACTTTTCCAGTTCCTCCGGCGAAGCTTTTCGTACAATAATTTTTGGTTCTTCTTTGACATCTTTTAACTGCTGCCTTGAATTAATTTGCAAAACCTTGCCCAGATCATTGCCTTTCTCCGCCTCGACAATGACCAAATCGCCTATTTCGAGCTCCAGGCCGTGATAATTGATATAATAGGCCTTCCGGGTTTTCTTAAAACCGATTTCTACTAACTCTGGACTCATCGCAGTTCATAACTCCTTGGTAACTTTTTTCTGTTTTAAAACCATCTTGATCCGAAAGGCTAACACGGTTAAAACCAGTTGAGGATACACATTTTGCTTAATATGTTCACTGGCCTGCTCGATAAAAGCAATTATTTCCTCAAATCCGCTTAATGGATAAAGATCAGCAAACTGCACCATTTTTGCCTGGTAATCAACATGCACAACATCGGCCTGATTACCAAATAATTTTATGTGCAGGATATCTTGAAACCATAAAATAATTAAAACCAATATGTTCAGCAAGTGATTTTTATCCCTTGATCTGACCAGCTCGTCAATTACGCTGAATATTTGAATATCATCATCAGCCAGCAGCGACTGTACATAGGCATACATGAGTTTCTTTTTGTCATCTTCCTCCGTTTCCAATTCCTGGAAGATCTTGACCAGATTTCCCTGACAGAGATGGACAGTTTTTTCCACCTTCGCAGTGAGGGGATGATAACGGGCAATTACCGTCGAAGATTCTTTAAAACTCAATGGATGAAAATAGACCAGTTGACAGCGGGAACGAATCGTATCTAAAAGTAAATCCAGGTGAGAGGTGGCCAGAATGATCAGCAAATTTGCCGGAGGTTCCTCCAGAATTTTAAGAAACGAATTGGCGCTCTCCCGGGTCATCCTTTCCGCATTGCTGACAATATATACCTTCTTTTCTGCTTCATAGGGAGCAAACTTTGCCTCGGTTTTGAGTTCCCTTACCCTTTCTATCTGTATACTGGTATGACCGCTCAGATCAATCCCGGCATAGGGATTTTTCGCTTTTTGCTTGATCCTTTCCTTGATATCATCGACCGTCCAGTTGCTGGCGGTGGGAAACAGGTATTTGACATCCGGATGATTCAGGGAACTGACCTTGTGGCAGGCCGCGCAGGTATTACAGGGAATGGCGTTCAGCATCGAGGCAGTTTACCGCTTTGGCTAACTCGAAGGCCAGCGCTTCTTTACCGCTGCCCTGCGGTCCATAGAAAAGATAAGCATGGGCCAGACGTTTCCGCTTGATGCTTTCCGTGAATCGTTCAATGATCTGCGGCTGGATCGAAATATTTGAAAAGTATTGCATTTATTTCAGCTTAATCTTCGGATTGAATCTATTTTTATATTTAAGGCTTAGTGGTGGAAATAATGATCTTATATATCCCCTTCTTGCGCAGTAAATCCATGACCTTGATGATAATACCATGGGTCGTTTTTTCATCTGCTCTGAGTACCACCATTTTTTCTGTCTGGGCCTGCAGCAATTCAGCGACCGTCTGAGCCAGTTCCTCCAGTTTTATCTGGATTTTTGTTGATATAAATATTACCCAGGGCATCTACAAATACAATTACTTTTTCAGCATTATGCGTCTCACTGCTTTCGGCTTCGGGTAATTTCAATTCAATTCCGGGCTGTTCCAGAAAGGTGGAGGTGACCGTAAAAAATATTATCAAAATGAACATGATGTCCATGAGCGAGGTAATATTGAGCGATACTTTCTTCTGCTGATTTCTTGGATAATTGCATCGGATCTAAATCTTTTACTGTTTATTTTTTAAGATGAAATAATTTTTGAATTAAATAATTCGAATGTTTTTCAATATCCAGAACATAATTTTCCGCTCTGCCGGTAAAATAATTATAAAAAATCAAAGCGGGCACACCGATGAATAAGCCGGCAATGGTGGTAATCAGCGCTTCGGCAATACCGCCGGACAGAGCCGCCGCCTGGCCAACCCCCAATTCCTTTATCACATTAAATACCTTTTCCATTCCCAGAACAGTACCGAGAAATCCGAACAACGGTGAAACAACTGCAATCGTTTCTAATAATGACAATCCCCGTTCTAATTCCCGGATTTCCTGGCGGCCCTGGTCTTCCAACAACTCTTTGATCTCAGTTCCGCTCCAGCGTACTGTTTTCCAGGGTCAGCCGGATCAGATTGGGCAGCGGTCCTTTATATTTTGCACAGATATTTCTGGCCAGATCGACATCCTGTTTTGAAAAAAAGTGTTCAACCAGATTGACTATTTCCGGTATCAGGATTTTTTTCCGCCGCAGACAAATAAACCGGTCGATAATAATGGCCAGTGCCAGAATTGAGGCTAGCAACAATGGATACATCATGATGCCGCCGCTCTTGAACCATTCTAACATATTATTGGGTTACCTCTCTTGGATTGGGATAAATCAATGTTGCAGTAATAGTTAACTGATTTTCAGGAAAATTCGCCGGGAGTGCTTTGAAAGGGAATAGCGCCACAATGGCATTCTCGCTGGTTTGCTGTAAAGATTCATGACCGTGCTGCTCCAGCACTTTGTACCCCAGCAAGCGGCCCTCCCTGGATATGGAGAACTGAATCACCGTATAACCATGAATCAGACCCAGATAATAATAAGCCACCGGCGGAGACCAGACCTGATACAACTTGCGCTTTAAGGCATAGATATAAGGAGCCCATTCCCAGGCATAGGTGCTTAAGGAAATACTACCCATTTCATCCGTCGAGAATTTTTTCTGGGCCCAGTTCTGATCAGGAGAATAACTGTCATTCGCTGCCGCAGAACCGGTCCTATCCTCTTCATTTGAGGACTGCTCTGCAGCACTCAGTTCCGCTGCATTCATGGCATCTTTTCCCAGGGCGTCACGTCTGAATTTTTTTACGGATTGTTTCGAAGCCGCCAGCGGGATTTCGGGATTGGACAGATTTTCGAACGGTAAAGCTCCTGTACTGAATGGCTGGTTACCAAATTCATCCAGTAACTCCGGGTTACGCGCCCGGGAATTACGATCGGCCAGTAAATCGGAATAATCCGGTTCCAGGTTATTTTCATTAATGTTCTCGACAATTTTCATCGGCTTATTTTCAGGGAAAAGAATAGTAACCGGTTCAGCCGGTTTGGCCAGTTCCCGCTTTAAATCGATTTTAAAGAAATCCGATTTTAACAGAAAAAATAACAATACATGAATGGCAATTGAGGCCACAATAGCCAGTCTGAAGATCAGCCGGTTACGGTCGCCACTATACTGTTTTATACTCTGTATGGAAACTGCCGGATTATTCATTTTAACTGGTTCAAAATCTGGAACACCTAAGTATTTAGACGCCAATTGCTCTATTTTTTTGCTCTATAAAAGGTAATTCTTACTTAAGTAATATGCCCGGCCGGCCGGATGTTTGGTCATTTTGATATCCCGCAAGACAGCTTCTTTGACATTAATCTGGAAAGAATAATAATCATTGCTGGGTTGCCAGTTGAAGGACATCTCCCAGCAATGCAGATCACGATATATGGAAAAACTCTGATAGACGATGGTGGGTTCCATTAAATCAAAACGCCCGCTCCAGTTAATGCGCCAATTTTTAGTCAGGGTAACACTGGCACTGGTACCCAGATCCAGCCGGCTCTCGTCACTTTTTTGCGCAACCCAGGGATTATAATTATAACTGAAATTGAAACTCACCCGCCAGGGAATTTTAAGGGCCTTGGCCGCTTTTTCATCGCTGATTTTTTCTGTCTGAATATAGGAATAATCTTCTAAACCTTCCGGCTCGGCCATATCATCATCTGCCGCAGTTTCTTCCTTACCCTTGCTTTTCGGCTCAAACATTTTATTATCCAGCGCAAAAGAGGTACTGGCGCGTAAGTTTAGCAAGCGAGGGATTTTACCTTTAGCCGGCAGGAGTACATTGACGGTTCTACCTCCCGGAACGGCTGCATAAAAACTGTGAGTGGTCGAAACATCGAGACTGATACCCTGCACCGGAGTTGCTCTGAAACTGGTATTTAAATTACCCCACTTCAGACTATCAGCTTTAAAATTATAACCGGTATTGAAATTTAAAGTAAACAGATCGATTTTTTTCTCTTCATCACCATTGACCAATTTCGCCTGAAAGAGATTGCCGACACTGATGCGCATGGATTGGGATTCATTGGCCCGTGGTGTTCCTGCGAATGGATTCTTTTTAAATTTATCTATCTCGCTGACCTTCCCGTCGTCGCCGGTGACATAATTGAAATAGTCCCAGTCAGGGGTCGTAAAATCAGGGGTATAGGTATAGGATATTTGCGGATCAATTTTATGACGCAAAAATTTGAAACTACCGATATTAGGTTCCAGCAGGCCGTATAAAGTAGTTTTTAAAGTGAAACTGGTATTAAATGTTCTTCTGCTGGCGAATTGTTTTACCTGTGATTCTATAATCGAACTGGTACTGGTGTCATATCTGGCCCGGGTTATTTCGTCTACCCATAATTCCTGGTAGTTTATGGCCGGGGTCAGATTAAAATATTTTAGTATTTTTTGAGGAGCATTAAATGATACATTGTGTTGTATACCCCGCTTTTCTTCCCGACGAAAACCTGTGTCCGCTTCCGTCTCCACCCAGGTCTTATCACCGCGGTTTACTAAATTGACGTCATAATTAAAATTGATATTTTGATACCAGTAACGGCTTGCACCGGCCGAATTGCCGCCGAACAATTCATACAAAGAAGTCTGAGTCCGGGAAAACCGGGCATTGGGGAATGTATAAGATATATTTCCGTTTTTTAAATTTTCCGTCCGGCCGAGATTTACCGACAATGAATTCTTTGTACCGCGAAATTTCTTACTGATGGTCAGATTTGAAGTAATCAGTTGATTGGTACGCCGGTTGATATCACTGGACAATTCTCTTTCCAGGGAGCGGTCGCTTTGAAACTGACCTCTGGCTGTGATGCTTAAAGTGGGATCAATGTGTTTGTGAATGCGAAAGTGTAAAGGCCCATCTTTCGCGTCTTGATCCCGTATTGGGATCCCGGGGCAGATAATATCCCCCGACGTTTCCACTAAAAGAATAGAGCAATTTATAACTCAGATCGGCTTTATAGGAAAAACCAAGTTTATCATAAAAGTCGGTTAAAAAAGTCGCATCCATATAATCACTGGGCGCCCAGTAGTAGCCCATGTTCTTTAAGAATCTCCCGCCATAACTGCTCTCGCCATAATTCGGTACAATTATTCCGGAGTGGCGGCCCCGTCTATTGGGAAAAACGCCGAACGGAATCGCCAGCAGAGGGACATCGGCGATATACAGATAAACGGGTTGTGCTACCAGCCTGTCTTTGACCATGGCCCGCATTTTATGACTTCTGAAATAAAAATGCGGATCATCGATATATTCACAGGAGGTGAAATACCCGTCCTCGACCAGCAGAGTTTTATCACTTATTTTATTGATCTTCTGACCTTTATAATATCCGGGCGGCATCTGGGTTTTACCGTAATTAACCTTGCCGCGCTTGGTATTAAAATCATAATATAAAGTATTCCCATAAATGGGCTCTTCCCCTTGCTCCGTGAAAACCGGTGTACCCTTATAAACCGGATTACCCAGTGAATCGACGGTATCCACAATCCCTTCAGCAAACAGGTAATGATTTTGCTGGTCGATCATGATGCTGGCCGCCTGCAGGGTCATTTCCTGATAGACAATCCTGGCATTACCCTTCAGGTAGATTTTATTGTTACCCCAACTGATTCCACCCTGTTCGGCCCAGTAATAAATAGGGTCAGCCAGATCCAATCCCTGGTTTGAATCGGGTTTTACCGCTGCTGTTGCCGAAACGGACGGGATGGCCACCAGGTTTGTATCGATTGTGTTATAAAGTGCAGCTGAATCCGCCGGCAGCGACTGGGCCAGGGCCAGATCGTGGCGAGTAATAACAAAGCACAAGATGTTCAGCAACAAAACAGTTTTACCGGTCACGATTTTCATATACGTACAAGTTTTTACATTTCTTGCTGCCTGCACCCGGTCAATCTGTTTTATCTACTAATAGAAAATCCACCTTGCCTTCTTCCAGTTTGACCTCTTTGACTTTAATGCGCACAGAGTCACCCAGGCGTAATCTCTGACTGGAATTTTTACCGACCAGGGCATAACTCTTTTCATCGTAAATATAATATGTATCCATGTCTTTTACATGGATAAGCCCCTCCACCAGTGTGTCATACAGTTCCACAAAGATACCGAAGGGCATTACACCGGAAATGATCCCGTTAAACTCTTCGCCGATAAACTGGCTGATATACTCATTCTTTTTCAGGCGCATCGACTCCCGTTCGGCTTCCATAGCGCTTCGTTCCATCGTTGTCGAATGCTGACCTATTTCTTCCAGTGATTTGTTTAAATTTGCCAGATCCAGTCCGCTGGTGGATTGAGTATACCTTTTCAGCAGGCGGTGGACCATTAAATCCGGGTAACGCCGGATAGGTGAGGTAAAATGCGTATAATGCCTGAAACCTAATCCGAAATGTCCGACATTTTTCGTAGAATAAATAGCTTTCATCATGGACCGCAGCGCTACCTCCTCGATGACAATAGCTTCTTTGCTGTCCTTGATACTGTCCAATAATTGTCCAAAATATTTTGAACTGATATTCTTGTGCGGTTTAATTTTGAAACCCAGGGTATTCAGAAAGGCAAAAAACTTTTCCATCTTTTCCTCATCCGGCTGCTCGTGCACCCGGTACAGGAAAGGTAAAGTAAAATCACGGGTGCTGATTTTTTTGATATGCTCGGCAACCGTCTTGTTGGCCAGCAGCATGAATTCTTCAATCAGCCGGTGACTGTCCAGGCGTTGTTTACGTTTGATTGCCGTGGGAAAACCCTTGCTATCCAGGGAAAAAGTAACTTCAGGTGTCTCAAAATCAATTCCGCCATCAGCATACCTTTTCTGATTCAGCAGTTTGCTTAATTCCATCATGGCCCTCAACTGCAGGGTATGAGGATCGGAGTCCCGGGCATCGATCAGAGCTTGTACTTCCTCATAACTGAACCGCCGCTTGCTGTTGATCACCGAGGGTTGGATCTGATACTGCAGTACATTCCCCTGCTGATCCACTTCCATTATACAACTGTAGGTCAGCCGGTCTTGCCGGGGCTGCAGGCTGCATAGTTGATTGGACAGTACTTCAGGTAGCATGGGGATGACCCGGTCAACCAGATAGACGCTGGTACCACGGCCATAGGCCTCCCGATCGAGGGCCGAATGTTCCTGAACATAATGACTGACATCGGCGATATGCACACCCAGCACATAATTACCCTGTTCGTTTTTCTCCAGCGACACTGCATCATCAAAATCTTTGGCATCTTCAGGGTCAATGGTAACACAGAATTTATCGCGTAAATCCAGCCGCTTTTTGATCTCCGCATCCGTGCTGCCGGATGGTATGGCCGCTGCCTGGCTCTCGATATCCCCCGGAAAACGCACCGCCAGTTGGAAAGCATATGCAACCGAGGCAACATCCACGCCGGGCTCGCCCGGCTTCCCGATAATTTCTATGATCGTGCCTTCCGGATTTAAATGATCATTTTCCCATTTCTCCAGCCGGACCACAACTTTTTGACCCTGGCTGGCGTTATTTTGCTTCTCCTGCGGAATATAAAAATCCCGGTATATTTTGGGATTATCCGGCACTACATAGCCATAATATTTGGTCTGATGAAAAGTACCTACATATTGCTGGCGGTTTCGTTTGAGCAACTTCGAGACAAAACCCTCTTCATTTTTCCCGCGGTTGGTGGCATATAATTTTACTTCGACCTCATCGCCATCAAAGGCTGTGTTAAGATGATCGCGGCCGATATAGACATCTATATCATTTTCCGCATCATGTACAAATCCGAAGCCGGCCCGGGTTAAACTCAATGTTCCCCGAATCAATCTGGACTTCGCCGGCACTTTATAAATGCGGGTATTTCGCATTTGAATAATCTGCCCGGAATCTGCCAGATGTTTAACAGTCATTAAAAATTCATGTTGATATTTTTTGGGTACTTTGAGTATCCCTTTCAGTTCTTCTGCGGAAAGTCCGTTTTTATTTCGTTCCAGTACCGCAATAATTTCTTTGTTAAATTGTTTTTTTGACATAGTTATTTTACAGTTATCTCCAGTATGCGGATAATATCATTATTATCCTTGTAAGTGTTAATGTATTCATAATTAAATTGTTTCGCTAAATTTATGATTTTATCCTGATTTAATCCGCTCAATTCCAACATTATATATTTTACCGGAAGCCCGCTTCTGACCAATTCGAATATCTGCCGGTAAAAGCGCAGCCCGCTCCCATAATCAGTCAGGGCATTTTCCGGTTCATAATGGCGGATTTCTTCGTCTAAACCAGGCAACTCTTCTACACTAATATACGGCGGATTGGATACCAGGATATCAATATTTTTTGCGGCCGGTGGTTCAGGCTGAAATATATCATGTTTAATAAAACTGATTTGTCCGGCTACTCCATTGAATTCTGCATTTTTTTGAGCCAGTTGCAAAACTGCGTCAGAAATATCGGTAGCGTAAATATGGCAGCCTGGCCATAATTTTGCCAGGGCCACGGCAATACAGCCGCTGCCTGTGCCTAAATCGCAGATAGTAATCTCCTGCTGCTCAAATTTATTTCTTAAATCCAGGGTTCGTTCCACCAGTATTTCCGTTTCAGGCCGGGGTATCAAAACCGCCGGATTAACCTGGAATACCAGACCCATAAATTCTGTCCGCCCGGTTATATATTGCAACGGTTCCCTTTTAGCCCGTCGCTCCACCAGCAGGCGAAAACGGGAAACTTCGTCTTCATTTAAAATACGGTCGAACTGCAGATATAGTTGTATACGTTCCAACTGCAGCAAATGGGACAGCAGTCTTTCGGCATTTAATCTGGGTTCTGAGATATTTTTACGGGTAAAGTAATCAGTGGTTGTGTTTAAAAGATCGATTATTTTCCACTGCTTTTTTACTTCTGTCATTCAGCGGTTTTGATACCTACGTTCACAACTAGCGGGTATTGATTATATTTGATTCTTCCAATTTCTCGCTGCGGTCGACCAGATGGAGTTGCTCTATCAATTCGTTGATATCACCTTCGATGATCCGGTCCAGTTTATACAGGGTCAGGTTGATGCGGTGATCCGTTACCCGGTTTTGCGGAAAATTATATGTGCGGATCTTGGCACTGCGGTCGCCGCCAGCCACCATACTTTTACGCTGTATACTGATCGATTCATTCTGTTCACGGATTGCTTTATCCAGCAACCTGGCCTTCAGTACTTTCAGTGCTTTGGTTTTATTCTTTAACTGCGATTTTTCATCCTGGCAGGATACGACCATACCGGTGGGTAGATGCGTCACGCGGACTGCCGAATCGGTCGTATTCACGCTCTGACCTCCCGGACCTGAAGAGCGGAATACATCAATACGCAAATCATTGGGATTAATTTCCACCTCGATGTCTTCTGCTTCCGGTAATACTACCACCGATGCGGCTGAGGTATGGATGCGTCCCTGGGTTTCCGTTTCCGGCACCCTTTGTACCCTGTGCACACCGCTTTCAAATTTGAAAGTACCGAAGGCATTCTCACCAATCACATTAAAAATCACCTCTTTAAATCCGCCCCGCTCGGAGGGATTGGAACTCATTATTTCAACCTTAAAATTGTGTATGTCGCAATACTTGGTGTACATACGCAAGAGATCACCGACAAAAATACCTGCTTCATCACCGCCGGTTCCGGCCCTGATTTCCACCACTGCATTCTTCTTGTCGGTGGGATCCCGGGGAATAAGTAAATATTTTAATTCTTCTTCCAGTATTTCCTGACGCCCTTTCAATTCGGCAATCTCTTCCTTGGCCATGGTAACCAGATCCTCATCATCACCTGCATCGATAATCCGCTGATCATCCTCAATCTGGGTAAACAGCGCGGTAATTTTTGAATAATGATCAAGAATATGCTGAATTTCACGTTGTTCGCGGGCTAACTCCTTGATCTTTTTAGAATTAGAGAGAACTTCGTTTGAGGATAACTGTTCGCTCAGCAGTGCATCCCTGGCCCGCAGTTTTTCTATTTTTCCTGCCAAAATCATGTTTAAATTCCGCCTTTACTGCCCTGTAACCGGCCGGGTAGTTGCCGCTGTAAATTCAGGTACCAGTTCATTTTTATATTCTTCCCCCAGTGCTGATTTCAGCGCCTGGATAGCCACTTCCAGCTGGCTGTCATCGGGAGTACTGGTGGTTATACGCTGCAAAGCCAATCCAGGCAATATTAATAATTTTACCAACCGTGAGTTACTGTATTTTGCCGATGCTTTCAGTGCTTCATAAGAAATTCCCCCGATCAATGGTATAAAAGGCAGGTGCGTCAGCAACCGTATCGGGAACGATATCCGGCCGTAAAAGGATATAATCCCATAATCCAGAAAGGCAAAAAACAGCACCGAGATTAGCATCACGATCATCAGGAAACTGGTTCCGCAACGGGGATGAAAAGTGGTAAACTGCCGGGTATTGAGCGGTGTAAGATACAATTTATGTTCAAAGGCAAAAATAGTTTTGTGTTCCGCACCATGGTACTCAAACAAACGTCTCACATCTTTTAAGAAGGAGATTCCCCAGACATAGAGTAAAAATATACTTATGCGGATCGCGCCGGCAGTGAGATTAAAAAGAAAGGCCTGATTTTCAATATTGAATATGCGGGTTGTTAAATATAAAGGCGATACAAAAAATATGACAATCCCGATCAGCAGGGCCACCGATACCGTAAATACGGCGGTCATGGTGGACATGCCCTGTTTTTTATTTTTATCCTTCACTTTTTGCTCTTGCTGTTCCAGATCTTCCATCGCTTTATCCGCTGACCATTGCAGGGTTTTAATCCCCAGAATCATAACTTCGATCAGTGTGACGGCCCCGCGGATAACAGGTATATTAAGGTATTTTTTCCGGTTGACCAGGGAAATATAATCATCGGTCCTGACTTCAATTTCTCCGTTCAGCCGCCGGATAGCCGTGGCGAGTCGTTTGGGCGAACGCATCATCACCCCTTCAATGACCGCCTGACCGCCGACCGGCATTATTTTTTCTTCTGTTTCTTTCATTACGTCGCCAGGTTTTCTTTCCAATTCTTTGTTAAGCAGTTTCTCCGGCAAAAAAAAACGGAATATGTACCTCTTTGATACACATCCCGCTGTTGTAATTTAATGCCATCAGCAGCGATGGCTATTTCTTACCGTATTTCTTCAGAAATTTCTCAACCCGGCCTGCCGAATCCACCAGTTTTTGCTTACCGGTAAAGAATGGATGGCATTCCGAGCATATTTCAACCTTCATATCCCCGATAGTCGAATAAGTCTGAAATGAATTGCCGCAGGCGCAGGTAATCGTGGCCTTTTTATAGTCGGGGTGAATATCCTTCTTCATGTCGTGACTTACTCCTTCTCCTAAAAACAAATATTAAGCCGTTAAATATAGGCTATATTATCATCATTATCAATAAAAATAGCTTATAAAACTGCTATCCGCTCATCGAACGCAGAAAATCTTTATTATCCTTGGTTTCCCGCATTTTTTCCAGCAGGAATTCCATTCCTTCGATAATGTTCATCTCATTTAGCAGTTTGCGTAATACCCAGACCCTTGACAATTCTTCTTTGGAGAGCAGCAGTTCTTCCTTGCGGGTGCCGGACTTGTTCATTTCCAGCGACGGGAATATACGGCGGTCGGACAACCGGCGATCCAGTACCAGTTCATTATTACCGGTTCCTTTAAATTCTTCAAAAATGACTTCATCCATCCGCGAACCCGTATCGATCAGGGCCGTGGCGATGATGGTTAAACTACCCCCTTCTTCAATATTCCGGGCCGCTCCGAAAAAGCGCTTGGGTTTATGCAGGGCATTGGAGTCCACACCTCCGGATAGGATTTTCCCGCTATGCGGGACTACCGTATTATGGGCCCGGGCTAAGCGGGTGATACTATCGAGCAGGATCACTACATCTTTTTTATATTCCACCAGCCGCTTGGCTTTTTCCAGCACCATTTCCGCTACCTGAACATGGCGTTCGGCAGGTTCATCAAAGGTCGAACTGATCACTTCGGCATTGACCGAACGTTCCATGTCGGTAACCTCCTCGGGACGTTCATCGATCAACAGAACCATCAGTTCAATTTCAGGGTGGTTGGTTGTTATGGCATTGGCTATTTTTTGCATGATGATAGTTTTACCGGTGCGTGGTTGAGCCACGATCAATCCCCGCTGGCCCTTGCCGATTGGCGTCAACAAATTCATAATACGCAGCGTGTAATCCTTGCGATCCAGTTCCAGATTAATCCGCTCGGTAGGATAGAGGGGGGTCAAAGTGTCGAACAGCATCCGTTCCCGTGCCTTATCCGGCGATTCAAAATTTACCGCTTCGACCCGCAACAAGGCAAAAAACCTCTCATTATCTTTGGGGGGACGGATTTGTCCGGTAACCGTGTCTCCGGTACGCAGATTAAATCTTTTGATTTGTGAGGGCGACACGTAGATGTCATCCGGTCCAGGCAGATAATTATAATTGGGCGAACGTAAAAATCCATACCCATCAGGCAGTATTTCCAATACCCCCTTGGAAAAAAGCAGCCCTTCCTGGGCTGTCTGTTCTTCCAGAATCCGGAATATTAACTCGGCCTTTTTTAAGCCGCTGACTCCGCTAATATTCATATCCGAGGCTATCTTGGTCAGTTCGGCAATCTTCTTTTGTTTAAGTTCTTCAATATCAAGCATGAGTACTTACACCTTTCAATTTTAAATATAATTCTTTTATTCAATGCTTAATTCACAAGCTCGCATCTTATCTAATCTATGTTCTGTATAAATATTTATTTTACTATGATTTTTATGCAGAAAGAAATTCTTCCTTATCCCCTAACATTAATTCGTAGGCGAGAATGCTAAATGGAGCTATTCGCAGTCTTAAAAATATACCTTATCATAAATTATAAGTCAAGGATTTTTCATTCAACCCCTTACTTAATTCTCCAACCAGGAAGTGGCTGCCCATAACGAACAGTACCTCATCCTGCTTCATATTTTTAACACAGAAGTCAAAAGCCTGCTGTGGATTTTTTATCGGCTCTGCTCTTAGGCCATATTTATTAAAAACAGCGGCGAGTATCTCTGCGCCTAATTTCCGCTCATTATTTGGCTCGGTTACGATAATCCGCTTAAAATCTTTCACGATCAATTGTACTATACGTTCGTACTCCTTATCGGCCAGCAGACCTAACAGCAGCACTGCTGCAGCAGGATTATAATTTGCACGAATGAATTCAAGGGTAGTTTCAAATCCGGAATAATTATGGCTGACATCAAAATAAATCAGCGGCCGCTGTGATATCCGCTGCAACCGGCCGGGCCACTGTATCTGATCAAAGACCTTAATTAAAATATCCGGATTGAATCGGATACTTCGTTTTTCCAAAAACCAGCGGGCAGTCAAATAAGCCAGTAAGGCATTGCCGACCTGGAATTCACCCAGCAGGTTCAGGCGCAGATCCCTGAAACTGTCCTGTCGTAATTTATCATCGAAATCGAAGATTGTCCCCCGGGCAGAACAGGAGGTAATACGGTATCCGACCGCCAGGTCCAGCAGATACTCCGCAGTAATCCCGGCGCTGAACTCCCTGATTACTTCTGCAACTTCCGCTAGCTGGTCGGCACAAAACAGCGCGACCCCCTCTTTAATAATTGCCGCTTTTTCTGCTGCAATATTTTTAAGTTCGGTGCCCAATTGCGGTATATGATCAATATGTATCGGGGTGAGCACTACCGCTTCGGGATGTATAATATTTGTGGAGTCCAGGCGGCCACCCAGGCCCGTTTCAATAACCGCCGCATCCACATTTTTTTCCTGGAAATATTTAAAAGCCAGAGCCGTAGTAGTATCAAAAAATGTCGCTTGCAGAGCGGTCACTTCAGCAACCATTTTTGTCCAGAAGTCAGAAATAAAAGCTGGTTCAATCAATTCCTGGTCAATCCGGATTCTTTCCCGGAAATCGATCAGGTGAGGGGAAGTATACAGGCCGGTCCGTAAACCGTGTCCGGCCAGTATTTTTTGAATCATAATCGCGGTTGAACCCTTGCCATTAGTACCGGCGATATGAATAGCAGAGTAGGCCTGCTGAGGATTACCCAGAAATTGACAAAGACGGGTAATATTATCCAGTCCCATCTTCACCGAAAATCTTTGCAAGTCGAACAACTCGCCCAGCGTAGAGGTATAACGGTCAGTTTTTTTCATTATATAATATAAAAGTCAATTCAGATGAGATTCTATGTATAACAATTAAGGAGTATACGATATATATTCATCTGGGCTTAATAATTACAGGATTGATTTTAGTGTGGCTGGACCTGTTCGGTAACCATCCCAAACCGCCGTTCCCGCTGCAGATAATTCTGAATTGCCTCGACCAGATCTTTTTTCCCGAAATCAGGCCACAGGGTGGAGGAGACATAAATCTCAGCATAGGCTATCTGCCATAACAGAAAGTTACTTATTCTGAACTCGCCGCTGGTCCTGATAATAAGATCAGGATCCGGCAATCCGCATGTCTGCAGATTCCGCGATATCATGGTTTCGTCGATTTCTTCCACCCGGATCATTTTTTCATTTACTTTTTTGGCAATACTGATCACGGCATCTCTGATTTCACGCCGGCTGCCATAACTTAAAGCCAGATTCAGAATGAGTCCCGTATTATTTTCCGTTTTAGCAATGGCTTTGAGCAGAATCTCTCTGGTATCAGCAGGGAGATCCTCCAGGCAGCCGATGGCAATAATCTTGACATTTTTCGAGATTAACTCGGCCAGTTCCCGGTGCAAGGTAGTGACCAGCAGTTTCATCAGGGCGGAGACTTCAACGGGTGGACGTTTCCAATTTTCGCGGGAGAAGGTATATAAAGTCAGAACTTTAATACCCAGGTCGCCACAGGCTTCAACCACTTTACGAACCGACTCAATCCCGGCTCTGTGTCCGACGATACGAGGTAAACCCCGCTTCTTGGCCCAGCGGCCGTTGCCATCCATGATGATCCCGATATGCGCTGGCAAATGCGGATGATGCTTAAGTGCATCCAGACCAGAGGCAGGTTTTGGATGTTTTTTCAAGCAGAATAGTCCTAAAAATTTTCAAATATATATTCAATTTATTCAAAGTAAAGCAAAATTACAATTGTTACAACCTCCCTCACGACCTATTTTATATAAATTTAGATTTATTGATAAAGCTCATTACATTATGTAAATTTGAATTCTATTATAAAATATTTTAATCATGAGTATCGACAGAATCAGAAATTTCTGCATAATAGCCCATATTGACCACGGCAAATCTACTTTAGCCGATCGCATGCTGGAAATCACCCGTACTATTCCGGCCAAAGATCTGGTGAATCAGGTACTGGACAATATGGATCTGGAAAGGGAGAGGGGCATTACCATAAAATCCCATGCCATCCAGATGCTTTATGAATGCCAGGACGGTAAGGAATATATTTTTAACCTGATCGACACACCCGGGCATGTCGATTTCTCCTATGAAGTATCGCGCAGTCTGGCCGCCTGTGAAGGTGCCATCCTGGTCGTGGATGCTTCGCAGGGTGTCGAAGCACAAACTCTCAGCAACCTGTACCAGGCCGTCGAAAACAACCTGCAGATTGTCCCGGTGATTAATAAAATCGATCTGCCCAGCGCCCAGGTCAGCGCCGTAAAAAGCCAGGTCGTACAGTTGATCGGCTGCCGTGAAGATGAAATCTACCTGGCCAGCGCCAAGACCGGCCAGGGTATCGGTGAAATCCTGGAGGGCATCGTCAAGTACGTCCCCCCGCCAAAGGGCTCCCTGGATAATCCTCCCCAGGCTTTGATTTTTGATTCCGTATTCGATTCATATCGCGGTGTAATTAATTATATCCGGGTTTTTGAAGGCTCTTTTAAAAAAAATGATGATATTAAATTTTTCCAATCCAAAAAAAATTTTGAAGTGGATGAGATCGGTATACTAAAACTAAACCGTATACCGACCGATATCCTGCAGGCGGGCGAAGTCGGTTATCTGATCAGCGGAGCTAAAGATGTTCATGATACCAAGGTCGGTGATACGATCATCAACATGCAAAATCCTGCCGCTAATCCTATTTTTAAATACAAAGAAATTCACCCGATGGTTTACAGCGGTCTGTATCCGGTACAGAGCGATGATTTCGAATTATTACGTGATTCCCTGGATAAACTGTATCTGAACGACAGTTCCCTGGTGTTTGTGCCGGAAACATCCAAGGCCCTGGGTTTCGGTTTCCGCTGCGGTTTTCTGGGTCTGCTGCACATGGAAATCATTCAGGAACGCCTGGAACGCGAATACAAGGTCAGCATTATCAATACGGTTCCCAACGTGGTCTACCATGTCCGCCTGAATGATGATACTCAGTTGGAAATTGATAATCCGGCCAATCTCCCTGAAGTCGTTCGGATAAAATTTATCGAAGAACCATATATTTCCGCGCAAATAATTACTCCCAGTGAATATATCGGTAATATTATGAAACTGGCCCGTGAACGCCGCGGGATTTTTATCAATACCACCTATCTTGATCCTTCGCGGGCAGATTTGAGTTTCAAGTTTCCGCTGGCCGAAGTGATTTTTGATTTTTTTGATAAACTGAAATCCATCTCCCGCGGCTATGCCTCTTTCGACTATGAATTCGAATCATATCGCGAATCCGATGTAGTCAAATTGGACCTGCTGATCAACGGCGAACCGGTGGACGCCTTATCCACTATTGTCCACCACGACAAAGCCTATGAATGGGGGAATAAATTATGCCGGAAATTGAAAGAGTTGATTCCCCGCCAGATGTTTGAAGTAGCGATTCAGGCGGCTATCGGCAACAAAATTATTTCCCGGACGAATGTCAAACCGCTGCGCAAGAATGTTCTGGCCAAATGCTACGGCGGTGATATCACCCGTAAAAGAAAATTGCTGGAAAAACAAAAAGAAGGCAAGAAACGCATGAAACAGATCGGCAGCGTGGAAATACCCCAGGAAGCATTCCTGGCTGTGCTGTCCATGCAGGATATGGATTAAACGGGAACTTTTGGACAAAAAATCACGTTCTAAATAGTTAAATTTCAGGTTGCTTCAGGCCAGACCCTGCTAAAATGGAGAATCAGTGTGAATAAGATTAAAACCGAGGAAGATCGCCGTTCCAGAGATTTCTTTGAAGGATTATTCATCGCCTTCATTGCTGCTTTAATTATCCGCCAATTCATTGTGCAAGCCTACCGCATCCCCACCGGCTCGATGGAAGATACCCTGCTGACCGGTGATTTTTTACTGGTCAATAAATATGTCTACGGGATGCGCACGCCGGACTGGCTGGGCATTCCCTTCACGAATTTGGGTTTTCCGGTCCCCTGGGTACGGATCCCCGGCTTCAAAACCCCCCGGCAGAACGATGTGGTAATTTTCCGGTATCCGATAGATCCTGATATAGATTATATAAAACGCTGTGTCGCCAGCGGAGGTCAGACACTGGAAATTGTTGATAAACAGGTATTTGTCGACAGTATCCGTTTCCCGGATGCCCCCAAATCAAAATTTATCGATTCGAGAATTTTCAAACGCAATGATCTCCTGAATTTTCGTACTTTTCAAAATAACCGCTATGGCAGCCGCGATAATTTCGGACCGCTTAAAGTCCCTGAAAATCAATTCTTTATGATGGGAGATAACCGTGACAACAGTCTGGATAGCCGGGCCTGGGGTTTTGTCCCAAATGATCATATCGTCGGTGAAGGGCTTATCATTTATCTCTCCTGGGATAGTGATCTGGCCTGGTCCGATCTGTTCACTATTTTTAAAAAGATACGTTTTGAACGTATCGGCAATGTTATACGTTAATCATTAATGGATCGTACTTCCAAAGCCGGAATTTACATTCATATTCCCTTTTGCCTGTCCAAATGCGGTTATTGTGATTTTTATTCCGTGACCGATCTGAACCTGCGTTCAAAATTCATTCAAGCCTTGAACCGGGAAATAGCTATTTATGGCCGACAGACAGAGTTCCACAGCGAATATGATACTATTTATCTGGGCGGTGGAACCCCTTCTTTGCTGACCCTGCAGGAAGTTGAACAAATTCTGGCCCAGGTCAGGAAATATTTTAAAATTCACCCGGATGCAGAGATAACGCTGGAGGCAAATCCCGGAACCCTGGACCGGGATAAATTACAGGGCCTGAGGAATTCGGGTATAAACCGGATCAGTATCGGGGTGCAGAGTTTTATCGAAGCAGAATTAAAATTCCTGGGCCGTATTCATACTGTGCAGCAGGCCGAAAATATGCTCGGCCTGGCTAAAGAAGCCGGCTTTGCTGAAATCAGCATTGACCTGATTTTTGCCATACCGGGTCAAACCCTCTCCGATTGGAAATATTCCCTGGAACGCGTTGTTACATTTCAGCCCGAGCACATATCTGCCTATAACCTGATTGTCGAAGCAGGAACACCTTTTGATTCGCTGCAGCAAAACAACTCTGTTCAATTTCTCAATCCGGAACAGGAAGCAGATTATTTTCTCCAGGCAGAAAATATATTACAGCAATCCGGCTACATCCATTACGAAGTTTCCAATTACGCCAGATCCGATCAACACCTGGCCAGGCATAATTTTAAATACTGGCAGCATATACCCTATCTCGCTTTCGGGCCCTCGGCACATTCCTTCTGGCCGTATCGCCGCTGGCAGAATTCCCGCTCCCTGGCCGATTATCTGAAAGCTTTACGGCAAAATAAAGCACCGGTAGTTTTTGAGGAAAAATTAACTGCTAAACAAATTGTCAACGAATATATTCTATTAGCCTTGCGGACCTATCAGGGTATCGATCTGCGCCAGTTTAATCATACTTATAACTTTGACTTCCGGGATCGTTATAACCGGCCTATTGAACTTTTAACCGGGAACAATCTGGCCATTCTGGACCAGGAACATTTTAAACTGACCCCAAGAGGGATGTTGCTCTGTGATGAAATATTACTGCAATTTGCCTGTTAATCTGCTTTTAGTTCTTCTGCTTTTTGCCGGTCCGGCAATTGCCGGTCCGGCAATTGCCGGTTCGGCAATTCCGCTGGCAGCCCAGCCAGCCAACCCGCAGCTGACGGTTGGCCCGCGTACTGGAAGATAACCAGCAATATGAACAGGCTCTGGAACTTTACCGGAATCTGCAGCAGAAAAATCCGGACAATCTTGAAATTATCAGCGGCATAAAACGGTGTTCCCTGGCCCTGCAAAAATATGCAGAACTTATCTCTTTTTATGAAAACATAATTAAAACCAATCCGGCTAATTCCGTCTGGAAGATTGACCTGGCCGAAGTTTACTATCTGAACAATCAACGGCAGCAAGCGCTGGAGTTGTGGTGGACAGAAATAAAAAAAGATCCTAAAAATATAGCTCCCTACCGTTTAAGTGCAATGGCCATGATTAACCAGAGACTTTACGATGAGGCTATTGCAGTATATGGCGAAGCCCTGCGGCAGATTGAAGGGCAAGCCAACCTGTATCTCGATATCGGCAATCTGTATAAACAACAATTGCAGTACGGTCAGGCGGCGGAACAGTATCTGAATTATTATAACTCTAATCCCCAGCAGAAACAATTCCTGCAGCGGCAGATTTTGAATCTGGGCGATGAACCGACTCAGGTCCCGGCTGTCATCCAAACCCTGGAAAAATACCTGGCCCTTTATCCGCAGCAGAATGACGTCCGGGAAATCCTGGCCGGCCTGTTCCTGAAAGAAAAAGATTATGAACATGCTTTTACCATTTACAAAACCCTGGACCAGAAAGCGACCCGGGGAAAGTACCTCCTGACTTTTGCGGCCGAGGCCTATAATAATCACGCCTATGATTATGCTATTGCAGCTTATCAGGTTCTGCAATCCCTTTATCCTGATTCCCCCTATAAGGTACAAAGCGATTTTGAACTGGGCCGCTGCCATTTTGCACTGGCTAATACCAGCCAGGAGAATTCTAATATGGAAAAATCCGTGGCCGAGATGGCCCGGGCCGTATCTATTTTCGACAGTCTGGTTGCCCGTTCGCAGAAATCGAATTATTATGCACTCAGCCTGATTTACCTGGGGGATATTTTCTATAATTTTTATTTTGACCTGGATAAGGCCATGATATATTACCAGACTTATATCCGGACTCAACCAGGAAATAATAACCGGGAACTGACGATTCTTAAATTAGGCGATATTTTCCTGTGTAAAAACCAGTTTGACCGGGCCCGCGAGACCTATCAACAAATATCAATGAATGAGTTTAAACCGCTGGCCAATTTTAAACTGGCTGAACTCGTTTATTTTCAGGGTAAAATTAAAGAAGCACAGACCCGCCTGAACGGATTAATACCTGCTCTGCCTACCAGCCATGCTCTGTTGAATGATATACTATCCCGGCAAATGTTACTGCAGTCTTATGCCCAGGATTCCGTGGCCCTGGCCAACTTCGCCCGCTGCGAATTATTGATCTTCCAGCATAAACTCTCTGAAGCCGCCGGACAATTGTCTGAATTAGCCCGGGAAAATAAACCGATCAGTGCTCTGGCCGGAAAAAGATCCGCCCGGTTATTACTCAGGCTGGATAAAATTCCTGCAGCCCGGGAATTGCTGATTCAATTACTGGCTTCCTTCAGCGATGATCCCGCCAAAGATGAGACTATCCTGTTGCTGGCCCTGGCCGAAGAACAACTCCATAATTATCAACAGGCTATTCAACTGTATCAGCAGCTATTGATAAGTTACCCGAACAGTTTATATGCACAGCAGGCCCGTGAAAATACGCGCAGACTGCAAACTCAATTAAAAAAGGACCAGAGTTGAAATTACTGTCTAACCTCTTACTGCTGCTGGCCACGGCAAGCAGTGTACAGGCCCAGTATATTCTGATCCCCATGGATCAGACCCAGACGGATCATCTGAAAGCTTACGGTGTCGCTTACTGGATTCTGGCTCAGAATTCGAATGTGGAATGGTTGTTGAATTACCGCGGCGGCTCTTTCCTGTTCCGGCAGGCTGGGATCATCTTTTGAAACTGAATGCCGGATCAGAGGGGTATTATATAATAAACTGAATGCCACCGAAGTCAATGCAATTTATGCGGAAATCGAAGAAGCCAACATGGAAAAAGTCCTGCTGGAAAAAGCGCCGACTATTGCTGTTTACAGTCCGCCCGCTGCCCAGCCGTGGGATGATGCCGTTACCCTGGTTCTTGATTACGCTGAAATAGATTTTAACAGGATATATGACCGGGAAGTACTGGCCGGAATTCTGGAAAAATATGATTGGTTGCATTTGCATCATGAAGACTTTACCGGGCAGTATGGCAAATTCTGGTTCAGCTTCAGAAATGCCCCCTGGTACATCAATCAGCAGCTGCAGGATGAAAAGTTAGCGGCCGAGTGGGTTTTAAAAAAGTCAGCCGGGAAAAAGGCGCAGTCGCCCGGGAAATAAAAAAGTACGTCGAAGGGGGCGGATTTCTGTTCGCCATGTGCTCGGCTACCGATGCCCTGGACATTGCCCTGTCGGCGGAGGGGGTTGATATCTGCGACGTACCTTTCGACTATGATCCTCCCGAATCCAATTACCAGAATAAAATTGATTACCTGAAAACACTGGCCTTTACAAATTTTAAACTCTACAACGATCCGAACATTTATGAATTCAGCGACATCGATACCCCGCCCAGTCATATGCCCCGGGTACGCGATGCTGAAACCGATTATTTCACCTTATTTGAATTTTCTGCCAAATATGATCCCGTACCAACCATGCTGACCCAGGATCATGTCAATGTGCTCAAAGGTTTCATGGGACAAACCACCATGTTCCGGGAAGAAAAAATAAAACCGGCAGTGACAATACTGGCTAAAATTGAAAATAGTAACGAAATAAAATACATACATGGCAACTGCGGTAAAGGGACGTTTACTTTTTATGGCGGTCACGATCCCGAAGATTATACCCACCAGGTAGGGGATCCGCCGACTGAATTAAATTTGCACAAGAATTCACCCGGCTATCGTCTGATATTAAATAACATCCTTTTCCCGGCAGCCAAGAAGAAAAAATTAAAAACATAGGATGCAAAATGGAAAAAATTACCCTGGCTACCAGGGCGCAGACAACATTTATTGATATTACCGGGCAGATAAGCGCATTCATTACTAAGCATAATTTTCACAATGGCTTATGTTATATTTTTATCCCGCATACTACTGCGGCAATTACTATAAACGAGCACGCTGACCCTGATGTCAAGGAAGATATCCTGAGAGAACTGAACAAGGTAATTCCTTTCGATGATAATTACCGGCACATGGAAGGAAATGCGGCAGCGCATATTAAAGCCAGTTTGATCGGATCGGCATTGACCGTTGCCGTGGAAAATGACCAGCTGCAACTGGGCACCTGGCAGGGAATATTTTTCTGTGAATTTGACGGCCCCAGAACCCGCCAGATCTGGATCAGTTTGCTGCCGGTGTAATTAAAAGTTGTAAATAGGAATAATTGAATTTAAATTTGACCGATGTTTTATTAAGAGAAGGGGAGTGACATGTTTGAGAATTTAGTGGACGCCCTGATAAAGAAAGTCAAGACCGAAGTGGTAACGGATCCGAACATGAAAGAAATACCACTGGCTTATCTGCAGCGCCGTAATATTCCTGAATCCATCAAGCATTTTTTAAGTCAGGAAGTGGAACTGTGGATCCGTGAAGAAGAACAGAAATTCAGTTCCAGCGACCAGTTCGATTATGATGCCCCCCAGGTTCGAATGCTGATCGATCAGATCTTTGATTTTCTCAAGCAGAATTCACGCTTTCACCTTAACAAATTTAATCAGTTAGTCGAACGTGCCGTCAAATTGGAAATGAACTACCTGATCGAACCTCATCGCACACTCAGTCAATTCATTTTCAAGAATAGCCAGGTTGTTTCGACCATGGATGTCTATAATACCCTGAAATATTTCTTTCGCCTGGAATATTACAAGAATGCTATTTCCGAATATTTTAATACCAAATACCTGCGCGAAATATCCCAGGAACAGTTTCAAAAATTAGTTGCCCGGATCGATGAGAACGTCTTTAAGACCAATTTATACGAGACCACACTCAAAACCATTAAGACCATCGCTGCTTTTGTCTCGGAAGCCGTCGGTACTCCCCTGGAAAAAATTGACGTGGATTTATTGCTGCATGTATTCCGCGACCGCAACCTGGAAGTTTATACGGATTTGATGGAAAAACTAATAGCCAAAAATATTAAAGAAATAGGTATACCGGAACTGGAGATAATTTTACGTGATCAAAATCTAGCCAGTCTTGAACCCAAGCAGGTGAAAGAAGTTCCTCCGGAACCACAACTTAAAATGGAAAAACTGCAATCCATTGAAGAAAGCAAGCCTCAGGTAGAGGTTGCCTCCATTGAAGTCGGTGAAATGGTAACCAAACCCGTAGTTGAAGAAGAAGAGGAAGAAGAGGAAGAAGAGGAAGAAGAGGCGGCACCGGTTTCCACTGTAAAGAAGTCCAGTGTGGCCGAGGAAATGGCCGATTTTGTGGCTAAAAAAATCAGTTCGGGCCAGCCTTTGCAGGATCTGAATTTAATTTTTACCGGACGGGACCGTAAGAAATACATCAAAAAATTATTCAAGAAGAAAGAGAAGGAATTTGTCGCCTTTATTAATAACGTCAATGGTCAGCCCAGCTGGAAAGACGCTTCGGTAATCATCGACGAAGAATTTTACCAGCGCGGTATAAATCCTTACTCCAAAGAGGCGATTAATTTTTCCGATACAATTTATTTACGCTTCTTTCCCAAAGATAAATATGTGGGTGAGCACTATAAGCCAAGCTGAGATCCGGCGGCGGCCCGGTGTTAGATTATCATGTACATACCAAATTGTGCCGCCATGCCCACGGTGAAATTCCGCAATACTTAGACCAGGCCGTCCAGGCCGGTTTAACAGAGATATGTTTTACCGACCATATACCCCTGCCCGCTGATTTCGATCAAGACCATCGCATGACTCTGCAGCAGCTGGATCAATATCTGGCAGAAATTGAACGGGCGCGGGCGGCCTACCCTGAATTAACTATTCTGACCGGCATTGAAGCCGACTACTACCGGGGATTTGAAAAATATCTCGATAAGTTTCTACATCGGTTTGACTTCGATCTGGTGATTATGTCGGTTCATTTCCTGAAACACTGGGCCGCTGGCAACTGGGTTTTTAACTATCATTTTCCGGAAAAATCGATCGCAGCTGTTTACAGTGAATATCTCGCTGAAATAATCAAGGGGATTAAAACCGGCCTGTTCGACATTATCGGCCATATCGATATTATCAAGAAGCATGGGCATTCACTGTTGCAGCTCGTTCCCGAGCAGGTGGCCGGGACACTCCGCACAATCAGAAAATATAAAATGGCTGTGGAAATTAATTCTTCCGGTTTGAGTAAGGACGCGCAGGAATGTTATCCCGGGTATGACTGGTTACCCGAAATAAAACGTCTGGATCTGCCGATTACCACAGGTTCTGATGCGCATGCACCTGAACAGGTAGGGCGGGAATTCCAGGAGATTTACACTCAAATCAAGAAACACAACCTGAACAAAATTGCCGTCTACCGCAGGCGGAAAATAGTTTCCTACCATAATCCGCAGTAGCCCGGGATTTTTTATTCTTCTTTTTTTAACGGGGTATGAAAGGCCACGGTCAATTCGCCGCCATCCACATTGATTACATTCCCGGTTGCCCAATTTTCATCGGACAGTACCTGGGCCGAGATAAATTTTGCCACATCGGACGGCTCAGTTAACCGCTTGAACGGGATCTGGCTGAGCGCCAGGTCGATCATGGTTTCATGGCCTGGTATTTTACGCAGGGCCGGCGTAAAAGTCACTCCGGCACGGATGGCGTTCACCGTAATACCATGAGGCGCAAGTTCCAGGGCCAATTGACGAACGTGCGATTCCAGGGCTGCCTTGGCCGCGGAGACCGCTCCGTAAAAAGGCGTTACCCGCAGCGAGCCGGAACTGGTCATTGCATATATTTTAGCGCCACGGGCTAACATATCGGCGTCCATTAAATCCTGTATCCAGTAAACTAAACTGTTGGCCATTACATTGATGGTCATCTCCATCTGTTTGGCCGAAAGCCTTTGCGCGGGTTCGCGGTGAATGAACGGCGCCAATGAACCAAAAGCCAGTGAATGCATTACAACCTTTATCTGGCCGCCTACTCCTTTAATCTTGAAATGATCTTGTAATCGTTGCAGCACCAGTTCCCGGTTTTTTTCAGCCGCGGCGTTGAGGTTGAAGAATAAAGCCACCACCCCCGCTGTTTCAATCTGGCGTATCAGTTGTTCCACTTTGGTCATAGAACTGCCGCGGTCCAGATGTACACCGATAATGTTAAAACCAAGCCGGGCCAATTCCAGCACGGTAGCTTCGCCAAAACCGCTGGAAGCACCAAGAACCAGGGCATAGTCTTTCTTTGGATCAGGTTTTATATAACCCACATTAATATCTCCTGTATACACATCTACACTAATTGCTTTAACTTCTTGATCGGCTGAAATATTTCAGCTGTGAAATACCCGCAGCGGCAGGTTAAAAACAGTTCCCGAAATAGCATTCAGTTCAATTCAATATCTCATCGGCGTGCAGTAAATCGCTGTATTGCTCTGTCTTGATCGATTCGGCATTTCGCCGCGCCCCGGCTAAGCAACTGGTAATGTAGCGATTGGCGATAAAGATCTTGCGGTTATTGATTTCCGCTTCATCCAGGACCAGGTAACCGGTATAGAGGTAAGAATATAAATCGACCAGATCCTTGGCAGCCACTTCATGAAATGTATGATCGTTCTTATCGGTAACATAATTCAGGCAATCAAGAAATATTTCCCGGATCTCTCTCAGATACCCGGCCAGTTTGGTTAAAGAACCTTTATACGTTTTTTTACCATACTGATCCAGATAATCGGCCAGGATATCGCCCAGTACTCCTCCGCTGGCGGCAACCACCTGCATTTGTGAAGTACCTTCGTATATATTGGTGATCCGGGCATCACGCGCCAGACGTTCAATAGTGAAATCTTTCATATAGCCCGCCCCGCCATGAATCTGCAAAGCATCATAAGATATTTTATTAGCTGATTCGCTCAGGATATACTTGGTTAGCGGTGTCAGCAGATCACAAACCCTGCTGGCTTGTTTAAACCGTTCATTTTGTTCCGACCACGATTTGCCTGCGGCCTTAAGTTGTTCAACCTGCGTTTCTAATTTATTGCGCAGATCGACCCATTTGGCAGTAGAATAAAATAATGAACGGTTAGTCTCCAGGGTGACCCGCATGTCGATCAGCATGTTGGTTACTGCCGGAATATTTATGATGGGCTGACCGAACTGGGCCCGTTCGCGTGCATATTTAACAGCCTCCGTATAGGCGGCCTGGGATATCCCCAATGCCTGGCCGGAGACCCCCAGCCGGGCGCTATTCATCAAATCCATAACATATTTGATCAAACCGAATCTGCGTTTGCCGATCAAGGTGGCCGGGGTATCGTTGAATTGCAGTTCACAGGTAGGGGAACCGTGAATTCCCAACTTATTCTCCAGGCGCCTGACCACTACCGTAGCATCGCCATGACAGGCAAACAGACTCAGACCGCGTCCGTCTTTCGAACCGGCTTCCGAGCGAGCCAGCACCAGCAGAACTTCTCCGCCGCCATTGGTAATAAACCTTTTCACTCCGCGCAGAAACCAGTGGCCCTGCTCATTCTGGTAGGCATGCAACTTTACAGCCTGCAGATCGGAACCGGCATCCGGTTCGGTCAGAGCCATGGCACCGGTGTATTCACCGGCAACAAATTTAGGCAGGTATTCCTGCTTTTGGTCATCGTTACCAAATTTACTGATGGTCATACCGATATCCTGCAAGCCAAAAATATTCATCAACGAGGCATCGGCCCGCGAGACCATTTCCACCATCTGCATATATATTGTCTTGGGAAAATTTAATCCGCCAAATTCGCGGGGGAATTCCACACCCATCAATTCGGCATCCGAAAGATATTTCAGATTTTCCAGCAATCCTTTGGCATACACCACCTTGCCGGCGCTGACGGAATTACCGTCCTGATCAACCTGAGCAGCACGCGGGGCGATGAAATTAGCGGCGATGTCACCCACGATCTCCAGGATCTTGCGGTAATTTTCCAGGGCATCGCTGTAATTCTTGGGAGCGTAATTATATTTATCCGCTTCCTGATAATCCTGTTCGGCAATGGCCACTATCTCTTCGATACGCAGATTTTCAAACTGAAAGACCAGATCCGGATTATCGTTAAAAAAATTCGCCATAATTTTCCTCTATTTTAGTTTGTGCCTGTATGCTTCAATAAATTTGGGAATTACATCGCCGGCATCCCCCACAATCCCATAATGACAGATATCGAAAATCGGAGCATCGGGATCGTTATTAATAGCAACGATCTTATTAGACTCCTGCATCCCGGCCCGGTGTTGAATAGCACCGGAAATACCGCAGGCGATATAAAGTTTGGGCCGGACAGTTACCCCGGTCTGACCCACCTGCCGTTCATGAGGGATAAAACCAGCATCCACCGCCGCCCGGCTGCCGGCCACTTCACCGCCCAGGATATGGGCAAGTTCGTGTATCCATTTGAAATTCGCTTTTGAGCCCATACCGTAACCGCCGGCCACAATAATCGGGGCGGATTTCAGGTTTACCTTATTTTCTTCCTGAAATCGCTCCACAACTTTTAACAACTGATCCGCCCCGGCGGCCTGGTAAGGAACTTCTGTAATTTTTCCCTGCGGGTATTCCGGCAGCGGAATATTCTCCATAACCCCTTCGCGTACCGTGGCCATCTGAATAGGTGCATCCGGAGTGATAATTGTGGCAATAATATTGCCTCCAAAGGCGGGTCTGATCTGCAGCAGCAGATTCTGGTAATCTTTACGCAGGTATTGAATACTCTCTACTTTTAAATCGGTACAGTCGGCGGTTAAACCGCTGCGGGTGTAAGATGCTACGCGCGGCGCCAGGTCCCTGCCTATAACGGTAGCCCCGAAAAGCACCACCCGTGGTTTATGAGTACTGACCAGTTCATTCATGATGTGACTGTAAGGCATCGTGCGATAATCTTTCAACTCGGAGTGATCAATCATATATACTTCATCAACACCGTACTGAAAAGTGGCCAGGGCAATTTCCCGCAACTGATAACCGATAAGAACCGCTTTGAGTTTACCGGTCAGATTTTTTGCCAGTTTATGCCCCTTGGACAGCAATTCAAAACTCACTTCGGCGGCTTTGCCCGAACGCTGCTCGATAAAGACCCATACTTCGTTTGATTTCTTGGTCATAATCATCCTTTAACCGAAAATCCGGTCTTCCATTAATTTATCAATCAGTTTATTCAATCCCGCTTTGTTTGGTTCTATATTCATATGTTCCCCTCCGGCCAGAACCACCGAATCGATTTTATAGACTTTGGTCGGGGAACCGGCTAATCCGCATCTTTCAGGATCGACGGGTAATTCATCCATGGTCAGCGTCGGTAAATACAGGCCACGGTTGCCATATTCATCTTTTAGATCATCAAGGTACAGCAATGAATTCCCTTCGACCATTTTTTCCAACTCGGATAATGTCCGGGCGCTTTTATAGGCCATTACCCGGCGGGCTTTAAATGGCCTGGGCACAGCGGCGTCTTTAATAATGGTCAGTAGTAAAGGTAAGGCCGCTTCCAGTATTTCGTAACCGCCATCGATTTTATGCTTGACTTTGATGCGCTGCTCGCTGATCTCAAAAATTTTTTCCACATAAGTGACCTGTGGAATATTCAGTTTTTCTGCGGTTTGCGGACCTACCTGAGCCGTATCGCCGTCGATAGCCTGCCGGCCGGTAAAGATCAGATCATAGGCGCCCATTTTTTTAATCGCCTCGCTTAAAACATATGATGTAGCCAGCGTATCAGCCCCGGCAAACTTACGGTCGCTGATCAAATATACTTCGTCGGCTCCCATGTACAGACATTCGCGCAGTATATCCGAAGCCTTGGGCGGACCCATGGTGATGGCCGTTACCTTCCCACCGTATAAATCTTTGATCTGCAAGGCAATTTCCAGGGCAACCTTATCCTCCGGATTGAAGATCGCCGGCAGCATGGCCCGGTTGACCGTGCCATCCGGCTTCATCACCTGTCCGGAAATATTGGCAGTATCCGGAACCTGCTTTACCAGCACAATAGAATGTAAATTCATATTACCTTTTCCCCCTGCGTTAAAAATGCAATGAAAAGATCAATTTAATCTAAAAAAAAGTGTCAACTAAAACAAGAATTTGCTGCTGGAAGATTTAGACTAAACAGCAGAGCCTTCGGCCGCTATTTCAGTAATAATCACCGGGTGACCAGATATGCTAAATATAATAATGAAGTACGCAGATCAAAACAAAAATTATTTTCAGGAATAACTTTCACCTAAATATTGCCGCAGAAATTTACTGCGGGACTGGTGGCGCAACCGGAATAGGGCTTTTTCCTTAATCTGCCTGACCCTTTCGCGTGTAATACGGTATAATTTCCCGATTTCGTCCAGATTATACTGCCGGTCGACATCCAGGCCAAAATACAGACGCAAAATTTCCGATTCTTTCTTGGACAGCGAGCATAAGGCTCTTTTGAGTTCACTCTTCATCGATTCCTGATTCAGCGGCAGTTCCGGCGACGAGCTGGCGGAATTTTCGGTGACCGTCAGCAGGGAATTTCTATTCTCCTCGGAAATATAGGCTTCCAGTGAAAGATGCTTATTGGATAATTGCATCATGCGGGTCACTTCCAGCGGCGAAAGATCCAGTGAACTGGCTATTTCTTCGGCGGTCGGTTCCCGCTCAAATTCCTGCTCCAGCGCACTGAATTTTTTGCCTACTTTGTTCAGCGAACTGACCCGGTTTAAGGGCAATCGCACCAGGCGCGCATTCTCAATAATCGCCTGCATAATACTTTGCCGGATCCACCAGACAGCATACGAGATAAATTTGAAACCCTTGGTCTCGTCAAAACGGTAGACGGCTTTGATTAAACCCAGGTTTCCTTCATTGATCAGATCACCCAGAGGCAGGCTATGATTTTTATATTCATAAGCAATTCGAACCACAAAACGCAGATTCGAGTGCACCATTTTCTTCAAAGCTTTCTTATCCCCTCTGCGGATGCGCCGGGCCAGAGTTACTTCCTCTTCCGGCTTTAAAACCGGGATAGAAGCGATCTCATCAAAATAGGATTCCAATGATGAATCCTGCTCTCTGCCTGGTTGTGATTTTGACTCTTGCATTGGTTTACCTCATTCATTTATTTAACACTTTTGCCAAATGAAATAAGGTGCCGTGATAATCAAACCGGCCAATATGCTCTGCGGCGACCTCGTACTGATTTTCTCTTAACTGAGCTGATACCTCTCGGGCACTATTCCCTATTATCGGTAATCTTGAATTCAAAATAAAAGAGTTGGTCAGAATCCTGCCAGTTATTTGTACCACGGATTTCTAAATTACAGGACTAAACCGTTGCTGAATTTTATATTGATATAAATTTGTATATTCACTATTTTGGAATACCAAATTTGCCGGTGCATGCAAACCTGTTCATGAAGATTTTATATTATAACTCAAAAGGTCAATTGTGTCTCGATAAGATTCCCTTAGCACTGCTATGTAAAAAAATTGCCACCCCTTTCTATATATATAGCCAGGCGGAAATTCAAAGAAACTGCCAGGAAGTTTACCGGCTGGCCGGCGGTTTTGATTTCCTGCCCTGTTATGCCCTGAAAGCAAATTATAATCCACAGTTGCTCAAACTTATCCGGTCATTTAATTTCGGTGCGGATGTGGTATCGGCGGGTGAATTATACTTCGCTAAAAAGTGCGGTTTTCCGGCCAAGCGGATAGTTTTCGCCGGAGTCGGCAAAACTGCTGCCGAGATTGAATCGGCGATCAAGACCGGTATTCATTCCCTTAACATCGAATCGGAAGCCGAATTAGAACTGCTTGACCGGATTACCCGCCGTCTGAAAAAACAGGTCAGCGTGGCTCTACGTATCAATCCCGATATCGATCCACGCACCCACCCTTACATTTCCACCGGTCTGTTGACAAATAAATTCGGCATCACTAAAGAGCTGGCCTTGCGCCTGTATCTGCAACTGCAACGGCATCCTTATATCAACACCCGGGGTATTCATGTCCATATCGGATCACAGATAACACGTGCCGAACCCTATTTGCAAACCGCCCGATTCCTGCTCCATTTCCGCCGGACCTTGCAGCAAAAAGGTATAGAGATTGAATTTATTGATCTGGGAGGCGGCATCGGTCTCAATTACCAGAACCAACTGGATGATGCCGGCAGGTCCCGTACCTATCTTCAGTCCATTCTGCCCAAATTACTCGGTTGTTTCAAGAACGAACCGGTCAAACTGATAATCGAACTCGGCCGGTCTATTATCGGTAGTGCCGGCCTGTTGATCTCAAAAGTTTTATACGTTAAAGAAGGTCCGCTAAAAAAGTTTATCATTATTGATGCCGGAATGAATAATCTCATTCGACCCAGTTTGTACCATGCTTATCATCAGATTGTACCTTTAATCAAAAACGAGCGAACTCAGGAAAAGGTCGATATTGTCGGACCGCTGTGTGAAACATCGGATGTTTTTGCCAAAGGGCGCATATTAAGCCCTTTACAACATGGTGATATTATTGCAATTACAGGCGCTGGCGCATATGCCCAGGCCAGTTCTTCCAATTATAACCTGCGGCCGACCCTGCTGGAATATCTGGTAGACGGTTCCAGAGTTAAAAAGATCTTCGCCGGTGTAATGATAAAAGATATTGCCGCTAAATATTCGTGGAAATGACACATGGGTCCCACTGCTGTCTATATCAATCACCGTAACCTGCAGCATAATATCAACCTGATTCGCCGGGTGGTCGGTCAGAAAAAAATTATGGCGGTGGTCAAAGCCAATGCTTATGGGCACGGGGATGTTGAGGTGGCCAACACTGCCCTGCAAAGCGGTTGTGAATATCTGGGAGTATCATTTGCTGAAGAAGGAATCCGCTTACGCCAGGCTAAAATAACTGCCCCTATCCTGGTTTTCGGTGCACATTTAAATAACTGCCTGGCCCAGGCTATCCGTTATAATCTCGAAGTGACTGTCACCGCCGATTCACAAATTTCATACCTTAAAAAAATCAGCGAACAGCTGCGGGTTAAAATTCCGGTTCATTTAAAGATTGATACCGGGATGAACCGGGTTGGATATCACTATGAAAACTTCGAGCGCGGTTTAAGCGCAATTTTACGCAGCCGCTACCTGCAGTTAAAGGGTGTCTACTCACATTTCTCCACCTCCGAGGACGATAATCCTGCTTTCGCCCGGCTGCAAATAAAGCGATTTGATCAAGTCAGAAGTTATATCCAGCAGCAGGTCAAAGATAGAATCCTCTTTCATATGGCCAATTCCGGGGCAATCATGAAATTCCCCCAATCCTATTATGATATGGTACGGCCGGGAATTATGCTTTATGGCTGCTTTCCAACCCCCCGCTTTTCCTGTTCCTGGAGACTAAAAGAGGTCATGTCGCTGGAATCCAAACTGAGTTTAATAAAATTAGTGCGTAAAAATGAATCTATTAGTTATGGCCGGCGTTATACTACTGAAGAAGATACACTTATAGGCATCATACCGATCGGTTATGCCGACGGGTTCAGCAGGCAAAATACCAACCAGGCTGAAGTATTGATCAAAAGCAACCGGTATCCTTTGGTTGGAACGGTGTGTATGGATATGGTCATGGTCAATCTTGGTAAAAAAATAAACTGTAAAATTGGCGATAAAGTCGTAATTTATGGACGAAATGGCCGGAACAGCATTTTAATCAACGAGGTTGCTGATCGCTTGAAAACTATCGCCTATGAAATTACCTGTAGCGTATCTCCCCGGGTACCACGTATACACCTTTACGCATAATTGGGAGGAATTTAAATGAAAATCTTAATCGCTCTGCTGATATCGTTTTTGTGCCTGTATATTTCTCCGCTTCCGGCTCAGGTGTTGCGTACCAGCGTAGAGGTCGATTTTCTGCATTTATCTACCGATGAACAACAGTATTTAAAAGATTTTAAGGGAGCAGTGGAAGATTATTTCAACAATTATGCCTGGACCGAAGATGAATACGAAACTGATATCACTGTCAGTATTTATATTATTATTGAAACTGTCCGGCAAAAAAGTTTTGAGAAAATATATAAAGCACAGTTCCAGATTAAAAGTATTTCCGGTGAAAGCTTTTACGATAAAGAGTGGGAATTCCCCTATCAACCGTCCTCGGTGATGGAGCATAATAAAATGCAGTTCGATCCGCTCACTAATTTCTTTGATTTCTATGCCGCGCTGATCCTGGCCGGGGAATTGGATACTTACGGGGAATTATTGGGCACATCTTACTATAATAATGCCCAGGATATTGCCAATCGCGGTATCCTGAGCCAGTATCCGCGGGGCTGGAGTAACCGGCTTGTTGAATTACAGAAAATAACCCACAGTTATACCCTGCCGTTGCGCCAGACTAAACCCAATTTCTTCGAAGCGGAATATCTGGTCAAGCAGGGTAAACTGAAAGAAGCCCGGGCTTACGGTCAAAAAGTTATGGAGGCTATTGAAGAAGTTGTACAGCAGCAGCCTAATAACAAATACCTCAAGATGTTTTTCGATGCCCATTATGTCACTTTTGCCGAAATCTTTCGCGGTGACCTGGAAACACTGGATGTACTGACGCGTTATGATTCTCCTCATCGCGACACTTACCAGGCGATGATGAATGAATAGATCGCTTATTTGCTTTTTACCTTAGCGAATTTTCTTTTACCGACTTTCAGGATAATCTCCCTATTCAGCGATATATTTTTGAAGGGATCCTCAATCCGTTCATTATCGATAGTCACGCCTCCCTGTTGAATCAACCGGCGTGCTTCACCTCTTGGAAACAGCAGTTTTGGTTATCAATAGCAAATCATCCAGACGGTATGATTTATGCGGTAATATAAATTCCGGCATATCGGCCGGTAATTTCTTATCAATAAAGATCTGGTCGAATTCCTCTTCCGCGGCCTGGGCGGCCTGGGCATCATGATACATCCGCACCAGTGTACGGGCCAGATAGCGCTTGACATCACGCGGATTGGTCTGCGGATTTTCCAGTTGTTTTTTAATCCTGACCAGTTCGCCCAGATCAACATCGCTGATCAATTCAAAATAGGGATAAATCAACTGATCCGGAATCGAGAGGGTTTTGCCGTAGATCTCTTTAGGCGGTTCATCAATACCGATATAATTGCCCAATGATTTACTCATCCGCTGAACCCCATCGACCCCTGCCAGCACCGGCAGGGTCAGCACGATCTGTTCTTCTTTACCGAATTCTTTCTGAATCTGCCGGGCTATGACCAGGTTGAATTTTTGTTCGGTAGCGCCCAATTCCACATCGGCATCGATCATCACCGAGTCATAGCCCTGCATCAGCGGATAGAAAAATTCATGAATGCTGATCGGTAATTGATTTTTGTACCGGTTGGCAAAATCATCCCGCTCCAGCATGCGGGCCACGGTAAATTTGGCGGCCAGTTCCATTATTTGCTCGAAGGTCAGTTTGCTGAACCATTCACCGTTATAGCGAATGATGGTTTTACGCTCGTCCAGTATTTTAAAAAACTGCTGCTGGTAGGTGCGGGCATTGGTCATCACCTGCTCGTGGGTAAGCCGCGGACGGGTGGAATTTTTTTCGGAAGGGTCGCCGACCATGGCCGTATAATCGCCGATAATCACGACGACCTGATGACCCAATTCTTCAAACTGCTTCAATTTGCGGATTCCGACCGTATGGCCGAGATGTATATCAGGGGCTGTAGGATCAAAGCCCTGCTTGATGATCAAAGGCTTATTGTGTTTTAAAGATTTCTCCAGTTTGCGGACCAGTTCATCTTCAGGCAACAATTCGACCGTACCACGGCGAATAACATCCATCTGTTCATTCAGCGGGGGAAACGACATGACTACTCCTTGATTTGCATTCTGAAATCCATATCCGGTTCTAACTCAACTATAATTTGAATTTATATTTTTTTTGTTCACGCTCCATATCGCGCTGGGCATCACGTTTGGCGATCGCCTCTTTTTTATCATACTGACGCTTGCCGCGGGCCAGACCCAGATCGACTTTTACAATATTTTTCTTAAAATAAAGCCGCAGCGGAATCAGCGTAAATCCTTTTTCTTCGACCCGCCGGGTTAGTTTTCTGATCTCACTTCGCTTTAATAACAATTTCCGTTCCCGCAGGGGGTCGAGTTGTCTGAATTGTATTTTTTTCATATGGCGAAATGTGCATGCCGATCACCCAGACTTCCCGCTGCCTGACCACTGCGTAGGCATCGCCCAGATTTGCCCGGCCGGCCCGCAGGGATTTGACTTCACTGCCCAGCAGCACCAGTCCGGCTTCCACGTTTTCCAGGATCTCATACTCATGCCTGGCTTTACGATTTGTTACTATTACTTTCTCTTCCATTTGCTGCAATTATTAAACAAGTTTGCATTATAATTAAATAATCAGGCTCGGTCAAGCCCTGTATAGAATTTATTGATTTTAGAAATCATGCTAAGTATATTTATTCGTTTTGCGAAGCTTTGCGAAAGTGGCGGAACTGGTAGACGCGCTAGGTTCAGGGTCTAGTGGACGTACGTCCATGGGGGTTCAAGTCCCCCCTTTCGCACTAATATAACAAACATACCAAATCCGATCTATTCTCCCATTAATTAAAATACTAAATTCGACTTCTGGCTTGAACTATTTTATCAGGGGAAAGGTAACCGGGATATGAAAATCAGACTTATTTTTACACTCCTATTGGTTTTGATCTTTTTTAATTCTGCTGCGGCCCAGTCTAAATATGCTAATTTAGCTAAAGTTGTCAAACAGGCGGCCGGCACCCCCGGTCTGATGTCTGGTCAATGGAGTATGTATGCCATTAACAGCAAAACCGGAGAGGTACTGGTCGATATCAACAGCCATCAGGGTATGGCACCGGCATCCAATCTGAAATTGATCACTTCGGCAGCAGCACTGGAATTGCTGGGCGAAGGCTATACTTTTTACACTTATCTTAAATATGACGGCAGCATCGATCCCGCCGGACAGTTGCAGGGTAATCTGTATATCTGCGGTGAAGGGGATCCTACCCTGGGTTCAGCGGAAATGGAAGGGGTTTTGGCCCTGGATTCGATGATGCAGGATTGGACCAGCCGGATCGGCACTCTGGGGATCAAGAGTATCAACGGTAATATTATCGCGGATGACTCCTTCCTCGATTATATGCCCACACCGGCCAGCTGGTTCTGGAATGATATCGGCAATTATTATGGCGCCGGAACCAGTGGTTTATGCATTAATGAAAACCTTTACTACCTGTACTTCCGGCCGGGGAAAAAGGTCGGCGATCCGGCTATTATCCTGCGCATGGAGCCCGATGTCCCGGGCATCCAGTTCATCAATCATATGAAAACCGGTGCCGTGGGTTCCGGTGATAACGGCTATATTTATCACGCTCCCTGGCAGTGGCTGCATCAGTTGGAAGGAACCATCCCGGCCGAAGTCAACGAATTTTCCATCAAAGGTTCTCTGCCGGATCCGGCCAAGTTTGCCGCCCAGTATTTAAAAAACAAACTGATTGCCGGCGGTATTGCTGTCAGCGGTGAAGCCCTGACCATCCGTGAAGCAGCGCCGGGCAATACCAAACGAATAACTTTCTATATCATCTCTTCCCCGCCTTTAAAAAACATAATCCAGCGGTTGAATAAAAAGAGCATTAATATTTATGCCGAGCAAATTTTAAAAATTATGGGTAAACAGGCCTCTGGCGGCAGCGGCAACACCGATCTGGAATCATCGTTACAGGTGGTGAAAGACTGGCTGCAAAAGAACGGCATCGCCACCGACGGGCTGTTTATCCATGATGGTTCCGGATTATCCTGGCTAAACCGTATAACCACAATCAGTTTTGTACAACTGCTGGATATCCTGACCAAGAAACCTTACTTTAATACTTTTTACAATTCCCTGCCGATCGCCGGTGATACAGCCGATAGTGGAACTCTGAAAAATTTTTGCCGTGGTACCAAAGCGGCCAAAAATCTGCGGGCCAAAACCGGAGGCATTGAACGCGTCCGTACTCACACCGGTTATGTCCGCACCCAGAGAGGGGATCTGGTTTGTTTTTCCATGATGGCCAACGATTTCAGCGGGGCAGGACGAGTGATAGAATTATTGCATGAAAAGATCATGATTCAGCTGGCGGAACTGCCCTGAATTATACAGGATATGTTTATTTCTTCCGGTTTATTGAGAAAATTCCCCCTTAGAAAGGGGGTAAGGGGGTTGTAAAACTTAATCAAGTATTAGACAACCCCCTACCCCCCTTTATTAAGGGGGAATTAGTTCCCTAAAATGGATAATCGAGTTAAGACTGATGAATAAAAAAGAAGTAGCTCAGGTCCTGGAGAGTATCGCTACCATCCTGGATTTAAAAGGGGAAAATCCCTTCAAATCCAGAGCCTATTACAATGCCGCCCGAATTATCGATACCCTGAATGAAGATATCGGCCAGCTGGTGGAAAGAGGTACTCTGGCTGAATTGAAAGGTATTGGCAGCGCTCTGGCCGAAAAAATAACCACCCTGGTAAAAACCGGACAACTCCCTTACTACGAAAATTTAAAAACCAGCGTACCGGCAGGATTGTTCGATCTGCTGTCCATACCCGGACTGGGCGCTAAAAAAGTCAAAGCCATTTATGAAAAATTAAATATTACCACAATAGGTGAACTGGAGTATGCCTGCCGGGAAAACCGTCTGCGTGAACTCGACGGTTTTGGTCAAAAAAGCCAGGAGAAAATATTACAGGGCATTGAACTGCACAAGCAGTACAGGGAAAGATTTCTATTTCCGGTTGCCGCGGCAGAAGCACAATCATTGCTGGACTTATCTGCAGCAGAATAGGACAGTTCAAACGATTGGAAGTGGCCGGCAGTTTACGCCGTAAAAAAGAAACTATTAAAGATATCGACATTGTGGCCAGCTGCCTGCCAAAAAACAACCAGGCTTTGATGGAATATTTTATTCAGTTCGCAAACAGTCAACAGGTTATAAATCAGGGCAGCACCAAATCAACAATCGTCCTGAAATCTGGGTCTACAGGCTGATCTGCGGTTGGTCACGGATGATGAATTTCCGTTCCTGCTGCACCATTCCACCGGCAGCAAAGAACACAATACCGCCATGCGCACGCTGGCCAAAACGAAAAATTTAAAAATGAATGAATACGGTCTGTTTAAAGGGAATAAGAAAATAGCCTGCCGCAACGAAGAGGAGATCTTCCGCACCCTGGGTATGCAATTCATACCCCCTGAACTGCGTGAAGACCTGGGCGAAATCGAAGCCGCGCAAAAGAATGCTTTACCGCAACTGTACGACGGCAATCCCTTTCATGGGATTTTTCATATACACAGTAATTACAGCGACGGCTCCAACTCCCTGGCCGAGATTGCAGCCTATTGCCGGAAACAGGGCTGGCAATACGTGGGAATCTGCGACCACAGTAAATCCGCATTTTACGCTCATGGACTCGATGAAAAGCGGGTGGCTCAGCAACAGCGGGAAATCGATGACCTGAATAGCAAGAATAAATCTTTCCGGATATTAAAAGGTATCGAGGTGGATATCCTGGCGGATGGGAAACTGGATTTTGCCGATAAACTTCTAAGCACCTTCGATTTTGTAATCGCCTCGGTGCACAGTCTTTTTAATCTGGATATCGAAAGCATGACTGCGCGTATTTGCCGGCGCTGGAAAATCCTTATGTGACCATGCTGGGACATCCCACCGGCAGATTATTATTAGGCCGGGAAGCCTACCCGGTTAATATGGAACAGGTGATTAAAACAGCGTCAAAGTACGGGAAAATTATCGAGATAAATTGCAATCCTTTCCGGCTGGATCTGGACTGGCGCTACGGTAAACTGGCCAAATCTTTATCGGTTAAAACCGCTTTAAATCCCGATGCGCACGCCCTGGAGGGTATTGACGATTATATTTACGGTATCGGAATAGCACGCAAGGGCTGGTTTGAAACAGCGGATATACTGAATAGTGACGATCTTCAGAACGTGCAGAAGATTTTTGAGCAAATCCGTTCTTCGCAGGTCGGATAATAATATCCATTGTGCCCGCCTTATACGGTTCATGACAGTATGAATTTAACATTTATCCCGTAGGGATATAATGAAAATAGCCCGGCAATTTATTGCCGGGTAAAATGTACCAAATAATTTTCAACCGTCCCGTCGGGACGAAATAGTAAAATTTTATTAAATACAATATATAAATTTTATCACCCGCCTCTTGGCTGACACCCGGATCTGCCGGGCCCTGCCATGCGCCAGGCAGGCGCCGGTGGCAAATTGATTATTTTGTCCCGTCAGGGACAAAATATTTGTAGAAAAGCAATATCACCCTGATTTATACAGAGTGCTGTCAGGCACGAAATATGTCGCCCCTGACGGGGCTGCAAATAATTTTGGAGATTTTTCGATCTATAAATATTTCATCCCTGACGGGATGATGATTGAACCGTAAACCGGGTCGGACCTGACTTTTATATTAATTTTATTAGAGTTACATATATAAATGACCCATTTTCAGGCCTTAAAGGCCCCTTTTTAGCCCCAAAAATATTACATAGAAATCATTCGAACTATCTAAAATTGTATTATTACTTGTATTTTTTAAGTATCAATATTATATTCTAATCAAATATATGACTATTGGTCATATATTATACATTGGTACATTTTAACACCAGGGATTTATGGGTACTTTAGAACGACGGGGACGAGAAAAGGAACACCGCCGCAACGAGATTATCGATGCGGCTGAAAAAGTGTTCTTTTCCAGAGGCCTGGACACTTCAACGATGGATGATGTGGCTCAGGCTGCCGAACTCAGCAAAGGTACCATCTATCTCTATTTTAAAACCAAAGAAGAACTATACTTATCCATTCACCTGCGCGGTAATAAAATATTAAAGACAATGTTCGAACAGGCAGCCGCTGCTTACCACACCGGAATTGAAAGAGTACGAGCCATCGGCCAGGCTTATTTCAAATTCTTTGAACAATACCCGGATTACTTTCATGCCCTGGTTTATTATGAATCACGCCAGATTCCACACGAGGACGATGACTCGGTTGCGGCTGCCTGCCTGCGTGAGGGAAATGCCTCGCTGGATATTCTGATTCAATCTATAATTATTGGCATTAATGACGGTTCCATTCGTAAAAATATCGACCCCCTTAAAACAGCCATCAGTTTATGGGGAGAATCGACGGGTATGATCCAGTTAATTGCCATGCATAAAGGCATATTTGTGGAACATTATAACGTTCAAGCCAAAGACCTAATCGAATATACTTTTGACCTGATCTATCATTCATTAAAACCATAATTAAAATAAAGGTGCATCCTGAACTGATCGATTTGTAGATACATTGAATATACACATCAACCCAGGCATGAGGTTTTTATGACACATTTTCCCAAAGCACATTCGCTCGTTATTCTTACAGCCCTGATCATAAGTATCAACGGCTGCAAGTCTCCTGAAAAAGAGATCGTTGAACGGGCCATCCCGGTACAACTTGCCGAAGTAAAGTATGAAAAAAGATCTTTACCCATCCGGCGCAGCGGCATCCTTGCAGCTAAAACTGAATCGAAGTTAGCCTTTAAAGTAGGGGGTATTCTCGAAGACATCCGCGTTGATGAGGGACAGACAGTGAAAAAGGATCAAATGCTGGCCAGCCTGGCTTTGAACGAAATGCAGGCCTATGTGGATCAGGCCCGCGGTGGATATGAAAAGGCCCAGCGGGACCTGGAACGGGTCATGCGGCTGTGGAATGATAAAGTAACCACATTGGAACAAAAACAGGATGCGGAAACCGGATTTCAAATTGCCCGGGCAAATTTAAATATCGCCGAATTCAACTTAAAACATGCCAGAATTTATGCCCCGGCTAATGGCAAGATTCTTAAAAGATTTGCCGAAAAAAATGAACTGGTTTCTGCCGGCCTGCCCATTTTTTATTTTTCCTCAGCCAGCAGCAAATGGGTGATGCGCCTGGGCGTGGCCGATAATGAAATCGTGACGATTCAAAAAGGGGATTCAGCCGCCATATCATTAGAGGCCTATCCCGCATTGAAATTATCGGGTGTTATAAGCGAGCTGGCTGAGACCAGCGATCCCCGCAACGGTACATTTGAAGTTGAAGTTGAACTGCTTGATTTCCCGCCAAAACTTATCTCCGGGTTTGTGGGCCGGGTAGAAATCTTTCCGGCTGCTGACCATCATTTTTATATCATCCCTATCGACGCCCTGATGGAAGCCGAAGATAAACATGGATTTATCTATACGCTATTACCCGCCGGCAACCGGGTTAAAAAAATACCGGTCAGTATCGATCATTTTACCGATGATTATGCAGTGATCTCCCCGTTGTCGTCGTCGTCGCCAGACTTGCAAAACATTTCCAGCGTCATTATTACCGGCAGTGCTTATCTGAGCGACAGTGCCCTGGTCAAGGTGATTACACAATAAACCAAACCTAATCGAATCTGGAGAAGCCACATGCGCCTGGTTAAATCCGCCATTGAGAATCATCAGTTCACCATCGTTTTCGTCGTCCTGCTGATGGCCGTGGGCCTGTATTCCTTCCTGACCATGCCGCGCTCCGAAGATCCGCAGGTCACGCCGGCCGGCAGCAGTGTGATAGTGGTCCTGCCCGGAGCCACCCCTGCCGATATCGAAGAACTGATCATCGATCCGGTTGAAGAGGTTATTAATGAACTGGATGATATCAAGCATATCGATTCCCGGGCGGAAGACGGCCTGGGAGTGGTCGAAGTTGAGTTTCTCATCGGCAGTGATCCGGACGATAAATATTCCGATGTGGTTCAGAAGGTCAACAGCATCCGCAATACCCTGCCGGATGAAATGCTAAGCCTGGACATTGTCAGGTGGAGCATCTCCGATGTAAATATCCTGCAATTAGCGCTGTACTCGGATAAGGCCAGCTATGCTTCACTGGAAGAAGAAAGTGAACAGTTAAAAAAGTCGCTGGAAAAAGTTGCCGGTGTGCATAAGATCAGGACCTGGGCCTTTCCCGAACAGGAAATCCGCATTGCCGTTGATCTGGATGTCCTGGCCCAGTATCAGATTTCCCTGCCCGGGGTGATCAAGGCCATCCAGGGCTCAAATCAAACGATTCCTGCCGGGCGAGTGGACATCGGCAGCCGGCGTTTTAATATTCAAACCAATACAACTTTTAAATCCCTGGCCGATATAGAGAATACCATCCTGCAGTCCGGCGCTGGCAAGATATTGTACCTCAAAGATGTGGCCAGCGTATCGTTCACTTATGCAGACCAGCGCTATTATGCCTTATACCAGGATCATAAAGCCGTTCTGGTTACGGTAAGCCAGAAAGAAGGCACCAATATTTTTACTGTAATGAATGGCCTGCAGCAGAGAATCAAATCATTCAGCGCTGAACTGCCTGCTGACATTAAAATAACATCCATATTCGATCAGTCGGCCAGTGTGGCTAACCGTCTGAATGGATTTTTTCTGAATCTGTTACAGGGTTTGATCCTGGTGGGGGCGGTCATCTTTGTCAGCATGGGTATACGGGAATCCTTGGTCGTCATGTCTATTATTCCGGTTTCGATTCTGATGGCCATCGGTGCTATAGATTTCAGTAATTTCGGACTGCAGCAGATGACTATTTCCGGGCTGGTTATTGCCCTGGGGATGCTGGTGGATAATGCCATCGTCGTCACAGAAAATATATCCCGCCATATGCGGGAGGGCTATCAACCACAGGAAGCAGCCATCCGCGCCACCGGGCAGATTGCCTGGGCGGTGACCAGTTCCACCATTACCACCGTGCTGGCCTTTATTCCCATGCTGATGATGCGGGACATGACCGGTGATTTCATACGCAGTATGCCGTTGACTGTGGTTTATGCTTTGATTGCTTCCCTGCTGGTCTCGGTTACGTTTACCCCGTTCCTGGCCAGTAAATATCTGCGGCCATCCTCTGCCGAACAGGACACCTGGTTTAAAAAGTGTCTTGATAAGTTTATTGTTACCAGATACAGAAAAATCCTTGATTATGCCCTCAATCACCCCCGGCAGATCCTGATCGGTGCTGTTACCGCTTTTATCATCAGTCTGGCCTTATTCCCTTTAGTGGGCGTCAGTTTCTTCCCCAAAGCGGAAAAACCACAGTTTATCATCAATATCAATACTCCCGAGGGCACAACTATCGAGCAGACTGAAAAAATAGCCAGGCAGGTTGAAGGCCGGTTGCAGCGGCATAAAGACATAAAATATTATTTAATAAATATCGGCCATGGCAATCCCAGGATTTACTATAATGTGATTCCGGAGAACAATAAGAGCAATCATGCTCAGTTGTTCATTCAAATGGATGAATATGATGCTGGACGATTCGATCTGCTGATCAACGATCTGCGCGCCGCTTATCAGGATATACCCGGAGCAAAAATTGAAGTAAAGGAATTTGAGCAGGGACCACCAATTGAGGCCCCGGTCGCCGTACGGATTATCGGTGAAAATATGGATATGTTGAAGCAATTGGCTGCTGAGACCCACTCCATCATTGCGGCGACGGCCGGAACAATAAATCTTAACAATCCCCTGGGCACTACCAAAACCGATCTGCAGATCAGGATAAACAAAGACAAAACTGGTCTGCTGGGTATTCCCCTGTATGAGATTGATCAACTGATACGCAGCGCCGTGACCGGTTCAGCCATTTCAAAATTCCGTGATGCCGATGGTAAGGAATACGATATCACCATCCGGTTGCCCGATCAGAATAAAATAGGTCTGCGGGACTTCAATAAGATCTTCATTCCCTCTTATACCGGTCAGTTGATACCATTACAGCAAATCGCCGTTACCGAGTTCAAATCATCCCCGCTGGCCATCACCCATCATGATCTGGAGCGGACCGTGAGCATCACTGCCGATGTACGCAAGGGATACTCGGTCAACCAGGTCACCCGGCAGATTATCGCTCAACTCAATAAGTATCCCTGGCCCAAGGGGTACCGCTTCCACATCGGCGGAGAACTGGAGAGTCAGCAGGAATCGTTCGGGGGTATGTTCCAGGCCACGCTGATCGCGGCCATTGGCATCTTCAGCATACTGGTTCTGCAATTCCGCTCATACCGCCAGCCGTTTATTGTCTATTCCGCCATTCCCCTGGCCATGATCGGTTCTATTCTGACCTTATTGATAACGCGTAATTCATTTTCGTTTACATCTTTTATCGGTCTGACCAGTTTATTCGGTATTGTGGTAAACAATTCGATCCTGCTGGTGGATTACACCAATCAGTTGCGGCAGGATGGTATGGAAGTGATTCCTGCTTTAAAAAAGGCCAGTGAAACCCGGTTTTTGCCGATTTTTCTGACCACCACTACTACCATCGGAGGACTTTTGCCCCTGACCCTGGGGGGTGGAACTTTATGGGCACCCCTGGGCTGGACTATCATAGGCGGATTGACGGTTTCGACTATTCTGACGCTGATCATTGTACCTGTACTATATAAACTGTATTCAAAATAAGTTTTTACCATTAAGGATTGAAATTAAAATGAATCGAGTTATTATGTCTAAACAGGAGCAAGTTATGCCGGCACAAACATACAATGTCCCTCGCGGCCGAATCATTTTTGCCAGCATGATCGGTACGACAATCGAGTTCTTCGATTTTTATATTTATGCAACCGCTGCGGTCTCCGTATTTCCGTTGCTCTTCTTCTCTGCCGTGGACGCCGGTGCAGCTTTGCTTGCTTCGATGGCGACCTTCGGTGTTGCCTTTGTGGCCCGTCCGATCGGTTCCATGCTTTTTGGACATTTTGGTGACCGCCTGGGTCGTAAAACGACACTGGTAGGATCACTGCTTTTAATGGGACTAGCCACGTTTATGATCGGCTTGCTGCCGACCTATCAAGCTGTGGGATTGTTTGCACCTGTACTGCTGGCAATCCTGCGGTTCTGTCAGGGTCTGGCGCTTGGCGGTGAATGGTCAGGGGCTGCACTCCTCGCCACCGAGACAGCAGAGCGCGGTAAACGCGCGCGAGCCGCCATGTGGCCGCAGACTGGGTGCTCCGTTCGGATTTATACTCGCCAACGGTTTATTCCTGTTGCTGACGGTAGGATTCCGCTATGATTCGACATTCGCCAATCTTCAAAATACATTCCTTCTGTGGGGTTGGCGTATTCCATTCCTGTTCTCCATAGTCATGGTATTAATGGGCCTGTATGTGCGCCTCAAATTACAGGAAACACCGGTCTTTGCGCGTGCCTCCGAGCGCGGTGAAACACTTAAAGCCCCGCTGGTGCAGGTCTTCCGCCGCGACTTCAGGGAACTGCTGCTTGGTACGTTCATCATGGTGGCAACCTACGGTTTGTTCTACCTGATGACCACCTGGATTCTTTCCTATGCCATCGGCCAGGTCCAGCTCGGATTTTTGGGTATTGGCTATCGTGATTTCCTGATCCTGCAACTCGTTTCGGTACTCTTCTTTGCCGCCCTTATCCCCGTGGCCGGATACCTGGCCGATCGTGTCGGGCGGCGTAAGTCTGTTGCTGGTGGTAACCGCCGTGATAATTATTTTTGGTTTGAGTTTCAGCCTGTTTCTTTCTCCCCAGACGATGGGCACCGGCCTGCAGGCCAACAAGACTCTCATGCTGCTGTTCCTCAGTCTGGGCATGGTCCTGATGGGATTGAGTTTTGGACCGATGTCGGCGCTGCTGCCCGAACTTTTCCCTACCAATACCCGTTATACCGGTTCAGGTATATCTTACAACATGGCTTCCATACTGGGCGCTGCTTTAACGCCGTTCGCCGCCACCTGGCTGGCCCAAAATTACGGGGTTGGCTCCGTTGGTCTATACCTGTCGTTGCTGTCGTTACTTTCGCTGATCGCACTTTTCATCAGCAAAGAATCCATGCACACCGATCTGGACACCATGTCCGAAGAAACCGCAACCACGGGCATCGAATCCACTTCACCTTAGGGACAAAATATTTATAGAAAAATAAATCTCCAAATTCAATCGCTAGTCCGTCAGGGACGAAATATATCGTACCTGACGGCACGAAACAGGAGCGGGGCACACTGTTTTCTACAAATATTTAATCCCTGACGGGATTTGAATTAATTATCATCGTCTCCTGATTCTACTACAAATCAACTCGCAGTTAAAATATTGACAAGTCAATTTTTCATTTGACATGGTTTATCCTCTGATTATATTTATATAGTTAGTATTATATTACTTTCAGTAATTTTCCGGATTATGACAATATTATCCAATTTTTTTAATACTAAATCAAGGGTATATGGAGTGTTATAACACATCTTAAGGCTGTTTTTAAACATGGTCAAAGAATAATAAATACAGGAACTTCAAAAAGAACGATAGATTGCATATTTTCTAATTTTAATTAAATTTCTGAATGTTGAAAAAGCGTTCTCGTTCTACTTAATTATATGAAGTGGAAAATATTTGAGGAGAATTAATAAAAAATAGACTTGATTTTGAAGTTCGCGAATTCATGTTTGAGTCCGGCGGTAGCCGGACGAGTTTAAATTCGCGAAGGGCATTTTTGCCTGTTCCCCGCCTGCGCGGGGACAAGTTTTGGCCAGATAATTAAAGCTCGCCCCCGCGAAAGCGGGGGTAGGTCGCCGAAGGCGAAATTGTAAGATTTAACTGAATAAATATTAAGATTAATTGCTATCAACAGTATCTACCGGACTTGCCTAAAGCAGGCCGGTTATGCCTGGTCGTCAGGCAGCAACATAAAAAGGAAAAATATGAAAAACACATTATTGAATTCTGCTATATTTCTTGCAGCATCAATCTGCTATTTTATAGCAACAGTACTCACTATTCAAGAGGGCCAGGCATCCGGTTACCGGTTTTATCTGCAATTACTTAGTGGAGTGTTATTCTTTATCCTGGCTTGCGTAACGTTTATAAAAAGCAGATCAGAAAAGAAATCTGCCCAGGTAAAATAAACTATATTCAGTGGACAATCCGGATTTTAGCGATTTAGATACTCTGACAGAACAAAAAGAGAGAGCGTCTTTGAAATTTATTAAGGAAGTTGAGAGCTTTTTATCTAGGTGACCGGGTCATTATAACGCTGAATATGGGAGGATAGAGACATGAGTATTGTGGCTGTTATCAGGCCGTTGAATACTTTATACAAATGGACAAGAAAATCTACAACTATATAAATAAATTATTTTCTAATAACAACCTCAACCGGACCTGTCTGGCGCAAGGCAGACGCCGCTTAGGCCTGGTTGTCAGGTTTACAGTATAAATGAAGATAAAAGAGATCCATTCCAAAACTATTCTCTCCGCCTCGCAGGTTTACGATTACGTCATCAATCCCTATGTCGGCTGCCAGCATGCCTGTTCATATTGTTATGCCAGATTCATGAAGAGATTTACCGGACATACAGAACCGTGGGGCGATTTTATCGATGTAAAGATAAACGCCTCCGAATTACTGCAAAAAGAGATAAAAAGGAAAAAGAAAGGTGACGTCTGGATCAGCGGGGTATGCGATCCTTATCAACCCCTGGAAAAAAAATATGAATTGACCCGAAAATGCCTGGAAATACTGGTGCAGAATAACTGGCCGGTGATCATTCAGACTCGTTCCCCGCTGGTCCTGCGGGATCTGGATATACTAAAGCAAGCGGAATCTATGGAAGTCGGGTTGTCGATCACTACCGCGAATGACGAAATCAGGAAAATATTTGAACCCTATGCGCCGCCTATACCAGAGCGGTTAAAAACCATCGGGACAATACACCGGAACGGCATCAGGACTTACGTGATGATCGCCCCGATCCTTCCGGAAGCGGAGAATCTGGTTGATGTCCTGGCCGGAAAGGTTGATTATATCCTCATCGATCGTATGAATTATCACCATGCCGACAGGATTTACAATAAACTTGGCTGGAACGATAAAAATACTGATGACTATTTTAGCAGAACAAGCCGCAAGATTGCAGATGAGTGCAGGAAACTGGGAATAGACTGCAAATCAACTTATTAAATTTTACTGCTTATATTAGAATAGTCTCCTTATTAATTATAAATAGTTATTATTGGATTATGTAATTTTATATCAAATCAGATAAATCAAGGCGGCTACGTGGCCAGGCACGGCTTAAAGAACGGCTGGGAATGAAAAACAGCGAGGCGGAAAAGTCAATACGTCTGATGTGAAATCAAAGGCAAAGATTTTAAAAACAATATTCACGGACTTAGCCTTAAAGACTAATATTAATTTAGATTAAATGCTCCGAAGGAGTATTATATTCTAGCCCCATGTTTCAACATGGGGTAAATGCGACCATTAGTAGGAATAGTAGTATATTACAGCCGATAAATCCCATAGGGATTTTGTGATAGTAGCCCAGCTTAAAACAATTTTGTGAAAATATCAGGAAGGATTGTATCATTTGAAGCGGACGGCGATCTACTCGCATGAATTGTAGATTTTGTGGTAAATGGTTAGCCGCCACTGAAATGTCCCATTAGTTGCGCGCAGCGCGCAAAAGAGAAAAAGATATGTATTTCCCTAAAGGCTATAATACTGAACTCGCCTTAGAACTTGGCAGCTCTGATCGTTCATGCGTATAATCAGTTCGACAGCTGGGAAGATAAAGTCGATTGGGCTTTTCCCGAAGAATATGAATTAATCTGTGCATTAACCTATAAGTGGAAAATTTTTAACGCAATTGATAAAAACAGCAAATTCGAAAATTATTTAAAGAAAATATCTTTATTCGGCAGTAAGAATGAAATTGAAATTCCTATCGGTTTTATCGCCCGGAAAAGAAAAAACATATACATCATTTTCAGGGGTACACAAACAGTCAAAGAATGGATCAATAATTTTCATACCAAATTAAATAAGTACATTATCGAAGGTTTTGGCCAGGTGCATGATGGTTTTCATGATGTGTACAACGATATCAGGATAAAACTGATAGCAGAATTAAAGAAGACTGAAAAGTCGAGGCACATATTTATTGCCGGCCATAGCCTGGGTGGGCTTTTGCCACCCTGGCTCTGCCGGATATCGAGATCAATACCGGCAAGAAAATTACGGCGCTTTATACTTTCGGATCCCCGCGCATCGGAGACGCTGAATTTGCCAAGACCTTTAATTCATCGTTTGCCGCCAGATCGTTCAGAATAGATAATTCGTCGGATATCGTAACAGATATACCTTTCCCCATTCCGATCGCCGGAATTGTCGGAGACTACTTCTCGCATGTGGATACAGCGGTTACCTGCAACGAACAGCTTCATGATATGGAAGATAATCACGATATGAAAACCTATCTTGGTTCATTGGAGAAAAATAGGCGATCAAATATATTCCTCTGGTTGAAAACAAAAATATTTTTCTGAGATGAGAGAAATTATTACACATATTGAAATAAACACATCCGCCCGGCGGGTCTGGCAGATACTTACTGACTTTGAGAGCTACCCGGATTGGAATCCTTTCATCCTGAGCATAAGCGGAGAACCGCAAGCAGGCAGCAGGTTGAAAGTATTTATTAAACCGCCGGGATCGCCTGGAATGACTTTTAAACCCGTTGTGCTCAATGCCGAGTCAAATCTGGAACTGCGCTGGTTGGGGCATTTGCTTATTCCGGGGCTATTCGACGGAGAACATTGCTTCCTGATTAAACCGGTTAGTGAAAACAGAGTGATTTTTACCCAAGCCGAGAAGTTTACAGGATTACTGGTTCCGCTGTTATGGGGGAGTCTGGATAAAAACACGAGAGAAGGTTTTAACCGGATGAATGCGGCATTGAAGAGGCTGGCCGAAAGTTAAAATCCCAATTAGATCAGATCAGCGGACTTAACATAACGAATGTATATAAAAGAAATTCATTCCAATACTATTCTCTCCGCCTCGCAGGTTTACGATTACGTCATCAATCCCTATGTCGGCTGCCAGCAGGCCTGTTCATATTGTTATGACGGAATTAGGAAAATATTTGAACCTCCGTATGAATTATCACCATGCCGACGGGATTTACAATAAATTTGGCTGGAACGATAAAAATACTGATGACTATTTTAGCAGAACAAGCCGCAAGATTGCAGATGAGTGCAGGAAACTGGGAATAGACT